>CAYWXI010000017.1:0-95893 GCA_964462015.1 uncultured Bacteroidales bacterium | reverse complement strand
TTTTAATATGTTAAACCCCGTTGGGGTTTTTTGTTTCATTTTCATACTCTTACCAAAGGTTTCACCTATGGCTATTCAAGTTTAAACCACTTCGTGGTTTATTTGAAAATGTTATGTTACTCTATTCCAATTTGTGTTTAGATACTATAATTTCCCGTATTCCTATTATGAGAAAGCGTATTTCTCAGAGAAAACTCCTTTCTGTCTCCTCAAAATAAATTTTAGCCAAAACAAGTTTTATAATCGAAAAACTAATTATCATTTAGTTTTTATAAAAATACTATTTTCGCAAACAGGAATTTTCTTTCGGAATTATCAATGATCTGTCCGAAAGAACAGTAAATCCTTGTGGATAATAATTTTGTAAATGATGAAAAAAATTAAAGTAAAAGATTTAGAGTTTTCTATTTCTATCACAGCAGAAGAACTTGATAAAGCAACTCAAAAAGTAGCTGACGAAATTAATCGCGATCTGAAAGGCAAATCTCCGTTATTTCTGGTGATTTTAAACGGTGCATTTATGTTTGCTGCCGATCTTTTTAAAAAGATCAATATCGAATGCGAAGTTTCATTTGTTAAACTTTCGTCTTATGTAGGAACTAAAACAACATCCACCATCAGGGAATTAATTGGGCTTGATGAAATATTGAAAGATCGCTATGTTGTTATAGTTGAAGATATTATTGACACAGGAATTACAATGGAAAATACTATTCAAAAACTTAAACATCTTGAAGCTGCCGATGTACGAATTGCAACCCTGCTTTTCAAACCCGATGCATTTCAAAAAGATTATCCTATTGATTATATAGGTATGGAAATACCAAATGAATTTATTGTAGGTTATGGCTTGGATTACGATGGATATGCAAGAAATTTGCCGGATATTTATACTCTGGTGAAATAAATTTTAATTTAATTTCTGTCATTTTTTAGCAGAAAATAAATAAGTAACAATGATCAAAAATCAAATAAATAACAAAAATCAAATTCAAAATCACAAATCACAACGTCTAATGGATTGTATGGAATTTTTAGAATTATAAATTGGAATTTATTTGTTTTTTGATATTTGTAATTTGCAGTTTATTCTGGGTTAGGTTTAATAAATTTATTTTTATAAAATGGGCATTTCAAATTTTGTTGATTACGTAAAGATTAATTGTCGCTCTGGAAAAGGTGGGCCGGGTTCGGCTCATTTCCGGCGTGAAAAGTTCATTCCCAAGGGTGGCCCCGATGGAGGCGACGGAGGAAGAGGCGGAAATGTAATAATTAAAGGCAATGCCCAACTTTGGACATTGCTTCACCTGAGATATACAAAACACATCAGGGCAGGCCATGGCGAAGGAGGCGGACTACAACGAAGCACAGGAGCCGATGGTGCTGATGTTATAATTGAAGTGCCATTGGGAACAATTGCAAAATATGCCGAAACCGGTGAGGTAATATGTGAAATCACGGATGATAATCAAACTCATATTCTCGTAAAAGGCGGACGTGGTGGTTTGGGTAACGATCATTTCAAATCCTCAACTAATCAAGCACCCCGATATGCTCAACCCGGTGAACCTCATCTTGAAGAATGGATAATTCTTGAATTAAAACTTTTGGCCGATGTTGGGCTTGTTGGTTTTCCGAACGCAGGGAAATCAACTTTGCTTTCGGTTGTTTCTGCAGCGAAACCCGAAATTGCCGATTATCCTTTTACAACTCTCCGCCCGAATCTTGGAATAGTTTCCTATCGTGATGAAAAATCTTTTGTCATTGCCGATATTCCTGGAATTATTGAAGGTGCTCACGAAGGAAAAGGCTTGGGTTTGAGGTTTTTGAGACACATTGAAAGAAACTCGATTTTACTTTTTTTAGTACCGTCGGATTCAAAAGATATTAAAAAAGAATACTTTATTCTTCTAAATGAGTTAGAACAATATAATCCCGAGCTTCTGGATAAATCCCGTTTATTGGCTGTTACAAAATCGGATTTACTTGATGAAGAATTAACCAAGGAAATAAAAAGCGATCTTCCTGATATTCCTTATGTTTTTATTTCCTCAATCACAAACAAAGGCCTGATGACATTAAAAGATATGATTTGGAAAGAATTAACATCAGATATTGAAGAATGTTAGAGAAGTTAAATCTTTGGGATACCGATGTTTTTTTGTTTTTGAACGGACTACATAATTCGTTTTTCGATTTTTTGATGTATTGGATAAGCAATAAATATATCTGGATACCATTGTATGCTTTTTTCCTGTTTTTAATAATTAAAAAATATAAATGGAAAAGTCTTGTGGTTTTGAGTTTTATAGTATTACTGATTTTTATGAGCGACCAGATTTCCGTTCTTATTAAAGAATCGGTGCAACGCTTTCGCCCGACTCATCAGGAAAAAATTTCCAATTTGGTTCACATTGTTAAAGGCTATAAAGGGGGTGATTTCGGTTTTCTTTCATCTCATGCTTCAAATTCCTTTGCTTTGGCAGTTTTTCTCATCTGTCTTTTCGGAAAACAATTCAAATATTTCACACCTCTGATTATTTTTTGGGCTGTTTTAGTAAGTTACAGTCGCATCTATCTTGGTGTTCATTATCCGGGGGATATTTTTGCAGGAGCATTGATGGGGAGTATTTTAGGATTATTTTTTGGGAGATTATCTGATTATAGTTTAAAGAAAAGCTTGCGTTCACACAATACTATCAATCATCATACTACGATTGTTTAAATTGATATCCGGAACCCATTGCGGCTAACATGTTTTTATCCATACTGACAGGCTTTATTTTGTTTCGTATTTTTAGAATTATTTAAAACAATTCCTTATGTTTTGTTTTATTATATAAAATGTTTTTTGTTACTTTGTTGTACGTTCTGTTTTAACATAATTTTTTAAAATATATGCCCATGAAATTAACTAAACTAATAGCCTTTTTGCTAATTACAATAAATTTTAGTTATAGTCAGAATATTACACCTCCTGATAATAAATTGACTCAGGGAGAAATAGAAAATAAATCTATAAGTGAACTATGGTTGCTAAGAAATTCAATATTTGCAAAACATGGCAGGACTTTCAAAACATATGAATTGCATGCATTTTTTATGAAACAACCTTGGTATAAACCAAATGAGAATTTTAAGCAATCAGATTTAACGCCTACTGATTTGTATAACATTAACTTGTTGGTCAAGCAAGAAACAAATCTACGAGAAAATGATTTTTCCCGAATAGAAGAAGTAAAACAAATTAATTTCAATAATGTGTATAATAGCTTTCAATACCCGGATTTTAATGATTTCGAAAAAGAAAAATTGAGTGAAAATGGATTTGTAGTTGTACCAACAAATAAAAACCAATTATTTCATATTTACGAGAATAATGATTACTTGGGCATACCAAGTTTTATTACAGTAGATGCCGTCCTTCAATTATATCATCTTTATTTTGATATGACTTTGAGGAGTATAGAAACAAAATATTTATCAACTAAACTTGAGATATTATTAGACCAATTAATAAATGAATTGGTAATTCTTCAAAATGAAACAGGAAGTCAAAATATTAAAGCTGCGATAAATTTCAGTTTGGCTTATTTAGCAGTAAGCCAGCACTTTATTAAAGGTGGAGAAATAGATATAAAGGGGGATTTAAAAGAAATTGCAAAACAAGAGATTGAAAATTGTGAAGATCATTCTGGGTGGGGTTTCTCTCCTTTATTGCAGAGAAAGTTTGATTATAGTCAATTTATTCCAAGAGGACATTATACGAGAAGTGATGAATTGAAAAGATACTTTCTTGCCATGATGTGGTTGGGTAATGCAGGAATTGAGATTGAAAATGAAACAAATGCAATAAGTAGTATTTTATTAACAAACATTCTCTTTAATAAAACATATCAAAATCAGCCTTTAATAACATTGTGGAAAGATATCTATGAGCCTACAGTATTTTATGTTGGTTTATCAGATGATACCGGGCCAATTGAGATAAAAAATGCAATGGATGATATTTTTCCATTTGTATTTTCGATTAATGAATATGACAATCATGGAAAACTAATATCATTGGCACAAAACTTACCATCAGAGAAGATTTCAGGACACGGTGAATGGGGAGAACAAAAAAAGCAATTCAGGTTGATGGGACAAAGATTTGTTCCTGATTCTTATATTTTTCATCGATTAACAGATTCTTCTCGAAAAATGCCGAATAGTTTGGATATAATGGCTGGATTTGGAAATATTAAAGCTTATGAATTAATGATGAACGATTATAAATCTTCATGGGACAGTATGCCTTCATATCCGGATTCACTACATAAAATAATTAAGGAAGAAAAAAGTAGAACAGAAGATGAATGGAAACAAAACCTATATTATCATTGGTTATACAATCTAAAGGCTCTTTTTGAGATTAATAACAAGAATGATTTACAGTTTTTTATGACAACAGATGGTTGGGATACTAAAACATTAAACACATCTCTGGCGAGTTGGGCTGAGTTACGACATAATACCATACTTTATGTAAAACAAAGTATAGCTGCTGAATGTGGCGGCGATGGTAAAAAATTAAAAGTATGGATTCCTGAACCTCCTAAAGGATATGTTGAACCAAATATTGAGTTTTATGATAGAATGTTATCATTGATGAACTTCACTATAGATGGATTATCTGCAAGAAAAATGCTTGATAATAGAGTTAGATATATTGGTGATGAATTTATTGATTTATTAGGCTTTCTTAAATCTGTCTCTGAAAAAGAAAGTAAAAAAGAAAAATTAAGTCTTGAAGAATATGACCAAATTCAAAGAATGGGTTCTTTGTTGGACAATCTTACATTACGTGTATTATCTGATGAAGCGCGTAATTGGTGGCAAGTAGTAGGGCCTGATAAAAACATACCGGTTATTGCGGATGTCCACACCGCAGATTTTTGGGCATTGGAAGTGGGAGTTGGTAAAGCACATGAAATTTATGTTATTGTTGAGATAGAGGGTAAGCTAAAACTAACAAGGGGAGCAATGTTTTCGTTCTATGAATTTCCATGGTCAATTTCCGATAGGTTAACGGATGAGAAATGGCAGGAAATGCTAAACAATGGTAATGCTCCTGAACAGCCAGATTGGATAAATTATAAGTCAAACCAAAAATATGAAAAAAAGTTAACTCCTTTATATAAACCAGACATACAAGAAATTCCAGATTCATCAACTGAACCGGGTTGGAAAATTATTTATTATGATACAGGTTGCTAAATATGTAGTTCTGTTGTTCTTATTGAATCTTGTCATTTGCAATTCTATCGCTCAGGTTAGTTTTTGTGCTGTTGGAGATGTTTTATTAGACAGGGATGTTCGAAATATTATTGAAAAGAAAGGAATTAATTACCCTTTTGAGAATATTAAGGAAATAATATCTCAGAATGATTTAGCACTATTTAATCTTGAATGTCCTATTGTTGACAGTTTAAATGGATTTCCTATTAATAAAAGATATTCATTTAGAGCCGAACCCAATTATATTGAAGGATTAAAATATGCCGGATTTAATATAGCATCAGTAGCCAATAATCATACAATTGACTATGGCAAAACAGGATTTTTGAAAACAATTGAATTATTAAGGAATGATTCAATTTTTACAATTGGAGGAGGTGAAAATCAACAAGAAGCCTTTAAGCCATTGCTTATTGAAAAAGATGGTGAAACATTTGCCATTTTTGGTGTACTTGAATTTTTACTTGAAGGAACAACTTTCAGTGAAAATAGACCTTATCCTGCTTTTGGACAAATTGATAGATTGTGTAAAATAATTCAGGATTACAATTCTATAATTGACAATATCATAGTTTCTTTTCATTGGGGAAACGAAAATAGTATTATTCCCACTTCAAGGCAGACAGAATATGCTCATAAAGTAATAAATGCAGGAGCTGATTTGGTTTTAGGCCATCATCCGCATGTTCTACAAAGTATCGAAACTTATCGAAATAAGCTTATTCTTTACAGTCTGGGGAATTTTATTTTTGATAATTCACAAGAACTACAAAAACAAAGTGTAATTTTTAAATGCAAATTTAAAGATGGAAATATTTTAATGCCGGAAATTATACCAGTTTATATAAAAAACAATCGACCTGAATTAGCAACTTCGCAAGTAACAAGCGAAATATTTGAACACTTAAAGAAAGTATCAAATCCGTTTAATACGAACTTTAATTTAGTTGGAGAGGTTATTCAAATACAATATGATGCAGAAAAACCAATAAAGGAGTTAAAATCTAACAATATAAAATTTGATATTTTCAGAAGTCAAATTTCTGTATGGGATAAAAACAATTCAAATTATTTGTATCAAATTCCTGACACAAACTATAAATTTAAAGATGCCTGTATTTATTGTGAGAACGGTGTAGTCTATATTTATTCAATCATTTCTAACAACACAACCAAAAAATCAAGAATTGCTGTATTTCCTTTTTCTATTAACAAATATGCGTTTTTAAAACCATCAATTGATAGCCATGATGATTATAATCCCTGGAAAATAGAAATTTTGGATGTGGATAAAGATGAAAACCCTGAACTTGTTCTGGGAGTCTATAAATCAACAAAATATTACGAAAAAGAAGAAAACAGAATTTTTGTATTTAATAGAGATAAAGATTACATATTCCCAAAATGGTTAGGTTCAAAGGTTGGAAATCCAATCACAGATTTTAAAATTGGTAGTAATACAAATCAATTAATAATATTAGAGGAATCAAAAGACACTTCAATAAAAAAAGTAGTATCATATAAGTGGAATGGATTTGGGTTTGACTCTGATGAAGTACTATTTGATATAGATAATCTTAATAATTTGAAAATTCAATTTCAATTATCTGACCATAAATTTAAAACAATACTATAATCTTAAATCTTGCTATTCTATTGATTGTAAGGTAAATGAAAGACAGGGTCAATTATCGAAGTACACTTCTGAACATTCATTTAAATGTTCAATAATTCAACATTAGTAACTTCCTCAAGAATATAGCTCATTATAGTTAAAATTATACTGTAAATCAGAGCCCAGCCGAATCCTTTAACTTTAAATCCCGAAATCAAAGCACTTGCTATTAAAATTACAATAGCATTAATTACAAACAAGAATAATCCGAATGTAATTATTGTGATCGGGATAGTTAGAAGGACCATTATCGGAGTTACAAAAATATTCAACAAAGATAAAATCAATGCAACCCATAAGGCTGTCCAAAATGATTTGACACTAACACCAGGCAAAATATATGCAGAAAGTATTACTGCAACAGCCGAAACAATTAATCTGATTAAAAAGTCCATATAAACATATTTTAATTTTGTATGTAAAAATACAAATAAGGATTGAAATATTGGCATTTTTCATTTCCTGGTTTTCTTTTTTTTTATATACTTGCATCTAAATCTTGAAAACTAAAAAATAATGGCAATGGAAGTTACCAGAATATTTGACATATTAACAAGATATAAGAAAAAATACAAGCCTAAAAATGATGTTGTAGCGGGTAAGGAAAAAGGAGAATGGGTTAGGTATAGTATCGATCAATACATTGAAATAGTTAATGATATTAGTTATGGTTTATTAAAACTCGGAGTAAAAAAGGGCGATAATATTGCTACTATTTCAAATAACCGGCCCGAATGGAACTTTATTGATATGGGAATCTTGCAGACAGGAGCTATCCATGTTCCCATTTATCCTACTATAAGCGAATCGGACTATCAATATATTTTAACTCATGCAGAAGTAAAATATGTTTTTGTTGCCGGGAAGGAACTTTTAAGAAAAATTGAGCATATTTTACCGAATATTCCAACTTTAAAAGGTTTATACACATTCACAGAACATGAAGGCGTTAAGCATTTAAGTGAATTAATTGAACTTGGAAAACAAAACTCCGAACCTCAAAAGCTGGAATTGATTAAAGCAAGCATTAAACCGAATGAAATGGCAACATTGATTTATACTTCCGGTACTACCGGTGATCCAAAAGGTGTAATGTTGTCTCACAATAACATTATAAGTAATTTTAAAGCTGTTTCAAAAATTCCTCCGGTAGGTGAAGAAGGTAAATCCATCAGTTATCTCCCGCTCTGTCATGTTTACGAGCGAATGCTCAATTACTTATTTCAATATCTTGGAATTTCAGTTTATTATGCTGAAAATCTTGCTACAATTGTAGATAATATCAAAGAAATCAAACCTGATATTATGTCAACAGTTCCAAGATTATTGGAAAAAGTATATGATAAAATTATCTTTAAAGGAAGAAAGTTGAAGGGGATAAAAAAAATGATTTTCTTCTGGTCGGTGAATTTAGGTTTGAGATACGAACTTGATGGTGCTAATGGTTGGTGGTATGAATACAAATTAAAAATTGCAAAAAAACTGGTCTTTAATAAATGGCAGGAAGGCCTCGGTGGAAATTTCAAAGTAATGGTTTCCGGTGGTGCAGCTATTCAACCAAGATTAGCCAGAATTTTTACGGCAGCCGGAATTCCTGTGCTCGAAGGTTACGGTTTAACCGAAACTTCACCTGTTATTGCAGTAAGTAATTTTTGGAAAAACGGCATCAAATTTGGAACTGTTGGCCCGATTTTAAAGGATGTGAAAGTTAAAATTGCCGGGGATGGGGAAATTTTATGCAAAGGCCCGAATATAATGTTAGGTTACTATAAAGCACCGGTACTAACTGCGGAAGTAATTGATGAAGATGGTTGGTTTCATACAGGCGATATCGGGAAAATAGAAGAAACCGGACAATTGAAAATAACAGGCCGCAAAAAGGAGATTTTTAAAACTTCGCTCGGAAAATATATCAGCCCTCAATTAATTGAAAATAAGTTTAAAGAGTCTCCTTTTATTGATACAATTTATGTTTTGGGCGAGAATCAAAAATATGCTGCCGCATTAGTTGTTCCTGATTTCGAGCATTTACGTTCGTGGTGCATGGTGAAGGAAATAAATTACACTACAAACAAGGAAATGCTCGCTGATCCGGTGATCAAAAAGCGTTTTAAACGAGAAGTTGATACATGCAATTCTGCTTTTGGGAAAACTGAACAAATAATGAGTTTTGAACTTCTCGACACACCCTGGTCGGTCGAGACAGGAGAATTAACTGCCAGTTTAAAACTCAGAAGACAATTTATTTACAAAAAGTATAAAGTGGAAATTGATAGGCTTTTTTGATTTCTCAGAATCACTCACGGGGTGACTTCAAGTCACCCCGTGAGTTTTTAGACTAAAAATACTCAAAAGCCTGATTTCTTTGCCTCGGCGAAAATTCCGCTTCACGAATAGCTTTTTGTATTCCGCGTGCATCGAAATGATAATCGGCTCCGGCAACCGAAACAACATTTTCTTCAATCATTATCGAACCAAAATCATTTGCACCTCCATGAAGGCAAATTTGAGCTATCGTTTTTCCTACTGTTAACCAGGAGGGTTGAATATATTTTATATTTGGTAGCATAATTCTGCTAATGGCGATCATTCGGATATATTCGTCGGCTGAAACAGAGTTTTTTACATTATGTTGTTTTCTTAAAACTGTTCCCTCATCCTGGAAGGTCCAGGGAATGAATGAAGTAAATCCAACTGAATTTTCTGGTTTTTCGGCCTGCACTTCCCTGACCGCGATTAAATGCTCTATTCGTTCTGCTATCGTTTCTATATGCCCGAACATCATTGTTGCCGAAGTTAAAATATTCAATTTATGAGCTTCACGCATCACATCAAGCCATTCTTTTGTAGTGCATTTATTTTTTGACAGAAAGCTTCTAACACGATCAACCAAAATTTCGGCACCTGCACCTGGCAGGCTGTCAAGTCCGGCATCAGTTAATCTTTTTAGAGTTTCGGAAAATGAGATACCTTCTTTTTTAGAAATAAAAACAATTTCCGGAGGGCCTAAAGCATGTAGTTTCAGTTCAGGAAAATCTGATTTCAGGGTTTTGAACAAATCCTCATAAAAGTTTATTCCGAGATCAGGATTCATTCCACCCTGCAATAATATCTGATTTCCACCAAGTTTAAATAATTCATTGATCTTTTTTTTATATTCTTTTAAAGAAGTGATGTAAGCTTTTGATGACTTTGGTGAGCATGAAAAATTACAAAATTTACAGCCTGCAATGCAAACATTCGAAATATTTACATTTCGATCAATTATCCAACCAACGTTATTCCCCGGACATTGTTCTTTGCGTAATTCATTTGCAACAAGCATCAATTCGGCAGTGGATGCGCTTTCATATAAATACAATCCTTCTTCCGAGTCTAAAAATCCGAAATTCAAGGCTTTTTCTAATAATTTTTTTTTTCTGTTATTTGTCATTCTTTAGTATTTCAACAAATTACCGTATAATTTATAAATCCGGTCTAAAAACTCATTTCTCGCAAAGACCGGAAAGTTTTAACGCAAAAATCGCAAAATATGTTTGTTTATAATCAATACTTTGCTTGTTTTGCGATTCGTCTGTGTGCTTTGCGTGAACCATTTTAACATTTATTATAGCTGACTCATTTATAAAAATCAAATCACTGAAAATCCTTTAAGTTTTTTAGATTTGCAGCAATTTTTCAAAAATAACATTAATTATGCACACTAATATCACAAAAACATCTAAAATAAAAAAAGATAAAAATATTGTTTACCTTATAAAAAATATTCAAAGTATCGAAAAAGATATTCTTTCTAAGGATGAATACGAATATGTTAAGCTTCAGAATGAAAAGAACAAAAAGAACTTAATATCTTTTAATAAACTTACTAAGTGGATTTTTATTCAATTTATAAATCCAGACAAAAAAATCCAGGATACAAAGCATAAGGTTTTGGATTTATGTAGAAAAGAGGCTGATAAGCTTGCTTTAATTTTGAATAATAATAAAATTAAAGATATTGTTATTTATGATATCGAAGGTAATTCTGAAGAAGCTTTGGCATATACCGAGGGCATGGCTTTAGCAAATTACCAGTTTTTAAAATATTTTAAAGATTTTAAAGAAAAAGAAAATTCATTAGCGAAAATCGAAATTTTTTCAGAGGAAATTATTGAAAGCTCAATTGATGAATTAAATATAAAAATTTCTCATACATTAAAATGCCGGACACTGGTCAACGAACCATTAAATTTTATGAATGCCACAAAATTGTCGGAAGAAATAAAAGAAATGGGAAATGACTCGGGTTTTAAAGTTGAAATATTAAACCGAAAAAAAATAGAAGCATTGAAAATGGGCGGGCTTCTTGCCGTAAATAGCGGAAGTGTTGACCCACCTACTTTTACGATTGCCGAATGGAAACCCAAAAATGCAATCAACAAAAAACCATATATTTTTGTTGGGAAAGGAGTAGTTTATGATACGGGAGGTATGAATGTCAAGCCCGGAAATTTCATGGAAGGCATGAAAGCTGATATGGCCGGGGCTGCCGCTGTTTCGTGTGCCATTGCTGCTATTGCAAAAGCCAAACTACCTGTTCATGTTATTGCATTAATTCCTGCAACCGACAACAGGGTGAACGGAAATGCCTATGTTTCGGGCGATGTTATTACAATGTTTGATGGGAGTACGGTTGAAGTGATTAATACGGATGCTGAAGGAAGGCTGATTCTGGCTGATGCATTGAGTTATGCAAAAAAATTCAATCCTGAATTAGTTATTGATTGCGCAACACTTACGGGTTCAGCTATGAGAGCAATTGATAAATTTGGTATTGCAGCAATGGGTTCCGGTTCTGAAAACGAAATGGAATTATTAAAACGAAGCGGAAACAACGTGTATGAACGTATTGTTGAATTTCCGTTTTGGGAAGAATATGAAGAATCATTAAAATCGACAATTGCTGATATTAAAAACCTCGGCAATGTTGATGGAGGAGCAATTACAGCCGGAAAATTCCTTGAGCATTTCACCGATTATCCTTATATTCATCTTGATATAGCCGGCTCGGCATTTGTTGATAATAAATTTAATTACTGGACTGCCGGTGGAACCGGTATTGGGGTCAGGCTATTGTTTGATTTTATTAAGAGTAAAACTTTGTAAAGACAAGGCATGACTTGTCTCTGCAGTATTTTTCAAAACACATATCTCTTGGAAATTAATATTTTTTTATGTAAAATGAAAAAAGGATACTATCCATTAAAATAGTATCCTTATTGGGGGGGACTGTGGTGTTTATTCCACAATAATTATTAAGCTTTATCTATTAGTTTTCAAGTATATCAAGTTTTCCGCCCCCGTTTGTTAGTTAATTTAGTAATTTAATCTTTCACACAACGAACCGAAAAACCATAAGTCTTTGGCCAGGCATCACGGCTTACTTTACCACCAAAATATTTCAAACCCCTGTCCCATGCACTACCTGAATCATACTCACTTGATGTCCAGATGTAAGTTTCATAGTTGAGATAATTGAAATATCCGGAATAACGGGCACCACCCGGAAGGGCATTAAAACCATATAAATCAGTACCTGAGTTTTGATACCAGCCTGTTGTGGATCTAAGGTTTTTACCAACATCAAAACCGCGAAAATTTGTAGTATTCCAGATTGGATCACCTACAGGGTATTGGCTGTCAACTGTTCCTTCCAGAATTTTCCATTCATCATCTGAAGGAACATGCCAACCCGAAGGGCAAATGCCTTGAGAGCTCTCGGTTGAAGTATATTCCATCATTTCGTTCCATTGATATAATCCGCCGTAAGTAGCACAATTTGATGTGTCATTATATTGGCAGTATTTTTCAATTATACCGTCATTACTCATACTTTGGTTGCCATTTATCATAGTTCCGATATTCAGATTTTCTGCCATCCAGCATTGGTTTCCAATTTGTACTGTTTCGTATGATTTTCCGTCACGGGAATCAGTGAATGCGTCTCCACAGGAAAATGGTAATGAACCGGGATAAATAAGATTATCGTCTGAATTCATTTTAACAAGATAGCCTTCGCTGGGCTGCATATCACCAATATTATTTACCCACACAGGCCCTATTTTTTGAAACATAAAACCTGCTGAATTGCGAACAAATTCAAGGTTTTCCAAAACATCCTGAAAAATTTCTTCAGTATTCAATGGCTCGTCAGGTAAATATCCAATTATCTGATAACCTACTGAGAGATTAACCGGTGTTTGTGGATCAATTATATCACCTGAAATATTCAGCACATCATCCGATGTCATTTTAATCATATAACCTTCAGTATTTATCCAATCTCCAATATTATTAACCCAAACAGGGCCGATTTTTTGTAACATAAATCCTTGTGAATTTCTTGCAAAATCGAGGTTTGCAAGATTATACTGTAAAATATTTTCAAAATCAGGATTTGCTGCCATGATCCGCGAGGATACAAAACTGTAACCTTCAGAAAGTTCAATTTGCTGTTCACCTCTTAGAGGATTTTTTGTGCTTTCCTTTTGTGAGAAAAGCTGTTGCGAAATTAGCAGGCTTAGAATCATTAAGCCAAAGATGTAATTGTATTTCATTTTAAATTTATTTTAAATTATGCCTTACTTTTTGTTATGGAGTTTTCAGGTCAAATTATTCTCCCTATTGTTCATTATAATACACACAATAATTTTATGCAAAAATAATTACAGTATGAAAGCTTGTCAATCCCCCTATAGGGTGATATTTTGGTTTTTTTAACTCAAACCTCAATTTAATATCTTGCTAAGTGAAAGTGTTAAAATAAATTATTCATACCTAATTTTAAATCAGTGAATCTGAGGCTATATTTAATAAACACTTTCGCCACAGATTCAGTGATTTATAAATTTGACACAGATAAAATCAATCTATGGATTGATTTCTGAGAAATAACTCTTTAATTATTTGGGGAAGTTATTTTTAAAATATTACTATTTCAGCTGTAGAGTTTAATTCCGTTTTTCTATTTATTTTTCTTTAATGTGATTAAACAGTATTGTAACGTATTGACAATTATTCTAAAAAAGTTCGTGTAAAAAAAAGGATACTATTCCTAGAAATAGTATCCTTAATGGGGGTATTGTGGTGTAAACTCTACAATGATATTAATGTATTATGTGTTATAATTTTGTGTATTGAGTTTTTATCCCCCATATATTAGATGTTTTATAGACCTAATCCTGAACACAACGACTGCTAAAGCCCAGACTCTTACCTGTGTTGTCACGGGCCACTCCGTCTCCAATATAATACAGAGCCCGGCCCCAGGCGTTACTCGTATCGTACTCACTGGAGGACCAGAAGCCGCAATAGTCGCCCAAAATGTTGAAGCTACCTTCCAGTTTCCGGTATCCGGCCGGAAGGGCAGTAAATCCAAAGGCATCAGTACCTGTATTTTGGCTCCAGCCTATTGTAGATTTAAGGTTTTTTCCGGCATCATAACCACGGGATCCGGTATTATTCCAAATCGGGTCTCCAACAGAATATTGACTGTCAACCGTTCCTTCCAATATTTTCCATTCATCATCAGTAGGAAGATGCCAACCTTCAGGACAAATTCCTTGCATACCAGGTGTTGCAGTATATTCCATTATTTCATTCCATTGGTATAGCCCTCCATAAGTTTCGCAATTAACAGGGTCATTATCGTAGCAGTATTTTTCAATAACGCTATTGTCAGTCATTTCTTCAGTGCCGTTTATCATTTCTCCTATATTCAGGTTTTCTGCCATCCAACATTGGTCGCCTATATGAACTGTTTCGTAGGTTTGTTCATTACGGGGATCAGTAAATGGGTCGCCGCATGTAAAAAGTGAACCAGGATAAATTAATACATCATCGGTATTCATCCTGACAAGATAACCTTCGCCGGGCTGCATATCGCCAATATTATTTACCCATTCCTCTCCAATTTTTATTAACATTAAGCCATTGGTGTTTCTTACAAAATCAAGATTTTCTAAAATATCCTCAAAAACAACTTCGGTGCTGAAAGCCTGGTTTGGCAAATAGCCTATTATTTGATGGCCAAAATGCAAATCAATTGGTGTCAGTTGATCTATTGCTTCACCGGTAATTATTAACTCATCGGCTGTAATCATTTTAACTACATAACCTTCTGTATTAACCCAGTCACCAATTGTGTTTACCCAATTTGGGCCTATTTTTCTTAACATTGCACCTGCAGTATTCCTTACAAAATCTATATTCTCAAGATTATCTTGTAAAATGTTTACTAAATCGGGATTCTCGGAAATAATTCGGGAGGAGACAAAGCTATAACCTTGTATAAGTTCGATTTGCTGTTCGCCTCTTGAAGGATTTTTTGTATTTTCCTTTTGTGCGAAAAGCTGTTGCGTAATCAGCAAGCAAAGAATTACTATACCAATTGTGTAGTTTTTTTTCATTTTATTAGTTTCTAAATTTATGCCCTACTTTGTTTTTGGGAGTGTTCGGGACAAATTCTTCTCCGGAAGAATAAATATTTATTAATGATTTATTACATTTTCAAGTAGCTTAGTAAAAAATAATTACATTAGTTTTTAATTAATATTTAAAAGAGCAACCGTAAAAATCTACGATTGCTTTTTTGTATCAACTTTTATTAAAAAACGAGAATAATCATTGCAAATTTGTACCTGTAATTACCACTTCTTCATATTGTAATAATGTATCGTCAGAAGTTTCATCGGTCATTTCCCAATCTCTGTCAACCGATTTAATGAATCCTACACCCAATGCAAAATACGTATATTCAACAGAATGTTCTCCCAGAACAAAAACACCGCTTGCATCATAGAATTTATCATATTTTTCTTCTTTTAAAACTAAACAATTCGAAAATGTACCGGCCGGAGTTGTTACGGATTCAGTGAAACTCTCAATAGTTAATACATCTGATTCCTTTAATGTTAAATCATCTTCTATACTGGTTTCGGTTTCTTCGAAAAGTATGTCTCCAACCTGTTTTTCTGCGAAACCCTGAATATCTTCTTCCCATTTCCACTCTTCTTCTCCGGGTTCCGATTCATAAAGTGAATCTCCCTGGCTGTAATAATACAAAGTTTCTTCTTCAATTACACCGCCTTCATCAACTTTTACATTGAAAGTGAAACAATTTTTGCCAAGGTGATCTGTAGTTCCTGTCACTTCATTAGTTGTGGTAAAGTTAGTTACTTCATAAACTTCTCCATTATAGGATGAATCAATATTCGAATAATTCCATTGATTATTTACAGCAAGAGGAAATATCTCTGATAAAGCAATAGTTATTTTATCGGTAATTATCATTTCTTCATATTGCAATAATGTACCATCAGTAATATTATTGGTCAATTCCCAATCTCTGTCAACTGATTTAATGAATCCTGTTCCTAAAGCAAAATAAGTGTATTCTATCGAATGTTCACCTTTTACGAATACCCCATTTTCATTTGTGAAAATATCATATTTTTCTTCTTTTAGTACCAGGCAATTCTCAAATGTTCCGGCCGGAGTTGAAACAGATTCGTTGAAACTCTCAATAGACAATACATCTGATTCCTCTAAGTTCAATCCACCATCTTCGCTAAAAATGACCTCTTCGAAGAGAATGTCTCCAACCTCCTTATCAACGAAGCCCTGTATATCTTCTTCCAATTTCCATTCTGTTTCGCCCGGTTCCGATTCGTAAAGTAAATCTCCTGAATTATAATAATATAAATCTTCTTCTTCAATTTCACCATCATCAACAACTTTAATTTTGAATATGAAACAATTTTGGCCAATGTGGTCAGTTATTCCAGTTACTTTGTGAGTTGTTGTAAAATGATTTACTTCATAAACTCCTTCATTATTAGATGAATCGACATTTGAATAATTCCATTGTTCACCTATTGCCAAAGGAAAAATGTTTGTTAAAGCAATAGTCATTTTGTTAGTAGGATCATCAGTATCCTCATCCTTTTTGCAACCGCCAATGATTAACCCAATAAAAATTAATATTGATAAATTTAGTACAAGGATTAAATTCCGGTCAACTTTGTTTTTTCTAATTTTCATTACTTCGTTTTTTTTTGTATTTATTATTAATTAAATTTTCAACAAAAATAACACTGAGGTCGCCATAAATCAAAAGGAAGTACTGTACCTGTGTCAAAAGTACTGTACCTGTGTTAATTCCTTTTATTAGATGACTGGGTAGCAGAATGTTAAAAATATAATTTTTATGTAGTATTATTTGCATTTTTTGACTCTATCGCGAAACTGTTTTGGGGTAAGGCTTAGCTGTTTTTTGAATTTTCTGTGGAAGGTAGCATTGTTTTTAAAACCTGCCATTCCACCAATCTTCTCAATTGAAAAATGCATATTCCCCGGGTCGGCCAATAACTCGCATGCTGCACCTACTCTGTATTTATAAAGTAAATCGCTAAAGCTTTGCTTATAATTTTGGTTTATCATCCGCGAAAGATAAGTACGGTTTGTGCCCAGTTTTTGGCAGAATTCTTCCTGACTGACATCTGACGTCAGATATGGCTTCTCCTCTAATAAAAATATGATAAAGCAGGAGTCTAGTTCTCTATATTTATTTTCTTTTTCGAAATCTTTTTTGTTTAGTTTTTTTCTTTTTTTGATCTGATAAAATGATTATCTGCGTTAATAAAAATCAGTGTTAATCAGTTTAATCAGTGTCATCAGTGTTCTATTTTTTGTTTGCAGCGAAGCTGCGTTATGAATTTACTCTACCGGTTTCATTTTTTTGTTATCATATAACTTTTTCCCGCCATAAGCAGCACCTAATCCAAGCAAAATAAATAATCCGCTGCCAATTGGAGCTCCGCCTCCGGGAACATTTCCGGTTTCTCCATGGTCGGGTGGAGGAGGTGGTGGAGCATCAGCTTTTGCGTTTGAGCTAACAAAAGTTGCTACTGCTATCAGTAGAACGATTGCTATTATTTTAATGTTTGTTTTCATAATATTTTGTTTTAAGTTTTAAGTTTCCCTCCTTAGTTCTGATAGCTATCGGAATTAAGGTGAACAGGCAAGTTTCGGATCGCTGACTGATTACAGATCACTGATCACCGATTACCGATTCCTGCATCAGTTCCTATTCCACATATATTTTTCCGCTTACAGTCATTTTATTCGTAATTATTCTAACAACATAATATCCTTTCGATAATTTTATATCAAAGGTGTTTACTACTTCTGAATATTGTTTTTCCATTACCGGTTGTCCAAGTATATTAAATAATTGAATTGTTCCGTATTTAAGTTCTTTATCAATAATATAAAGTTTGTTATCGTAAACATAAAAACGAATATCTGCGGTTTCGTGAGTTTGGTCTTCAATGCCTGCTGCGTTGTTAAAGTGTAAAACAAAACGTTCGCGTATTTCACCTGCTTCGCTAATATTGAAAGTGTATTCTTCCGTGTCACGAAAATCAATTAGTGTTCCGGTTTCTTTGTCTTCTAATTTTATAGTTATGATTTTATCAAAATTTTCAAGTTCTTTTATTTTGAAAGTATAATTTCCGGCTTGGTTTATATCCAAACCTATTTTTACTTCTGTTATATTTCCGTTTAAAGGAGGCAATGCCTGATGAATAAAATCTGAACCGTTGTCTTCAACCAAAACGGAATATAAAGCAATATCCGGATTTCCTTTAAGTTTTCCGACATCATAAGATATATCCAAACCATTAGCCATTCCTTCGATAAAGGCTATTAAAATTTCATTATAAAGTCCTTCATCGTTTTCAACACTAATATAAAATCTTGATACTTCTTCTTGCTCTGAATTTTTATAAAAAGTAGCTGTTCCATGCTTTCGCATATTTGTATTAAATGGTAGGGATGTTGAACCTGAATTTTTTGCACAAACAATAAATCCCTGTCCGGCTTCAATATATTTTGCTGCATCTGAATTTGAAATTGTTGTATAATCATCTCTGTTACCTTGATAACCTGCCTGCTCATTCCATACATATATGCCTGAATAAGTGACATCTAATACATCAGAATTGGTACTCAAAAAACTATTTGCATCTGCATTGCTGTTTGCCGCAATTGTTGAGCAAAAAGGATTACCAATGAGGTTGTTACCAATGCTTGTGCTATTTGTAGTTCTTGTAATATTAATACTTTGATCAGAAGTGTAGGGAACTCCGCTCAGGTTTAAAGTTTTGTCTGTTGTAATATAATTAATAGCATAACCTTCACATGGTACAAAACCTTCTGTCGCCATAGTGGGGTCATTACCATTAGGGCCGTTTAAAATGTCAACCCAGTTCCCAATATTATCTCCCCAATCTAAACTTTCTTCCCAGCGATAAAATTGATCATTATTAGTACCTGATGTCAGCCCCATACTCAATGTGCTGAAATTTCCTGAAATATTTGTTTGGCCTGCTATGTAATGCCATTTGTCATGCGTAATGAATCGTTGAACAGTAACGTTTCCTGTGGCAGTTCCTGAAACTATGAGGGAGCCGGTGCCGGAAGCTGATGATTTAATAGTAAACGTTCCCGAATTGTCAAGATCGCCCTCAATTGTCATCGATTTGGTTTCGTTAATATCAACAGTTTTACCTGAATTATTTGTAAGGCCTTCTAAGGTAACTGTTCCATTATCGGTAAAAGTTCCATCGTTTATAAATGTTGATGATGAGTTATTGTTTGTAAGAGTTCCGCCAATTGTAAGAGTTCCCTCATTCAAAATATTTCCTGATACGGTTAATGTATTTGAACTATTTGATAGAGTAGCTCCTGTACCTATACCTAAGTTATTGCAACTTACCGCAGAACTAAGGGATGCCGGTTGTACGCCTCCCGTATATGTGTAAATTCCAACATTATCCGTTGAAGCCGGAGCACTTCCACTACTCCAATTTGTTGTGGTTGACCATGATGTTGAACTGGTGTTTAGCCAGGTGTTAAAAGCAGATGAGGCTGTCCAATCTTCACCTTCCATATTATTGAGAGTTCCATCATATTGCCATAAGTCGGTATTTCCGCTATAACACTGAGCTGTGGTACCACTTGCGTTATCGAAATTATATAATGCAACTAAATTTGTTTCGTTTCCAACAAGGCTTTTGCACATATTTTCCCTAACCTCAGCTATTGTTCTAACATCATTCCATATACGAACCTCATCTATTTTACCTTCAAAATATCTTGTGCTGTAGTCAATTCCAATACGAACAGGGTCTGTGTTAGAAGATATAGTAAGTGGTGTTCCAGTTAGGGTTTGTTCAATACCATTTAAATACAAATGACGTGTTCCATTATCATTAACAGCAGCAATATGATACCATGTATCTGCTGTGAGAATTCCATTAGCTGTTTTCATTTCATCAAATTCCAAACCGGAATAAGGAGATGTTGATGATAATCGCAACATATATCCATTTGCAACATCCGTATGAAACTTTGAAACAATTCCATCCAAATATCCAAAAGTTTGTGGATGTATCCATGCCTCAATGGTATAGTTTGTTGTCAAATCGAATATATCTTTATCAGGAATATTCACATAATCATTTGTTCCATCAAATTCCAGACAATTTTTTGGCCCGAAAAAGGCAGGTGAAGTTTGCCAGTCAGAATCATCCATATTTGTAAGTGTGCCATCATTTGTTCCGCCTGATTTTGAATCATCCGCATTAGTACCGCCGGTTTCATTTAATTTGTAATAAATAAGAAGGCCGCCTTCGGTTCCGGCAAGTTCTTTATACATATTGGCACGGATTTCATCTACGGTTCTGCGGTCATCCCATAGTCGGAATTCATCAATTTGGCCATCTAAATAAGCAGTAGTTCCACGGCCTAACCACCAATTTGCTATTGCCTGGGTAGGACTCCCTCCCTGAGCCAAATAATTTACTTCACCCCCATTTATATATAATCTTATCGTAGTCCCATCCCATGTACCAGCCACATGAAACCAGGTGTTAAGTGGTACAGCATTGTTAGTTGGTACAGTTTTCCATGAACCGGCAGTATGAAGGTAAAAATAGAGTATTCCATCCGTATCGAGATCAAAAGCTATAGTATTTGAACCAGTTGGGGCATTAGTAAAAAAGTTGTTGTTACTGGTAAAATTATTCACTTTCACCCAACATTCAATACTACCGGACGAATTTTCAGCCATATCCGGCATTGCCACATAATCATCAGTGCCATCAAAATCAAGGCAATTGTTTTTGGCAATTAGCGATGATGCCAATATTGAAATTAATATTAAAATTAAGTGTTTTTTCATGGTTCCTCCTTTTGGTTTTTGTTTTACTTTTATAAATTAAAATTATTGAAGCAAAAATATAGCGGTGGGAACCATAATACAAAAAAAGGGGCTGTACCTGCGTCAAAAGTACTGTACAGGTGTTAAATTCTGCTTACAGATAGCAGAATGACAAAAAGTTAAAAGCATATTGTTTAAGTGGTATTATTTGTTTTTAGGGACTTTGTCGCGAAATTGTTTTGGGGTGAGGCTTAGTTGTTTTTTGAATTTTCTATTGAACGTAGCATTGTTTTTAAAACCTGCCATTTCACCAATCCCTTCAATTGACAAATGTTTGTTTGCCGGGTCGGCCAATAATTCGCGTGCTGCGCGTACCCTGTATTCACAAAGTAAATCGTTAAAACTTAAATTATAGTTCCGGTTTATCATCTGGGAAAGATAAGTGCGGTTTGTACTCAACTTTTGGCAGAATTCTTCCTGATTGACATCTGCTGCAAGATATGGCCTTTCCTCTGCTAAAAATTTTATGAGGCGAGTGTCAAGCTCTTTAAATATATTGTCTGTATCGGATTGTTGCGGAGGCGAATGATCAGATTGCTCCAAAATACTTTCTTCAAGTTTTTTTTCAATATTCAACGATTTCAGGTTCTGCTTTACCAGTGCATTATAGGCTTTAGATTTTTGCTTTAAAAGAAAAAAGATGATTATAGAAAAAATTACAACAATTGCAATTACAATATGATAGATGAGTAATAAAAGATTTTTTCTATTGATGTCAACTTTTTTAAGCTCTAAGTCATAGTGTAAAAGTGTGTTCTCTTTTTCCCTTTTTTCTGTTTCGTATTTGACCAGTAAATCAGCAATTTCTTCTCTTGTTTCCAGGCCAATAACTGAATCTTTCAACTCAGCAAATCGTTTATGGTATTCCAGTGATTGCTTGTTTCTGCCTAATTTTTCATAAATCATCGACAATAGTTCGTAGTTGTCGTATATTACTTTCAATGATTTGGTTTGCATAGACACCTCCAATGATAACAAAGCATAATCTAGGGCTGTACTGTAATAGCCAAGGTTAAAATAAGTATGTGAAATATTATAATTAACCTGTGCTAATTTATATTTATCACCGGTTTCTATTGTAATCTTTTTCGCTTTTTGGTAAAAAATCAATGCTGTATCGGATTTTCCGGTTTTACCGTAAATATTTGCTATATTGTTCAGGATGGGAATTTGATGATCCTTGTTTCCGGTTTTCTGTGAAACCTCTAAAGCTTTGAAATATTTGTTTAAAGCCAAATCATATTTTTTCTGCTTTTTATAGATCATCCCAATATTAGAAAATGAAGCCGTTATGCGTGTGCTGTCACCTGTTTCATTTGCATACCTCAAAGCTTTAGTGAATAACATAAGTGGTTTCTCAATGCTGTCGAGTTCATTATAAAGCATGCCTCTGTTGGTTAAGATAATTGAGTAAAGGCGTCTCACAGATATCCGGTTATGATGTGTGTTTAAAAGACTGTCACAACTTTTTTCAGCAGCGGTCAGGTAAGTTAATGCTTTAGCATAATCATTTTTCATTGTGTAAGCATCACCGAGGTAGTTGGATACGGTGCTTGCATCAAAATATTGTTTGGCTTCCAGATAACTTTCTAATGCCTTTTCGTAATACAGGATACTTTGATCATAATCTCCCTGCCTGTAGACGGCATATCCGATTGTTTTATATGCAATTGCTTCCTCTTCTGTACTTTTTAATTTTTCAGCCAAACCTGCTGCAAGTTTTCCATATTTAATGCAACTATCAGCAGATTTAAAAAGATATTTGCGTGTAAGTGTTTGGAGAATATCCAGTTTTTCACTCCTCTCATAAACCCTAAGAAGATTTTTCAGGCTGTCGTTTTGGGATTCCTGCCCGTCAGGCAGGCGGGGATTATCAGCAAACAAAAAAACCGGGAGTAGCAGAAAAAACAGTAAAAAATATCTCATAGACTTACTTTTGTTAAAAAATGGCAAAATTAGGAAATAATTAAAAAAGCTGTAAATTAAAGCAAAGTTTCAAGAGAGCTTAACAGTTTTATGTTTAAGTGCCGGTGTGAATCTGTCAGTTAACAGATTGTAAATCTTTAAACTTACCAACAATTTGATAGATTGTCACGGATCACATTAATAATTTAGTAGTTAGTTTGTTTTCACATTCAATGTCGGTTTGTAATTCTCAAAATAATATTTGACTATTTCTCCTTTAGTATTCAATTCTAATTTTCTGTTAATGTTTTTGCGATGTGTTATAATAGTAATGTAGCTTATGAACAACTCTTTTGCAATTTCATGGTTGTTTTTTCCTTTTGCGATAAGTGCTATTATTTCCTCTTCTTTAGGTGTTAGAAGTTTCTCTTTTTTATTTAGAATATTTAGAGTTTGTTTAACTTTTTCCGAATAATATTCCTGTTCGGATAGTAGATATTCAACTACATTTATTATTACTTCATAGTCATCTTTTAAAATATAGCCTTCGATTTTTAGTTCTTTGCATTTTTTTATTACCGAAAGTTTATTGTGCATAGATATTATTAATATTGGCAGTTTAGGGTGCTTCAATTTTATTGAAGATAATAGTTTAAAAATATCTTCATCCGGTAATTCAATGTCACTTATAAATAGATCATAAGAATTGAAATCTGTTTTTTGATTCGTAAGTTCTTCTATGCTTTTAAACTTATCAAGATACAAATCTGTAAAATGATCTTTAAGAATTTTTCCCAATCCTTCGGAAAACAGAGAGTGATCATCTAATGTTAGTATCTTCATTTGTTTTTATGGTATTATTTTTTATTGAATAGTCATCCATACGGACCCATCCATGCGGACTTGCTTCGCTTCGTACGGGCTAACTTCGTGTCGCTTGTTTCACTTCATCGGATGAGTTGCATATAAATACACTCATCCGATGAAGCGAAGCAAGTCCGTATGGATGGCCAGGGATTATTGAATTACAATTTTCTTAACCTGATTAAAATCTTTGCCACCAATGTTTATAAAATAAACCCCTACCGGCAGATTTTTTAGTTTAAGTTGTTTTTTTGTAAAAGATTTTATTCCTTCGATTTCGAAGAAACGATAAATATTTCCATGAATATCTATGATCTTTAATTTAATATCTCCGTTTATTCCTTCAATTGAAATATTAAATATTCCTTCTGAAGGATTGGGATAGATTGTGATTGAATGATTTGTTGTGGTTTTGTTTGATATTCCCGTTGTTGAAAAACGCAGTAAACTATACTCACCATCTTTTGACGGAAAAACATCTTCTATCCAGGCATCTTGATATGGATTTGAAAATGCATAATTGCTTAAAATATATTCTTCTTTCTTATTTTTCTTCCAAAATTTAAATATTGTAGAATTGCCGTTTTGATAAAGATTACTGAAAACAGGAATGGGGTTTTCAAAAATATTATCAGAAATTACTTTTCCTCCACCTACAAGCTTTTCTCCGTCATAAACTCCAATTTCATCACCTTGATCTAAAGTTCCTTTCTCAAAATAAATTGTCCAGATCGGATCATAAGGATTTCCGTCAATGACTTTATAATGTTCAGGTTTTGCTGTTTTATACGAAATCAGATTATCTGTTGCTTCAGGATAAATAAGCACATCCTCAGCATTCATTTTTACAAGATAGCCTTCACCAGCTTGCATATCACCTATACTATTAACCCAAATTGGCCCAATTTTCCTAAACATCTGACCTGCTGTGTTCCTTACAAAATTTAGGTTATCTAATACGTTTGCAAAAACATCAGCAGTATTTATTTGCTGTTCCGGTAAGTAACTTATTATTTGATATCCAAAATTTAAAATAACAGGAGTTTGCTGGTTTATTTCATCTCCCTCAAGTAATAATTCATCAGCATTATTCATTCTAAACAAATAACCTTCGGTCGTAACCCAATCTCCAATACTGTTAACCCAAACAGGCCCGATTTTTCTTAGCATTTGCCCTGCAGTATTTCTAACAAAATCAAGATTATCAAGATTATCAGATAAAACATTCAGCATATCGGGATAGAAAGGAATAATTCGTGATGAAATAAAACTATAACCCGATGAAAGAGGTATTTGCTGTTGACCACCTTCTGTTCCTGTAATATTTCCATTTGTCGTTATCGGTAATGGAACTCCTTCGTTAAGGCTTATCTCAACAAAATTCACATAAGCAACTTCTCCAATTGTAAGATCAGGAGTAAGTTGGAATCTGACTTTAAATAACACTCCTGCAGAAGTAATTGGTGATGTTCCTGCTCCGGCAAAGCTGATTTGATTACCTGAAACATTACTGACCATAGACCAACCGGCGTTTTGAGGCCCTGGAACAATACTCAGGGCAATTAATTCGGGAGTTTTAAAACTTATTGTTCCGTTAAATGAATATACATCCTGCCCAATTGGAAAATCCAAAATATTTACTTTAAGATCATAAACAGAATTAACCATAGCATCTGCATTATCAATATCAATATAAGTATCATAAACAGTAATATTGCCTGTTGTTCCTGAGGCTCCGACATCATCTGTTGCAGTAACTTGTATCAATCCGCTGTGATGAGCTGTCAGTAAACCGGTAGCATCAATTGTGGCAATTGTGTTATCGGAAGTTGTCCAAATATAAGGGGCAATACCACCTGTAGCAGTAAACTGATGTGTTTCACCTGCTACAAGAGTATAAGTATTAGGCGATACGGATATTGTTGAAAAATTTATAGTCGAAAAATATCCGTTGTCAGTTGTAGCCGGGAGATCTTCATTAAACATGGCTTCAGTGAAACTTAACCAGGAACCGCCGGTATTTACAGAAGATACATCAAACCGGATATATAATAACACTTCATTTCCTGATACAGGGCTTGTCCCGGCAAATGCAATATTTACGTTACCGGCATTTGAATTATTAAAAGAAACCGAATAGCCATCCAATAATGTACCTGTCGTAATCAGCGTTGTAGGTGTCAATATATTTTGGTTAAAAGAAAAACTGATATTTCCCGACATAATATCCAGGCCGGAAAGGCTTGTTGTATAAATGGGAATATCAATTGTGCTTCCCTGCCAGGCAGTTGTGTCGTGAAAACTGAGTTGCATGGCTCTGATCTCAATCCAGGATGTAGTCGTATCCCTGATGCCGTTATCATCCTCCACAACAACCTTTGTTAATCCGTGAGCATTAGCACTTAGCAAACCTGAGGAATTAATGGAGGCAATCGCCGGATTGGTAACAAACCATGAATAGGGTGCAGTTCCTCCGCTAACATTAAACTGCATTCCCTCGCCAACGGAAAGTAATCCATTATCAGGATATATATCAATAGCTGGAAGTGCAGTAATGGAAATATATCCGTCATCAAGTGTAACACCGGGAGTTCCTTCGTTAAAATAGTTGTTGGCATCACCACCATTAAAATACAATGGTGATCCACCTGAACTAATACATTCAAACCGCATATAAAAAAGTATCCCAGTCCCCGAAAGAGGAGTTGAGCCTGCACCTGCAATTGACAGATAGTTTGTTACGGAAATGTTGGTTATTGGTGCTCCCCAACTTTCCAACAGTGTTCCCGCTGTTTCAATGGATACAAATGTTAGAGAAGAACTATAGTAGTAAATTTGGAATTGATAAGAATAAACATTTTCTCCTGTTACTGAATTATCAACATAAACCGGTATATTGATAAAATCGCCAACAGTAGCAGTTTCATCCGGAATCCTCAATTCAACCGGGTTATCTGCCAGAGATGAAAGCCCTGGCAGAATTGCAGTTATAATTAATAATATATATATGATTTTTTTCATTTTGTCTATTTTAAATGGTTAGATGATTTAATGATTGATTGAATGAATGATTGAATGCTTGAATATTATAATGTTATGTCTTTTTATTTTGCATCATTTTCGCATTCAATCATTCTTGCATTCAATCATTTTATTTGACAATCTGAATTTTTTGTGTTACCACTTTATTTTCTGAAATCATCCTGATAAAGTAGTTGCCATTGGGAAGTTTTTTTCCTTGCCGGTCGGTACCATTCCATGATGTCTTATAGCTTGCAGCTTTATGCGTTCCATTTGCAATTTCGGTAAGTAATTGACCATAAATATCAAATACCGCAATAAACACCTTTTGGTTGTTTTCAGCTACATAATAATTTATATTTAACTGCTCGTTAAACGGATTAGGATAGCAGGAAAGCGTTATGGTTTCAACTTCAAAATCATCTTCCAAACCTGAAACACCATTTATTGTTACCGTACCATTTGAAACATTCCATGACAAATCTGTTTCGTTAGCCATAAAATATTTTGCTGTTACCGGGATTGTATAACCTGCTGTCAGTTCATCTGATGCTTTGAATACAATATTTGCAATAGACATATCGCTTTCTAATGATTCGGTACCGGCAAAGGCGATTTTAATTTGGCCAATGCTATCATTAATATTAAAGGAAGAATTTGTTTCTGTTAGTAAACTTTCCACATTTATGGCTTCAAGATATTCGGGATTATAATCAATGATCATATTCATAGAATAAAGGCCGGAAACATCAGCAATATTTATTGGAAGGGAAAATTCTTCGCCCGGTTCCACATCATCATTACCAACAATTAATTCCACATCCGAAACAATATTTGTTACAGGATTTAATAAAGCTGCCGGAAAATAATTGATCAATCCTACAACATATTGAAGGATAAATGATGCATCATAAGCTGTTATGCCGGATTCACCGCTAACATCGGCAACATTTTGCTGTGTATTATCTAAGGTAATAGAGCCAACAACATATTGTAAAACCAAAGAAGCATCATAAGCCTGTACTATGCTGTTTAAACTGACATCACCTAAAAGAGGGTTAATTGCTCCTGAAGTTCCAAAAGGTAAATAATCCACTCCATCTGTAACAACTTCGCCAATACCTCCAGGATTTCCTGAATGGGTTGGGCCTGAGTTATCGCCCCACCAGCAATTTTCGGCATTAATAACAAATGATTGGTTTACATTATTCACAGCATCATAATAGCCGATTTCATCAAAATCACAATAATTGATTAGCGGATTTGAAGCTCCTGTTGCATAAATCCCACCGGTGCTATTACTAAATGAACAATTTAAAATAGACGGGCTTGCACTGACAGTTCTTATACATCCCTGTCCTGATACATGCCTGAAGATACAATTATCAAAGCGTGTCAATGGATCCAAAGCCTGGTTATTAACCAATATTCCATTCCATTGCCAGTAATTAGATGCTGTTGCATCCTCGTCAGCATTAGTATCCCCTCCGTAAAAATCATCAGTCAGGCTGGTGAAAATAACCCGATTCCCGGATGTGGCAAGGCCTTCGGCAATAATGCCGTTATTTACAGTTATTGTACCACCGCTCCAAAATTTGCACACAACACCCGGATCAAGGGTTAAAGTAACTCCTGTACCTATAGTATAATTTTGAAAAATATAGGGGATATTTGATATCCCTCCAAATGATCTTTTCTGTAAGGTAGCATCCTGGGTAAGGGTTTCATTTTGAATCCTGATCCCTTTACGGGTAGTACCCGTAATTATATTCCCTGATGTAGAAGCAGGAAATGAAACCAGAGAAATACTCATTGGGGCAAAATCAAGATCGTCAAAAATATTATTTTCAATTATGGGTGTACAAACTCCTGAATTAGTAATTCCATAATCAACCTTATAAAATGTATTATTTGTTATTGAAGGGGAAGCACTATTAAGCCTTACTACATCATTTGAATACCGTAATATTGCATAGTCAATGGAGCTGGCATCATCACTTACATCATTAAATATAAAATAAGGCCCATGGTTGGTAGGTGTACTGCCGGAGCCATTTTGTTCGGTATCGAGAGGATTTCCATAATCATCATCCCTGTAATCGGTGAAAACTACAGGATTGCCTGACACTCCATTAATATTAAGTTTTCCGTTTACTGTGAAGGATTGGCTCCAGTAGCTGATTGATTTAAAAACTATCCCAGCCGGTATTGTAATTGTAGTACCTGAATTTATTGTTGCCCCATAAAACATATAGGTAATATTGCTGTATCCTGCAAAGTTTCGCTGTTGCATTGTTGCAGATTGGGAATAGGTTTCAGGCTGAATACCAATAGCCATCCTGCCGATATTCGCTGTTGTATTTCCTGAGAAAACAGGGCTGGAGAACATAGCCATAAAAATTGGTTCATCAGTAATATTATACATTTGACAATTTGTTACATCCGGATTTGCTGTACCATATATACCTAGTGCTGTTGATGATGATTGCTGGAAAATACTATGGTCAATTTCAATGTATGCATCTTTTACTCTAACAGAGCCTTTGCCGGTATAACTTCCATGATAGGAATGTCCGCCACCGGTATATCTTATTTCACTATAAATAAGTTTGTTTTGAGTGTCATCACTTTCAGGAAAAAATACGAGTCCCTGCCAATCGTAATTATATGGAACACTTGAATTTCCATCATTATTAGTATCACCACCTGCAGAGTCATCTTTAAGGGAAGTAAAAATTATTCTCTCACCTGAGGTACCGCTTGCATTTAAACCGCCATGAACTAATATTCCGTTATAGTAGCCTTCGGGAAACTTAATAATTACACCCTCTTCAAGAGTCAGGACAGCACCAGAGGCTATATCCAAATTATGAATAATATAAGCAATATTGGTAAATCCTGCAATATTTCGTTTAATCAATGTGGCATTTGAGGATAATGTGCCTTCTACAATTCTGATTCCATTACTTCCATTAGCGGAAAATGCAATACTTGAGAATGTTGGATTAGAAGTTAATGAAATGGCAATGGGGTCGAGCCGGCAATTGTTAATGTCAACATTACTTACTGTCGGGGCAGAATTTCCGTTAAACCATAATCCATAATAATAGGATTGATCAATAAGGACGTGATTTAATGTAGGAGAAGCATTTGTTGTAGTAACTATTCCATTAGAAGAAGATCCTCCATACTTAAAATCGGTGTAAACCAGGCTGCAGTAAAGGTCATCGCTGTTTTCCTCAAAGGAAATATCGTACCAGTTGCCCCATGATGGAGTTGTGGCATTACCATCGCCATTTGTATCCATAGGATTTCCCACATTATCATCATAAAGGGAAGTAAATACTACATGCTCAGAAATGGTTCCGTTTGTTTTTAGGCCTCCTTGTATATCCCATCCTTTATATGACATTTTAATAACAATTCCGGCTTCAATGTCAAGAGTTGCACCGTTGAGAAGCTCAATATCCTCAAGTAATACATAAGTGATGTTTGAATAACCTGCAACATTTTTTTGAGTAATATTACTATTAACCACAACATTATGTCCCAGTAATCCAAGTGCATTTAATCCGACGTTGGTAAAAGTATTTCCTGAAAAGCCTGGATTTGCTGATGCAGAAACAGAGAATGGTGTATTATTAATATTGGTCATTGAATTATTGGTAATTGTTGGATTGGAAGTTGTATAACATGAAACACCATATTCCAATTCCCTGAATTCGCAATTGGAAATAGTCGGGCTGGCACCAATTGTTGCCACAGCGCAAGCATTCAAATAGTGGTTTTGGCCTCCATTTTGATAATAATAGTTCCATACACTTGCATATTTCATCCTTACATGATCAAGAATAGAAGACGGATCGCTACCTTCTTTAAATATTATGGACCCCATGTCGTTAATTACAGGAGTAGTAATTGTTCCGTCTTTGTTTGTATCGCCGGGATTACCATAGTTATCATCTTTTACCGATGTAAATGTAATCCGGTCATCAGCAGTTCCATCGGCAAGCAATTTACCTTCAATAATAATTCGGTAGCTATAGCTTGTAGATTTGATTACAATTCCCGGGTCGATTGTTAATGTATATGCTGAAGGAACAGTTATTCCGGCAAGCATAAGGTAGGTTATGTTACTAACGGTAGTAAAGTCGCGTTGGATAATATGGGCATCAGCAGTAAGCGTACCGCCAATCAGGCCTATAGCATCATATTGATTATCGGAAAATGATAATACATTGTTTGTAAAAGTTGGATTTGCTTCGAATGACATGGCAATCGGGGTCATGGAACTTGATCCGATCGTATTATTGGTAAACGTGGGATTGGATGCATTTTGAAAATAGGCTCCAAAATAGTTTTGCGAAAAATCGCATTCATCAATTGTCGGGCCGGCATCAATCATTGTAACTCCACCGGCACTACCATGGCCTGAATATCTTACCATACATCTTCGCATCACACTTGCATCATTACTTTCATCATAAAAAGCAATACCGTACCAGTTCCCAACAGCCGGGGCTGTTGCCGTACCATCGCCATTAGAGTCGCCTCCCCAGTTATCGTCACGGTAGGATGTAAAATAAATATTTTCGCCCTCATTGGCATTGGCTGTAAGTGTACCTTTTACATATAATTGTGCTCCATTGGTAAACTTTAATATGTTTTCAGAAGCAATGGTAAGAGTGCTGCCATTATTTACAGTGAAAGAGGTGCGGAAATAATAGGGTACATTTACAAAAGGCAAACTCCAGTCAGTACCCATTGAGGCTTGATAAACATAAAAAACATTGTATGTATTGCCAGTAAAATTATTGGTGCCTGTAAGTGTTAAATCTCCTGTATAGCCAAAATATAATGGATAGTTGTTAGAGGATAAAGTACTATTATCAATAGAAATTTGTGAATTATTTGAACCTACTTGTATCCCATAATTACAATTCAAAATACTTGTGTTTGTTATACTTGTGATGCTTGAAGCATGGGTGGAAATCCCGTGCCCACTACTCACATATCCCGCCATGTCAATAATAGCATTTGAAACATTCACTATCCCGGCAGTATAAATACCATAAATATTCATATTTTCAATTGAGCCTCCTGCCATTGTAAGGCTTGCACCGTTTGCAACATCAACATACTGGCCGTATTTAACGGCACAATTAGTTAATGTAGAAGTTGAACCGGAATAAAACGTTAAGTAGTTCCATTTTCCGGGTGAAGGGCTTGCATCGTTTGATGTAAATGTTGTTGATGTTGCATTTACATTACCATAAACATACATTGACCTGCCATTGTCAAATTTTACTTCAACTCCTGATTCAATTGTTAAAGTAAATCTTGCTGATAGTGTTAGGTTTCCGGAAACTATGTATGGGCTTCCGGCCATATTCCAGGTGGTATTTGAACTAATTGTACCCGAAACATTGGTTTGACTGAATGCTATTCCAAAAATAGCAAGACTAAAAATTAATGTAATTATTTTTTTCATTTTGTTTAATTTTTCTTTGTTAATAGTTTTTTTAATAATTAGGAGTTAATAATATGTGTACATAGATTAACTTCTTGTATTTTATAGACCTGACAGGTTTTTAAAACCTGTCAGGTCTCGTTTTTTTTGAATTACAATTCCATCATCGTGTCGTTTGCTTCGCTATTTCGATAGTTATAGGAAACGGCAGATAAATATTGAATGTTAATCACTTAAGCATCGTAAAGATGTACCCTGTTCAGGATTTTCATAACCTTGGGTTGCCTGAGAATTTAAAGCGTATAAATGCCAACGATATGGAAGTGTTGGTATCATAAAATAAGAGGACGTCCAGAAAAAGCCATATAATCCCATCGCATCATAATTACCTACATTATTATAACGGTACCCTCCAGGTAACCCGGTAAATCCTGATTCGTTTGTTGCTCCGGTGTTAGGTGAAATCCAATGAGCTGTTCCGATTTCTTTAAGTTTCCCTCCGGCAATACTCACTCCACCTAATTCATTTACAAGTACAGCCCATTCCGCATCTGTTGGTACATGCCAACCAATCGGGCAAATTCCCTGCACTCCTTCATTCGTGGAATATTGCATGACTTCATCCCATTGATACAAACCTCCGTATGTGTCACAGTTGGATTCCAGATTGTCATAACAATATTTTTCGATGCTGTTATCATTTGTCTGATTACTACTACCATCAATTCGTGTTCCAATATTCAGGTTTTCTGCCATCCAGCATTGATTGCCAATTTGTACTGTTTCGTATGTTTGTCCATCACGAGGATCTGTAAATGGATCGCCACATGAAGAAACAGGTATGTGTAAGCATCCTGATTCCGGATCACAAATATCTGTAGTTTCCGGATCACCATCATCACAGGCGCTATCATCAGGTATATGTAAAACTACATTAAGTGATTCATCACATAAATCTATTGTACATTCGATTCCATCATCAATTACAGTAGGAGTTCCACTAACGCAACCTAAGGTTGGGTCGCATATTTCCTGACCATTACAGAATACTCCATCATCACATATATTATCATTAGGTTCATGAACACACTCACCAAGATCATAGTCGTAATAATCAATTGTACAAGGTATTCCATCATCACAATCAGGTTCCGCCATTGTAGTAAAGGACCAAACAGGGCCATCGGTAGTATTCCCCTGATTATCGTGGGCAATAATTTTCCAGAAATATTCTGTGTTATTTTCCAAGGTTCCCGAATAATAATATGTTTCAGTTTGACCTGTTGCTATCTGTGGTGGTGTGGATACTGTTCCAAAATAAATATCATAGGTCAGCGGATCATTTTCTGGATCGGTGCATGACCATGAAAGATCAACTTCTATTGATTGGCTTTCTACTCCATCTTCAGGATTTGGGGATGATGGTTGTTCAGGGGGTTGGTTTGTTGGTGTAAAATCATCCTGAACGCAACGAACACGAAAACCGAAGCTCTTATAGCTAAGATTACTGAAGACAAAATCGCTAAGATAAGTGAGGTATCGGTATCTTGCGTAGGAACTAAGGTGCTCACTCGACGACCAAAAGAAGGCGTGGCTGGTGAGACTGTAGAAGTTACCATCGTTGTCACGGTTACCGCCAGGAAGAGCCGTAAACCCGCTTTCATTTGTAGCACCTGCATTTGGTGATTGCCAATATGTTGTGCCCGTTTCCTTCATTTTTCCTCCAGCAGCTCCGCTAAGAAAATCAGTTAATGTTATCCATTCGTCATCGGTTGGTAAATGCCAACCGCCTGGACAAATACCTTGCACACCCGGAGTAGTTGAATATTCCATCATTTCGTTCCACTGGTATAATCCTCCATAAGTTTCACAATTTGCAGGATCATTATCATAACAATATTTTTCAATAACTCCATTTTCTGTCATTTCTACAGTGCCGTTTATCATTGTTCCAATGTTCAGGTTTTCGGCCATCCAGCATTGATCGCCAATTTGTACGGTGTTGTAGGTTTGTCCGTCGCGGGGGTCGGTAAATGGATCGCCGCAATTAAATGATGATGAACCGGGATAAATTAAAATATCATCGGCATTCATTTTAACAAGATAGCCCTCACCGGGTTGCATGTCACCAATATTATTTACCCACACAGGACCGATTTTTTGAAACATAAAACCGGCTGTATTGCGAACAAAAACAAGATTCTCTAGTAAATCCTGAAAAATATCTTCGGTATTCAGAGCCTCATCAGGTAAATACCCTACTATTTGATAACCTGTTGAGAGTGCAACAGGAGTTTGAGGATCGATAACATCACCCATAATTGTTAATTCATCTGTTGCACTCATTTTAAATAAATATCCTTCCGTATTAACCCAATCACCAATATTGTTAACCCAAACGGGGCCGATTTTTTGTAACATAAATCCTTGTGAATTTCTTACAAATTCAAGATTTACAAGATTACTCTGTAATATGTCTTTTATGTCAGGATTATCAGCTATTATTCGGGAAGATACAAAGCTGTAACCTTCCGAAAGTTCAATTTGTTGTTCACCCCTTAAAGGGTTTTTTGTGTTTTCCTTTTGTGGGAAAAGCTGTTGCGAAATCAGCAAGCTTAGAATTATTAAGCCGATTATGTAGTTTTTTTTCATGTCAATTGTTTCTAAGTTTATGCCCTACTTTGTTTTAAGGAGTATTCGGGACAAATGTTTCTCCCATTCCGGTTTTAGTTTTTAATAATTTAACAGTATTTTCATTCTCACTAATGTCAATAAATTATATTCAAATTTAGTTTAGGAATTGTAGTTTTACAATCCTCTAACAGTGTGATATTTTAGTCTTTTTTGAATATAATTTTCAAAATAATATTTGATTACTTCTGTATTAGTATTCAAATCTAATTTTCGGTTTATATTTTTGCGATGTGTTACAACCTTGTAGTATCTTATAAACAACTCTTTTGCTATTTCATGATTATTATTTCCTTTAGCAATTAACGCAATTATTTTTTCCTCTTTTGGGCTTAGAAGTTTTTTGTTCATGTTTAGAATTTGTTTAACTTTTTCAGAATAGTATTCCTGTCCTGAAATTAAATATTTAACAATCTTAATTATTAATTCAGGATCATCCTTTAAAATATATCCTTTGATTTTAAGTTTTTTACATTTTTTAATCAGCGAAAGCTTGTTTTGCCTAGATATTATAAATATTGGAAGTTTAGAATGCTTCATTCTAATTGAAGATAAAAATTTTATAATATTTTCATTTGGCATTTCTATTTCACTGATAAATAAATCACAGGATTCTAAACATACTTTTTGATTTTTAAGTTCTGCTAAACTTTTAAATTTAACAATATGTAAATCTGAAAAATAAACGTTTAGAATTATCTCTAATCCTTCTATAAACTGAGGGTGATCATCTAATGTTAGTATCTTCATTTGTTTTTATAAGCAATGTCTTTTTTGCAGAATACCCAGATTAATTTTCTCCTGCTATGTACATTATTTTTTTAAAAATTAATAATCTGTATCAACTTCCCAAAGGATTTTCCCGTCTTCAAGTGAATATAACGAAATTGCACTAGTATTCCGAGAGAGTAAATACTTATCATTATAAATAGTTCCACCACCATTTCCATTCATAACGAGCACAGGTTCTTTCATTTCCTGATCATGGGAGATTGTTATAGTATATGATGCAGGATCCATTATGCGTTGGTTATATTCTTTTAAAGCTTTACTATATTCATTGTTTTTTCTGTCTTCTTCATCTTCCCATTCTTTCATTTTTTGATTAAATAAAGCAACTTTTTTTTTGCTTGTACCTGTTAATTCCGGGGTTTCAGCTTGAACCGGTGTTTGAGGCACTTCTCCTATATCACTATCGACTTTGTAAAACCAGGGCATTTTACAATTAACAGTATGTGCCGCAACCGCATCTGAAGAAGGGTTAAACAGTTTTTTTTCAATTTGTATAACTTTCGAAATATTCAGGTCAATAGAAACATTATATGATTCATGTTGATATAAGGTTGTATCTATCGCAGTTATACTCACTGTTAGTACATTATCAAGGTTTAAAGTTGGTAATGAAAATGAGAGTTTACGACCTGATAACTCCGGTATGGTATTAAAGTTAAGTTTTATTGTTTCTTCTCTAATTGTCTTATTGCTTGCAATGTCAACGATAGAAATCCTTCCATTGCTAGTGTTCCAGATTAGAATATTACCATTTTTAAAATCATATCCAAATTGTTCATAATTACTGAAATCACCGAACTTCGTAAAAGATTTATTATTAATATCTACTAAGTATAAGGAAATGGGTTTAATTGATTCCATTTCCTTCAATATTTCATCTGCCTTATCTAAGTTTTCATTATTTATGGCACGCTTCGATGCAATTTGTTTTTCCCGCATCGTTTCATTGAACATGATCAAAGCATGGCCGTTTTTTGTAACACCCATTGGAATTATTGACAAATTGGGATCAGAAAGTTCTTCAGGTTGCTGAACCAGAATATCCATAAACTTATACTCATCTTCAATCTCACCCGTTAATGTATTTAAACGAACTATATAATGATGAGAAACAAAATAAATTGCATCTTCCTCTAAATTTGTCATAGTTGGCCCAATTGGCTCGGGAAGAACTGCAGAATTGACAATTTCACCGGCATCTCCATCAACAAAGAGTACAAAATCGGATCCCCATGTATATATGGGAAGTATCCCGATTTTCTGGCTAAAACTAAAGGATAGCAGTGAAACATTCAGTATTAGTGTAATTATACAAATTTTAAGAATTGAATTTTTCATAATTTGTTAAATTTTGAAGTTTGACTTATTTTAATTGTATTTTTTTTTCGTATTCTTTTTTCGATAATGAAGCCTGATCGGTTTCACCCATCGATTCGTAAATGTCTGCTTCAAGTGCAGAAAACTTTGCATTTTCAGGATTCCTCTTTTTAAGCATTTGTATTCCTATCAAGGCACCTTTTAAATCACTGTTCTTATATCTGCAATATGCGATCAGATATCTTAGGTCAGTTTTATTGAAAGCTTTGGTGAAAGAACCGGTGCTTACTCGCGTAAGCTCTTTGGCTTCCATAATAGCATGATCATAATCACCCAAATTTACCTGTATTTCAGCCTTAGTAAACAATAGCCATGGCTTAAACTGTATAAATGAACTATGGAAATGTTCAGATTCGAGATGTATGGATAAATCTATTGCTTTTAGTGCATTTTGATTATCACCTCTTTTCTGTAGTAAAACGGCTTTAGCAGCTTCTACAAAACACTTTCCTTTTTGCAGTTCTGAAACGATATCAGTTGGAGAGCTTTCGGGGAAATCAATTTTACCGGCCTGAAACCTTTCAAAGCCATTTTCAAATTCATTTTGGTAGTTTTGTAAAAAAGTAAAAGCTTCCTGAGCCTGGCTCAATTGATTGGATTTGACAGCAGCAAAAACCCCAAGTGCCAAAAGGAAATTAACATCTGAACGATAAAGGCTTTCAATATCAAGACTGAGATTAATTAGGTTAAAATCCACAACTTTCAATTCCCTGTGTTCTGTAAAATAATCCCTGATAATATTGTAATAAGTAATTGTTTGAAAATAATTTTTTGCTTCATAAGCCTCCTGCATAAGTTTAATAGCATCATTAATTGAAACATTTTTGTTTATTTTTGATAATTCCCTTTCTGCAAGATCCGGTTCACCAAGCTCCATGTAACATTTATAGCGGTAGAGACTAATTCGGTTATTTGCACCTGCAAATCCAAAATTACTATTAACAAAATGAGGGAAATCCGTTGCATTACTGAATTTCGATGATAGCTGAGCAATCCTGCTAAGCAAGTATGGCATACCGTATTCATTATAGTCTAAGTCGATTTTATCAATTATACTACGAATATCATTTGATCCGGGATAACCATTAAAAGCCTGATATTCCCAAAATAATAGTCGCTGTTTCGCTGTTACACGTTCATAGTTAATGATATTGAGTTCCGCGTCATCTATAGCTTGCAGGGTTTGTTCATTATATTCAAAATAAGTAGGAATTGCATTGGTTTCGTTATAAATACTTCTTAAATACTTACTGATTTCCCCTATTTTTTTTTGCACAGCCAACTGATCGGGAGTTAGTTCAGGTTCTTTGGAATTACTTCCAAATATCTTTGATAAGAATTTACCAAATGCAATTGCCTGGCCTAAATTCTCGATCATGTTGTACATTTCATAGTCGGTTTGATTTACTGTTCCAAACGTCTCTGCAAATTGTCTTCCCTTTGCAATGTTTTGGCTATTTTGATTCATCTCCCGAATCATTGTATTGAAGTCTTCATTCTCTGAATTTGAGCTAAGAATATTAAGAAATGCCATTGTTTCATCATTAAGGACCCGGCCTTTATTCGGATCAATTGAGTTTGCATTTCCACTTTCGGCATTATCCCCGCCATCACTTGAGGTTATTTTACAGGAAGGGGGAATTTGGTCTAAATCACTTGCTGATCCCCCGAATTCAACATAATTGTCTTTATCTATTTGCATAGCAGCTAATGCTTGTTTAGAAGCTTCTTCAGAAGGCATACCTTTTTCAAGGCAACGACATCTCCACATATAGAAATCTGCTGAGTAAGCGTATTTGTGGCTTTCGGATATTCGGTTTCCATCTCGCCTTGATTTATCACAATCAGACTGAGATATTGTTTCATTAATCAGTAAGAACAGACTGAAAGCAGTTAGTATGTAACGCATAATTCTCCTCCATTTTCATATAAAAAACTAAATGCAAAATTAAATGCAGAATACTCCTTTGTCAATCCCCCTACAGGGGGATATTTTAGTTTTTTTTTTGAAGATTTTTTTGAAAAAGATTGGAAGTTAGAATAAAGAGAATTGGGAAATAATTAATTTAGCACAAGGAACAAGGAATAAGGAACAAAGATCAAGAACTAAGGATCAAGGAATATATACAATTAATAAAAAGGTCGCAGATGGCTATACCAATTGTACTTCAATTACAATCGTAGTTCCTTTTCCCTTTTCAGAAGTATCTATTTGTAATGAGCCATTTAATAGCGTAACTCTATTCTCAACGTTATTTAGCCCTAATCCATTATGTTTTGTTTGGGTGTAATCAAATCCAATACCGTCATCTTCATAAATTAAACTTAGGTTATTGTTCTCACCAATAAACTGTAAATACACATTCTTTGCCTTACTATGTTTAACTGCATTTTGAAGCAATTCCTGAGAAATTCTATATAGATGATTTGTTATTTCCGCATTTTTAATTTTGGGCCATTTATGAAAATAGCAATTTACTTCTAAATAATCGGATGTAAATAAATAACAAAGTTCTTTTAATTCATCAATAAACTCTTCATCTTTAACTATTGGAGTAACCAAACCATGACTCAGATTTCGAACTGACTCAATGGTTTGACTTACAATTCTATATAATTCTTTATTTTTTTTATCAATTTTTTGCTTAATAATAGCCATGTTTGTTCCTATCAGGTCATGAAGTTCTCTTCCTGCCCTGTTTCTTTCCTCTTCCTGTCCTTTCACCAAAGACATGATCACCTCTTTTTGATGTTCTTGTTGCTTTTCCAAAAGGTCGGCTCTTTCTTTATAAACATTGAAGGTCTCTCGCCCCATAATGATCATAAAACTGAATATTTCAAATAAGGAGCCTATTAGTAAGTTATTGTAAATAAATGGGGTGTCTCCAATAAATCCCATGTTTGGGAGTATAACATCAATAAAAGCTACGAAAACATATAAACTATAAATAATAAACAATGGAAGGGCATTTTTATCTTTTTTAACTATACATTTCAATAACATAATTGGTTGTAGTATTAATACTAAACCGGATAATATCATAAAATAAAAATGTGTAAAATACATCACTTTTGTTTGACGTATTGCAGGAAAAAGAGTCAAAATATAAAATACAATCATCAAATAAATAAACCTGTACATCCACTTCCACAAAAATTTATTTCGTTCTTTAACCGGTGTCAGGGCATTAAGAAACCTTGGAAAAAACAGATTTATGAGAAAAGTTCCGGTGAAACCTAATGATGAAGTGATGTCGGAGCTGTCCACATTAAAAAACAAAAAGTAATCCCCAATATGCGAGGCTATGAAAAGGCCGACCCCCAGGTTTAATAGAAAGTAATATAAGAACAGTTTTAGCCGAACAAAATAATATAATATAAGAGCAGACACAAACACAAATAGAAACACACCTCTCCAATACCATATTAAACTATTACTGTTATAAATTACTTCCTCAACTCTTTTTTGTGTCATTAAATAAGTTGTTGCGCGTAAAGGTTTGTAAAGATGTTTAATGCATATAAATATAGAAGTCTCTTTTTTTGATTTTAATTTAATTTTTAACGGATATCCGATACTTCTGAAATCTTTTTTACCAAATGGTCTCCTGATACCGGTTTTTCCAATATCTTCTTTTGAAGAGTCACTTACAGCATAAACATCAATTTCATGTATGTGATGGTATGGTAAAAAAATAACCCGTTCGATATCTTTGTTGTATGGATTATAAAAGTTGTAACGCAACCATTGAACATATTTATTGGAAGGAAATGATGATATTCCAGTCATTTTGTCCCAGTTGACATTTAATACTTCTTTAATTGATAGCTTATTTGAAGTGTCTTTATAATTATAACAGTAGTTTTTTAGGTTTATTTGCTGGTAGCTACTGTCAATTGTTATAGTTTCGACCGAAAATGCCAGGAAGTTTTGTATAAGAAATAATAAGGTTAGTATTTTTTTCATTGAATATAATTTTCAAAATAATACCTCACAATTTCTCCTGTGGAAGTCAGTCCTAATTTTCTGTTGATGTTTTTGCGATGTGTTTTAATCGTATTATAGCTTATAAACAATTCATCAGCTAATTGTTGATTGTTTCTTCCTTTTGCCAGTAGGATTATTATTTCTTCTTCTTTTGGTGTAAGAAACTTCTCTTTTTTGTTGAGAATATTTAAAGTCTTTTTAACTTTATCAGAATAATATTCCTGTCCTGATAATATTTCTTTAATAACCTTGATTATTTGTTCGTTGTCATCTTTTAAAATATATCCTTCAACATTCAATTCTTTGCATTTTTTTATTACCGAAAGTTTGTTGTGCATTGATATTACTAATATTGGTAATTTAGGGTGTTTAAGTTTTATTGAGCAAAATAGATTAAAAATATCTTCACCAGGTAATTCAATATCACTTATTAGTAAAGTATAAGAATCGAAATCAATTTTTTTATTTTTAAGTTCTGCTATGCTTTTATATTTATCAAGATGCAAATCCGTAAAATTTTCCTTCAGGATTTGTCCTAATCCTTCGGCAAATAAAGAGTGATCATCAAGTATTAGTATTTTCATTTTTGCTTCAAATTAAATAAGAAAATATTCAATTATTATTGACAAAATTCTCAAATCATGAAAACTTAATAATCTACAATAATTTTTTAAAAATTAAGTTTTACAAAATATAAATTACAAAAATAGAATTTTTGAGCAGGAAATTTCTTTTTTTCATATTATTTTTATTTTCTACTAACACCGAAGGTTTATTATTAGCCCAGGAAAAGATAGTATTACCTGATTTTTGTATTTCGGAAACTGAATTCGAGCTATATGAATTGATAAATAACTATCGGAAAGATAAAAATCTCCCAACGATTGAACTATCAAAATCATTAAGTTTTGTGGCAAAAACGCATGCACGTGACCTTGCGGAAAATTATAAAGAATCCGACAGATGTAATATGCACTCATGGTCGAAAAAAGGAGATTGGTCGTCATGTTGCTACACCAAAGATCATCGAAAAGCAAAATGTATGTGGTATAAACCCAGGGAATTAACAAATTATCAGGGAATAGGATACGAAATTGTTTTTTATTCTACCTATCCTTCGGATTTAGAGAATCAGGCAGAGGCCTCATTAGAAGGATGGAAAAAAAGTAAAGGGCATAATTCAATTATTGTTAATCGCGGACAATGGAAGAAAGCACAATGGAAAGCACTCGGGATTGGAATTTATGAAGAATATGTTGTTGTGTGGTTCGGACAGGAAATTGATTCAGAAGGAAAACCCTCAATGTGTGAGTAATTGAACTTAAAAAAATTTATTCTTGTGGTTTTAAATCGTAAACAGTTATCAATCTCTATGGGTTAATGATTAATTTTCAATAATATAACAATTTGGCAATATAACAATTATTTCCAAAGCGTTAAGTGTACTATTAAATTTTATTTGATTTTTGATTGTTTTCGCAAGTTTGGAAGTAATAATTTTTTCACTATTTTTATCGAAATTAAATTTGATAAAAATTATTACTATGAAAATATCTAAACTTCTAATTATTATCCTGTTCTTGTTTTTTGGGATAACTGCAAAATCACAGCTTGTTTTTAATGGAGGAGTAATGGCGGGGTTTGTCGGGTCGCAAGTTGCAGGTGATTCTTATTCCGGTTTTAATAAGCTGGGATTTTCGGGTGGTGTGTTTGCAAATGTCGAATTGTCAAATAACTCATTCATTCAAATGGAATTATCATTTATTCAGAAAGGAAGCAGATTTAACCCTAAACCTGAGAAGGGCCTTTATGATGAATATATTATGAGGTTGAGTTATATTGAACTTCCGGTTTTATATCAATTTCGTTTTTTGGATATATTTAAAGCAGAGTTTGGAATAGCATGTGATTATTTATTAGGTCATTTTGAAGAAAAAGACCATCTTAAAGTTGCTGATAATCCTTTCAGAGAAATGAATTTGAATTTTATTGCAGGATTATATTATACAATTGATGAAAAATTTTCAGTTAATTTCCGAACAAATAACTCAATAACCGGAATACGAAAAAATAATCAGGGTGTACCACGTTTTGGTTCCTATGGACAATATAGTGATGCATTAGTGCTATCAATCTATTATCGGATTAATGAATGAGAGAATGATTGAATGATTGAATGGTATAATGGCATAATTCACGCATTTACGCATTTACGCATTCACTCATTAAATAAAAAACAAATGAAGTTAATTATTGGTGTAACAGGTGCAAGCGGTGCAATTTATGCAAAGATGCTTTTTAGGAAAATTGAATCTTTGTCCTCACAAATTGAAGAATGCAGTGTAGTATTTTCTGAAAATGCAAAAACTGTGTGGAAATACGAATTAGGGAATGAAGATTATACAGATATTCCATTTAAAATCTTTGAACCAAACGATTTTTATGCACCTTTTGCTTCGGGTTCAGCCAATTTCGATACAATGATAATTTGTCCATGCACAATGGGAACTCTTGGTAGAATTGCCTCCGGAATATCCAATGATTTGATGACACGTGCTGCAGATGTAATTTTGAAAGAAAGACGCAAGTTAATTCTCGTTGCGCGCGAAATGCCGTTAAATCTCATTCATATTGAAAATATGAAAACCATCACTCTTGCCGGAGGAATTATTTGTCCGGCCTCACCAGGTTTTTATAGTAAACCTAAATATGTTACCGGCCTCGCCGAAACAGTTATTGATAGAGTTATTTCGCTTTCGGGTTTAAAAATGGATTCGTTTTCGTGGGGTGAATAGATTTTGGTTTACTTTAGGATAATAATTATTAAGTGCTAGAATAGTAGCCGGTTGCAGGCTTTCCCCATTTAACTTTCCAATAATGCTATCGGTATGCCGGACTTTTCCATTTTTCTTTTGGGTGATATTTACTTTCCGACGCCCAACGAATTCCACGTTTCTGAATTTCCAATGCTTCGTTCACTTTAAAATCAGCCATTACATGCCCAAGTGATGAGTAAAAAACCCTACCTTCTCCGTAGTATTTTTTCCAAACTACAGGAATTACACATTTGTCAATCCATGAATTATGTTCTCCTGTAAATTCAGTAGTTGCCAATACTTTTACATTCGGATCAACGTGCATGTAATATTGTTCAGAATGCATTGCAAAATCTTTCAATCCTTTTGTAATCGGGTCCTTATGGTTTTTTACCTTAACGGTATAATCAATTATTCCGCCTGGGTGAGCGACCCACTGACCGCCTACCATAAACTGGTAATCAACATTGTTTCTGAATGAATCACCTGTTCCTCCATGCCAGCCAGCCAATCCAACACCACCTCTAACTGCTTTCAGGAGTGCTTTTTCCTGTTCTTTTGTTATTTTACCCATTGTCCAAATCTGAATAATCAAATCCAAAGAATTCATTAATTCATCATCCAGGTAGGAGTCAAGGGTATCTGAAACAGTAACATCCGCACCTTCCGATTTCATCCAGGGTACAAATATGCTTACTGATTCGGCAGGCTCATGTCCTTTCCATCCACCATAAACATACAATACCTTTTTGCTCTCTAAGGTAGGTTTGACTGGTGGTTGTTTACCCGCCAAAACCATATTAGGTATCAACAAAGCTCCCGTACCGGCTACCATTGTTACTTTTACAAAATTCCTTCGTGATAATGACTTCATATGATTATAATTAGTAATTTAAAATCAGATTTTTTAAAAAAATATATAAAATCCCGATGACTTTGATATCCTTCGGGATTTTGGAAAATAAAACAGGAACGAATTCCAATTTATCAAAATTCAAATAATATCTTTACAATTTATATCCGTTTTCGTATGCCCGATGATAAAATTTCTCAGCTTCCGGATCGTTAATAAAATATTGCTCTTCAGGCGACCATGCAACAGGTCGTTTCAATTCATAAGCAATGTTTCCAAGAATACTGCAAGCTGCTGTTCTCTGACCAATTTCTACCGGAACAATCGGGTCTATTCTTGCGTGAACAGCATCGATGAAGTTTTCTAAATGGCTTGAACTTTTTTCATATAAACCTGCTTCCACGTCTTCTTTTTCAGGAAGCAATGATTTATCAGAAGCAGCTATTCTTCCACGAGAAACTTCAATCCATCCATCCTCGCCCCAGAATTTCACGCCCCGGGTATTATTGTCATCGTAAGCTTCATTGGTCATTTCAATACCATTGTCATAAACGTAGGTTAGGTATTTTGTACCTTTGTACCCGGGAGGAATAACTTTAACAGGTCCACTGTGATCTTTTTTTAAGCCCCATTGACCAATATCGAAGTTATGTGCTCCCCAATCGCAGGTAAATCCACCACCAGTTTCTTTATAGTAGCGCCAGCATGCCCAGAATGTTTCATTCGTTGGAGGAGAAAGGCTAATAGGTGGATTCAATTTTGAGTTAAAGTGAACGTAAGGCATTGGCCCTAACCATAGTTTCCAGTCTAGACCTGCTGGGACTTTCTCTTTAGGTAAGTTATAGGGATCCGGCCCCGGCCCAACATAAGCGTTGACTTTCTTAAGTTTTCCAAATGCCTCGCGATGAACCATATTTACCGCATGTTGATAGTTGCTGTCCGAACGCTGCTGGCTACCTGTAGCAAAAATAATATTATTTCTGCGAACTGCTTCGGCAAGTTTTATACTTTCCTTAATGGTAAAGGTAATGGGTTTCTCCATGTAAATATCTTTTCCTGCATTACATGCGTCAATGGCCATTATAGCATGCCAATGATCAGGTGTGGCAATTACAACTGCATCAATATCTTTTCTGTCAATAATTTTTCTATAATTCTTGTAAGTTTTTATGTCAACAGGTTTATCTTTCGATTTGTAAAATTCATTTACGTGTAATTCAAAACGTTCACGTTTTATTTTATAACAATCGGCACCTGCAACAATTTCAACACCTTTTATATTGCTGAAACCATTTAAAAGGTTCATTGCCTGTCGTCCAAGCCCGATAAAACCAATTCGGATCGTATCGTTTGGTCCCAATGCAAAACCCCTGGCCCAGGGCAAAACGGTTAAACCAGCTGCTGCAACTAAGGAACTTTGAATAAATTTTCTTCTTGTAAAAGCTGTCATTTTTTATATATTAAATTAAAAGTTCATTAAACATTTATAAAAAGAATAAACACCAAATTCTTATGACAACAAATATACATTTTTTAATGAATTATTTATTTTTTTTATAGTGTTTGTTTTTATTGTACAGTTAATATTTAGAAATCACTTAATAAAATCAATATTTCTTTTCAATCCTTTAAATTTTGTTCGTTTAATTGCAGAATTTTTAAAAATTCTATTGAAATCTTCTTTGTTAAGATTTGACCAATCTTCTTTTTTAAGAGTAACAAACTCATTGCAAGGTAAGAAATCAGGTTCTGAATGTTTTTGTGAAAATCTGTTATACGGGCAAACATCCTGGCAAATATCACACCCAAATATTTGATCCTCAAGTTTATCTTTTAGATATTCAGGTAAACTTTCTTTGAATTCAATTGTTAAGTAAGAGATACACTTTCGGGAATCGAGAGTAAATGGATTGCTTAAAGCTTTTGTCGGGCAGGCATCCAAACATTTAGTGCAATTTCCACAAAATTTATTATGTGGCTCATCATATTCTAATTCAATATCAATGATGATTTCTCCAATAAAAAAAAACGAACCTGCTTTTTTGTTTATCAGGCAGGTGTTTTTTCCAATCCAACCCAATCCTGCCCGCTCTGCCCAGTATTTTTCTAAAACAGGAGCCGAATCAACAAAAACTCTTGCCGAAACTTTCCCGAATTTATCTTCAATGATTTTTAGAAGTTCTTTGAGCTTGTTTTTAATTACAAAATGATAGTCCTTGCCAAAAGCGTATTTAGAAACTATAAAATTATTTTTCTGAAAATCTGTGTTTTCGGGGAAATAGTTAAACAATACTGAAATAATTGATTTTGCGTTTTCGTGTAAAAGCCGTGGATCGAGGCGTTTATCAAGGTTGTTTTGCATATAATGCATTTCACCTTGAAATCCTTTATTTAGCCAACCACGAATTTTTTCCGATTCCTCTTTCAGGAATTCTGCTTTCGAAATTCCACATTGGAAAAAACCAAGTTCATTGGCTTTATTTTTAATAAATTCTGAAATAAATTTTTTTCTGTTTTTGGGCATTAAAACAGCGTTTTTTGTTCCGGTTTTTTTTCTTTTCCAAGGTGACGATATACTAAAGCGGTCGCTTCACGTCCTCTTGGAGTACGCATAATATATCCTTCCATGATTAAAAACGGCTCATAAACCTCTTCGATTGTACCCGGATCTTCACCAACTGCAGTAGCAATTGTTGTCAATCCAACCGGACCACCATTAAATTTATCAACTATTGCTGATAATATTTTATTATCCATTTCATCAAGCCCGTTAACATCAACATTTAAGGCCGATAACGAATACTTTGATATTTGCATATCAATTGTACCGTTACCTTTGATTTGGGCAAAATCTCTAACACGTCTTAAAAGCATATTTGCAATTCGCGGAGTGCCGCGGCTTCGTCTTGAAATTTCATTAGCAGCATCATCATCAATCGGAATCCGTAGTATTGAGGACGAACGTTTTATAATACCTTTTAATGTATCAGCATCATAATATGATAAACGAGAATTAATTCCAAAACGTGAGCGCAAAGGCGCTGTAAGCAATCCTGAACGGGTAGTTGCTCCGATTAAAGTAAATGGATTGACCGCAATTTGAACACTTCTTGCATTAGGGCCGGTTTCAATCATTATATCAATCTTGTAGTCCTCCATCGCCGAATATAAATATTCTTCAACCACAGGACTTAAACGATGAATTTCATCGATAAACAAAACATCGTTCTCTTCAAGATTTGTCAATAATCCGGCTAAATCACCGGGTTTATCAAGAACCGGGCCTGAAGATACTTTTATATTTACATCTAATTCGTTAGCAATAATGTATGATAAAGTTGTTTTGCCTAAACCGGGAGGTCCGTGCAATAAAACATGGTCTAAGGATTCTTTTCGCTGTTTAGCAGCTTCAACAAAAACCTTTAAATTTTCGACTACATTTTTTTGTCCTGAAAAGTTATAAAAATCAGGAGGCCTTAATACTTTTTCAATTTCTTTTTCTGCTTGTGAAAATGTTTGGCCGGTTGGATCAAGATTTTCGTTCATTAAATTTATTATTTTTCTGGTCTAAAAAACAAGCCGATATAATTTTTTTTTGCGCAAAGATACAAAAACTCCATTATTGAACTGAATGAGGGAAATAAAGGGAATATGGGAAACATGGGAAATAAGTGTATAACCTTTACCCCGATTACACTTTGCTTTACAAAGTTTTGTAGCTTAAACTCTAACCTTCAGTCTTCAGCTTTTTTATAAAGGAAGATTGTGGTTTAAAAATTTTTATTAATTTTGCTTAATTAAGTTTTATTAAAAATTTTAATCATGAAGTGGATTGTTGTAGCGATTGATTTTTCCAAATGTTCAATTCACGCACTGGAATATGCAATTGAAATAGCCAATAGAATTAAGGCTAATATTTTAATGGTTTGGGTTGATAATTCAGTAAGTTCTGAGTATGTATTTCCTGAGGAAGAACGTGAGATACGATTTGAAAGAAAACGCCATTTCGAAAAACTCCGGGAAAAATATAAAGTTCAATTAACAGATGGAAAATTCGATTTTAAATTAAGAAAAGGAAAAGTTTATCATGAGATCACAAAACAGGCAAAGAATGTTAAGGCCGAATTATTAGTTAGTGGAACTCATGGTATTTCAGGTTTCGAAGAATTTTGGATAGGAGGTAATGCATATAAAATTGTCATTCATTCTCCTTGTCCGGTAATTACGGTTAGATTTGATTTCAAATTAAATCCTTTAATAAATAAAATTCTTTTGCCAATTGATGGCTCTGCACAGACCTCAAAAAAAGTTTTTTACACTACAAAATTTGCTAAATATTATAATGCTGAAATTCATATTCTGGCTTTATATTCCAATAATGTAAAAGCAATACAAAGAAGGACAGATAATAATGTTAAGATTGTAAAAAAATATCTTGAGGATAACAACATTTTATACAAATTGAACTCTCTGGTTTCTGAAAATATTACTTATGCAACAATGGATTATGCAGAAAAAAATGATATAGATCTGATTGCAATTATGACTGAGCAGGAAATCACTCCATCAAGAAGTATTCTTGGTACAACTGCTCAACAGATAATAAGTAATTCAACAACTCCTGTGTTATGTCTTCACGAAAATGGATTTTCGTTAGATTAAAATTGGTTTCATGAAGATATTTATTGCTTTATTATTTTTAATTACAGGATATTATAATAATATTTTTGCACAGGATACTATTCAGGAAAACATAGAAATATTTCAGGATAGCAGAATTGATTCACTTGTTCAAATTCATATTGATTATAATCAGGCTCAGGATGGTATTCCCGGATTTAGGGTGCAAATATTTTTTGATTCCGGTAATTTTTCTCATCAAAAAGCAACGGAGGTAATTGAGAAATTTCATAAAAGATATGAGGATACTCCCGCTTACATTTCCTGGAAAGCACCAAACTACCGGGTTCGTGTAGGAGATTTTCGTACGCGCATAGAAGCTGAAGGATTTCTTGCAAAAATCAAATACAGATATCCGAGTGCTTTTGTTATTCCATCAAAAATTAATTTCCCGAAAGTGGAGTTATAATGATTAAATGCTAAAATGATTTAATGATAGAATGAGTTAATCTTATAAATTATTTCATCATTCACACCCATGCATTTTATCATTTCCACTGTGAGTATCAGTGTTTTATTTTTTATTATTTATTTTATTTATTTGAGTAACAAAAACTCCGGAAATGACAATAATTATTCCGAGAATTTTGCCATAAGTAAAATATTCCGCAAGTATAAAATATGAAAAAATGGCTGTAAAAATAGGGATTAAGTTTGTAAAAATATTTGTCTTGCTGATCCCTAAATGTTTAATAGAAGTTGCATAAAAAATAAATGCAAGTGACGAACAAAGTACTGAAAGAAAAATCAGGGATGATATTAATTCAAAATTTGGTATTACATTAATAAAACTATCGAAATCAAAATAAAAAAACAGTGGCAGAAAATATATGCTTCCAATAAGATTTTGATAAGTTATAATATTTACCGAGCTGTATTTTCGTGTTAATTTAACTAATAATACCGCATAAACTAAAGCTGAAGCAACCGCAAGAAATAAAAACAAAATTCCTTTTGGATCAGCTTTTAACGACAAATCTTTGTTAACTAACATAATTATTATTCCAAAAAACGAAATAATTATTCCGGAAAAATTTAAAAATGAAAGTTTTTCTTTGACCGAGAAATATGCAACCAAAGGTGAAAATAAAGGAATTGTTGCTATTATAACAGCACTAATAGTTGAAGAAACATAATTTATACCATAACTTTCTAAAAGAAAATAAAGAAAAGGATTAAAAAGAGCAGAGATAAAAAATAGCTTATAATCTGATCTGTCAATTTTTTGACTTTTTTTAAACAATTTAATATAAGATAGAAGAAAAACTGATGAAAGAATAATTCGAAGAGTAGCAACCGTAATGGGCTGATAATATTGCAAAACAATTTTCATCCATATAAATGCCATACCCCAAAAAACCATTGAGGCAATTGTAATTATATATATGTATGGTTTAGAATTTTTCAAATTTGTAATTAAATGAAACGCAAAATATTCAATATTCAATAATAAATTATTTAAATATCTTTATGGCAAAAATATTATTTTTTTCATAAAAAAGTGTAACAATTAATTTTTGTTAAGGTCATTTAAACAAAATGAATACAGAGTCTGAAAAAATATTTGAGAATATTCATCAAGAGTTAATTGATGGATGCAAAGAAGGCAACGAATATGCTCAGATGAAGATTTATAAATTATATTATAAAGCCATGTACAATACAGCATTAAGAATATTAAACAATAGAACGGAGGCGGAAGACATCATGCAGGATTCTTTTCTTATTGCTTTTCAAAAAATAAATAATTACAGTGGTACAGGAAGTTTTGGCTCATGGTTGAAACGTATTGTGGTTAATAATTCAATTGATGCCCTCGGGAAATCAAAATTCCATCTTTCACTAAACGAAATTGGTGATGTTGAACTTGATGATTCTAATGAAAATTATTTTAATATAATAAATTATAAAGTTGACGAAATCAAAATAAAGATGCTTAATCTATCTGATAATCATCGCATAATATTATCATTATATCTTCTTGAAGGTTACGATCATGAAGAAATTTCGCAAATACTGGATATTTCATATAATACTTCAAGAACAAGATATTCGAGAGCGAAAAAAAAATTAATGCAGTTAGTACAAACTGAAGGAATAGATAAATCAGTAAATTAAAAAGTAAAATGTCAATATTTGAAGATAAAATAAGAAAAAATAAAAAATTATTCGATTCTTTTGAACCGGATGAAGGCCATTTCAATAGGTTTCAACAGAAATTGAATGAACTTCACCCAGAGGAAAAAAGTATAAAGTTTTTTAATTTTAAGACTGTATTAAAAATTGCAGCAGCAATATTGATTTTTGCTTGTGCTTCAACTGTTTTAATAATAATTTCGGATAATAATCCTAAAAAAGAAACTATTGGCCTCGCGGAAAATCAAAATGAACTTTCTAAAGAATTAAACGAAATGAAGGTTTATTATGCCTCGGTAACTGAAAAAAAAATGAACCTGATTGACAAACTTATTGAAACCGATACTTTAAGCATCGAATTCAAAGAAACTGCCGAAAGAGAAATAGAAATTATTAATCAGGAAAATCAGGAATTGCAAAACGAATTCCATAATAATAAGAATGATAAAAGATTATTTGGTGCCATTTTAAATAATTTTAAAGTAATAAGTGTTGTGTTGGATAGAATACTTAATGAAATGTACGACACAAATAGTAAACAAAGTAATAACAATAAAAAATCATCATCATGGGAAAACAAAAATTCAAATATGCAGGTATAACTTTACTTTTACTAGTCCTTTTTAGTTTTTCAACAGTTCTTGCTGAAGAATTTGAAAAGTCAATTAAAAAATCATTTGATGTAAATAAGGATGCAAATCTGATTTTAAAAAATAAATTTGGTGAAATTCGTTGCGAGACCTGGGACAAAAACATCATTTCAATTGATGTTCAAATTTTAGTTGATGCATATAATGAACAAAAAGCTCAAAGAGTATTTGATAAAATTGATATTGAAATTTCGGGTGGTAAAAATCTGGTTGAAGTTATCACACACATCGAATCAATTAATGGTTCAGATGTGGAATTTAGTGTTAACTACAAAGTGTTTTTTCCTGAAACAATAACTTTAAATCTTGTTAATAAGTTTGGTAACACATATTTACCAAATATTTATGGTCCTTCAAAAATAAAAATTGCTTATGGTGATATTTATGCAAATGGTTTGCTGAACGATGAAAACAGATTGGAAGTTGCTTATGGAGATGCCAGTATTGATAAAATCAAAAAGGCAGACATTGAGTTTTCATACTCGGAAATAAGTATTGATGACATAGAAATTGCTGAAATTGATTCAAAATTCTCTGAACTCTCTATTGATAATATTAATGAATTAGACCTTGTAACACAGTATGATGATATAGAAATAGATAGGTTGGGTTTACTTATTTTAAACTCACAGTTCAGTGATGTTGGAATAGATAAATTACGCCGGTTTGCAGAATTAGATGTCCAATATGGTGAATGTTCAATTGAAACTCTTTATAGCGGATTTGAAAGGATAAATATAATTTCTTCATTTAGCGATGTAAGAATTGGAATTGATAATAATGCGAGTTTTTCTATTTTCGCAAAGTTGAAATTCGGTGATTTACGTTATCCTAAAGCTCAATCTAATATTTGGAAATCTATTGAAAGGCCAACTTCTTCAGAAATTGAAGGCGTAATTGGAAATGAAAAAAATCCATCATCATCAATAAAAGTTGATTCAAAAAACGGTGATGTAAAATTATATTATAAGTAAAATAATTGTAATACAAGTTAATTAATTTAATCAAAAAAATATTTAAAATGAAAAAAATCGTCAAATTGTTTGTAGTTTTCGCGATAGTAACTTCAAGTTCTATTAGCTTTGGGAGTACAAAAACTTATATTAGTGGTAATAAAGATGTTGAAACCCAAATACGGGATGTTTCAGATTTTAATTCAATAAAATCTTCGGGGTCAGTTGATATTTATTTAAAGCAAGGAAATACGGAATTAGTTAAAATTATTGCCGATGGGGAGTATATGGATCAAATTTATACTGAAGTTCATAATAAAACCCTTCATATCTATACAAAAGGTAGAATATTTAATCCATCAGTATTAAAAGCAGAAATAACAATAATTAACTTGCAACGAATTGATCTTACCGGTTCTGGTGATCTGATGTCTGTCGGAAGGATAAACACCTCTGATTTTTCATATTCAGTTTGTGGATCGGGAGATTTGGATTTAAACCTTGATGCTAAAAATGTTACCGGAAAAATGGTAGGATCAGGCGATGTGAATATTTCAGGTGTGAATGGTGAGTTTTTTCTGAAAAGCAGCGGATCAGGCGACTTTGAGGCGGATAATTTTAGAATAAGCGAGTGTACATTAAATGTATATGGATCAGGCGATATTGAAATTTCTGGTTCAGTAGATAAATTTGAGATCGAACATACAAGCTCCGGTGATATTGATTGCTATAATTTTAAAACAAATGATTGTGAGGTTGAAAATTCCGGTTCAGGTGATTTAAAAATATATGTCTCCGGAAATTTGAATGTTGTTTGCCGAGGTTCCGGCGATGTTTATTACAGAGGTAATCCCCGGATTAATAACATTCGTGTATCAGGTTCAGGAGAGGTGTATAATAGAAATTGAGCAGGGAGAAATGGAGTATTGGAGTAATGGAGTGATGGAGTGTAAGAAAAAACTAGAAACATGAAACAAGTAACAAAAATCCCCGAAACATGAAACCCGAAACCAAACCGATTATTATTATATTTAAATTATTATTTTAAAAACATAAAAACATTAAATTATGAAAAACATTAAAATTAATTTCACAAGTACTTTAGTATTGTTATTTCTATTAACCACATCTTTTGCAAGCGGTTGTATGATGGGGCCCGGAGTTAGAGGGAATGGGCATATTGTTAAGGAGGAAAGAAATATTAAAGCATTTAATGAAATCCAGGTTAGTGGAGCCTATACGGTTTATTTAACTCAAGGCAATAAAGAAAAATTAATTATTGAGGCTGATGAAAATCTAATGGATTTGATTATCACAAAAGTTGTTGACGGAAAACTTAGAATCTATAACAAAGAGGATTTTCGTAGTCCTAAAAAAATGGATATTTATCTGACTTTCGTTGATATTGATGAAATAGCACTTAGCGGTGCTGTTGAAATCGAAGGCATGAATAAATTCACTCTTAATGAATTATCTCTCGATGTTAGTGGTGCTGCCGAAATATTCCTCGATGTTGAATTGAAGGAACTTGATGCTGAACTTAGTGGAGCAAGTGAGTTTGAAATAAGAGGACTGGCAAAAGAAGTTGATATAGAAATTTCGGGTGCAAGCGAATTAGATGCTTCCGATTTTGAAGTTGAAGAAATGAGTATAGAAATTAGCGGTGCTGCTGATGCGAAAGTATTTGCAACCGAGCATCTTGAAATTAGCGCTTCCGGTGCTTCTAATATTAAATACAGAGGAAATCCCTCAATAAATCAAAGAGTTTCCGGTGCTAGCTCAATAAGGAAGTTTTAAATATAAAAAATCAGAAAATTAAGCCTGAAGAATATTAATTTCTTCAGGCTTTTTTATTTATATCGGAAATTTCAAACGAAATAAATATATTATCTTAGCTAAATAATTTAAACATTTGTAAATTGGTCTGAAGGATTAGGAAATGAATAAAAGAGAGTTTATAAGAAAAGGATTGATAGGTTTAGGAAGTTCTTTAAGCGGGTTTTATACTTTGAACACTTTTGCTAGAGAAATTTTTACAAAATCAACTTTTAATTCAATGCCTTCACCATCAGGTAAATTAGATAAATGGAGCATTGAGGCAAGATATTATTCACAAACAGCCAGAGGTTTAAAATGCCGTCTATGTCCCACAATTTGCGATTTAAAGGAAGATGAAGCAGGTGAATGCCGTACACGAATTAATATTGATGGAAAACTATATTGTATTGCTTACGGAAACCCTTGCGCCGTACATGTCGACCCAATTGAAAAGAAGCCATTATATCATTTTTTACCTTCTTCCACTGCATTTTCTATTGCAACTGCCGGATGTAACCTTGCCTGCCTGAATTGCCAAAACTGGGAAATCTCACAAAGTAGCCCGAAAGAAACCAGAAACTATGATTTAATGCCTGAAAAAGTTGTTGAAGAATGCAAAAAGAATCATTGTCAATCAATTGCATATACGTATTCTGAACCTATAGCTTTTTTTGAATACACTTATGATACTTCAGTTTTGGCAAAGAAAGAAGGTATTAAGAATGTATTAATATCAGCCGGTTATATTAATGAAGAACCTTTAAGGGAACTTTGTAAAGTGATTGATGCTGCAAATATTGACCTCAAATCATTCGATAATAAAACCTATGAGATGTTGAATGCAGGTACTTTAGAACCTGTTTTAACTACCCTGAAAATCTTAAAAGAAGAAAATGTTTGGTTTGAGATTACTAATCTTATAGTCCCCGAATGGACAGATGATTTGGAAATGATAAAGAAAATGTGTGATTGGCTCGTAAAAAACGGCTTCCGTGACTATCCTTTACATTTCAGCCGTTTTCATCCCACCTATAAGTTGAAACAATTACCGAAGACCCCTACAGCTACCCTTAACAAAGCAAGGCAAATTGCTTTAGATTCAGGAATTAAGTTTGTTTATATCGGGAATGTACCCGGGACTACTGCGGATTGTACAATTTGTAATAAATGCGGAAAAACTATTATTGAAAGACGGGGGTTTGCAATTATAAGCAATAATATTATTGATGCTTCGTGTAAATTCTGTGGGGAAAAAATTCCGGGTGTTTGGAAATGATTTTTTCAGGCTTGCATAATCATGGTGTGAATTAAATCAAAATTTTTTTTCGTTTTTTATTTGTAAAGATAAAATTTGACATACCTTTGTGAAAATTTTAACAACAGAAATTTTTACATGGAAACAACACATATTGAACACATTGCGATTGCAGTAAAAAGCCTGAATGAAAGCATTCCATTTTATGAAAATGTACTTGGGCTTAAATGTTACTCAATCGAAGAGGTAAAAGATCAAAAAGTGAAGACTGCTTTTTTCAAAGTAGGACAAACAAAAATTGAGTTATTAGAAGCCACTGACCCTGAAGGTCCGGTTGGGAAATTCATTGAAAAGAAAGGCGAAGGTTTGCATCACATGGCTTTTGCTGTTAAAGGAATCGAAAATACACTCGCAGAAGTGGAGTCGAAAGGTGTCAGATTGATTGACAAAAAACCCAGAAAAGGTGCCGAAGGCCTTGATATTGCTTTTCTTCATCCAAAATCAACATTTGGTGTTTTAACTGAGTTTTGCGAAAAAAAATAAGCATTAATTTGTAATCAGAATTATTATATTCATAAGCATTAACAGAACACTTAATTTGGTACTAGGTACCCTGGACTAATTTCAAATTTCTAATTTCAAGAAAATAATGGCAATTGAAAATAAAATACAAACGCTTCTTGATAAGCGCGAAGAAGCTAAATTGGGAGGCGGGCAAAAAAGAATAGATTCCCAACATAATAAAGGAAAATTTACTGCAAGAGAAAGGATTGATCTCCTGTTGGACGAAGGCAGTTTTGAAGAATTTGATATGTTTGTGACCCACAGAAGTCATGATTTTGGCTTAGAAAAGGAGCATTATCTTTCTGATGGAGTAGTTACAGGCCATGGAACTATCGACGGGCGTGTGGTTTACGTGTTTTCACAGGATTTTACTGTCTTTGGAGGTTCATTGTCCGAAACATTTGCTCAAAAGATTTGTAAGGTAATGGATCAGGCAATGAAAGTCGGTGCACCTGTTATCGGGATCAATGATAGCGGTGGTGCCAGAATTCAGGAAGGTGTTAAAAGCCTTGCGGGTTATGCCGAGATTTTTGAACGAAACATTCTTGCTTCAGGAGTTATCCCTCAAATTTCCGCAATTTTCGGGCCTTGTGCAGGAGGAGCAGTTTATTCACCGGCTTTGACCGACTTTATTGTTATGAGCGATAAAACAAGTTATATGTTCGTAACCGGGCCAAAAGTTACTAAGTCAGTTACCGGTGAAGAAATTTCAACCGAGGACCTTGGAGGTGCAAGCGTTCACGGTTCTAAGTCGGGAGTTACGCATTTTGTTGCTGACGACGAAAAAGAAGGCCTTCTGTTGATCAGAAAGTTATTATCATACTTGCCTCAAAATAACCTTGAAGAACCACCTCTCACCGATTGTAATGATCCGATAGACAGGCGTGAAGATATTTTAAATGAGATTATTCCTGAAAACCCAAATAAACCTTACGATATTAATGATATAATTTATTCAATTGTTGATGATAATGAATTTTTTGAAATTCAAAGACATTATGCAAAAAACATTATTATAGGTTTTGCGAAGTTTGATGGAATGTCAGTAGGAGTTGTAGCAAACCAGCCTAATTTCCTTGCAGGTGTTCTTGATATTAATTCATCAAGAAAAGCAGCGCGTTTCGTAAGGTTTTGCGATGCTTTTAATATTCCAATAGTTACTTTAGTTGATGTTCCGGGATTTTTACCGGGAAGTAGTCAGGAATATGGTGGGATAATTATTCATGGGGCAAAATTAATGTTTGCTTATGGTGAAGCGACTGTTCCGAAAGTTACTGTTACTTTGAGAAAATCATACGGCGGTGCTCACGATGTTATGAGTTCAAAACAACTGCGTGGCGATATTAATTATGCATGGCCCTCAGCCGAAATTGCAGTAATGGGTTCTCAGGGAGCTATCGAAATATTGCAGGGTAGAAAATTAATGCAAATAGAAGATCCTCAGGAGCGGGAAAAATTTATTGCCGAGAAGGAAAAAGAATACAGAGATAAATATGCTAATCCTTATGAAGCTGCAAGATACGGATACATTGATGATGTGATCGAACCAAGAAACACCAGGTTTAGAATTATCAGGGCTTTACGAACTCTTGCAACTAAAAAGGATGTTAATCCTCCAAAAAAACATTCAAATATTCCATTATAAATGAACATAATATATTATTTAGGTTTCGATGTGCCTGCTGTTTTTAACCAGGGTGTTGTAATTGCAATAGTCGGGTATCTTACTGTTTTTTCAGCACTCGTGGTTTTGTATTTCGTTTTTACTTATTTGTCAAAACTTTTAAATCTGGAAATTAGAAACAGATTACGACGCGAAGGAAAAGTGGATTGTTCGGAAGTAAAAGATTTGCAAATTTCAGGTGATGAAAGTGCTGCAATAAGTATGGCTATATATTTATTTCATGAACTTCATGATGAGGAAAGTAATATTATTACGATTAAAAAAATCGAACGTGCTTATTCGCCTTGGAGTTCTAAGGTTTATAACTTTAGACGATACCCGAATTAATTGCATACATATTTATTTTTATTGAAAAATTATTAACTGATGAAAAGTTTTAAATTTAAAATCAGGGGGCATATTTACGAAGTTGATATTAAAAACTTTGAAAATGATTATGCTGAAATTGAAGTTAATGGAACTCCATATAAAGTTGAAGTTCAAAGAGAATTAAAAGAATCGAAAACTCCGGTATTGGTCAGATCAGCTGTTGTACACCCAAAAAGTGCTCATAAGTTTAAAAAGAATATAAGTAGTGTAACTCCAATTAAAGCACCATTGCCGGGTGTTATAATGCAATTATTTGTTAAAGAAGGTGATGAAGTCAAAAAAGGTGATAAATTACTTATTTATGAAGCTATGAAAATGGAAAACAGCCTATTAGCCGAGAAAGATGGTACTATAAAATCAATAAAGGTTGCCATTGGCGATAATGTACTTCAGGATGATATGTTAATTGAACTTATGTAAAAATGGCTTTACGAAAATTTATTACAATAATTGGAATAATTGCCGTATTATCAATTATTTCATCATGTTTTAGGAATACTGAATCGCCTGAAATTAATAAGAGCTCAGAGAATACAAGCATTGTAACAACAAGTGCTGAAAATACTATTAATTCAAATAATACAAAAGATTCAGGTGCTACATCGGGAATTCAAAAATTCTTTGAATATACGGGTTTTAGTAATGCAACTACCGGTCATTTAATGATGCTTTTAGTAGGTCTTTTCTTTATTTTTCTTGCAATAAAATACGATTATGAACCTTTATTGTTGATTCCGATCGGAGTAGGGATATTAATTGGAAACATTCCTTTTTTTCAGGCTGCGGGTGTAAATCTTCAGTTGGGTGTCTATCAGGAAGGTAGTGTGATGAATTATTTGTATTTTGGAGTTCTGAAAGGTATTTACCCACCTTTGATTTTTCTTGGAATTGGTGCAATGACCGATTTCTCCTCCTTGATATCCAATCCGAGATTAATGTTATTAGGAGCTGCAGCGCAGATTGGTATTTTTCTTACTTTTATTGGTGCATTATTCCTTGGTTTTAATCTTCCCGAAGCCGGTTCAATCGGAATTATTGGTGGCGCTGATGGCCCAACTGCTATCTATCTTTCATCTAAACTTGCAAATGGCGGTATAATAAATGGAATTCAAACTAAAAATCTTATAGGCCCGATTGCAATTGCAGCATATTCTTACATGGCTTTAGTTCCGGTAATTCAGCCTCCTATTATGAAACTTTTAACTTCCCGAAAAGAAAGGTTGATTCGAATGAAGCCTCCACGCGCAGTTTCAAAAGTCGAAAAGATAATTTTTCCAATAGTCGGGCTTATTCTTACAGCATTTATTTCACCCAGTTCTTTACCGCTTCTCGGAATGCTATTCTTTGGAAACATACTTAAAGAAAGTGGTGTAACAAAAAGACTGGCCGATACTGCCCGAAATTCTTTGATCGATATTGTTACAATATTACTTGGAGTAACCGTAGGGGCTTCAACCCAGGCCGATGTATTTCTTAATTCCCAGTCTATTTTGATTTTTGTTCTTGGTGCTTTTTCATTTATGATTGCCACGGCAGGTGGAATTATGTTTGCAAAAGTTATGAATTTATTTCTTCCTGAAGGAAAAAAGATCAATCCGCTTGTTGGAGCGGCCGGAGTATCGGCAGTTCCCGATAGTGCAAGAGTTGTGCAGAGTCAGGGATTAAAAGAAGACCCTTCAAATCACTTGTTGATGCATGCCATGGCACCAAATGTTTCCGGTGTTATTGGCTCGGCGGTTGCTGCGGGTATTTTGATAAGCTTTCTTTATTAATACACACCGAACAAAGGACCTCGAATAACGAAGTTTCATCATTCATCATTCCTTGTTCAATATTAGATATTTTCATTAATTAAAAAGTAGTTTTATAATTTCTTAATATTACAGCTTAATCAACTACAATTTTTCTTAATTGGAACCTTTTTAGAGTATTGAAAACAATAATCTGTAGCAGTAGATAGTTTCTCCAAACGTTTTGTGACGCATTCTGCAGCAAGAGATAGCCTCTCCAAACATTTAGTGACGTATTCTGTTGCAGGAGATAGCTTCCCCAAATGTTTAGTGACGTATTCTGTTGCAGGAGATAGCTTCTCCAAACCTTTTGTGACGCATTCTGCAGCAAGAGATAGCTTCCCCAAACGTTTAGTAACGTATTCTGCAGTAAGAGATAACCTCTCCAAACGTTTAGTGACGCATTCAGTTGCAAGAGATAGCTTCTTCAAACGTTTACTGACGTATTCTGCAGAAAGAGATAGCCTCTCCAAACGTTTAGTGACACAATCTGCCTTAGCAGATTAGCTTTCTCAAAAATGAAAATATCCTTAAACAGCACCTTACGATCAGTTTTTAGATTAAGATAATTTCTTTATTATGTTTAATTTATGTTATCAAAAACAAAGAAATCCTTTATGTTTAAACAATTATTTTAGAAAAAAGTTTTATCGATTTTTTGTTTTCGATTTTGCGTAGCAATAATACAAAAAAATAATTACTTTTGCAGCTCAAATTTTCGGGATGTGGCGCAGTTGGTTAGCGTGCTGGTCTGGGGGACCAGAGGCCGTGAGTTCGAGTCTCACCATCCCGACAATAAAAGGATTAATTTATTGATATATAAGTTAATCTTTTTTTTTATTACGAGGTTGAAATTATAAATCCCTTAATTAACATATTCAATTTCTCTTTCTAAAATCAATATTGGTATTTCGTTATTGTATTCCACTTTCCTAATCCAGTTGTTCATAGCATCATATTGGTATTCAAAAGTATTTTTAGAATAATAGTTGTTTTCATAGTTGTGGCATTCATGCTCAATTATATTGTTTTTATCGTCATATTTGTAAGTGCTATTAGTATTAAGTTTTCCTTTGTAGGTGTATGTTTTTTCTTCAATTTTATTTCCTTCTTCATCATATTTTAGGGCAGATACTATAAAGCTCCGGTCGGAATCATGACCAATCAACTCAATTACATTTCCTTTGTCATCATGTTTATATGTGCATTTTGAATCAAAGCTACCGTCTGATTTGTACATGCTTTCCTCAATTTTATTTCCTTTGTCGTCATATTTAAAAGTATATTTATTAATAAGGCTTCCTTCTGAATTGTGCATTTTCACCTCAATTCTATTTCCTTTTTTATCATGTTTAAAAGCAAATTTATAATTTAGTTTGCCATCTGATTTGAATGAATTCCATGCAATTATATTTCCTTTACTATCAAATTCGTAAGTTTTTTTTCCGTGGTGACTAAGGTCTGAATTGTAATAATTAGTCTCAACTATTTTTCCTTTTTTATTAATTTGGTTGATGTATTTATTATCAAGGTTTCCGTCTGAATCATACTTGCTCACTTCAATTATTTTCCCATTCTTATTGAATATATAACTTTTAACATTTTCAGCAGGGTAAATATTTTGTATTTTGACTTTAGAGGTATTTTCAAATTTGTCAATTTCTTTATAGGAATATTCTATAAGTGATTTTACTTTTCCATTAAGTTTCATTGGTTTAAGGTCATTCTTCTCCTTTTCAAGATTAGGGCAACCTTTAATTAAGAAAAAAAGAATAAAATAATAACCATTTTTGCTTTCATGTGTTTTATTTTAATATTATGTAACAGTCAAAGATATAAAATTTATCTAAAGTTCAACATCACGCCAATCAAAAGGATTAATTTTTTGAATTAGAAATTAATCCTTTTTTATATCCCGATATAGTTTTACATCCGTATTTGTTGGTTGAATGATTATTTATGAAAAATTATTGGGGTGGTCTTAACTACGGTTAAACAACAAGTAAAGATAAGATGTGGTTTGGAACTTTCATCCAATTGCGCACCCCAATATTTATTATTTCTTTTTGTGTTGCCAAATATAAACAATTTTAACCACTTATAGAAAAAATGTGAAACTGGCTAAATAATATTAAGCCCAAAAAATTTATTGTTTTTTTTGAGTTATATTAAATAAAAACGCTGTTTTGTTGACAACTTATTATTTCTTTCATCAAATTTCGCTACTTAAACCAATTTAAATTAGTTTAATTCGTGCAATTCGATGATAAACTTTTTCCCTGAATCTAATATGGTGTTATCTGTTTTTTTAAATTTGCTGGAAAAAGTATGATTTTAAAATGAAACTTGAAACTGGAAATTAGAAATTCAGGAACAATCAAATTTCCAATTTCCAATTTCATATCTGGATTTAGTAAAATGTAATAAACAAAAAATGTGGCAACTACAAAAATAATAACACATGAAAATATCAATAAATACAATACTAATTTTCGCGCTGTCAACATGGATTTTTAACCATGCAATATCCCAGGACTCATTAAGATGGTCTTTAGTAAATGATGGAAGTATAAAATGGGAAGTGAAAGAAAATGATTCACACTTGGATCATATTGAAATGAGTGGATTTTACATTTCATCAATTGTTCATTATGGGGTAAAAGATGGTAAACTGAAACAAAATGTTCATCTTGTGTTTCCAATGTTACGAACAATCCCGAATGATACTCATGCAAGTTTGGCTTATAATATTGACATTGCAAACATTCCAAAAATTAAAATAGATGGAAATATTATTGAAGAGAATCCAAATACTTTCTATCTAAAAGGCAAATTATGCTATCAATCGAAAACACCTGAAGGGGTAGAAATCAAACATCAACTGTTTCCATCAACAGATCAGCCAGTATTTATTGACATGATTGAAATAATTAATACTTCACCGAACGCAGTAGAAATTGAAATCCCGAAAATTAACATATTTGATACAACTGATGCTGACAAAGGTGTTACCGGATCCTACATTATTGAAGTAATTTCTGATAAATCAGGTGTTTTTAAATTAGATGTCGATGAAACTCTGAAGTACTCATTAATTTTTTCGGGGCGTGAGCTAGATAACGAAAGCTTTTATGTTTCGTCAGATTATGAGCTTGAAAAGCGAGAAGATTTAGTGAACAGAACTTTTTCCGACCTTGTATTCGAGTCTCCCGATGAAGTCTTAAACAGGGCATTTACATTTGCAAAATTAAGGGCTGTTGAAAGTATTTACCTTACAAAAGGCGGGTTAATGCATGGCCCGGGAGGAGGCAGATATTATGCGGCAATATGGGCAAATGATCAGGCAGAATATGCTAATCCATTTTTCCCGTTTTTGGGTAACCTTGCCGGAAATGAATCCGCAATTAATTCATTTCGACATTTTGCGCGCTATATGAATGATGACTACAAACCTATTCCAAGCTCAATTATTGCAGAAGGAATTGATTTTTGGAATGGAGCCGGCGATAGGGGAGATATGGCAATGATCGCTTATGGAGCAACGAGGTTTGCTTTGGCTTATGGTAATGAAAAAACGGCGCGGGAACTTTGGCCATTAATTGAATGGTGTCTTGAATATTGTAAAAGGAAATTAAATAGCGAAGGTGTAGTTAGTTCTGATTGTGATGAGCTTGAATTCCGTTTTCCTGCCGGAGATGCAAATTTAAATACTTCATGCTTATATTTCGATGCTTTGATCTCAGCTGCTTTGTTAGGAAAAGAACTAGGTATTGAAAAATCACAGCTTGATGAATATATCCGACAATCAAAAGCTATTGAAAAGTCTATCGAAAAATATTTCGGAACTACAATTGATGGTTATGAAACTTACAGATATTACGATGGAAACGATATTCTCAGGGCATGGATTTGCACTCCGCTTACAGTAGGTATTTTCGACAGAAGCAAAGGAACTATAGATGCTTTGTTCTCGGAAAAACTTTGGACTAAAGATGGTTTGGCCTCTGAGGCAGGAAGCACAACATTTTGGGACAGAGCCACGCTTTATGGTTTGAGGGGTGTGTTCGCTGCTGAGGAAACAAAACGTGCAATGGAATTTTTCCTTTATTATTCAAAAAGACGATTATTGGGAGAACATGTGCCTTATGCTGTTGAAGCCTTTCCTGAGGGAAACCAAAGACATTTGTCTGCAGAAAGTGCATTGTATTGCAGAGTAATAATTGAAGGCCTTTTTGGAATCCGGCCGGAAGGCTTTAGCACTTTTTCTTTTTCACCAAAACTTCCCGATAATTGGGGTTCAATGGCGTTAAGAAATATTAAAGCTTTTAATCATAAATTTGATATTGAATTAAAAAGAGAAAAGAATAAACTTTTAGTAAAAGTTTTTAACGGGAACGAAATATTTTTAAATAAAGAAATAGAAAACGGTGAAGTTGTTAAAATTCAATTGTAAAAGATAGGCATAATTCAATTTGCTTGAATTTATTTAAAAGTATCATCAAAACTTGCTTTAACTTTTTTATAATTATAAGAAATACCCTTTAATCACCATGTAAGATTTCTGTACATTCGCAGCCAAAATATTTAGGATTTCAAAATGATAAATAAAACATTTGTAAAAGCAAATAATTATCTTTCGTTAGTAAAGTTCAGTCATACAATATTTTCCTTTCCTTTTGCTTTTATTGGTTTTTTTCTGGCTATAAAATTATTTGATTATAAGTTCGATTATAAATTATTGATACTAGTTGCTTTAGCTGTATTGTTTGCGCGAAATGCTGCAATGGGTTTTAATCGTTTTGTTGATAAGGAAATTGATAAAATGAATCCAAGAACCGCTTTAAGGGAAATTCCTGCTAAAATATTAAAACCAAAATCAGTATTACTTTTTGTAATAATTAATTCGGCTTTATTTATTTTGACTGCTTTTTTTATTAATATGCTCTGTTTTTATCTTTCGCCAATAGCATTATTTGTGGTTTTAGGCTATAGTTTTACGAAGCGTTTCACTTTTCTGTCGCATTTGGTTTTGGGGCTTGGTTTGTCGTTGGCACCGCTTGGTGCTTTTCTGGCAGTGACCGGTAGTTTTAATTTTCTTCCACTATGTTTTTCGTTTATTGTAATGTTTTGGGTTGCAGGCTTTGACATAATTTATGCTTTGCAGGATGAAGGATTCGATAAAGATAATAAACTGAAATCTATTCCTGCTTTTTTTGGCAAAAACAAGGCTCTGATCATTTCAATTATTTTTCATCTTTGTTCGGTTATTTTTATAATTATTGCCGGTTTGATCGGAGATTTTGGAATTATTTATTGGATTGGATCAACAATATTTGTAGGCTTATTATTTTTCCAACACAGTTTGGTAAAACCCAATGACCTGAAAAATATTAACCTTGCTTTTTTTACAACTAACGGATTTGCAAGTGTAATTTTTGCTGCTTTTGTTATTGGAGATATGTATTTGAGGATTTGATGTCTGGATTCGGAAGACCGAAGAAATTTCTCAGACTGGCGCTTGTTTGCAACGAATGCCTTAAAATAAGTCGTTTATAACCTGCCATATTTTTCCGACTTGTGTCTTCCGTCTTCCAACTTACGTCTATATCTCCTTAATCAAATAAATATAAACCGGAAAATGATCGCTGTAGCCTCCTTGGTAAATTCCTCCGGCATAAGTTCGTAATGGGTAGCCTGCATATCTTCCTTCTTTATTTTTAAGGTGTTTTTTGTTATAAACCCCGGCTTTGTAAAACTTAAAATCCTTTTTATCATTACCTATTAAACCTTGAGATACTACAATTTGGTCAAATAAGTTCCATGAGTCGCGCCATGCTAAAGAACCAATACCTTTCTTAAATAATTTATCCATTGGGTTATAAAAATAACCTTTTGGTATTTTATCAATTTTTCCTGAAGTTTTTAAAAAATCTTTCACGCTTGGATCAACCGGATCATCATTAAAATCACCCATAACAATAACTTTTGCATTTTCATCCATTTGTAAAAGTGAATCAGCAATTGATCTTGAAAGTTTAGCTGCAGCAATCCTTAATGGACGACTGGCTTTTTCCCCTCCTCTCCTTGATGGCCAATGATTTACAACAATGTTTATGGGTTCGCCATCAAAAAGACCTGAAACTAATAATTGATCACGAGAGAAAAAATCATCTCTGCCTTCTATCCCTAATTCATAAGATACACTTCCGGTTACAGTGAAATATTTCGGTTGATAGAGTAAACCTACATCAATTCCTCTTTTGTCGGGTGAGTTGTAGTGGACGATTTTATAATTATAAGGTTTTAGGGCCGGAGTGTTAACTAAATCTTCGAGAACATCAATATTCTCAATCTCTGAAACACCAATTATTGCAGGCGCATCATTGGTAAAGTCATATCCAATTTGTGAAATCACTTCTGCCAGCTTATCTAATTTTACTAAATACCGTTCAGGTGTCCATTTGTTTGGGCCTTCAGGAGTAAATTCCTCATCCCTGACATTTTCAGTATTAATAGTATCAAAGAGATTTTCAAGATTATAAAATGCAATACAACCTGCTTTATATTCCTTTTCCTGCGCTCTTATATTGAAGGTTGATAACAGAAAAAAACAAATAAAAATGCTTATTAGAATTAGATTTTGTGGGAACCTTTTCTTGAGAAGAGAGTTTTTCATATCAGGAATTTTTAATTTTTTCAAATTTTTGCAAAAGTAAAATAAATTTGACTATATGGAATTAGCCAATTAATAAAGTTTCTCTACTAATTAATAATTTACCTTCAACTGTTTAATTTCCTAAATCTGTTGTCTAAAATTTTCTGTTTACTTAGTTGATATTAATAAATTTTATGTACTTTTGCCTTCTTTTTTTTATTAATAGTAAAAATTAATAATATTCGTTGAAAATAATATAACATAATAATATATAAATGAAGAAACTCGGTTTTACGTTATCACTTTTAATGTTTTTTGTCATCATAGCTGTTTCACAAACAGATACAACTTTGATAAAAAAAGAAGCTCGGAATGTTCCGGTTGTATCAATTTCGGATGCCGAGCTTGAAAATGATGAGGATATGCAGGATATTTCCGGTTTATTATCATCATCTAACGATATTTTTGTATCCACAGCCGGATATACATTTGGCAGAGCACGTTTCCGGATCAGAGGATTAAATACTGAAAACACAAGTGTTTTAATAAACGGAATTTCAATGAATAATATTGAATCAGGACGTGTTTTCTGGTCGGTTTGGGGAGGACTTAATGATGTAACCCGTAACAAGGATATTAAAACCGGAATTACCTCTTCAAAACTTTGTTTTGGAGGAATTGGCGGGATAACTAATATTATTACCAGGGCTTCAAGCTATCGAAAAGGAATGAAATTAACCTATTCCTCGTCAAACAGAAGCTATAAAAACAGAGTAATGTACTCCTTATCAACAGGGATGATGGATAATAATTGGGCACTTACATTTTCAAGTTCACGAAGATGGGCAAATGAAGGATATATAAAAGGAACTTTTTATAATGCATATAGCTTTTTCCTGTCATTAGAAAAGAAATTTAGTGATTCGCATAGTTTTGGATTGATTGCCTTTACTACACCTAATGAACGTGGAAAACAGGGTGCTTCAACCCAGGAGGCATATGACCTTGCCGGAACAAATTTTTATAATCCTTATTGGGGTTTTCAAAACGGAGAAGTCAGAAATTCAAGAGTAAGTTATTATGAAACTCCAATGGTGATAGGAACGCATTATTGGACAATTGATAATAGTTCAAAATTGACTTCATCTGTTTCTTATTCATACGGAATAGGTGGTTCAACCGCTTTGGACTGGGGACATGCTGAAGATCCCAGACCTGATTACTACAGAAACCTGCCAAGTTTTTATGAAGGCGATGGAGATGAATATGACTATAGCCGGGCAATTTCCCGTTGGAGTACCGAGGCAGGTCGCCAGGTAAACTGGGATTATTTCTACTTTGCCAACAGAAAAAACTTACGCACAATAACTAATGCTAATGGAATTGAAGGAAATACATTTACCGGAAACGAAGCAAAATTCCGTATTGAAGAAAGACGTAATGACCATAGTCATTTAGGATTCAATTCGATTTATAATAAAAATGTGAATGAACACTTCGATATTTCAGGTGGAGTAAATTTATCATGGTTCCAGGGATATCATTTTAAAATTCTGAATGATTTACTTGGTGCAGACTTTATGGTTGATATTGATAAATATTCAAGCGATTCAACTGCAATGCAAAGTGATTTAAGAACTCCAAACAGAATTATTACTAAAGGTGATAGATTTGGATACGACTACACCTTAAATGTAAATAAATATGAGGTTTTCGGGCAAAGTGAATTCACATATAATATGATAGATTTCTACATTGCAGCCAGTCTGTCGAAAACAACTTTTTGGAGAACCGGTGAAATGCAAAACGGGAAATTCCAGGATTCATCACTTGGCGATTCCGAGAAACAAGATTTTACTGATTTGGGATTAAAAGGTGGTATAACTTATAAAATTGACGGCAGGAATTTTATTACGGCAAATGCTGCTTATATTACCCGTGCACCTTATGTTAGAAATGCTTATGTTTCACCTCGTACAAGAGATGATATTATTAAGGATTTAAAAAGCGAAAAGATCACCTCCGGGGATATTAGCTATATTTTCAGGGCTCCATTCCTTAAATCAAGGTTAACATTTTATTATGCTGAATTTACCGACCAGACATGGGTAAGAGGAATATTTTTCGATGATATTCATGTATTTGGTAACTACATTTTAACGGGCTTAAGTACAAGAAATATGGGAATGGAACTTGGTCTTGAAGCAAAAGCATCATCTACATTAACACTCACCGGAGTTGCATCATTAGGTCAGTTTATTTATAGTTCTAATCCTAATGCTTCTATTTCTCAGGATGATAATGCTGAGTTGGTTCTTGAAAATCAAACAATTTATTTTGATAAAAGGCCGCAGGGAGGAATGCCTCAAACAGCAATTTCACTCGGCGCAAAATATTTTTCTCCAAAATATTGGTTTGCAGGAATAAGCTGGAATTACTATGATGAAACTTATCTGACAATGTTCCCGGGTAGAAGGACTTCTGAAGCTGTTGCAGGTTTGGATATTGACAGCCCTTTATGGAATGAAATTCTTGTTCAGGAAAAACTTCCGGATAAGTTTACTTTTGATTTATTTGTGGGTAAATCCTGGAAAATTAATAAATATTATATTTCTGCAAGTTTAAGCGTTAACAATCTCTTAGATAATAAAGATATTATCAGTAATGGATACGAACAATATCGTTTTACTTCGGAGGATGTTGATAAGTTTCCACCAAAATATTATTATATGTATGGACGAACTTATTTTTTAAATGTAAGTTTCAGAATGTAAATTAGAAATAAAAAGAATAAAAAGAATAAAATAATATATAATACTCATGAAAAAAGCAAATAACATTTTCAAAGGATTTTTAGCAATACTTTCAATGGTGATTGTATTAAGCGGTTGTGTAAAGAATGATTATGATAACCCACCTGTAACATCAGTTCCGTTTGATGCTAATAAAATTTTAACTATTGAACAGGTTAAACAAATTTACGCAGATAGCGGACAATATAAGTTTAAAGATGTTTATTCAGTTTATGCAACGGTTGCCATGGATGATGCAACAGGTAATATCTATAAAAGTGCTTATGTTCAGGATAATAGCGAAGGTATTGATTTATATCTGAATGCATCAGGATTATATCAGGGCGATTCTATAAGGATCATGTTAAAGGGTGCATCAGTTTCTATGTATCATGAGTTAATGCAAATTCAGGATCTGCATGTTGATTCAAGTATTGTTAAACTGAAAACCCAGGTTAATGTTGAACCGGAATTAGTTACTATTGCTGATATTTACACAGGTGAATATCAATCTAAACTAATTAAATTAGAAGATGTTCAGTTTGTACAGGGCGATTTAGGAAAGACTTATGCTGATGCCGTTGGACTTCAATCGGAGAACAGAACATTGGAAAGCTGTGATGGAAGTACAATTATTGTACGTACAAGTGGTTATGCATCATTCGCCGGTGAAAAACTTCCAACCGGAAAAGGTTCTATAATTGCAATTGCAAGTGTTTACGATGATGATATGCAATTAGTTATCAGAAGGCTAAGCGAAGTAAACCTTACGGGCGAAAGATGTGGCGGAGGTGGAATAACTCCTGTTGACGATATTCATGAATACTTTGATAATGCAGTTCCTTATGAAGATATTTATATTCAGGGATGGAGTAATATTGTAGAAGTAGGTGATAGAAAATGGCAGGGAAAAGATTATGAGTCAGAAAAATATGCACAGGCAACCGGATATAATTCTGATCTGCCTGAAATGGTGACTTGGCTGATTACTCCTCCTATCAAAATGGACCAGACTAAATATCTGAATTTTGTAAGTGCAAAAGCTTTCTGGGCACATACTACAAATAAACCACTTACAGTATTAGCTTCAACTGATTTTGATGGTATAGATGTTTCTTCAGCAACATGGATTGAGCTAAATCCGACACTTGCTAATGAAAATAGCCCTGACAATGCCTGGATTGAATCAGGAGATGTTGATCTTTCTGCATTCAATGATAATGTATATATTGCATTTAAATATATTGGAAGTATGACTGAATCAACAAGTTTTAGACTCGATAATATTGTTGTCTCAACTTCCGGCGGCGGTGGCGGATCCATAACTCCGGTTGACGAAATTCATGAATATTTTGATGAAGTTGTTCCTTATGAAGATATCACAATTGATGGTTGGTATAACATAATAGTCACCGGAGATAGGTTTTGGCAGGGAAAAGAATATGACAGTGAAAAATACGCTCAGGCAACCGGATATAATTCAGGATTACCGGAAATGGAAACATGGCTGATTACTCCTCCAGTTACAATGGGCCAGACTAAATATCTGAATTTTGTAAGTGCAAAAGCCTACTGGGCGCATACCTCAAATACACCACTTACTGTTTTAGCATCAACTGATTTTGATGGTTCAGATGTTATCTCAGCAACATGGATAGAACTAACTCCGACACTTGCTAATGAAAATAGTCCGGACAATGAATGGATTGAGTCAGGTGATGTTGATCTTTCAGGGTTTACTGAAAATGTTTTTATTGCTTTCAAATATGTAGGAAGCGATACTGAATCAACGAGTTTCAGAATCGATGACGTAGTTGTTACTACTTCCGGTGGAGGTGGCGGAGATGGTGTAACTTCTATAAATGAAAATTTCCAAAGTCAGGTTAATTACGAAGATATTAACATTGCAGGTTGGTTGAATATTAATGAGATTGGAAGTAGAAAATGGCAGGGAAAAGAATATGATTCTGAAATATACGCACAGGCAACTTCTTACAATTCAGGTGAAGAAAATGTTTGCTGGCTAATTACACCAAAAATTGCTCTTGATGAGATGACTAATCCTAAATTTTCTTTTGAAAGTGCTCAGGCATATTGGGCACATAATGGCTTCAGCGTTTTGATTTCAACAGATTTTAACGGTTCGGATTTAACTGCTGCAACCTGGACATCTTTAGATTGCATAATTGCCGGCCAAAACGATCCTGATCATGAATGGATTCCCTCAGGTGTAATTGATCTTTCTTCATATTCAGGGTATGCATATATTGCTTTCAAATATGAAGGGAGCGATCCTAGCGAGACTACATCTTATAGGGTTGATAATGTGCTTTTGGTTGATGAATAATAGATAATGTGCAAGACTGTTTCTTAGATGTTAAGAAAATTCTAATAAATAATATCATGACGCAGAAACAATTTCTAATTTGTTTCTGCGTTTCTTTTCATTAATAATTTCGAAATAAAAAACGTGTCAGATAGTTTAGTAATAATTCCAACATTTAACGAAAAGGAAAACATTGAGAAAATTATCAGGAAGGTTTTTTCTCTTGAGAAGGAATTTAATATTCTGATTGTTGAAGACAACTCTCCTGATGGAACGGCTAATATTGTAAAAAAACTCATCAAAGAATTCCCAAATCGTTTGTTTATTAAAGAACGAAAAGGAAAACTTGGCCTCGGAACTGCATATATTGCAGGATTTAAATGGGCATTGGAAAAGAATTATGAATTCATATATGAAATGGATGCTGATTTTTCTCATAATCCTGATGATTTATTAAGGCTCTATGATGCCTGTAAAAACGGAAGTGGAGATGTTGCTATCGGTTCAAGATACATCACAGGCGTAAATGTTGTAAACTGGCCTATGGGAAGAGTTTTGATGTCGTATTTTGCCTCAACTTATGTGAGAATGATAACAAGAATGAAAGTTAGGGATACAACAGCCGGATTTAAATGTTATAAAAGCAAAGTTCTAAGAACAATTGATCTTGAGAAGGTTAAATTTACGGGTTATGCTTTTCAAATAGAAATGAAATTCACAGCATGGAAACTGGGTTTTAATGTAATTGAAATTCCAATAATTTTCACTGATCGGACTGAAGGCACTTCAAAGATGAATAAAAGTATTTTTAAAGAAGCTATATTCGGAGTTATCGACCTGAGGATTAGGGGTATATTAAATCGAATTAAGCCCAATAATGTAGTACATCAGGATTGATGAAAACAAACAATGGATAAAAGATTATTCATCATTAATGCTAATATTGTAAACGACGGGGAGATATTCTTTGGTGATGTTTTGATTGAAAATAGAATTATTTCAAAAATAGTTCGCAGAAAAAAGAATTCAGATTTTTCATATAAAGCTAAAGATTTTAATATAATTGATGCAAAAAACAATTATCTTTTTCCGGGCTTAATCGACGATCAGGTTCATTTTCGTGAACCTGGATCAATTCACAAAGCTGACATTTCAACCGAAAGCAAGGCAGCTGTTGCCGGTGGAATTACTTCATTTATGGAAATGCCGAATACATCTCCACCTGCTGTCACTCAGGAACTATTAGAAGAAAAATATAAGTTAGCTTCCGGAAAATCTCTTGCAAATTATTCTTTTTATTTAGGAGCAACCAATGATAATTTAGATGAGATATTAAAAACCGATCCGAAGAAAGTTTGTGGTCTTAAGGTTTTTATGGGTTCTTCAACCGGAAATTTACTGGTTGACAATCTTACTTCTTTGGAAAATATTTTTTCAAAATCGAAATTATTAATTGCAACTCATTCGGAGGATGATGCAACTATTATGGATAATACAAAATTATACAAGGAAAAATTTGCAGAAAATGTTCCAATGGAAATGCATCCGAAAATAAGAAGCGAAGAAGCTTGTTATAAATCTTCATCTTTTGCTGTGGAACTTGCAAAAAAGTATTCTTCACGTCTTCATATCTTGCATTTATCAACAGCAAAGGAACTCAATTTATTTGATAATTCTATTCCTTTAAAAGATAAAAAGATCACTGCCGAAGTTTGCGTTCATCATTTATGGTTTAACGAGAATGATTATAAAAAACATGGAAGCATGATAAAATGGAATCCTGCAATTAAAACTGCTCTCGACCAAAAAGCATTATTTAATGGGGTTTTAGATGATAAAATTGATGTAATTGCAACCGATCATGCACCACATACTTTAACTGAAAAAAACAATTCATACTTTAAGGCTCCCTCAGGCGGGCCATTGGTGCAACATTCTTTGCCTGCAATGCTTGATTTTTATCACAAAGGAATGATCAACCTTGAGAAAATTATTGATAAAATGTGCCATTCCCCTGCAATTTGTTTTAAAGTTAAGAATCGTGGATTTATTCGTGAAGGATATTTTGCCGATTTGACAATTGTTAATTTAAATTCACCATGGAAGGTCGAAAAATCCAATATTCTTTCAAAATGTAAATGGTCTCCCTTTGAAGGCCATGTTTTTAATTCAAATGTTACTCACACTTTAGTTAACGGCCATTTAGTTTATGAAAATGGAATTTTTGATAAAAGCAGAAAGGGAGAAAGATTATTGTTTGACCGAAATCTTAATTGATTATTGCCTATTGTTTAAAGATTATTAAAATAATATATTAGCGTATTCGCGGCAAAAAAACAAATTTTACAAAATGAAACTAAAAACTTTAACAATTTTTATTTTTTCTTTATTCATGCTTGGAGCATGTACATCCAACCTCAACGAAGTAGTTGATTCCACTTATCCTGATGATTCAAAGAAAGTGGTTAAATTTTATAAAACCGAAGCTGATACACAAGTTTTAGTAAAGGAAGTTGGTTATTATCCTGACGGTAAAAAACAATTTGAAGGAAGTATTGACAATGATATGCGCCACGGAAAATGGACATATTGGTATAAAAACGGAAACCTCTGGAGCGAAGGTTCTTTTAATCACGGCCTTAATGATGGAATACGAACAACATACCATGAAAACGGAAAAATTTATTATGAAGGCGAATATGCTGACGGGAAAAGAATAGGAGTTTGGAAATTTTATGACAAGGATGGAGAATTTGTCAAGGAAGTGGAATATTAACCTAGGTAATAATTGTAGAAAGAATTAGTATTGAATGAATATATATCCGTAATTTTTAGTCATACTTTATTCCTGAATTATTATTTTATTGTTTAATAAACTTAACTAAATTTTGTGTGTTTGCTGATGTAATTTGCAGGACATAAGTACCACTTATTAAATCCGAAATATTAAATTTGAATGAATTTGAATTGTGTAAATTAGAAAAATGCAATTCATATTGGCCATGTAAATTAAATACTTTTACATCATTAATTTTATCGGATTCATCATATAGTTTAACCGTAACATACTCAAAGGCAGGATTAGGAAATACGGAAACCGAAGTAAAGTCCCTGTTAAATTCATTTATCCCAACAGATAAGTCGTAGGTAGCCACAAAGCCATCCTCTCCTCCAAGCCATCCTTTGGTATTATCCAGAAAAAACATACCCCACAATATTTTGCCGAAATATGATTCTGATACCCATGATTCTCCTCCATCAATTGTATGAAAAATTGTTGCTCCGGCTTTATACCAGCCTTCAGTTTCATCAACAAATAAAATTTCTGATTGCGAGCTACCTGGTAATGTATAAAATTCTTCCCAGGTGTCTCCACAGTTTATTGTTTTAAAAAGAAATCCCTCATGAGTAGATGCAAAACCTTCATTTTCGTTTATGAAGGAAATACTTTTAGGTCTACAATTATATCTATTACTTAGGTATGAAATCGTCCAGTCATCACCTCCGTTTTTTGTCCGTAAAATTGTCCTTGCATCTGAATTAATAATAAAGCCTGTATCTTCGTTAATAAACAATAAAAACTCAAGAACATAGTTGTTAGACAATGATTTATCAAGCCATGTTACCCCACCATCAATAGTTTTTACAAATTTACCTTCTAAAGCACACATATAACCTGTGTTTTCGTTTAAAAACTGCATGTCGTAATATTCATAAGAAACTGGAGGGATTTCCAATAAATCCCATTCCTCACCACCATTTGTTGTTTTCATCATCTGTGAGGACGAATTAAGTAAATAACATGATTGATCATAAATTTTCATCAGATAAAAAGGTCCATTCTCAATTAGAGTATCGGTGTGCCAATTATAACCTCCGTCAGTTGTCCTGATCAGGCCATTTGTATTATAAGTTCCTGTGACAGCCAAGCCGTTGAAGGCATCAAAAAAACCTATCTGGTAAATTGAAGACACTGTACCATTATTTAGGTTATCCCAGTTAACTCCGCCATCTGTGGTTTTGCTCATGCTATTGCTAAAACCCACAGTAATAACTCCATTGTATCCCCAACTGGAAGTGCCTCGAATTGATGAAGTGGCTCCAATATTTACCGTTGAATCCCAGCTTTCACCGCCATCAAAAGTCAGAATTGCATCGGAAGACTCAAACAGGATTCCATGCATGTTATCAAAGAAATGAATATCTTTAAAGTAAGAGTTTGTATAGCTTTTATCAATCCATGTATAACCACCATCGATTGTTTTCATTAATGCACCTCCATTACCGCATACCCAACCTGTGTCAGCATCAATAAAAATAACTTTATAAAAAGGATCATCACCGGACGGTGTTGTTTCTGTCCATGTAAACCCACCATCATCTGTAACCATAATTACTCCCCCGAACCCAGGCGTTGAACCACCGACAGCACAACCATGTAGCCCATCAGTAAAACTAACACTGTGATAACTTATGTTGTCTGCCAATATATTGGAAATCTTTGTCCAGTTATCTCCACCATCGGTAGTTTTTAATATAATTTGATATCTTCCAACAATCCAACCTGTATCATGATCTAAAAAATAAACATCCATAAGGTCTCCCAATACATAGGGCCTAGTTTGTTGTTCCCAGGTAGTACCGGCATCAGTTGTATGATATATTTCACTCCAGCCAACTGCCCAACCTTCGGTGTCATCAATAAAAAAAACACTCCATAGTGCTTCATCCGGGTCGCTATGTTGAATTTCCCACGTTTCACAACCATCTTCGGTATACATGATCAATCCGCGTGTACCTACTACCCACCCTTTTTGTTCGGAAACAAAATGAGCATCAATCAGGTCGCTTGAGGTAGGATACGGATGAATTATACTCCATAAACCTTGAGCTGGAGAAAGCAAATAAAATGCTATAATCGGAATAATGAAAACAAATTTCTTCATAATTGTTTTTTTTTGGAAAAAATCATATTACAAATATATATAATTTATTTAAAAACATAATGAACTGTTGAAAAAAGGTTAATTTTATTTTATCACTTGATGATTGCTTACTATATTCATCTAATACCGGATAATATTTTTATGTCAATCACTTTATCAAAAACATTATCTTCAAAATTCTTATCTTTGTAATATTCAAATCCTTATATGATTATAATAGAATTAAATACAAAAGTTTCACAAAAAAAAATAAAACTGATCTGTTAATTTAACATGAAATATATTAAAGCCCAAGTTCCTTTAATTTTTCCTGACGGGGTATTCCATTCTCATCCCATCCACGAATTTTATAGTATTCGTCAAGAAGTAGCTCAAATTCAATTTTATATCCTTTTGAAAGTCCGTGTTTCAGAGGTTGCTCCAACAGGCGTTTTGGCAAAGTGTCGTCTTTACGGGATAAACCTTCTCGCAGATTAAATAATTTCTCAATATTCCATATTCTTTCACCTGTTTTCAAGAGAGCATTTCCATCCATTTCAATACCAGTAACCGTAGAAAGTAGTTGAGCATAAATATCCGGAGTTAGGGCAAAAGTAGTAAACAGGCAGGCTATCATTGAGTCAATTGTTGCAGTCAGGTCTTGGTATAATTTATTTAATCCTGATTTCCCTTTTGATTGAAACCTGTTTATTGCAAACGGTGTAGCTAATGCTTCGGTGCTGATCAGGTAGGAACGAAGATGACATCCTCCTCTGTTATTTGTAGCAAGAGCAATACTCATACCATGAAATCCTCTTGGATCATAGGCGGGTAACTCCAATCCTTTTACATGCATAGCTATTTCGGGATGGCCATATTTTTTAGCTAAAAAAGCACTACCCATACCTAATTCTTTGCCAAAACCTTCAGCTTTTCCGATCAACTCACTTAATATAACAATTGCTTCGGAATCTCCAAATTTCAGATCACGTCCAAGTATTTCTCTGATTTGTTTGTATGCTTCATCCGAAAAGTATCCTTTTTCGGATAGTTCCATAGCGCAGGCTATTGTGTTTCCGGTAGATATTGTTTCAATACCGTATTCATTGCAATTATAATTGGCATAAATTATTTTCTCCATATCATCAACTCCGCATAAAGCTCCGAAAGCCCAAAAGGTCTCGAATTCAGGACCTTTTCCCTCTCTTTTTGGTGTCTTTGTCAAGCGGGCACAAGCTATTGGGCAACCTGAACAGGGTTTTCTTTTAACAAAATATAATTCTTTAAAAGGTTCGGCTGAGATTGATTCCGAATCCACAAAATACGCTTCCTGAAAGTTTCTTGTTGGTAAAGCTCCATAACGATTAATTACCTTCACCAGTGCAGGGGTTCCGTACTCTTTTAAAGTGTCTTTTGTGAGAGGTGCTTCTCCGATAAAAGTTCTCCATTTTTTAATTGAATTCCTCAGAACTTCATTATTTACGAAAGGAGTATTTGTCTTACCATGAACAACAACAGCTTTTAATTTTTTTGATCCCATTACAGCGCCCAATCCACCACGTCCAGCAGTATGATTTTTTTCATTCATTATTCCGGCAACAAGCAATTTGTTTTCACCTGACGGCCCGATACAGGCCACACCTGCCTCAGCATTTGTTTTCGATAATAAAATATCTGTTGTTTTATGAGTGTTCAACCCCCAAATATCTAAGGCATTACGAATTTCTATTTTAGAATCTGTAATGAAAACATAGCATGGTTTTTCTGAAATACCTTCGATAATTAAAACATCATATCCTGTAGATTTAAGATCAAGGCCAAAATGTCCTCCGGCAGAGCAAGCGTTAATAGTCCCGGAAAGTGGCGATTTTGACACAATTGAAAAGCGGCTTGTTGTCGGTGCATTGATACCCGTAAGTGGACCGGTGGCAAAAATTAGTTTGTTTTCAGATCCTAATGCATCAATTTTTCCGTTGAGTTCGTCAAATAAAATTTTTGATGCAAGGCCTCTGCCACCAATATATTCAATAAGGAGTTTTTCGGGAATTTCTTCAGTTTTATAAGAATTCGTACTTAGGTTAATTCTAAGTAATTTCCCATGATATCCACCTTTTATTGTCTTCATTTTTAAAATTCTTTATGTTTTCTTAATTCCTTAAATTTACATTCCTGGCAATGACGATTGCTTTCTTCACGTAATTCAACACGCAATTTACTTGTATTATTGAACGGACAAATAGTGCAAGGGATCACCCCGGCATCAATCCAGTCGTCAGTTGCATATTTTAACCATTGCATTGAAGAAATAATTGTTAATGGTTTACTGGTTCCTAACCTGAAAAAATCGGGAGTTTGTAGAGGTTTTTCAGGTGCACCCGCATAAATTAATCTCATGGCGGTCATTGCTTCTGAGATTCCACCGGCTGCTTTTACCCCCATATCCGGACCGACTACTTCTCTCATAATTCTGATATGTTCGGGAGTAGCACCATAAGCATCCATACCGGTTGAATTTTTTATAAAATCAGCATTTGAAACAGATACAATTTCAGAAACTTTATATAATTCGGCAACAGTGAGTTCCGATGACCTGATAATAACTTTAACATGCTCCCCATCAGATGCTTCACAAACAGCATTGATCTCTTCAAGAGTATATTCCGGGTCTTTCTTGAAACGGCCGACATTAATAACCATGTCAAGTTCAATCATTCCCTTTCCTTCTTCTCTAACTTCTCTGCTCTTTTTTACCGTATGAGCAGTCATTTCAGCTTTTGTATTTATATCAACTTTACCAAGTGGAAAATCAATTACATAGCACTCTTTGATTTTTGTTCCTTTTAAAAGGGTCGGCAAAATATCTGAACCCTCTACAGGATTAACACAGATTGAGGCACAATTATAGGTTTTTGCCCAATCAACCATTTTGGTTATTTTTGGTGATTGTGTATCAGCACTTAAATCGGTTACATCAAGGAAAGAAGCAATTCGTTCGGGAGTGAAATCCTGAATAATTTCTTTCATTTTATCTTTGGAAAACTCAACAAGCGGTGTGCGGATTGTATTTTTCTTTTCCATTATATTCGTCTTAATAATTTAATAAATAAAGTTTTTTACAAAAATCCATTGAAGTTTTAAATAATTGTAAAATCCAAAATTACAAATAAAATTTAAAATGCTTCTATGAAAGGAGTTTTCGACAAGCTTATTCAGAAATATACACAGGCATATTAATTGAAACCATATTAAATAATTTAATTACATCACTGTTTTTCATTCTGATACAGCCATGCGAAGAGGGTTTGCCAATTAATCCTTCTTCGTTGGTTCCATGAATATAAATATATCTATTGTAGGAATCTATTTTATCTCCTTTATTAATTCCTTCTTCTAAACCTTTGAGCCATAATATTCTTGATGTAATTACATCCTTTGGTGTATCGGTTTCATTTGTGTAAATTTCAGCAATTTCTCTCGTAAATTTTCTTCCTTTTATAATCCCTCCAAAAGGAACTTTTGCTCCTATTTTTCTTGCAATACTATGCAAACCAAGAGGAGTTTTATTGCTTCCGCTTTGATTTCCAATTCCATATTTTGATGAAGATATTGGGAACTTAAGTATGCAGGTATCGTTTTCAAATAAGAAAAGTATTTGATCAGAAATGTCTATTATTACATACTGATTCTGAGATGGGAAATAATTTTTGATTTTTTGCTTTATATCTATAAAATTTTGGGCCGTAGAAATGTAAAATATTAATAATAAAAACCCTGATAATAAATATTTAATTTTCATTATATAAATTAACGAACTAAGTTGATAATTCTGATATTATTCCGGATAAATTTAATATTTTCTTTCAAAATACAAGATTTTCATTTCTGATCGAAAGTCTAAAATCCTGTATAAACTTTATTCCGTTATACACTTATCTCCTCTATATCATTTTTAATATCAATTCTCAAGGCCAAAGAATAAGAGTTGATTTAAAATGAATTGCTTTTAAATGATTTATTTTTGTAATTTAGCACCAATTTAAACCTTAAAAAATCTAAAACTATGGCACAGGAAGAAATAAATATTAAAAAAATATTGCCGATAGGAATTATTATCTTAGCAATAATATTAGTAATTGTATTTTGGAACAATATGACAGTTACAATTGAAGCAGGGCATGGCGGTGTATTATTCCGAAAATTTGGCGGAGGTATCGATACAACAAAAACTTACAGCGAAGGATTTCATTTCATGGCCCCCTGGAATGACATGATTATTTATGAAACACGTCAGCAGGAGATTGCAGAGGATATGAATGTATTATCATCAAACGGCCTTGAAATCAGGGTTGATGTATCGGCATGGTATCAGCCGGTTTATAGTCAAATAGGGGTTTTGCATGCAACTATCGGAAAGGATTATCTTCATCGTGTAATAATTCCGTCACTAAGAGCTTCTGCACGATCTGTTATCGGGCGATATACACCCGAACAAATTTATTCAACGAAAAGAGATGCTATTCAGGATGAAATTTTTGAAGAAACAGTAAAAATTTTAGAAAAAAAACATGTTCAGATAAACCAAATATTAATTCGTTCGATAATTTTGCCCCCAACAATCAAGCAGGCTATCGAAAGTAAATTAAAACAGGAGCAGGAATCACTTGAATATGAATTCAAACTTGAAAAGGCAACAAAAGAGGCAGAGCGTCAAAGAATTGAAGCAGATGGAAAATCAACTGCAAACAGGATATTAAGTGCAAGTTTGACAGATAAAATTCTTAGAGATAAAGGAATCGAAGCAACATTAAAGCTTGCAGAATCACCGAATACTAAAGTTGTTATTGTTGGCGGTGGCAAGGATGGATTACCTTTAATTCTTGGAGACAATAAGTAGAAAATAGAAAATAGAAATTGGAAATTTTGCTTTCTCATGAATTTCCAATTTCTAATTTCCAATTTCTAAATCCATTTCTGACTTTTGTAAAATATAATCAGCTAAAATTGAATTATCTGCAAAAAAAACACTTGAATGTCAAATCAAATTAAAATAAAAAACAAGAAAGCTTCTCATGAATATTTTCTTGTGGAAAGATTTGTTTGCGGGATTCAATTGACGGGAACTGAAATTAAATCGATTCGTGATGGAAAAGCAAGCCTTGCTGATTCATATTGTGCATTTGAAAAACATGAACTTTTTGTAAAAGCTATGCATATTGCCGAATACCGGCTTGGTACGCATTATAATCATCTACCAAAACGTGATAGAAAATTATTGATGACCAAACGTGAACTAAAAAAACTTCTTACCAAAGTAACCGAAAAAGGTTTTACAATAATTCCGGTTACACTATTTATTAATGACAAGGGATTAGCGAAATTAGAAGTTGCTCTTGCAAAGGGGAAACATTTTTATGATAAACGGGAAACATTGAAAAAGAATGATATAAAACGTGAAATTGAGCGTTCTTCGCGTGATTATTAAATACAATCGTAATTCTTTTGTGATACGATTGAGATAAAATGGGAATGAAGGAAATATGACATTGCTCCATTACATATTACAATAAACCACTGCATATTACCCTAAATTACAACAAATAATAAACAATTACAATGAATTACATAACAAAAAAGTCTCTAATTTTTATATTTATTTTATCCATATTTTCTTTCAGCAAGATTTCTTTTGCTCAAAATGAAGAGGAAAAAATAAAATGGTATTCATTTGAGGAAGCTGCTGAACTCAATAAAACTAATCCGAAAAAATTGTTTGTCGATGTTTATACCGATTGGTGCGGATGGTGCAAAAAAATGGATGCAACAACTTTTTCAAATCCTGTGATTATTAAATATATGAACGACAACTATTATCCGGTAAAATTCAATGCCGAAAGTGTTGAACCGGTTACTTTTAATGATCATGAATTTGTCAATAATGACCCTGATGGAAGAAGGTCGTCGCATGAGCTTGCAAAGACATTGTTGAGTGGGAAGATGTCCTATCCTTCTTATGTTTTTTTAAATGAGAAAAACGAATTGATAACTGTTGTTTCAGGATATCTTGCGGCAATAAAACTTGAGCCGATTCTTCATTATTTTGGAGAAAATGCACACTTATCAAAAGAATGGCCGGTTTTTCAAAAGACATTTAAAAGTCAGATTGAATAAACTTATTATAAACAAAGTTTGAATATTATTTCCATAATAACAATATAACCATTTAGCAATCTAGCAATTAAACTCATTTATCAATAATTTCAAAACTAATAGAAATACTCTCACCTTTTTCATCAACTATTGTGATTAAGTGTTTACCTTTGGGTGGGCTGACTTCCATTTGATGATAATTTTCGGTTTGTCCGATGTATGTTTCATCGAGATGCCAGAATACTTTTGTTTCGGGAAACCGGTGAGCAGCTTCAAAAATTGCTTTTCCCTGACTTCCGTCTAATTCAATAGGAATATAAATTTTCGAGTTTTCTTTTGGAAAGATAAATTGTAAAGAATTGTTATTAAATTGTTTTTCGCAATCATACCTGAATGGCGGAAGAATTTTATAATCCGGATTTTTAAATTTATAATATAATTCCTGAACAGGTGGAAGTAAAAACCAGGGCCGGTGAATCATGTTTGAGACATCTTCGCAATCACTTGTTACCCTGTAGTTATTTTCATCAAGATGAATTGTTTTATGATAAGGACAGGGGGGAGTATGCAGGCCTGATAATTGGACCCACATAGTATCAACAGGATTGCAAATTGAGGATGCCCGATGCCCGCTTTTTTGGCAAACAGGAATTTGTTTCATCTCGTCATAAGCCGGTAAAAACCATTCGGAAGAGGGTAGGAGGTTGAAAATATCGAACATAATTGGTGCAGCAGTTTTGATACCTGTCAATCCCGGCCTTCCTTCACCATCGGCATTACCAACCCAAACTCCAACAACATAATCAGGTGTAACACCGATTGCCCATGCATCTCTGAAACCAAAACTTGTTCCTGTTTTCCATGCAATATTTTCGGATGAAGAAAAATAATCCCAACCCGCTTCTTCATCGGGGCGGTTTACGGCAAGTAAAGCTTCATAGGTTAACCAAATTGATGCTGCTGACAAGATACCATCCTCTTTTAAATTTTCTGATTCTTTGTTATTTGTTTCCTGATCGAAAATATACAAGGGTGGATGAATATCATTATCAGAATATTTTCCGCTGTTTTCAGGAAAATTGTTTAAAACCCTCGCCATTGAGGCATACATTCCGGCCATGTCCCATAAACTTCCCTCTGATCCGCCCAAAATCAACGAAAGTCCATAATGTTCGGCCGAAAAGATAAGAGTATTCATTCCAAGGTTTATTAATAAATGATGAAATTTATTCACACCATGAAATTGCAACATTCTTACAGCAGGAATATTCAATGAACGCGATAAAGCCATTTTTGCCGGAACAGCTCCATCGTAACTCATATTATAATTTTTTGGAACATATCCGGCTATTTGGGTTGGTATATCCGCAATCAGGGTGTTGGGCAATAATTCGCCTGCATTAAGCATTGAGGCAAACAAAAATGGTTTTAATATACTTCCCGTACTTCTTGGAGCAGTAATCACATCAACCTCGCCTCCAAACTCAGGTTTTGAATGATTTGATGTATTTCCCGTATAAGCAATTACTTCACCCTTTTCAACTCCGATTATTATAGCTGCAGCATTATGTATTTCGTTTGATTTTAAAATATTGTGATGTCTTTCAATTATTTCGTTTAGATTATCCTGTAAACTTAAATCCAAAGTCGTTTTTATTCTTTTACCATTATTTTCAAGATATGTTCTTATTAATAAATGGGAAGCGAATTGTGGAAGTTGGTGAGGTTTATCAGGCAATGGTTCTGTTTTTGATAATTGACACATTGCCTCGGTGATGATTCCTCTTTCAGCAAGGCGATCAAGAAGGCGGTCACGTTTTTTCTGAAGTTTCTCACGATTTCTTCCCGGATGGATCAATGATGGAGAGTTTGGTAAAACAGCAAGAGTTGCCGATTCGGCCCATGAAAGATTTTCGGGTGAGGTACCAAAATATCGCCACGAGGCAGCATCAAGGCCGACAACATTGCCGCCAAATGGTGCATTTGAAGCATACAAGGCAAGGATTTCTTCTTTAGATTTACTAAATTCCAGACGAAGTGCTAAGATGATTTCAATTATCTTTTCACCAATAGTTCTTGATTTTCCTTTACGTGACAACCTGATGGCCTGCATACTGATTGTACTGCCACCACTAATAATTTTCCCTGCTGAAATGTTTTGTTTCAATGCTCTCAATAATGATTGAACGTTTACTCCCGGATGATAATAGAAATTCCGATCTTCAAATAACAACAAAGCTTGTTTGAATTTTTCGGGAACTTTTTTACAATAAGGAAATCTCCATTGGCCATCGTCAGCAATTTTTGCACCGAGCAAAGTACCATTTCTATCCTCAATTATCGTAGAACATGGATCATTAAAAATTGTAGGCGGTAGTAAAAAATAAAAGCCTATAAAAAGAAGTAAAATAATCGGGATAACTATGAGTATTTTTTTTCTCATTAATGGAAATTATATTCCTGCTTTTTTGGAAGGACAAAGGTAAATCTTTTCCTGAATTTAGTTTAATGAAACAATACGGTGTTTTTTGTTTTAATTTGTCAAAAATAGGATAACATAGTTTCACCAGGTATAATTACAGAAATAACCTCATAAAAAGAATGTTAAAATTTTGCCACAGATTCTCAGATTATAATAATTAATCCCATATTTTATTCATTTAATAGCTGAATCACCCTTGGAAATGACTTCGGATGCCTCGACAATGATTTAGGAAATCTCGGAAACAGCATAGAAATGCTCAAAACCAATGTAGGAAAGCTCGGAGACAACTTTGGAAGCCTCGGAAATACTAATCCATCCTCGGAAATGACTTATCCACCCTCGGAAGAGGCTTAGAAATCCTCGGAAGAAACTTAGGAAGCCTCGGAAATGACTTAGGAAACCTCAGAAACGACTTTGGAAATCTCGGAAACGATTTAGGAAATAAAAAAACCGATTACTTTACTTCGTTTAGAAATATTTTTGAGATACTACCATTATATTAATTTAATAAAAACAAATTAAAATTAAAAACAGATGTTGCTATTCTAATAGAAATGTATTAGATTTGTGTTTTTATTTCATAATTGCTGAAAAATGACAATTTTTCTAAACAGATATTACTGAAAATTTAAGTTTATATCATGAAAACAAGGAAAATAAAAACCATTCTGAATTATTCAATTACTACAATTCTATTTTTTTGTTGTATTTTAGGATTTGGAATAGTTCAAGCCCAAAAATTATATACAACAGTTTATATTGACGATGATTATGACGAAAACACTCCCGGTTGGGGTGTATATTGTTTTGATTTGATTCAGGATGGTATTTCGGCCGTTGAGGAAACCGGAACTGTTTATGTTTATTCCGGGACTTATAATGAAAATGTTGTTATTAATAAAGCTATCGAATTGACAGGTGAAAACAGAAATACAACAATTATTGATGGAGGAAATATTGGAAACGTTGTTTTTATTAATGTTGATTCTGTTTCGGTAATTGGATTTACTATTCAAAACAGTTTGATTTCAGACAATAATGCAGGTATAAAGATTAATTGTAAACATGTAATCCTATCAGAAAACAAAGTTGTTAACAACCATGAAGGTATTTATCTATATCATTCAGATAGCAATTATATTAGTAATAATTTATTAATAAATAATAATCATTTTGGTGTTCGCCTACACGAGTCAAATTATAACCTGATAAAAGGAGATAGCGTTTTAAATAACGGCAGTTATGGCGTGTCTCTATATCATTCAAGCTATAATACTATTTTACAAAATATTATTTTGAATAATGAAAATAACGGAGTAACTATAAATTCTATTCCGAGTACTGATAACAATATTATTGATAATACAATCTCTAATAACAGTGGTAGTGGAATTTATTTAAATTATAAAAGTAAACACACTATAATAACGGGAAACACAATCTCAAATAATAATAATGGAGGAATATATCTTTGGAATAATTGTAATTATACTACAATTTCAACAAATAATGTTTATTCAAATATTAGTGATGGCATTCATATCCATAGTAGTAAGGGAAACATAGTTTCAAATAATTCGGTTTGGTATAATTCAGAAAACGGAATTAAAGTAAGCTATTATTCACAGAGCAATCAAATCTATCATAACGATATTATTAACAATGCTCGAAATGCACATGATTTATCTGCTTCTACTTCCTACGATGACGGATATCCTTCAGGTGGAAATTATTGGAGTGACTATACGGGAACTGATAATTTTTCAGGGCCAGATCAAAATATCCCGGGTAGTGATAATATTGGTGATACACCTTATCAAGTACCCGGCACAAATAATGATGAGGATCAGTATCCATTTATAAATCCAATTTTCACACAAATACCTTCTCTCCCTGAAATTGTTTATGTTGATAAGAATTTCAATAAAAACACACCGGGATGGGCTTATGATCATTTTCATAAAATACAATGGGGAATAAATTCAGTAGCAAGATACGGGATAATTAATGTTTCTAAGGGTGTTTATAATGAGCATATTAATTTTCACAAAGCAGTTGATCTAATTGGAGAGGATAGGGATAGTACAATAATTGATGGTGAATGGACAGGAAATGTTGTCGAAATTAATAATGACTCCGTAACTTTAACAGGATTTACAATAAAACACAGTGGATATGAAGATATTAATACAGGTTTATTAATAAATTCAAACAGAAACAATATTACAAACAATAAAATTATTGATAATGATGGAAATGGTGTTTTTTTTGATCAATCATCGAATAATATTTTTTCAGGTAATATTATAATGAATAACTATTTTTTGGGGATAAAAATATTAAATGCTTCTAACGATAATAATCTTTTTCATAATGATTTGCTTAATAATGGCCAAAATGCTTTTGACGAATGTATAAACACATGGGATGATTATTATCCTTCAGGAGGGAATTTTTGGGACGACTATTCGGGTGAGGATAACTTTTCCGGAATTACCCAAAATATTCCGGGAAGTGATGGAATTGGTGATACTCCGTATTTAATTCAGGGAGATAATAACATAGACAATTATCCTTTGATGGAAACATTTAGTAATATAAATCCGCTTCCCGATATTGTATATGTTGATGATGGTTTTAATTCGAATACACCAGGTTGGGGCTACGATCACTTTGATACTATTCAAATCGGAATAAATGCTGTGGCTGTCGGCGGAAGCGTATATGTAGCCAATGGTATTTATTACGAACTATTAATGATAAACAGAAAAGTTGATCTTTTTGGTGAAAACAGGGATTCAACTATCATTGACGGCTCCGATTGCGGTGATATATTTTATATAACTGCCGACTCAATAACAATAACAGGTTTTGCAATTCAAAATGCCGATGATGCAGGACTTGAAATTCATTCAAATTATAATAATGTTTCAAATAATGTAATTTATTCTAATTATGAAAATGGAATTAAAACTCAGAGTTCTTCGAATAATTCTTTTACAAATAATATTGTGATTAATAATGGAAGAGCTGTATTATTTGATGGAAATTGTAATAATAACAAACTACAAAACAACAGTTTTAAAAACAACACTTATGGACTCTTTATTGAGTCGAATTGTAGTAATAATAATTTTTCAGAAAATGTAATTACCGGGAATATTGGCGGAATCATTTTAAGTAGTTACTGTAATCATAATTCTATAACAGATAATTTAATTTCCGATAATGTTTCCTCGGGATTAAACTTCGATCATTCGGAAGATAACATTATTACAGGAAATATAATATCAAATCATACTACTGCAATAGATTTTCACGCATGTAATAATAATACCATTACAGGTAATACAATTATGGGCTCAAATAGGGGAATATATCTTCCCGATTGCATGTGTGGTGGCTGTAAATACAATGATATTTTTCATAACAATTGGATAAATAATGGGCAAGATGTTTATAATGAATGCCCGAATACATGGGATGATGGATATCCTTCGGGAGGGAATTTCTGGGATAGTTACACAGGAGAAGATAACTTTTCCGGCCCCAATCAAAATATTCCGGGGAGCGATGGTATAGGTGATACTCCGCAGGCAATCACGGGTGGATATTATTTTGATGACTATCCCTTTATGGAACCGATAGGAATTTCTCCATTGGTTGATACAGTTTATGTTGATGATGACTTTAATCAAAATACACCGGGATGGGGATATGATCATTTCGCTGTTATTCAGGAAGCGGTTAATATGGTTTCTTTTAATGGAAGCGTTTTAGTTGCAAATGGATTATATGCCGAAAACATTAGTATTAACAAATTAATTCATATTAAAGGCGAAGATAAAGACTCAACAATTATAGATGGTGGTGGCAGTGGAAATGTTATTGTATTATCTGCCGATTTTATAGTTATTGAGGGATTTACAATCCAAAATAGTGGTGATAATAATAATGGAATAAGAATTAATTATTCCGATAATAATCATATTTTGGGAAACATTATTAGGAATAATGGAAATAACGGAATAGCAATTATTTTTTCGACGAGCAATACAATTGAAGAAAATTTAATACATGATCAAAACAACAATGCAGGTATTTATCTATCTAATTCCGATGACAACAGTATTATAAAAAATGAAATCACTAATAATCGCTTAGGTATGGGTGTTGGTAGCTCTGAAAACAATATAATTTCCCAAAATAATATTTCAAACAATGGCTATTTCGGAGGTATCTATCATGAAACATCGTCAAACAATACTTATTCAAGCAATATTATATCAAACAATGAAAAGAATGGAATAAGGATACAAAATAATAGTTCCTCCAATACAATTATTAGAAATAAAATATTTGGTAATGGCGAATACGGTGTTAAAATTATTGCAAGTAACTCAAATATGATTAATCATAATAATTTTAGCGAAAATATATTGGGAAATGCCTATGATAATGGAACGAATGACTGGGATAACGGATATAATCTGCCTTTTGATCCTTCTAATGAAGCCGGGAATTTTTATGACGATTATGTTGGACAGGATATTTTCTTAGGCCCGAATCAAGACATTCTCGGGCCTGACGGAATTGGTGATTCGCCATATAATATTTCAGGAGGAAACAATATTGATAATTATCCTTTTATCGAAGAAATTACAGGAAATATTTTATTGGATTTATGTGTTTTTTTGGAAGGGCCCTTTAATGGTTCTGAAATGAGTATTTTTCAAAATAGCGAATATTTGCCTCTTTCACAACCGTTTAATATTGATCCATGGAATTATAACGGAAGCGAAGTTATATCAACGATTCCAAATGAAAATATTGTTGATTGGATATTAATTGAACTTAGAGATGCTACTCAGGCAGAATTAGCCACACCCGAAACAATGATTGCACGAAAAGCTGCTTTCTTATTAAATGACGGTTCGGTAGTGGGATTGGATGGAGTATCGAAGCTTTATTTTAATAAATTAGTTGCAAATCAATTGTTTGTTGTGGTTTGGCATAGAAATCATTTAAATGTTATGTCAGCTAATCCTTTAATAGAAGAAAATGGGATCAATTCTTATGATTTTTCTTCAGGTGAAACACAGGTTTATGGAGGTGCTTCTGCTCATAAAGAAATTGGAAACGAAATTTGGGGAATGACTGGTGGTGATGGTGATGCAAACGGCCAAATAGATATTTTAGATAGGAATGATGTTTGGAAACAGCAAGCAGGAAATTCAGGATATAATAGCGGTGATTTTTCCATGGAGATGCAAGTTGACAACAAAGATAAAAATGATATTTGGTTGTTTAATATTGGAAACGGAACACAAGTTCCGGAAATTGATTTTATTAACAGGAATGAACAACGCTTGACATGGAGATTTGCAAGCCCGACAATTCTCCTGGCGGAGATAAATGTTTTTCAATTTGATGTTGAATTAAAATGCAGTGAATTAGGATCATTTCATTCTCAAATGCAAATCTATTTTGATTATGATACACTTGCTTTTGGATCAAATATAGACGGTATTTCTCAAAATCCGGATACAAATGAAAGGATCAGTTATAATTTTCTTGAATTGATGGATCCCAATAAATATATAATTTCAAACGACGCAAATAATTTACCTGACAGATACTCAATAATTACTCAACCTATTGATGAAAATTACCCAATTCCTTTAGATAATCTCACCGAGGTTGATACATCTTTTAAAGGATTTTTAAGATTTCAAATTGAAATTAAGGATACAAGTCAGTTAACAGGTATAGGCTTTTCAGAAAGTATTATTAATGGAGGTGAATATTTTTTTGAACTTGAAACCGATACCATTCCAATTAAATATTTTGATACATGTTTTTATTTTAATAATATGATCAATGTTCCCCTATCTAATCCAAATGTTTTATATGCAAATTTCTCTGTAAATAAAACAGAAGTTGCTGCAGGTGAGTTTTTGCAATTTACCGACCTGTCATTTGGTGATATAGTTTCTTTGGAATGGGATTTTAATAATGATGGAATAATTGATTCAGAGGAGCAAAATCCTGATTGGGCCTATTATGAATCAGGATTGCAAAGTGTTTCTTTAACTGTTTATGATGAACAAAATCAAGACACGGAATTGAAACAGCATTATATCAATGTTGGTCAAACCAACTTTCAACACCTTGAACTCAGACAGGGCTATAAATTTATATCATCACGAGTTATTCCGCTTTTGCCTGATATGCTTGATCTTTTGGAAGATAATCTTAACGACAACCTTGATTTTGTAAGAAACTCATCCGGAGAAATGCTTCGAAGAATAGGTTCAGTTTGGGTTAATGGAATCGGGAACTGGAATACCGTTGAGGGATACTTGTTTAAAATGAATAATGATGACGACCTTTTGATTAATGGTTTTTTTATTGATCCTGAAACACCATTAGAATTGAATACAGGATATCAGATTATCTCATATTTACCTGATTATTCAAATAATGTTGCAAATATTTTTTATAATATATTAGATAATCTGGTTTTTGTAAGAAATAGTAATGGTAAAGAATTTAGAAAAATTGGACCAATTTGGGTTAATAATATTGGCGAAATGGAACCCGGAGAAGGTTATCTTGTTAAAATGTATTCCGATGATATTCTAATTTATTCATTTTCTTGTGGAAGTCCTTTTACCGACCTTCGTGACGGACAAATTTATAATACAATTCAAATTGGTGAACAATGCTGGATGGCTGAAAACATTAATATAGGTACAATGATAAGTGGGGGCCAGAATATGAGTAATAATAGTATTCTTGAAAAATATTGTTATGATAATGATTCTGGAAATTGTGAGGTGTATGGTGGTTTATATCAATGGAACGAAATGATGCAATATTCTACAAATCAAAACACTCAAGGAATATGCCCGGAAGATTGGCATTTACCCTCAGATATGGAATGGTTTGAATTGGAAAATTTTCTTGATCCAAGCATAAATAATCCCGAATTGTTCGGATGGAGAGGGACAGATTGTGGTGAAAAATTATTTGAAGGTGGTTCTTCACAATTCGAAGCTTTGTTATCAGGAGTAAAAAATTGGGATACAGGAGACTTTTTGAATATTGGAGAATCTACCGTATTTTGGACTTCCACTATAAATCCTTTTAACCCTGTACACTCATGGTTCAGAAAACTTGTTATTAATAATCCTCAATCATATCGTAATGGAGCAAGCAAGCTATTCGGAACTTCAGTTCGTTGCCTGATGAATGAAGACACAAAGCAAATTTCTGAACAATCCTCAGAATTATTGCACGAAAATGGGAACAATAGTAAATATTTGAATAAAAGTATCTCTTTTTCTTCAATTAATTTTATCGTAAAGGAAGGAAATCCTGCCGATCCTGTCTGGACAATTTATCTTGAAAAAGGTATATTAAATACTGGTTATGAAATTGGAATATATGATGGAGATATACTCGTAGGTTCAGGTGTGATTAGTTCGGATAATATTCTCGAAAATTCTGTTCCTGTTTTCAGTAATTTGTACAATTCAGGAAATAAACCGATAATAAAAGTCTGGGATAAAAGCGAGAACGCAGAATATATTTTAAATAACTATACATTTTCAAATCCCTACGGTGATGCATGGACAGAAAATGTTTTCCCCTCAGAAGATGGAGAATATAGTTTACTGCATTTTTCAACAACAGGATTATCGGATGAAAATGAAATGCTTCAAATTATTGCAATTTATCCAAATCCTTCGGAAGGAATATTTAATATTTTAATCGAAAACCTGTCAGGTGTGATTGGAAAAGTTCAGATAAAAGTATTTGATATTCATGGAAATGATTACCACTTCTTTGAAATTGAAGGAACAAAAAACATGACAACAAAACAACTTGATCTAAAAGAATTACCTGCCGGAGTTTATTTTATAAACTTTAGTAGCAAAGATTTTAATCAGGTTGAGAAGATTGTGATTCAATAAAAAGTAAGGCCTGACAAGTTTTAGATAACTCTCAGGCCTTAATACTAAAAATAAAGATTTTTTTCTAAAGTATTGAAAAAAGAAAAAATTTAGAGTCCAAACTCTACCTTAATTCTATCAACATAATCAAGTTTTTCCCATGCAAAGAACTCAACTTCTTTTGAATAGACTTTTGTTCCATTGCGTTCTTCTTTAAATTTACCTTTATTGTTTTCATAAAAAACCTCAACTTCCTCGGTATAATGGTCTCTACCGAAATGCCCGTAAGAAGCTGTTCTTAGAAATATAGGATTCTTCAACCCGAAGCGTTCAATAATTGCATAAGGCCGCATGTCAAAAATTTCATTGACTTTGTCGGCTATTTCACCATCGGTTAAAATTTTGCCTTCGCTGTTTTTAACTTTTGCAGTGTTATAAGTATTGATAAACAGGCCAACAGGTTCGGCAACCCCAATTGCATAAGCAACCTGTACCAAAACTTTGTCTGCGACACCTGCTGCTACAAGATTTTTCGCAATATGACGGGTAGCATATGCTGCCGAGCGGTCAACTTTCGATGAATCTTTCCCCGAAAAAGCGCCTCCGCCATGAGCACCTCTTCCTCCATAAGTGTCAACAATGATCTTTCTGCCTGTCAGCCCGGTATCTCCGTGAGGGCCACCTATTACAAACTTCCCGGTCGGATTGACAAATAATTTAAAATCGCCTTGAAAAAGCGTTTTAATTCTCTCCGGAAGAGTTTCGATAACTCTTGGGATCAAAATATCACGAACATCACTTTTGATTTTTTCAAGCATTTTGCCTTCTTCATCAAAGTCGTCATGTTGTGTTGAAACAACGATAGTATCGATTCGCTGAGGGTTTCCATCATCATCATGTTCAACGGTAACTTGCGATTTAGAGTCGGGCCGCAGATACGTCATAACCTTTCCTTCACGCCTTATTGCCGCCAGTTCCTGCAATAAAATATGAGCCAATTCAATTGGAAGAGGCATGTAATTATCCATTTCGTTTGTAGCATAACCGAACATCATTCCCTGGTCGCCTGCTCCCTGGTCTTCCTTTTTTGCCCTTACAACTCCCTGGTTAATATCACTCGATTGTCCATGAATAGTTGAGATCACTCCACATGAATTATAATCGAAACGATAGTCGGCATTAGTATAACCGATTTTTTCGATCACATCCCGGGTTGTTTTTTGAATATCAACATAGCCATTTGTTTTTACTTCACCGCTACAAACAGTAAGTCCGGTAGTAACAAGGGTTTCGCAAGCTACTTTGGATTCTTGGTCCCAGCGTAAAAATTCATCTAATAATGCATCCGAAATCTGGTCACAAACCTTGTCCGGATGCCCTTCAGAAACTGATTCTGATGTAAATAAATATCCCATTATTTTTCTTTTTAAAAATTAAACAATATTGGGAAAACTTTTTGATTGTACTTTTTAGGATAAAACTGGTTTAGCATTTTTTCCTGTGGTTGCAATCAATCAAATCTTTCCACATTTATTGATGCAAATATAGGATATTTTTGAATTGAAAAATTTATTAAAAGATTTTTCTTTACAATTTGGGGTATAATGGGTTAATTCATATTTTGATTTGCGGGGAATGAATCTTGTTA
>CAYWXI010000016.1:0-96961 GCA_964462015.1 uncultured Bacteroidales bacterium | reverse complement strand
GATTAATAATATTACAGAAAAAATCGAAACCGGTATTTGTAATCTGAAAGTTTTAATTTTTCTATTAATCATGTTATTTTTATCAATTAATAATTCATCTGCACAAAAAGTAGCTGTAGTTTTAAGTGGGGGAGGATCAAAAGGAATTGCACATATCGGAGTTCTTAAAGCTCTGGAGGAAAATCAAATACCAATTAATTGTATTGCCGGATCATCAATGGGTGCTGTTGTAGGAGGATTATATGCTTGTGGATATACACCTGATGAAATTGAAGAATTAATTAAATCAGAGAAGTTTAAACGCTGGACTTCCGGAGATATTCAGAAAAAATACAAATATTATTTTAAAAAATTAAGATCAAATTCATCATGGATCAGCATTAATGCGAGTTTTAAAAAATCCTTTTTATCTCGTTTGCCGAATAGTATAATTTCTCCGAATGAAATGGATTATGCTTTTTTGGAGATTTTTGCTAAACAAAGTGCTGCTGCAAATTATAATTTCGATAGTTTGTTCGTTCCATTCAGGTGTGTAGCATCCGATATTGATTCAAATAGGGCTATTATTCTAGGCAAAGGGCAACTTGGTTCGGCAATACGTGCCTCATCAACATTTCCATTCTTATTTAGCCCGATCAAGATTGATGGAAAACTTCTTTTTGACGGGGGAATGTATAATAATTTTCCGGCTGATGTGGCTTTTGATGTTTTTCACCCGGATATAATTATTGGGTGCAAAGCAGCCGGGAATTATGGAGCACCTGACCAGGATGATATTCTAAGTCAAATTCAGAATATGTTAATGGAAAATACAAATTATTCCTTAAATTGTGAAAATGATGTTCTGATTATTCCGGATATTGAAGATACCGATATAATGGATTTCAGCAAAGTTGAAATGTTTGTTGATAGTGGCTATAAGGCCACCTTACGAGCTATTCCCGAAATACGAAAAACTGTAACAGAAACTATTACAGTTGATCAGGTTAACAATAAAAGATTGGAATTCAAAAAGAAAGAACCTGAAATTGTTTTTGATACAATTATTATTACCGGAGTTAATTCAAGTCAGTCGCAATATATTCGAAATATTTTAATGAATAAAAAACAAAAAGTAATAACTAAAGAAGAATTAACCAAAAAATATTATCGCCTGATTGCAGATGATCAAATTATTAACGTCTTTCCTACAGCAAAATACAATACTAATAGTAAATTATATGATTTACATCTTCTGGTAAAAAAATCAAATGATTTTAAATTTCAATTTGGTGGCAATTTATCATCAAATGCTCTTAACGAAGCCTTCATCGGAATTGAATATAAATCAATGAGTAAACAGGCTTTTACTTTAAGTTCGAATGCTTATTTTGGTCGTTTCTATAGTTCTGCCCAACTACTTGGAAGAATGGATTTTTCCACTTCTCTTCCTTTTTATCTTGAATTTGATTTTACTTATAATCATAAAGATTATTTTAAAAACAGTATTCATTTTTTTGAGGATAAAACTCCCTCTTTTCTTATTAATAATGAGTCATATTTCGAATTTGAAGCAGGAATACCAGCGACTAATACCGGAAAACTTGAAGCAGGAATTGCTTATGCTTATATTAGTGACAGATATTATCAGACAAATTATTTTACTCGTTCTGATACTGCTGATAAAACATCGTTTGAATTATTAACTGAGGACTTAACTTTTGAATTGAATACTCTTAACAGAAAACAATTTGCCACTGCAGGTGCAAAATTCGTTGTATCCTTATGTCATATCAATGGAATTGAACATAACATTCCGGGTTCCACTTCACAGAGTCATGAAAATTTTACCAGGAATCATGAATGGTATAATTTAAATATTGTCTGGGATAATTATTTTGAAAAAATTGGGCGATTTACATTTGGTTTTTATAGTGAATTAATGCTTTCAAACCAAAGTTTATTTAATAATTATACTTCCACTATGTTGTTCTCTCCCGTATTTCAACCAATTCCGGAAAGCAAAACTTTATTTTTACCTAATTATCGTGCTCATAATTTTGGAGCAGCAGGTTTTAAAGCTATATTTTCATTTAACAGGAGTTTAGAGACAAGACTTGAAGCTTATATTTTTCAACCATATAAAACTATTGAAGAAAATCCTGGTGATTTAATGGCAAAATATGGTAAGGAGTTTTCTTACAGGTCATTAATGGGTTCAGCTTCGTTAGTGTATAATACTCCTTTTGGGCCAATAAGCTTTTCCTGTAACTATTATGATAGAACAGGTGAGAAATTTTCTTTACTACTGAATTTCGGATATTTGATTTTTAATAAAAGTATTATAAAATAGTTGAATTTGTTTACAAGGGTTCTGAAATTATTTTACAGGTTTTAATAATCATCTTTTTCCTTACAATTTAAGTATTTAGAAAGATGAATTATCATTTTTACTAAAACAGGCAAGTAATAAATTTTAATTCATTATTTGAAGTATTGAAAATTCTTATGCTAATTTGGTCATATTCAGTATTTAATTAATTAAGGAAAAATTTTTATTAAAAAGAAATATTATTACTTTTGCAGGTCGATTTTATGAAAAAAGTTCTTAAAAGAATTAATAATAGAGGAAATTTAATATTTTATTTTAAATGGAAGATAAAGAGCGATCTGATCAGATTCCTGAAAATACGAGTTTTGTAAATAAGGAAGAGAATCCAGTGCCTGAAAATATTTCGGGAAATGAGCCTGAAGGCGATAAAGTTGTTAAAGATGAACCTACTGAGAATTCGGTATCTGAAGAAAAAAGTAATATGAAAACTAAAGAAAAACTAACTGATTCGAATGAAAAGCCGGATCAGGAAAAAGAGCCTGTTAAACAGGACGAAGAAGTTATAGAAGTTGAAAAACCTAAAGAGCCAGTTTCTGAAACCTCAAAGACTGAAGTTGAAGTTTCTGAACAAAAACCGGAAGTTGAGAAATTGGAGAAAACTTCTCAGGAAGTTTCGGAAGAAAAACCAACCGAGGAATCTGTTTCAGAGAAAAAGGAAATTGAAACCGCTGAAGTTGAAAAACCTGAAGAACCGGTTTCTGAAACCTCAAAGATTGAAGTTGAAGTTTCTGAACAAAAACCGGAAGTTGAGAAATTGGAGAAAACTTCTCAGGAAGTTTCGGAAGAAAAACCAACCGAGGAATCTGTTTCAGAGAAAAAGGAAATTGAAACCGCTGAAGTTGAAAAACCTGAAGAACCGGTTTCTGAAACCTCAAAGATTGAAGTTGAAGTTTCTGAACAAAAACCGGAAGTTGAGAAATTGGAGAAAACTTCTCAGGAAGTTTCGGAAGAAAAAACAATTGAGGAAGCTATTTCGGAGAAAACTGAAACTGAAATAACTAAAGAGGAAAAACCTGAAGAAATTTCTACCGAAGATTCAGAAGAAAAACCGGCTCAGGAAATTGTTACTGAAAAAAAGGATGCTGAGAACCAAGAGGTTCAAGCCGAGGCAAAAGATATAATAGAAACACAGGATTCTGAAATAGAATTAGATGCTGAACAAAAAGAGCATAAAGAAGTTAAAGAAGATGTTCCGGTTGAGAATTATGAAACCTTATCAAAAGAAGAATTAATTGACAGACTTGGAGAAATAGTCCAGGAAGATAATGTCAGTTCAATAAAAACTAAGGTTACTCTTATAAAGGTTTCATATTACAAAAAGCAAAAAGAGGAAGAAGAGAAAAGGTATGAGAATTTTCTTTCGCAGGGTGGTGCAAAAGAAGATTATGCCCCGGAAGAAGACTTGCTTGATGCAAAATTTGCCGAGATTTTTGATATATATAAAAAAAACAGAGCAAGGTACAGACAAGAACAAGAAAATAATAAAGTTGAAAATCTCGAAAAAAAGAAAAAGATTCTTGACGAACTTAAAGACTTGATAAATTCAGACGAAACACTGAAAAAGACTTACGACGATTTTAAATTGCTTCAGGAAAAATGGAAGGAAATTGGGATGGTTCCGGCAAATGAGGTTAGTAACCTTTGGCAAAATTATCATTTTTTGGTTGAAAGATTTTTCGATAAAGTAAAGATAAATAAAGAATTAAAAGATCTTGATCTTAAGAAGAATTTAGAAAATAAAATTGCACTTTGCGAAAAAGCCGAAGAACTTCTTTTAGAAAATTCAATTTTAAAATCCTTCAAACAATTACAAAAATATCATGAGGAATGGAAAGAAATAGGGCCTATTCCACAAGATAAAAAGGAGGAGATTTGGGAAAGATTCAAAGCAACAACAAATAAAATCAACGAGGCAAGGCGAGAATATTATTCTAAGCTTCAGGATGAGCAAAATGTAAATTACGAAACAAAAATTGCTCTTTGTGATAAAGCTGCTGAAGTTCTTGCAATAGAAAATAAATCGGTTAAAGATTGGCAAAAACGTACTGATGATATTAATGAACTATTGAAAGTTTGGAAAACTATTGGCCGGGCTCCCCGCAAACTCAACGATGAAATTTGGAATAGGTTCAAAGCTTATCTTGATGCATTTTTTACTGCGAAGAAGGAATTCTTTGGGAAACTCAAACAGGAGCAAATTGATAATTATAATCAAAAACTTGATTTATGTGTTCAGGCTGAGGCTTATTCCGAAAGTTCAGATTGGAAAAAAACCACCATGGATCTAATTAATCTTCAGCGAAGATGGAAAGAAATTGGCCCTGTATCACGAAAAAATTCGGATAAAATCTGGAAACGTTTCAGGACTTCCTGTGATAAATTTTTCGATAGAAAATCAGAATACTTTGAAAATGTTCATTCGAATGAAGCGGATAATCTTAATTTGAAACTTGAACTGATTAAAAAAATAGAAGAATATCAATTTGGAGATAATAAAAATGAAAACCTTGAAATAATTAAAGGTTTCCAGAGAGAATGGACTGAAATCGGACATATTCCGATTAGGGAAAAAGATAAAGTTCAAAATGCTTTTAGGGAAGCAATTAATAAACGACTCGACTCATTGAAAATTAATTCTCTTGAAATAAGCACCTTAAGTTTTAAATCAAAGTATGACACCTTGAAATCTTCTCCCGATGCAAAAAGACTGATATATCAGGAACGTACTTTTATTTCAAATAAAATTTCAAAACTGCAAGAGGAAATAAACTTATGGGAGAATAACATTGGTTTTCTTGCACACTCGAAAAAAGCAAGCCTTTTTAAAGATGAATTTGAAAAGAAAATTGAAAAAGCCAAAAAAGATTTGCTTGTTTTGGAAGCAAAATTTAAAATCCTTAGAGATAGTTAGAGTCTGTCCACAGATTACACAGATTGCACGAAATAAATTAGTTTCGATAGCAATAAGGATTAGAAGTATTTGAAAATCAATCCCGAGTATTCGGGACGATATTCAAAATATATCTGTACCATTAACTTTTGGATCAAGCCTATTACTCACTATTAATTGCTTGTCACAAGCATGGCATTTGTAGGTTTGTTTGCTGTTTAGTAAACCATTATTCTGCTATGGTGCTGTTACAGAATAAGTATTTTTTTTTATTCAAAAGCTTTGATTTTATTCAAAGCTAAGAGATACAATGTGTTCTGGAGGTTTTAGCCTGAATTTTGTCCATTACACCTCAACTCTCAATTCTAATATCAAAAATATTTTCAAGATTTTATCAAAGTCAGCGAGAATTATTATATTTGTCAATAAACAAAAAAATTATGTTTCAAAAATATCGTTTGTTTTTTTACATTGTAATTCTCCTTACAACTTCCTTTTTACTTTGGTTTTATTCAACCGTAGTAATTTATATTCTAATTGCTGCCGTATTGTCAATAATTGGAAATCCTATAGTAAGTTTTTTTGATAAAAAATTAAGATTTCCGCATTTGCTTAGTACAATACTGACAACCTTAGTAATTATTTCATTTTTCTTAGTCATATTCTTGATTTTTATTCCATTGTTTATCAAAGAAGCACACATGATCTCAAATTTAAACTTCAAGGTTATTGGAGATAATTTTGAGAATCAATTAAGCTCCTTAAAAGAATTACTCGTTCAATATGGAGTAATGAATGCAAACGAAAGCATAGAGTCTCACTTAAAAGAACGTCTGTTGTCGGTTATTAATATTGCGACATTTTCAGGTGTTATGAAACATATTCTTGGAGCTACCGGAAAATTTTTCATTGGTTTTTTTGCAGTATTTTTTATCACTTTCTTTATGTTGAAAAATCGTAAATTGCTCCCCGAAGCAATAATGACCATTGTTAATGTGAAATATCATGACAAGACAAGAATTGTTATGCATCAATGTAAACTATTGCTTTCGAGATATTTTATCGGTTTGTTTGCTGATATTTTATTAATGATAACGCTTATAAGTATTGCAATGTCAATTTTCGGAATACATAATGCTTTGCTTATAGGTTTCTTTGCCGGAATTGCGGTAATTATTCCATATATTGGCCCTATGATAGGTGGTTCTCTTGCAGTAATTATTGGTGTAACCAGTGCATTAAGTTTTGATATAAATACTGCCGTATTGCCATTAGTAATAAAAATTCTAATAATTTATTTTACAATAAATATTAACGATGGCCTGGTTTTTCAACCTTTGATTTATGGTAAAAGTGTAAAAGCCAGCCCTCTTGAAATTTTTCTGATTTTATTAATTTCCGGAACAACCGCAGGATTTGTCGGGATGATGGTAGCTATTCCTACCTATACTTTTATCAGGATAGTTGCAAAGGAGTTTTTAAGCAATTTTAGAGTAGTTAAAAAATTGACTGAAAATATTTGACATTGAATCAGAATTTTTTAATCGAAAAACCTTTACGTATTTTAAAAAAAGATTAATGAAAAAAAACTATAAAATTATTCTGCTTATTATTGGTGTATTATTTACCGCATTCATGATATGGTATTTCTCATCAATTGTTGTTTATATTCTGGTCTCGGCAGTTTTATCAATGATTGGCCATCCCTTAGTCCGGTTTTTTGATAAAATTAAAATATGGAAGTTTCACATCCCTCATGGATTAAGTTCTTTCTTAGCTTTATTTGTAATTCTATTATTTGTAGTTGGTTTTATTTTGGTTTTCGTTCCATTGATTTCAACGCAGGCAAACATGATTTCCGAAATCAATGTAAACGATGTATTATTTCATTTTAAAAAACCACTTGATTCTCTTCAGGAATTTCTGGTTGATTATAACGTGATTAATGCCAATCAGACAATTGAAAGCACATTGAAAACTCAAATTGAGTCCATGGTGAGTATTGCAACTTTTTCCAATATTTTTAAACATATTATCAGTACCACAGGAAGTTTCTTTATGGGAGCTTTCTCAATTTTGTTTATCACGTTTTTCTTTTTGCAGGATGAAAATATGTTTCAGAATTTTATAATTCTTTTAATACCTGAAAAATATGATGCCACAATCAGAAACGTTCTCGAGAAAACTAAAAAGTTGCTTACAAGATATTTTATTGGTTTAATGCTTGAATTGTTAACCGTTATGACTTTATTAACTATTGGTTTATCGATCATTGGTGTGAAAAATGCTCTCATAATCGGATTTTTAGGCGGATTGATGAACATTGTTCCCTATCTCGGGCCAATAATTGGGTGTACGGTAGGTGTAATTTTTGGGGTTTCCTCTGAATTAAGCCTTGGCCTGTACGATCAAATCGGACTACTGACAACAGGAATTATTTGTGTGTTTCTGGCTGCAAATCTAATTGATAATATTGTTCTTCAACCATTAATATATTCGAGTAGTGTAAAAGCACGGCCCATCGAAATATTTTTGGTAATAATTATGGCAGGAAGCATAGCCGGAATTCCCGGTATGATCCTGGCAATACCCGCATATACGGTATTACGGATAGTGGCAAAGGATTTTTTAAGTCAGTTTAGGTTGGTCAAAAAAATTACTGAAAAGATATGATGTTCAGTTTTGCATGTTTTTTGATAAGTGTTTTAGATAGAAATAAATTATTTACTTAATATATACAAAATGAGTGAATCAACATCGAAAACAATTCTTGCCGTTGCAGGAGGCTTTGTAATTGGTGCCCTGGCAGGTGCAGTAGTTGGAGTTTTATTTGCTCCTGACAAAGGTTCTGAAACAAGAAAAAAGGTTTCAAAAAAAATTAGTGACTTTTCAGAAGAAATTGAGGAGAAAATAGATGAATATGCCGAATCAATTAAGTCTAAGAAAGCCAAATTGGCAGAAGAAACAAATAATGCCGAAAAAGATCAATAAATGAAACATCCATAATGAGTAAATTTCGACTCATAGGAGCATGATTATGAAATTCGAAATTGGAAATTAGAAATTCAGGAGCAACCAAATTTCTATTTTCCAATTTCTAAAAATCCAATCGGCTAAAAATGTGCGAACTATAAAAATATAAACAGATGGAAATGCAAAACAATGTATCGGAAACTACTGATATAATCAATAATGCAAAAAAATATATAAATCTTAAACTAGATTTGTATAATTTGATCCTAAATGAAAAACTCGCAAAAATAAGTTCGTTTTTCTTTACACTTGCTTCCTTAATAATATTGTTTTCTCTTTTCCTGTTTTTTGTTTCTTTTTCATTCGTTTACTGGTACGGCTCAACAGATGGCGAGCTTCATCATGGGTTTTTAATTGTTGGGATTTTTTATTTGTTCGTTGGCATTTTGGTTTTTCTCTTTAGAAAAAAATTGATTTTGAATCCACTTATTTCAAAGCTTACTAAAATGCTTTCCATTAAAAGAACAACTAAAGCAAAAGAAGAAAATGAGTTTGCTACTATTATCAGCATGTCTGATCTGGAAAGCGAACAATCAAGATTGAAGGAAGAAATTTTTTCATGTGAGGATAACATTAAAAATGATTATAGTAAAATAATTGAATCATTATCATTTAAAAGTATTAGCAGGCATTTTACTAAAAATTTAATTTCTTCACCTGAATTTGTTGGAAAAGCCGTTTCTTTCGGGTATCATTTATTTAGAAGAAAGAAGAAATAAAAATGATAAAAACATTAATTATGTGTCCATCCATGAAGTCGTTTAGAAAGGATGTCTGGACACTAATTGCACTAATTTTACCTAATTTAATTTGTGTAAATTTGTGAAATTCCCCGAAAAAACGGGGCAGGCTGTGTCTTTTTATAAGTTTATGGTGAACATTAATTAACATCTTTTTTGTGAAAATAAAAATTATTGATTATTTCAACATTTTTTCAGAAATCACGTTTCTTCGATTTTGGAATTTAATAATTATTGGCTTATCATACATTATTTCAAACTTTGCAGGAAAAAGCATTCATTTGGGAATGCCTGCGAGCTTATCCATCGAACCCACTACTTTTTGTAATTTGCAATGTCCTGAATGCCCGTCGGGACTACGGCAATTTTCAAGGCCAACCGGAAATCTTGATATTGGTTTTTACAGGAAAATAATTGATCAATTACATAAACAATTAATATATTTGATTGTTTATTTTCAAGGCGAGCCTTACCTGAATAAGGATTTTTTTGAATTTATAAAATATGCTTCAAATCTGAAAATTAATACGGCTACTTCAACAAATGCTCATTTTTTAGATGATGAAAATGCACGACTTACTGTTGAATCAGGCCTCGACAGATTGATTGTTTCGCTTGACGGTACAAACCAGGAAATGTATGAGACATATCGTAAAAGTGGAAGTTATGAGAAAGTTATCATAGGAATTGAAAACATTGTTTCATGGAAAAAGAAACTGAAATCAAATAAACCTTATGTAATTATTCAGTTTTTGGTTTTTAGCCACAACGAAAATGAAATTAATGAAATAAAGAGGCTTGGAAAAAATATTGGTGCAAACGAAGTTCAGATAAAAACTGCCCAGGTTTATGATTTTAAAAAAGGAAATCCCTTGATTCCCCAAAATAAAAAATACTCAAGATACAGGAAAATGCCTGATGGAACTTTTGAGATCAAAAGTAAGCTCCCTAACCGGTGTTTTCGAATGTGGCATTCCTGTGTAATTACCTGGGATGGTTTGGTAGTGCCATGTTGTTTCGATAAGGATGCAACTCACCTGATGGGTGATTTGAAATCAGAAACTTTTAAAGATATTTGGAAAAGCAACAAATACAAACACTTTAGAGCCAAGATACTAAAAAACCGCAAACAAATTGATATTTGTGGGAATTGTACTGAAGGATAATATACTGCGTGGTTTTTTTTAATCTTTGCCTTTGTGCTCCTTTGTGAAAAATCCTTCGTGCTCCTTTGTGGTTAGTTTTTTTCACCACCAAGTCGCTCAAAGTACTTCACTAAGGAGCTCTAAGAAAAATTCCTCCATACATTACTCATTCTCCCATTCATTCATTCTCCTATTCTCCCATTCTCTCATTTCTTCTGCTTTCCCAGGTATATTATCAGCTTGCACAAACCTTTTTTCTGCTAGTTCAGGCATTTTTTATACCTGCCCAAGTATTTATTGTGCTTACTCAAGCATTTATTTTGCCTGCTCAAGCATTTGTTTCATTTGCTCAAGCATTTATTAAGCCTGCTTAAGCATTCCTTCTGCCTGCTCAAGCATTTTTTATACTTGCTTAAGCATTTTTAGTGCTGGAAATTCATTTTTTATGCTGGAAAAACGTTTTTTGCACTGGAAATTCATTTTTTGTGCTCGGAAATCATTTTTTCCGCTCAGAAATCATTTTTTTTACACAGAAACCAGTTTTTTTTAAACCAAAAAATTATTATTTAGAAATTCCTGGAATTTTGTTTTGTATTGTTCGCTAACCGGGATATATACATCTTCATCAAAAATAATACGATTGCGCTCAATTGTAGAAATTTTATCAAGGTTTACGATAAATGACCGATGAACCCGCATAAAATTTTTATCAGGAAGATATTCCTCCATTTTTTTAATACTCATCAGGGCCATTACCGGTTTTTTGGCTTCAATAAAAATACGAACATACTCCCGCATTCCTTCAATATATTTTATCTCTGATAAATTAATACGCAATATTTTATACTCCGATTTAATAAATAAAAACTTTTCGTCAATATCAATTTGAGTATTTTCAGTCATTATTGAGCTGAACCTTTCTCTCGCTTTTTCTGATGCTTTTAAAAAATCGCTATAACCTATTGGTTTTAAAAGGTAATCGATGGCATCTACACGAAAACCTTCAATCGCATATTCACTATATGCTGTTGTAAAAATTACTTTAGGGGGATTGTTCAGGGATTTTACAAAATCCATTCCGCTTAAGTCAGGCATATTAATATCTACGAACATTAAATCTACCTCATTGTTATGTAAAAAAGGAATTGCCTGTAAAGCGCTTTCAAAGTGTCCGCTTAACTCCAGGAATGGTGTTTTATTGATATAGTCGGCTATTTGTTTAAGCGCGAGTGGTTCATCATCAATGGCAATACATCTTATCATACCGGTATTATTAGGTTTAAAACAAATTCATCATTATTATCTTCAATTTTTAAGGAGTATTTTGTACCATAAATTATATCAAGTCTTTTTCGCGAATTTTCAATTCCAATCCCTAATGATGTATTTTCCTTTATTATTCCCGGCTTACTGTTTTTAATTTCAAATGTTAAATTTTCCGGTACGTATGAAAACGTAATATCAATAAAGGTTGGTTTTTCGTAGCTGATACCATGTTTGAATGCATTCTCAACAAATGAAGTGAATAAAAGCGGTGGAATAGATTTATCAGGTAATTCCCCGGAAACATGAAAATTTATTTTAACCTTTTCAGAAAACCGTAATTTCATCAGATTGACGTAACTTTTTATAAACTCCAATTCTTTTGCCAATGGGACAAGTTTGGCCTGTGATTCGTATAATAAATAGCGCATTAGTTTCGATAATTTAATAATAGCTTCCTTTGCTTCTTCTTTGTCTAAATCAATGAGTGCATGTATATTGTTAAGAGTATTCATGAAAAAATGCGGGCTTACCTGATTGCTCAGAAAATCGAGCTGACTTTGTACTTTCTCTTTTTCCAATAAAGTTTTCTCCTTTTCTAATTTCGACCATTTTACAAGCATACGAAGCCCTGTATCGAATCCAATAATCAAAACAGAAATAATAATAGTATTTACAAAAGGCGGAAACGGGATTGGATTTGTTTTTCGCTTTTGTGGATCAAGTTGCCTTTCCGGGGGTGGGGGACGATCTGCCCGATTTCGAGGTGGGGGACGATCTGCCCGATTTGGTGGTGGGAATTGTTCACGTTCATGTTGGGGTGGTTCATTATGGAGTCTTGATTTTTCTAAAAAATAAGCATTTAAGGAAAAAGCAATGATAAGAGAAATGGCTGCAAGCAAGTATAATGTTTTTTTATTTTTAAAAAGTAGAAAAGGAACCAGTAAAAAATGATTTACTGAAAACAGTATAAAGAAAGGAAATACACCTTTCCATGCAATAAACACACTTTCCCAAACTATTGCATCGTCTTTCTGAAATAAAAATAGTGGTGCAGCAAAGATGACAAGCCAGATCGTAATAATAATCAATGGCTCAGAGTATTTCAGGATGCCGTTTTTCGTATTCATATTTGCAAGTATAGAGATATTTTTCAAATTATTTTCATTTTTTATTTTATCCATGCAGACCAAGCGGGCTAATTTCGTGTCGCCTGCCTGGCCTCGTATGGATGACTTCTTAGACCGGATTCATTTATTTTTTAATGATTTTTTTTGAAAAGACAGAGCCATTGTTTTCAATTTTGATAAAGTATAATCCGGGCTCTAAATAATTAATATTAATAGATGTCGTTTCAGTAAATTCTTTGCTTACAGAGTAAACAACTTCTCCCAACAGGTTATGTATCTGAAATGTGGATATTCCGGAATTGCTATTTGTAATATTTACCGTAATATGATCAGTTGCAGGATTAGGATAAACTGAAATCTCAGATAAAGTATTATCATCAATTCCAGTACTATTTTTTAATATATTAACTACACTAAATTCTCCATCATTTGACGGGAAAGATGTTTTTGTGTAAGCTTTTGCATATCCATAATCAAAAGTATAAGTTGCTGAAACTTCTATTTGATCCTGTGAATCCCAAATAACAATTGAGATAGGATTCCCGGGTTCGTATCCGTTTCCGTTTGTTAAAGTAGAAAATACAGGAACAGAGTTTTCGAGTACATTTTCAGAAGCAACAATACTTGCGCCTACAATTTTATTTCCATCAAAAACAGCGACTTCATCACCAATGTTCAAGCCTGAAACATACATAGTGTAAACCTGATCGGCCGCATTACCACCATCAAAAGCAAAATTATTTGCAATTTCAGGTGTTAATGAAGCTAATGTAGATTCCACAGGAATATTATAAACCAATTCACCATCGGCAAACATTTTAATAAGGTAGCCTTCACCCGGATTTGCATTACCAATTCCACTAACCCAGTTTGGACCAATTTTTCTAAGCATTCCACCGTATGAATTTCTGATATAATCTAAATCATCTGTCAAAATTCCTTCAAAAGCAATGAGAGCATCAATTGCAGTTTCGGGTAAATAGCTTACAAATTGATATCCTGTAAATAAATCAATTGGAGTTTGCGGATTGATTACTTCACCGATAACGGAAAATCCATCTTCGCTATTCATTTTAAATAAAAATCCTTCTTTTGTAATCCAATCACCAATTCCGTTAACCCAGTTAGGGCCAATCTTTCTTAAAACTTCACCATTGGAATTTCTTACAAAATCAAGGTTATCGTTTAATATATTTTCTAAAACAACAAGCATATCAGAATTTTCAATTTCGATTCTCGAAGAAACAAACTGATAACCTTCATTTAATTCAATAATTTGAGTGGAACCGCATTGATTTTCCATTCCGAAAGTTGGGAGCATTAAAATAAAATCTCCGGTGCCGTTGGGATATCTACCGGTTGTTGTATCCGGAAATTGTTGTTCGTAACTAATTTCATTCCTTATGTTTGATTCAGAATCAGACAGAAGGATTGTTTCACCCGAAGCCGAGAGCTTAAAGTTGGCATGCAAGCCTTGCTGTTCTTCATCTTTATCTGCCCAAACGATCAGGTATCCTCCCGAAGCTATTGAAGTATCGGGGAAAGCCCATTGATTGGGATCAGAGGCATCATCCGAGAGATAAAATCCCAGCAAAGCTATCTCTTTACTGCCATTGTTATACAGTTCAATCCAATCATCATACTCACCATCCTGATCAACAACAGTGGTTTCGTTATCGGCCATAAATTCATTGATAACCAAATCACCTGTTATAGGAATGGAAAAATATTCAAATTCGGCATTGGGAGGAGAAAAGGATGCAGCGTTATTATTATCTGCATAAATATAATATTCAATATCGCTATAATCAGAAATAATTGAAACACCATAAATTCCATCGCCGGCAACTCCATCCTGATGATTTCCATCGTCAAACATTTCAATTTTTTCGAATGCCTGCGTAATGCTTTTGCGATATCCAAGGAAAACATTATCTGCATATTCAACTTCGGTATTAAACCATACTTCGGTATTGGGCAAGACCTGTGCAGGGCTGAAAGTAGTACTTGAGATTTCAGGTGCCTGAGCTTGAAAATCCAATAATCCGGATAAATAGCTAACTCGGGTTTCCATAAGCTGAGTTATTCCGATAATTGAGCCTGAAGGGGGAGGGCCTCCTCCTCCAACAGTATTATAAATGTTGTTGAGAAAATCAGAATAGCTGAAAAATTTGTTTGGATCAAGTTGGACGGCGTTATCAATGATATCTTGAATTTCTAAAGCCCTTTCTTCATACCAATCATTGGAAAAATTGTCTTCAATCATTGTCTTCATGTGGGCTACATACATTTTTCGGTAAGTATCGTTCGATAAAATTTTGCTTATAATCGGATAGTCGCTATTGGTGAGATTTACATATGGGCTGAGATGTTGCAATTGATACGTACTAAGGTTTCCACTACTTTGCAGCATTGTAAATACTCCAAAACATTCGTTCAAATCCCATGGAATAGGGTTAAACCTGTTAGCTTCATCTTTAAAAATATAATAGTTTTGAGGATTGTTTATGGGGCCATCAAGATTGACCAATAGGTTTTGGAAAGCCAAAAACCATAAATGCCTGTCGATATTAAGAACCTTGTCAACAAAACTGTTGTGATTGTTTAATGTATCGAGAAATTCTACCAATTCATTCCAGCCAAAATCAGACTCCAGTTCATACTTGCTGAAATAATTACTCGAATCGCTTCCATTATATTTCCAAACACCACCCATCTGGCCCGGAGGAATTCCACTGGCAATTTCGCCTTTTACTCTTGCATTTTCATCACCGTAAAAATGGGTTCGCATAAAATATTTATCCACATCCTGTACACTGGTATATAAGCCGAGATGTGTTCCGTTTATATAAACATTTGCATAATTTGCATTGCTTGCGGGAAAATATTTTCTTGCTATTTCATATCCAATAGATTCCCTGACAAAACTTGGATCTTTAAAACCATTGGCCAGCTTTAAGGTGCCGTATCCTTCTATCTCCTGATCCGAAATCACATAATCAAGCTTAATGTTTAAAGGATTTTTTATCTGGTTTGCATTATATGAACTATTGCCTTTATAACGCACTCCAACACTATCAAATACTTGTCCGTTAATAGTAACCGATCCCAACAACCTCTCTTCCTGTCCATTCGCTACTAACTGATCAAGTAAATAGTCCCAGTTCGATTCTACAAAAGTTACTTCTATGGTATTAATGGAATTAATGTCGTAGAAGCTTTGGCTATTAGTGCTGCAATGTATTCCAATTACAGCCATTAAAATTAGATATACCTTTTTCATTGCTATTTATTTTTTAATGATTTTTTTTGAAAAAACAGAACCATTATTTTCAATTTTGATAAAGTATAATCCGGGCTCTAAATAATTAATATTTATAGATGTCGTTTCAGTAAATTCTTCGCTGACAGAATAAATAACTTCTCCCAGCAGATTAAGAATTTGAAATGTGGATATTCCGGAAATGTTATTTGTAGTATTTACCTTAATTTGATCAGTTGCAGGATTCGGATAAACTGAAATCTCAGATAAAGTATTATCTTCAATTTCACTACTGTTTTTTGATATATTAATTACACTAAATTCTCCATCATTTGACGGGAATGTCGTTTTTGTGTAAGCTTTTGCATATCCATAATCAAAAGTATAAGTTGCTGAAACTTCTGTTTGATCCATAGAATCCCAAATAACAATTGAGACAGGGTTCCCTGGTTCGTATCCGCTTCCGTTTGTTAATGTGGAAAATACGGGAACAGAGTTTTCGAGGATATTTTCAGAAGCAACAACACTTGCGCCTACAATTTTATTTCCATCAAAAACAGCAACTTCATCACCAATGTTCAAGCCTGAAACATACATAGAGTAAACTGGATCGGCTGCATTACCGCCTTTAAAATCAAAATTACTTGCAATTTCAGATGTTAATGAAGATAATGTTGATTTTACCGGAATATTATAAACCAATTCGTCTTCGGCAAACATTTTAATAAGGTAGCCTTCTCCCGGATTTGCATTACCAATTCCATTAACCCAGTTCGGGCCAATTTTTCTAAGCATTCCACCGTACGAATTCCTGATATAATCTAAATCATCAGTTAATATTCCTTCGAAAGCAATTATGGCATCAATTGCAGTTTCGGGTAAATAGCTTACAAATTGATACCCTGTAAATAAATCAATTGGTGTTTGCGGATTAATTACTTCACCGATAACGGAAAATTCATCTTCGCTATTCATTTTAAATAAATACCCTTCTTTTATAATCCAATCACCAATTCCGTTAACCCAGTTAGGGCCAATCTTTCTTAAAACTTCACCATTGGAATTTCTTACAAAATCAAGGTTATCGTTTAATATATTTTCTAAAACAACAAGCATATCAGGGTTTTCAACTTCAATTCTTGAAGAAACAAACTGATAACCTTCATTTAATTCAATAATTTGAGTGGATCCGCCTGATTCTGTATCTCTTACCAGCCTTACGAAGTTAAATATTCTGATCACATCGCCTTGTGGACCATGGCCATAGGGCCAGTTGGCCGGATCTCCCACTTTCGGATCGCTACGCTGTGCACCGGCTCCATGAACATCCCATAATACGTAATTTCCTGAATTTGGCGGCATTTCCATCCACCCGAGTGCTTCACCAAAACAAACATAAGCTCCATATCCTCCCGGAGCATCTTCCTGCCAACTTGCATGAGTTGTTCCTGTCCAATAAAAGGGATAATTAATATTACCTCCTTCATCGGTAATTGATGTACAATTAAAGATAGGATCGATAGCTGCTGAATTAGTTACAGACGGTGCTCGTGTGTAATCCAAAATACTTTGGAGTTCTTTTGCATTTGGTAATCGCCAATCACTATATCCGGCAATTTCTGAGTTTTCAGCATAGTTTAAAGCATCTTCCCAAATAATTCCTTCTCCGTCATCATCCTGGGTCCACATCAAACAAGTAGCATTATCCGTGATGGTTCCGTCTCCGTTATCCTGAAAATCATTAACACAATAATCAGGATTCTCCCTCACATACATTATATAGAATTGCTTGTCTTCAGTTTGTCCGGGCATGGGGCCGGTGGGATAACCTTTGATGCGCCCGTCGGCAAAATTTACACCGAACATTAATTCCTGTCCGCCCATGCCATTCTCGCTGATATAAAGAGTAGATGAGGCCATTTGAGCATCAATAATGCGTTCACCCGCAGCCTGGTCTCCATAGGCAAAATCAAAATAGTTGGTATCAATAAATGGAGTCAGGCCTTCGGTGGATGAGCCATTGTACCCGCTGGGGTCAATGCCGCTGAACAGGATGAGTGAGTACATTTCTTTAATTGAAGGTAAACGCCAATCGGTGTAGCCGGCCAAATTGTAGGTGGCAGCCCCGGCCATGGCTTCATCGTAAGACATTTTATCTTCGTAATCAATATCACCATCACCATCCATATCGGGGCTTTGTTGCCACATAAGGCCTGTTACAACATCAGTTACCGTTCCATCTCCATTATCCACATATGATGGTTGGTTACCATCGTATTGAGCATCCTGGCCATAGAAAGGGTCGCCCGGGGATGGTGGTGTAATTTGGTTTAGCGTATCATAACATAATACTTGTTTGGTATCGACGATTTTATAATCCTGACCCAAAGCTACTGCATTTAGTAAAATAATAACTAATGCACCAAATGCTGATTTTTTTAATTGAATTTTTGTTTTCATAGAATTAAATTTATTTTGATTTTTTGTGTCTTAATTATTTCTTTTTTTGAATACTTATATTTTTAGATAAAATACTTTTAAAAAGGTTTAATCAATATTACGTACTAAACGAACATAATTATAAGTACGAATGGCATCGCCCTGAGGAGCCCCTGAATTGTAATAACCGTTGTCTTGTTGGGTGTATTGGCTTAGATCGCCGGACTTTGTATCACTACGCTGTGCGCCTACACCGTGAATGTCTATCCAGTTATTATTCATGTAACCAAGCGATCGTCCAAAACAAACATAAGCCGCAGAACCACCTGAACCACCTGCATTTTCCATTCTTGCATGAGTCGTGCTGCTCCAGTACCATGCGTAATCAGCTTCACCCGCTTCATTTGCGATTTGTGTACAATTAAATAGTGGGTCAATAGCTGCCGAATTTGTTGTTGCCGGTGAACGTGAATAATCCACAATACTTTGTAACTCTTTAGTATTGGGCAAACGCCAGTCGGAATAACCGGCAAATACTTTTCCTTCTGCATAAGCTAAAGCATCCTGCCATAACATCCCTTCTCCGCTATCATCCTGCATCCACATTAAGCCGGTTGCCTGATCGATAATTGTACCATCTCCGTTATCTGAAAAAATGTTTACTCCATAAGAAGTGTTACCGCGAACGAGTAAATAATCAAACTTTTTATTTTCACCGCCAGGCATACTTGTACCATAGCCTTTTATCCGGCCATCTGCAAAGTTGACTCCAAATACAGTTTGGGGTACTTCGTTGCTGACATAAACATTAGTTGTAGCACATTGCATGTCAATCAAGCGTTCACCAGCATCCAGGTCGCCATAAGCAAATTTAAAAGTTTGGTTGTCGATGAATGGGATTAAACCGGCGGTTGAAGTGCCTTCCGGCGATATATCTCTGCCGCTGAAAAGAATTAAGGAATACATTTCTTTAATGGTTGGCAAGCGCCAATCGTCGTAGCCGGCAAATGTAACTCCATCCTCAACAAGGGCAATTAGTTCATTATAGGTTAGATTATCATCGTAATTAATTTCACCATCATCATTATGGTCGAAGGACTGCTGCCACATTAATCCGGTTACCATGTCGGTTACTGTTCCGTCGCCATTATCAACATATTCTGGAGCTGTTCCGGGATAATTAGAGTTTTGTCCGTAAAAATCATCTCCAGCGGCAGGCTGTGCAATTGTGGTTGAATTGTCAAACGAAGTGGTTTGGTTAGTTCCAACTATTGGATAGCCGGAAATGTCAGGCAGAATTGTATTTGTTCCATTACCATGTTCTGTCTCGGTGGTTGTTTCATCCTTTTCGCAAGCTGTAAAACTTATCATTAATGCTAAAATCATGTTTAAGATTGCACTCATTTTTATAATTTCTTTGTTTTTCATTTGAGGTGTTTTTTAAATTACTTTGTGGCAAACATAAGCCGCTTATCGCTTAATATAAAATGAAATCAATAGAATGCAGGTATTTATCTGCAAATTGGAGTATTTTATCAATGGATTATTTCGATAAAATATTTTGGAGCAGAAAGGCAACAGCTTATACAAAAAATCAATACATAGTAAATCCCTTGGAAGCAAAAACACGGTTTAGTCAAATATTTAGTTCCAATACTGATTTCCATGCTTAAAAACAAAACAAGACTTTGGAGATCGGGATGCAGGATTTATCGTTTTTTTTATTCTAAATGAAATTTTTCATTTTTTGGTTTATTTTTTTTATATTTGTTGTTGAAATGAAATTTGCATTTATGAAAATTTAAATACTACTATTATGATAAAAAAGAAATCATATTTTAAAGTATCGGTTTTGCTTGTGCTGATTATTATTCTAATCAGTTATTCATCTTGCAAAAAAGACGATCCGGAACCCTCTGTTGAAGAAAAATCTATGGAGGAACTGATTATACCCGAGGGTTTTACTTTCGAAACATCCAAAGAAGTTATTATTCAATTTCAGGATCAACTAAAGAGTAATGGAACAGCTCGATATGATGTTTTATTACACAGTGGACAAGTATTTAATGATACTATTACGTATATTGATGAAGGTGGTGAGGAGATAACAGATATTATCTTAACGTATGATGAAACCAACGATTTGATTGCCAGCAAAGTTACAGAATCAGGATTCTTTGAACTTATTATATCTGTACCAAGCTATATTACTGAGCTTTATGTAATAAAAAATGAATTAGGATTCTTCACAAGTGAGATAATACAGATTAACGGAAAGAGTGCCATATTTAAACCGAAATATAAAAGCGCAAGTGATGATCCTGTTGATATATTATACGGTGTGAACGGAGCTGGAGACTTATTCACTATAAATCCGGTTACCGGAGAATCTACTATCATAGATGAACTTGAAATGGGTAGTTGGACTTGTGCCGTGGATTACATCAACAAAAAACTCTATACCATTGGCAGGTCCAATCCTTATCCATTATATGTGTATGACCTAGAAACACAGGAGTTTGATCTTGTCACTGAACTTGGAATGGGAGGCCCACGCCTCGAATATAACCACAATGATGGCTTATTATATTTCTCAAGGAACAATAGATTTTATACTATCGATCCAAATACCGGCGATGTGCTTACTCAAAAAAAAATATTAAATCTGGATAATAAAGCAGGAGGTGACATCAAACTTGATGAAGATGGCAAATGGTATATTGCTACCTTCGGAGGGCTTTACTGGTTAGAGTTTGTGAATGACAAGATTTACGCTCACAAAATTTCTGCTGATAATCTGCCTTTTACTCCAACATCGATGACAATTGATTCAAACGGGGAATTATGGCTTGCTGATAATTCTTCTCAGGCTCAACTGTACACGATGGATAAAGTTACCGGTGGATATGTACCCAGGTTTTCTCCATATGATCATAAAATCAATGACCTTACAACATTCCCGCTTGATGAAAATACTATCTCTGAAGATGATACTGATGAGGACGGAGTTATTGATTATTACGATGAATACCCAAATGACCCTGAAAAGGCTTATAATACCTACACACCAAGTATCTACGGTATTGGTTCTCTGGCTTTCGAGGACTTGTGGCCTCATAAAGGGGATTATGATTTTAATGATCTGGTAATAAATTATAGATTTATTACAATCATGAATGCACAAGATAAAGTAGTTGAACTCAGGGGGGAATTCATAGTAGGTCACATAGGAGCCGTATTCTCCAATGGATTCGGATTGGAATTACCTTTTCATCCAGAATTGATAACTTCTGTATCAGGCTATAATATTACTTCCGGTTTAGTAAATATTAACGAAAAGGGACTTGAGGAAGGACATGCTGCTGACAAAGCAGTTATTATACTGTTTGATGACGCAATGGCTAATGAAAATCAGACTCTCAATGTGATTATTGAATTGGATGAACCATTGGAACCATCTCTGGTTGGGGTTGCACCTTTTAATCCATTTATTTTTGCTAACAGTGACAGGGGCCGCGAAATACACCTTATCAATTTCCCACCTACCGATCTGGTAAATAATGCCTTTTTCGGAACAGATGATGATGAAAGTATTCCTGAAGAAGGAATATATTATCGTACCGCTACCGGGCTTCCATGGGCAATAAACTTGATGCATGAGTTTGTAGTTCCACTTGAGACCGTGCCTATTAACAGGGGATACAATAAATTTAATGAGTGGGCCGAATCGGGGGGGATGTTATACTCAGACTGGTACAAAAACAATCCGGGCTATCGAAATCCTATGTACTTAAAGAATTATTAACTGTAAATCTTTGGTAATTTTTTACTTTATGGATGGAGTATAATTAATTATAAAACCGAAGGAGGAGGAATACAAACATTGAAAAATGACAAAGGAATAGGAGGTGTTTTTCAAAAATAATAACACTCAATAAGCAATAATCAACAAGAAATTAATAGAACTGAAATATAAATTGAATTTGGAGTGTTGCATGCTTGACAAACTCAAAACCCGAAACACTACCATAACTTGCCCCTGTTTTTCCAGGGGATTTTTTTTCATAATATGAATAATTTTTTGTTACTTTGTTCAATAATTATTTTAAAATGTTTTACGGCTTGCTTTATTTGAGAAAAAGGAATATCGAATAAAGTAAAATAATAATAAGAAAATAAAGGCCACAGATGAAATATACATTATTAATGCTTATAGGAGTATTATTATTTCGGATTGTATGCCATGCAAAAAAGAGCCAACGCAAAAATAACACGACTTGTCCCGATTTTTCGGGATTTGGTTTTTGCAGACACACAGATAAACACAAAAAAATCAAAAAACCTATCCCATATTTTAATCGGGAAGCTATTTTTTAGCCAACGCTCGAATTAATAATGAGAACTGAAATATGAAGAATGAAGCTCATGCAAGAATAAAAATCAACAAGCTGCTCGAAGAAGCAGGCTGGCGATTCTTTGACAATGAACAAAGAAAAGCAAATATATTGCTTGAAAATCATGTCAAAATAACACAGCAAGAAGTTGATGCCTGGGGTAATGACTTTGAAAAAACAAAATCAGGCTCGTTAGACTTTTTACTGGTTGACAGTAATAATAAACCAATTTGTGTACTGGAAGCAAAAAAGGAAGATTTACATCCTCTGGTTGCAAAAGAACAAGCAAGAAAGTATGCAAAAACAGTTAACTCTCAATTCATTATTTTATCAAATGGAATTGTACACTATTTATGGGATTTGAAAAAAGGAAACCCAAAGCCAATCTATAAATTCCCTTCTCCAGGCGAAATTGGAGCTATTAAAGAATGGAATCCTGACCGACAAGCTCTAACAACTGAATCTGTTGATGATGATTACATTGTTACGGTTCAAATGCCGGATTACAATGAACGCCCAGGTTGGAATGGCACAGTAAAAGATAGCAAAGATTTTATTTGGGATAACGGTCTTCGTTTTTTAAGATATTATCAAAAAACAGCCATTCACAAATTACAAGAAGCCGTAACTAACGGTAAAGACAGATTTTTATATGAAATGGCAACCGGAACAGGAAAAACTTTGACATCTGCTGCTGTTATTCGTTTGTTTTTGCGGACTGAAAATGCAAGACGAGTTTTGTTCTTAGTTGACAGATTGGAATTGGAAGACCAGGCATGGAAAGCATTTACAAATTACTTAAAACCTGATTACACAACATTTATTTACAAAGAACATAAAAGCGACTGGCGAAAAGCCGATATTGTAGTAACTACAGTTCAGTCCTTAACATTTGACAATAAATATAGCTATCTGTTTTCACCAACCGACTTTGATTTAATTATTTCAGATGAATCTCACAGGTCAATATCAGGAAATTCCAGAGCAGTTTTTGAATATTTTCATGGTTACAAATTGGGTTTAACAGCTACCCCAAAAGACTATTTGAAAAATGTTGATATTGACAAAGTAAAAGAGAACGACCCAAGAGAGATTGAACGCAGAATGTTGCGGGATACTTATGCAACTTTTGGTTGTGAAGGTGGCGACCCGACTTATCGTTATTCTTTGATTGATGGTGTAAAAGATGGTTTCCTTATTAATCCAAAAGTTCTTGATGCACGAACTGAAATAACAACTCAGCTTTTATCAGATGAAGGTTATGCGGTTACAGTAGCAAATGAAGAAGGCGAAGAAACTGAAACTTTTATTTCACGTGATTTTGAAAAGAAATTTTTCTCTGATAAAACAAATCGTGTTTTCTGTAAAACATTTTTAGAAAATGCAATGCGTGACCCAATCACAAATGAAATTGGTAAAACATTGTTTTTTGCTGTTAGTCAAAATCATGCAAGAAAATTAGCGGAGATATTAAATGAGTTTGTAGAAGAACTTTACCCAAACAAATACAATTCTGATTTTGCTGTTCAGGTTACTTCACAAGTTGATAACGCCCAACAAATGACAATCAATTTTACCAACAATAATTTAAATGGTAAAACAATCTGGTTGGAAGGTTATAAATCAAGTAAAACAAGAATTTGTGTTACTGTTGGAATGATGACCACGGGTTATGACTGTCCCGATTTGCTCAACCTTTGTATGGTAAGGCCAATTTTCAGCCCGGCTGATTTTGTGCAAATAAAAGGAAGAGGTACGAGAAAACACACTTTTGAATTCAAACATAAAAATGAATTGGGTGAAGAAGAAATCATTCAGCACGAAAAAGAGTTTTTCAAATTGTTTGATTTCTTTGCAAATTGCGAATATTTTGAAGAAAAGTTTGATTATGACGAGAAATTAAACCTGCCAAAACCAAAAAGTGCAGGCGGTGAAGGTGGTGATGACGGTATTGATATTGATAAATATACCAGCTTTCGGCCAGATCCATTGGCAATGGTTAGTGAAAAAGAAATAGGATCCGAAGGAATGAAAATTGATCGTATGCTATTTCAAAAGTTTGAAGAAAGAATTGTCATGGACGACATTATTAAAAAACATGTAGAACTGGGAAATTGGGAGCAGGTAAAAAAGTATATTCAAAATGAAATATTTGATAAACCCTACGAATATTTCAATCTGGAAAAATTGCGAAAAGTAGCGAGAATCGACCGCAAAATTTCCATTCGTGAAGTAGTAGAAAAGATTTTTGGAATTATTCCAAAATTCAAATTAAAAGACGAATTATTAGAAGAAGAATTTGATAAATTCATTTCCATTTATCCACCGGATGAAGATGTAAATGTAAGGGCTTTGAAGTATTTTTTCAAAGCTTATATAATTGACCGGGATATTCGCGAGATTTTAAAAGCAAAAGATTTTCATGCCCTGCAAACAAATGCTACCTTGCCGATCTCAATATTTAAAAAAGTAGCTCCAAAATACAGGGAGGTTATTCCGTTATATATTAAAGATTATATAAACTTAGAGCTATTTGCAGCATAATGTAGCCGCTAATGCGCGAATAAAAAACATTAGCGTATTCGCGGCAAATTAAATCAGAAATGAAGAAACTAAAAATATTTATAAGTAGTGTTCAAAAGGAGTTTTTAACCGAGAGACAAACTCTTAATGATTATCTCTTGTCTGATTCTCTTTTTGGTAGATTCTTCGATCCGTTTTTGTTTGAACAATTACCGGCAATTGACCAAAAAATAAATGAAGTTTATTTGAAAGAGGTAGAACATTGTAATATTTATCTTGGTATTCTTGGCAAAGATTATGGATATGAGGATGCAGAGGGCATTTCACCAACAGAGAGGGAATTTGACCATGCTACATCTTTGAGTAAAACAAGATTAATTTTTCTGGCCGATATTCCTGCAAACCAAATAAATCCAAAGCAGAAAAAATTTATAAATAAAGTTCAAAATGTTTTGGTTCGTAAAGCATTCTCTAATATTAGTGATCTTAAATCTTCGGTTTATGCTGCTTTAATAAGATATTTGATAGAAAAAGAGATTATAAGAACAGCTCCTTTTGATGCCTCAAAAAATAGCAAGGCTACACTCGAAGATATTGACAGTGAAAAAATCAAAAGTTTTATTAGGCTTGCAAAATATAAACGGGGTTTTCCTTTGCCCGAAACTGCAAAACCCGAAACAGTATTGACCCATTTGAATTTAATGGAAAACAATCAAATTAATAATGCGGCAATTTTATTGTTCGGTAAAAAACCACAACGCTTTTTTATAAACTCAGAAATTCGTTGTGCCTTTTTTTATGGCAATATAGTTGAAAAACCAATTTCTTCATATAAAGTATTTAAGGGAGATGTTTTTGAATTGGTGGATCAGGCAGTTGAATTTGTTTTGTCGAAATTAGATTACAGGATAGAAACCAGAAAAGAGCATGTACAAATTCCCGGGAGTTACGAAATTCCAAAAGAGATTATATCCGAAGCCATTGTAAATGCGGTTGCACACCGCGATTATACCAGCAATGCAAGTGTTCAGGTAATGGTTTTTAGAGACAGGGTAGAAATTTGGAACCCGGGTTCTCTTCCTTTGGGATGGACTACCGAAAAATTAAGAATACTACACACTTCTGTGCCGGCAAATCCTCTTGTGGCTGAGGCGATGTATCTAAGTGCGTATATCGAAAGACTTGGTACCGGCACAACCGATATGATTAAAAAAGCAAAAAAAGCAAAACTACGAGAACCTGTTTTTATCCAGGACGACTCTTTTAGAACTATTGTTTATAGGCCACAAACCGGACAAGTTACTGGGCAAGTTAGTGGGCAAGTTATTTTTGAAGTCAGAAAGGTAGTTTTGGTACTGTCAGGAGAAATGAAAAGAACAGAAATTCAAGATGTTTTACAACTAAAACACCGGGAATTTTTTATGGAAAATTATCTGAATCCAGCACTGGAACAAGGGTTTATCGAGATGAAGTTTCCTGAAGTCCAAAATCATCCACGGCAAAAATATACCCTGACCGGGAAAGGGGAAATATGCAAAAAAGAACTTCGAAATAATTTAATTGATGGCGAAACAAATCATGATATTGGCCATGATATTAGCCATGATGTTGGCCATGATATTGGCCATGATATTAGCCATGATATTAGCCATGATGTTGGCCATGATGTTAGACTTATTACAAAAAATATTAAGATGCTTATAACGCAAATGAAAGGAGAAATAAGCCGACCGAATTTGCAATTGGTTTTAAATATTAAGCACCGTTCTCAATTCAGGGAAAGCTATCTGGAACCTGCATTAGAATTAAAGATTATTGAAATGACTATTCCGGACAAACCTAAAAGCAAAAACCAAAAATACAAATTAACCAAAAAGGGACTGGAACTAAAGAAACAACTCGACAAAGAATAATTAATGTTAGATAATACAACAAGAAAAAGAATAGACGATTGCAGAGATATTTTGGTGGGTAAACTGCCCGATCCTAAATCACAAATTGAACAGATTACCATAGCCTTGATTTATAAATTCATGGACGACATGGATAAAGAATCCATTGAGTTAGGCGGTACAGCCAAATTTTTCTCCGGCGATTTTGAAAAATACAGTTGGGACAGTCTTTTTGATGCAAAAGTAAGCGCAACCGAAATGTTAAAGCTGTATTCCGAATCAATTGAAAGCATGGAGAAAAACCCGAATACTCCACAGCTTTTCAGGGATATATTTAAAAATGCATACCTGCCGTATCGTGATCCCGAAACCTTAAAACTGTTTTTAAAAACCATTGGCGAATTTGAATATACCCACAGCGAAAAACTCGGTGATGCATTTGAGTACCTGCTTTCCGTAATGGGTTCGCAAGGCGATGCAGGGCAATTCCGTACACCAAGACATATTATTGATTTTATTGTAAAAGCCGTTGACCCAAGCAAAACAGATACAATACTTGACCCTGCTTGTGGTACAGCAGGTTTTCTTATCTCAGCTTTTAAACATATCAAGAGGCGGACTGAGCGAAGTCGAAGTCTGACACCCGATGAGCGTAAAAAACTGATTAAAAACTTTATCGGTTACGATATTTCGCCCGATATGGTGCGTTTAAGTAGGGTAAACCTTTATCTGCATGGTTTTTCTAATCCACATATTTTTGAGTACGACACATTAACCAGCGAAGAACGTTGGAATGATAATTTTGATGTAGTTCTTGCCAATCCGCCATTTATGAGTCCGAAAGGCGGAATCCGGCCACATAAAAAATTCACGGTGCAATCCAACCGCTCGGAAGTGCTGTTTGTGGATTACATTGCCGAACATCTTAATCCAAACGGACGAGCAGGTGTTATTGTACCTGAAGGTGTAATTTTCCAAAGTGGAAAAGCATACAAAGAATTACGCAAGATGTTAGTTGAAAATTATTTGTATGCAGTGGTAAGTTTACCGGCAGGAGTTTTTAACCCTTATAGCGGTGTAAAAACTTCTATTTTATTGATGGATAAAGCCATTGCCAAAAAGAGCAATAAAATTCTATTTATAAAAATTGATAATGATGGTTACAATCTTGGAGCACAACGAAATGAAATAAAAGGTGGGCAATTAGGTGAAGCCATTAAAGTTATTCATCATTTTGCAAAAAATCAGGGCATTCCCGTAAAGACGCAAGGCCTTGCGTCTCCTAATGAAATAGCCCACGCAGTTGCAAAAACAAAAATTGGCGAAAATGGTGAGTTTAATTTGAGTGGGGAGAGGTATAAAATTACTGCTAAAACTAATAGTGATTGGCCTTTTGAGGCATTAGGAAATAATATTGACTTTATAAGTGGATTAACATTATCAATTCCAAAAAGTATAGATAAAAATGGAACGCCCATAATTTCAATGAATAGCATATTGGAAAATGGAACATTAGTTGAGAAAGGCATTAGAAAAATAAAACTACCATCGAAAAAGATTAACTTCTTAGAAAAAGGGGATTTGCTTTTTAATTGGAGGAATGGAAGTAAACATTTAGTTGGGAAAACAGCCTATTTTGATTGGAAAGGTAGATTTGTTTTTGCTTCATTTCTTTTGGGAATAAGACCTCATAAAGAAAAATATGACTCAAAGTTTCTTTGGTCTATTTTAAATTATTGCAGAAGTGAAGGACATTATTTGCAATATATGAGAAGAAATGTTAATGGTTTATTTAATAGAGAAGAACTCAAAATATTTAAGGTTCCCATCCCACCCCTATCAATCCAGAAAGAAATAGTAGCCGAAATAGAAGGCTACCAAAAAATAATCGATGGGGCAAAAATGGTAGTGGAAAACTACAAACCCCAAATTGATATTGACCCTGATTGGGATATGGTGGAGTTGGGCAGTTTGTTTAATAAAATAAATGAAAGTGTCTTGCCTAACAAATTAAAAATAAACTCAATTAATTATGTAGGTCTTGAAAATATTGGGCAGGGTTCAGGGAATCTCGTAGGTGAATATGAAAAGAATCCTAAAGAAATAAAAAGTACAAAAACTGTATTTAAGCAATCTGATATTTTATATGGAAAACTAAGACCCAACTTAAATAAAGTTTACTTTTCAGAAATAGATGGGATTTGTTCAACAGATATTTTTGTTTTAAGAAATAAGGATCATGTTAATCCTAATTTTTATACTTCATACTTCCTTTCTGAAAGATTTAATACAGAGATTCTAAAAGGTTTAAAAGGTGCACAACTTCCAAGAGTTGGTTATCAATACTTTTCAAACATTAAAGTTCCATTTCCTTCTTTTGAAATTCAACAAAAAATAGCTGAAAGTATAGAAAAGGAGCAAGAATTGGTTAATTCCAGCAAGCAACTCATTGAAATCTTTGAGCAAAAAATAAAAGACAGAATTGCTAAAGTTTGGGTTACTTCGACTACGCCTGTCCAGAGTGGAGCCGAAGGGCTTAGTACAAGTAAAGATAAAAAGGAAGAAAAGGAAACTTTGAGTATAGCAGCGGAACCGGAAGCGGAATATTTGAAGAAATAAAAAAGATGAAGAAAGCCAACCACACAGCTTGTTCCGGTTTGACCGGCATAACTTGCTCTGGAATCAGTAGTACTGCTACACCGAAATGAGTGGAATAAGTTGAAGCGGTTTATCCACCCGGTGCCATAGCCTGTTCCAATTTTTTTCGGGTGATATTTAATCTTTTTTTATTATTAATTTCATAATATAAATTATTTTTTGTTACTTTGTTCAATAATAACATTTAAAATGCTTTTCGGCTTGGTTTTATTGAAGAAAAAAATGAAAGTTTATAAAATAAATATATTGAAATAAGTAAAATAATAATTAAAAAATAATGGCCACAGAAGAAATAAACACTATTAATGCTCTATAGCATCTCAAATCGGGAGGATAAGCGCTATAGAGGATGGGATTATTTCGGAGTAGGCAAACATTATGAGAACGGCAGTCATAAACATATTGGCACTACTAATGATTGGGAATTTATATTGTCAAATGGATAATGATTTCCGGGATTTACTTAAGATTTTTGAACAAGGATTTGATACTGAAATATCACTTCCCTTAGCGAAAATGTTTTTTGATTTTACTCCAAATCCTGACCCAAACTTTGGAAATAAAACTTTACTTGTAAAGGAAATAGTCTTTCAAAATGATAATTTCATTGGACTATCAGCATATTCAGATTGTGGAGCGGGTGGTATATGTCAGCATACGGACTTGATTCTTTTTACTCATAACGGTAAGCCTGTTGATAAGCTAATTGGATTCGAAATCGATGTAGCAGATTGTAGCTTTGCGGACTTAAAATACTGTTCTTACTACTCTGATAGTCTATTAATTGTAGTAAACCAACAGACCAAGGGTGACTGTATTAAAGATACATTATTCTCGAATATGATACAAATTGAGTATATCCGCATTTCGAAATATGGTAGAATAAGCAAAGGAATGACTCAGCACATTGATACACGAAGAAAATATTACACATTATCATCAGATTTGCTATTTCCAAAAGATTTAGCAAATAAAACAAAGCAGGATATGGCAATTATGAGGAACGAAATATATGCAGCTCATGGATATAGGTTTAAAACTGATAAATGGGCAGATTATTTTAAAAGAAAACTTTGGTATGAACCTCAATATGATAATGTTGAGGATCAGTTATCTGAGATTGAAAGAAAGAATATTGAATTGATACTTGAATTTGAACAAAAATAACGTTTGCCAACAGCACCTATAGCAAATGGCCGCGTATGGGTCATCTAGACAACTGAATATTGAAATTTAAACATATAATAAATCAACGTAACTTTGAGTAACATCGGCCACATGCCATAGCTGCGGACCGTTAGCACCAAGTATAAAAGAAATTGGTCTGCAATGACAAATAGAAAGAGCAAGAAATTATGAATAAACTAATATCAAAAACAACATTATCACTTCTATTTCTTATTTTGACGTTGTTTTCATTTTCACAGGAATCTACTCATTATTCTGACAGCACATTTAATTTCAAGAATGCTGTGAAGGGATTTTTTATCCCAATACCCATACCTAATTTTGGAATTAGTTTTTCTGCTGGATATGAGAAGAAATTTTCAGAGCACAATGCATTCGATTTTGGCACATACTATATTTTTTACAGTGATGAAATGGGATTAAAAAATCATATTTTTTGCATAATGCCTGCTTATAAGTATTTTGCTATTTCAGACAAAAAGTTTTTTAATAATACTTGGTTTAGTCCTTATCTTTCATTCATGTACAATACTCATACGCATCCTGATTCAGAAGACAACAACAGACATAGTTTATATTATTACGGAATGGGTGTTTCAATTGGTAAAAGAATTAATTTGACTAAAGACACGAAAGTATTTCTTGATATTGGCTTAGGTTGCTCATATAATATCTATGATGACAAACAAATATTTTCAGATAATGAATGGTCAAAAGGATTTATACCAAGACCTATTCTACAAATAGGCAGAAAATTTTGAATTGAATATAAAAATACCAGGTGCTAACATATTAGGATTTAAGGCTCAGTTGGCAAACCATAAAAGCAAGAATAATGTTTAATTTTCTTGCTTTTACGATTGAAATCCGAAAAAGATAATGCCACAAGTTTTAAACCCTGCCTGCCCGACATTATCCAGGCCAACATGATTTTATATGGAAACCGGTCAGGCGGGTTGGACTAAGTCATAGGAAAACCGCTTGTTATCCTCTGGGGATAAGGTTTTGGATTTGACGATAGTCCATAGTATTACAGCAGACAAGCCAACAGCTTAATCTTTTCTTCACCCCCCCGTTACCAAAAACCAAAATTTTCCAAAAAAAACCAAAAAACATTTGGTTATTAATATTTTTTGTATATTTACAACTCAAAACTTACTTAAAAATAAGTTTTTAGAACACCGAAAATCTTAATCGAATTCTTGTAAAAATGTTTGCTGTTATAAGTAATATTAGCCTGCGTTCAAAAATCACTTCGGCTGTAATGCCAATGATTAATGTTATTTTGTTGGAAATCGTCTCTCGTTTGCACAACTTGGGTGTTATTTTGTCGGGAAACGGCTCTCGTTTGCACAAGATGAGTGTCATTTTGTCGGGAATTGACTCTCATTTGCCCAAGATTGACTCTCATTTGCCCAAGATTGACTCTCATTTGCCCAAGATTGACTCTCATTTGCCCATAATTGCCACTATTTTGCCCGCAATTGGCTTATTTTTATCAAAAATCCAATCAATTGTAAATAATAATGTTCAATTTCTCCTTATCCCTCCTTAATTATTCAGGCATTCAAACATATATTCATTTTATCATTCAATCATTCAATCATTAAAAACGAAAACCCATGAAACCATTATATAAAAAAACACAAAAAGAAAGATTGGAGCAATATAATACCACATTTGAAAACGCTCTGAATCACCCGGTAATTACCCCGACTCTGGCCGAATTCGGTTACGATGAAGCAAAATTAACGGAAGGAAAACAACTCTATATCGTAGCGAAAAATGCTTACGATTTTAAAATAACGGAAGACGATGAAACCAGGGAAACCAAATACGAACTTGACACTAAATTAGATGAACTTTTTTCGATTTATTATCCCCATCGCAAAAAAGCAAAAGCAATATTTAAAAAAGATTCCGTAACCCTGCATCTACTCGGAATTCATGGCAGTATTCCTACCGATTATCTCAGCCGTATGGAAATAATTCAAAAATTCTATACCGAAATCTTAAACGATGAAACATTGCAACAGCGATTTGCTGCAATAAAGATCACTCTCGAAGACCTGACCAAAGCAAATAATGTAGTAGAAGAAGTTATTTCAAATCGTTTTGAATATGTACGCGAAAAAGGTGAATCGCAGGATGCCACCGAAGAAAAAACCAGTGCATTAAAAGTTATCTACGATTGGATGGACGAATTCTACGATATTGCCGAAATTGCCTTCGAAGACAATCCGCAATTGCTTGAAGTACTTGGCGTTTTTGTACGGAGTTGATCTGTGACAGAAAGGGTCTAAGACCCCATAATTTGCAAAAAACCAGATCAATATTCAACTTTGTCAATTCATTATTAACTTCGGGGTCTTAGACCCTGAGTGCTCATTTCACGCAAAGACGGATAAGTTTTAACGCAAAGACCGAAAATAAGTGTGTTTGCAATAAATCCTTTGCGTTTTTTGCGATTCGTCTGCGAATTTTGCGTGAACCGTTCATTAGGCAATTATTATTTGTCTCCCACAGATATCGAAGATAATAGTTGATTTATTTAGGTTGTTAACTTATGCATTACAAAAGTACTTTAGGCACTTTAAGTACTCACAAACTTCCTTTTGGAAACGATTTTAGATTTATTTAAACCTCCAAAACCGTAACAACAATATTTCTCTGTCCTCGGGGGCCATCAAATTCGCATAAAAAAATATTTTGCCAGGTTGATAAACCGATTTTTCCTTCTATTATCGGGATTGTTTCGCCTGGCCCGATAATTCCGGCTTTTAAATGTGAATCGCCGTTATTATCCTGGGCATCATGTTGCCAAACTCCGGCAGGTATAAGTTTTTTCAGAAGGTTTATAACATCATTTTGAACTGATTGATCCCAGTTTTCCTGTATCATAATTGCCGCAGTTGCACCCTGAACATAAACACTTACTATTCCATTTTGAATTTTAGTTTTTGAAACAATTTCTCTTACATGATCAGTGACATCATAGAGTCCGTTGTGTTTGTCGGTTGAGATTTTAATGGTGGTTTGCATTATCTTGAGTTTAAAAACCACTAAAGTAGAAATTATTTCTCATCCCACAGCACCTCAAAATAAATTTTAACCAAATGTCTATTGCATTTAAAAATAAAGAATTAAATTTGTATCTTTGTATGGTGTAATCAAAATTTAATACTTAAAATAATAAAATGAAGACAGTTACAATTTCTGAAGCAGAATATAATAAGCTGCAACAGAATATTATTGAAATTCAAAAAAAATTGGAATTGTTGCAGGATAAAGAATTGCTTACGAAACTTGATTTAGTATATAAGTATTTTTTTCAAACAGAAAAAGGGTCCATAACAAAAGAAAGAGTTTCTTTAAAACGAGGTTCTGCGAAGAAAATTATTACGTACATATCTGATGACTTCACAGCTCCGGTCAATGATTTTAAAGATTATATTTAAATGGATATTTTACTTGATACACACATATTACTTTGGCATTTATCAGATAATCCAAAACTTAAAACGGAGAAGAGCAAAATTATTGAAAATCCTGAAAACAGGATTTTCTTTAGTCTTGTTAGTCTTTGGGAAATTGCTATTAAAACAAGTATCGGAAAACTTAAAATAACACAGCCTATTGATAGTCTTATCCCAAAAGAAATAGCAGTTTTAGGTTTGAGAATTGCGCATATCCAAAAAGTTAAGGAGCTTTTATTTCATCATAGAGATCCGTTTGACAGAATGTTAATTGCACAAGCAATGGAAGAGAATCTTACAATAATGACTGATGATGCCCATTTCAAGAAATATGATATAAAATTGATATAAACGAATATTTCATATCAATCTCTTATTAAAATATATCTTTTTAAAGCATATAATGAATATTAGTTTTGGTAATTTACCGGTTCTGAATCCATTTTTGATTTTAAATATTTTCCCGTATATGATTTATTGCATTTAATTAAATCTTCGGGAGTTCCGGTAAAAACTACATGTCCTCCTTTTTCCCCACCTTCAGGCCCGAGGTCGATGATCCAATCGGCACATTTTATAATTTCCTGGTTATGTTCAATTACAATTATTGAATGTCCTTTTTCAATCAATGCATTAAAAGCATCCAGTAAATTATTAATATCATGAAAATGAAGGCCGGTAGTTGGCTCATCAAAAATGAATAAAGTCGGATTTTCCGAAAATCCTTTTGAAAGAAAATATGCAAGCTTTATCCTTTGGGCTTCACCACCGCTCAAAGTACTTGAAGATTGCCCCAAACCCAAATATCCCAGGCCAACATCCTGAAGTGCTTTCAATTTGCGAATTATTTTTCCAATTAAGGATGATTCGTTTTCGAAAGCAGTAAAAAATGCTATAGCTTGGTTTATAGTAAGATTCAAAATATCTGAAATGTTTTTATCATGAAATTTAACATCAAGTATTTCGTCTTTAAATCGTTTTCCGTTGCAGTTTTCGCAGGTAAGATAGATGTCGGCCATAAACTGCATTTCAATTTTCACTATACCTTCACCTTCACATTCATCGCAACGCCCACCCGGGACGTTAAACGAAAAATATCCGGGTTTATAGCCGCGTACTTTTGCAAGCTTTTGATCTGAGAATAAATTTCTGATATCATCGAAAGCTTTTATATAAGTTACAGGATTTGATCGGGACGATCGGCCGATTGGGTTCTGGTCAACAAACTCAATTGCTGCAACATTGCGAATATTCCCTGATATTCTTCCGAAATTTCCTGTCTTTTCACCATATCCACCATAGATTTTTTTAATTGCCGGAAATAAAATTGTTTTCACTAAAGAAGTTTTCCCTGATCCGCTAACACCCGTAATAACACACAAAAGGTTTAAAGGAAATTTAATATTAATATTTTTTAAATTATTTTCTCTTGCACCTGAAATTTCTATGAAGTCTTTAAATTTTCTTCTGTAATCGGGTAGTTTAATAAATTTTTTATGATTGAGATATTGTGCTGTCAAACTTTCTTCATCATCTTTGAGTTCGTCAATAGTACCCTGGAAAATAAGTTTACCGCCATTGACTCCTGCCATTGGGCCAATGTCGATAATTTGATCGGATGAGCGAATAATATCTTCATCGTGTTCAACAACAATTACTGTATTTCCTAATTTTTTAAGCTCTGAGAGTACCTTAATTAGAAGTTTTGTATCTCTCGGATGTAATCCAATACTTGGTTCATCTAAAATGTACATAGAACCTACCAGGCTGCTTCCAAGCGAAGTAGCGAGGTTTATTCGCTGTGATTCACCACCGGAAAGAGTTGATGAAGATCGATTTAAAGTTAAATATCCTAATCCAACATTATTAAGATATTCTAATCTGTTAATAATTTCGGTAAGTAATCGTTTTGAAATTTGTTTTTCAACTTCGGTGAGTTTAATATTATTAAAAAAATCAAATAATTTTGAAATCGGAATTTCTACCAGATCCGATATTGATTTTTTATTTATTTTAATATAATTTGCATCCTTACGAAGCTTGGAGCCATTGCATTCTGAACAAATGGTTTTTCCCCGGTACCTTGAGAGCATAACCCTGTATTGTATTTTATAGGTTTGTTCTTCAACGTATTTAAAAAACTCATTAATGCCTTTAAAATATTGATTCCCTGTCCAAAGTAAATCTATTTGGTCTTTAGTAAGTTCATAAACCGGTTCATGGATAGGAAAGTCAAATTTATAGGCATTCATAATTAATTCTTCTTTCCATTCACTCATTTTTTCCCCTTTCCAGCAAACTATAGCTCCTTCATAAACCGAAAGGCTTTTGTCCGGAATAACTAAATCTTCGTCAATACCGATTATTTTCCCAAATCCTTCACATTTCGGGCAGGCTCCATAAGGATTATTAAAAGCAAAAAGATTTGGTGTGGGTTCCTCAAAGCTTATTCCATCTCTTTCAAACTTATTTGAAAAGGTTTTTTTTAACCTGGTTTCATCCGAAAAATATTCTATTATACAAACGTCTTCCCCTTCATAAAATGCAGTTTGAACAGAATCAGCAATTCTTGAATTGAAATCCATATCGTTTTTTCTGACAATCAGACGATCAATTACAATAGAAATATTTTGCTTGCTTTTGATGTTTTTTGAATTAAATTCATCAATTCTGGTTATTTTTCCATTTACGGCAATTCGGCTAAAACCCTGTTGTACCAAAATTGATAATTGTTCTGCTGTTGATCTTTCAGGTTTTAATGTAATTGGGGAATAAATGATCACTTTTGTATCTTCATTGAGAGATAAAATAAAATCAGTAACATCGCTGACATTATGTCGTTTTACTAATTTTCCTGAAATCGGTGAGTATGTTTTTCCTATCCTTGCAAAAAGCAACTTTAAATATTCATATATTTCGGTTGAAGTACCTACCGTTGATCTTGGATTTCTGGTGTTAACTTTTTGTTCGATAGCTATTGCCGGTGAAATACCATTAATGTAATCCACATCAGGTTTCGACATTCGTCCTAGAAATTGTCGTGCGTAGGCACTAAGGCTTTCAACGTAGCGTCGTTGCCCATCAACATACAATGTATCGAAAGCCAAAGATGACTTTCCGGAACCCGATAAACCGGTGATTACCACAAATTTATTGCGTAGAATAGCAACATCAATATTTTTAAGATTGTGTACCCTTGCACCCTTAATTTTTATAAATTTCTTAGAATCAAGTTTGTCGAAATTTTGTTGAATCATTTTATAAATTTAAAATAAAAATGCAAAATTATTAATTAAATTTGCATTTTATAAAATATTGCATATATTTGCATGATATTTGTAATGTTTACTAACGAGTAGTAAATAAAATAAAGACATAAAAAAGCAATAGGAGGAACGCTTATAGATTAAATATTTACTCTTAGAAACCGAAATATAAACTTTAAACAGAGTGAATATGAAAACTCATGCAGAAAGCGATAAGGACTTGATTAGCAGGTATATCACTGGCGATCAAATTGGTCTTGAGAAGTTAATTTACAGACACAAGAACAGAGTGTTTGCTTATATTTTATTGCTTGTAAAAGATAAGCAATTAGCGGATGATATTTTTCAGGATACATTTATCAAAGTTATAAATACAATCCGTAACGGCTCTTATCAGGAAGAAGGCAAATTTATTCAGTGGGTTATGCGAATAGCTCATAATCTTATTATTGATCATTTCAGGAAATCGAAAAGAATACCTGTCTTTGATAATAGTAATGACGATTTTGATATTTTTGATACAATTAAGTTTACAGATGCATCAATTGAAGATAGAATGATCACTGATCAAATTCATCAGGATGTAAGAAAATTAATTGAATTTTTGCCTCCGGAACAAAAAGAGGTGCTTTTTATGCGGCATTATTCGGATATGAGTTTTAAAGATATTGCTGAACAAACTGATGTAAGTATAAACACAGCATTAGGTAGAATGCGATATGCCTTAATTAATTTAAGAAAACTGATTGAAGAGAAAAATGTAATTTTAACCACGTAGTTGAATTTTTCATTTTCAATATAATAAAGAGTTTTTTTTTTCGTTTGATTTGTGTATTTATTTCCAACTTATGCAAATGCTTATGAAACAAACCTTTACAATTAATCAATTATTTCTTTTAGCTTGTAACGAAAATGAAAAGGAATTCTTTAGCAGAATGAAATTAAAGTTTGGTACAAAGCACATTGAGAACACTTCGCCAAGCGAAAGTGTAATTAAAAACATTTTAAATTATTCAAGAGGCTTATCAGTCTTGAAGACAAAGTTCACTGGAAATGTGAAAGTAATCCTTAATTAGGAAAAGAAATTAAAAATATTCCCCTGCGAAATCAGGGGATTTTTTTTTGTAAAAAAGTGTCAATTTGAAAAAAACTGAAAGATATAAGCTGTTAATTGAATATTTTTCGAAGCATCAACCTGAAGTTGAAACAGAACTAATTTATGAAAAACCTTATGAATTAATTGTAGCGGTGATCCTTTCAGCCCAGTGTACTGATAAACGAGTTAATATTATCACACCTGAGTTTTTTAAATGTTTCCCGAACGAAAATTCATTAGCGAAAGCTGAATTTGAAGATGTTTTTTCAATAATCAAAAGTTGTTCTTATCCAAATAATAAAGCAAAGCATCTTATAGGAATGGCCAAAACTCTTGTCGAAGAATTTAATGGTGTGGTTCCATCCGAAGTCGATGAACTTCAAAAGTTACCGGGTGTAGGTCGAAAATCAGCAAATGTTATTGCTTCGGTCGTATATAACAAAGCTGTTATTGCTGTTGATACTCACCTTTTCAGGGTTTCCGAAAGAATTGGGCTTACAACAAATTCGAAAACTCCCCTTGAAACCGAAAAACAATTAACAAAATATATTCCTGAGGATAAACGTGCCATTTCTCATCATTGGTTGCTTTTGCATGGAAGATATATTTGCAAAGCACGAACACCCGATTGTATCAAATGTGGAATAAAAACGTTTTGTCGGTTTTTTGAAAATAAAAACTAATTTTTCTCATTTCGAGATATATAATTTGTAAAATAAAAAGTATATTTGTGATTAATTATTTTTTAAAAATTATTAAATCAAAATAAATCTAAAAAGCTATGAGTAAGGATAATAAATCCGGTATGGATGTTAATCAAAAACAAAAAGCTCTTGAGTTAACTCTTGACAAAATCGAAAAACAATTTGGAAAAGGAACCATTATGAAGTTAGGTGGTTCTGCAGTTGAGAATATTCCTTCAATTTCAACCGGATCAATAGGTTTGGACGATGCATTAGGAATTGGCGGGCTTCCAAAGGGTAGAGTAGTTGAGATTTATGGACCTGAGTCATCGGGTAAAACAACTCTCGCTATTCAAGCAATTGCTGAAGCACAAAAAGAAGGTGGGGTAGCAGCATTTATTGATGCCGAGCATGCCTTCGATAGATTTTATGCTAAAAAACTTGGTGTTGATATCGAAAATTTACTTGTCTCTCAACCAGACAATGGTGAGCAGGCTTTAGAAATTGCCGATAATTTAATTCATTCGGGTGCTATTGATATTATTGTTATTGATTCCGTGGCAGCCTTAACCCCAAAAAGTGAAATTGAAGGACTTATGGGGGATTCAAAAATGGGTTTACAGGCTCGCCTTATGTCGCAGGCTTTAAGAAAACTTACTTCAATTATCAGCAAAACGGGAGTGTGTTGTATTTTTATTAATCAATTACGTGAAAAAATAGGGGTAATGTTTGGTAATCCTGAAACAACGACTGGAGGAAATGCCTTAAAATTTTATTCTTCGGTAAGGATTGATATTAGAAAGATAAGCCAAATTAAAGATGCTGAAAATATTGTAGGTAACAGAGTCAGGGTGAAAGTAGTTAAAAATAAAGTTGCTCCTCCCTTTAAAAAAGCAGAATTTGATTTGATTTACGGAGAAGGTATTTCTAAAATGGGAGAAATAATTGATCTTGGAGTTGAGCAAAACATTGTTAAAAAAAGTGGCTCATGGTTTAGTTATGGAGAAACAAAACTTGGACAAGGTAGGGATGCAGTTAAAAGACTTTTGGCCGATAATCCTGAGTTGGCAGAGGAACTTGAAGGAAAAATAAGGGAAAATCTTTCAACCAATCGATAAGTAAAAAGTTTTTCATTTGGTTTTTAGTTAATTATTAAAATATGAAAAAAAATAGTAGTTATAGTCAAAGTGACTTTTTTTGTAATTTCTTACAAGGAGTGTTTGTGTTTTTATTCATTTCAAGTTTAATTATTACATCCTGTAATAGTGGAAACAATAAAACAGATAATAAACCTGAAACAAAGTTAACTGAAATTGAAATATTAAGTAAAAAAATAAATTCCGATCCTGAGAATCCTGAATATTATAATGATCGTGCACTTTATTATATTAATAATAAAAAAGATAATGATGCTTTAAGTGATATTAAAAAAGCAATTGAGTTGGATGAAGCTAATGCTGACTATTATATTACACTGTCAAATATTTACTTATTTCAGGGAAAAGTAACTAATAGCCTTGATGCAATTAATAAAGCCCTTGAATTGGATACAGATAAAGCAAGAATACACTTGAAGTTAGCTGAAGTATATTTGATTTTAAAGGAATATAAGAAAACGCACGAAAATATTGAAAAATCATTTGAAATAGAGCCAATAAATCCTGTGGCATTTTTTATTAATGGATATTCTTTTCTAGAAGAAGGAGATACAAACTTAGCAATTAGGAATTTTCAGGAAGCTGTTAGTCAGAAGCAGGATTACCTGGATGCATTTTATTATTTAGGATTGATTTTTTTAGACAAAAACGATAAACTTGCTGTCGAATATCTGAATAACGCTTTAAGAATAGAGCCTGATAATATTGAAGTTCTATATTTACTGGGATTGTTTTTTCAGGAAAAGGAGGACACAGAAAAAGCAATTGGATATTATAACAGAATTTTAAAGATTGATGAAAGCAATAAATTTGCACATTATAATAAAGCTTATATTGAGTTAGTTTATTTAGAGGAGTTTGATAATGCTATTGTGAATTTTACAAAAGCAATTGAATCTGATCCCACATATACGGATGCTTACTTCAATAGAGGGTATTGTTATGAATTGATTAACGATTTTGAGAATTCAACAAAGGATTACCAAAAAGTTTTATCACTGACACCAAATTATGAAAAAGCAATAAACGGATTAAATAGAATTGATAAGAAAACAAAATAACTTATTGAATTTTAAATTCTTTTAATTCTTCTGCAAGATTTTCAATAACTGCTTTTATGTTTTTATATAATTCATCCAGGCCTGTGGGATCATTATCTCGGCCCTTTTTCTCTAATTGATAAGCTATATCAATTACTTCTGATGTGCCAAAATTTCCAAGATCATTCTTAAAACTATGAGCGTTAAAGATTAATGATGGGAAATCGGAATTTTTAATATCATCTTCAATATTGTTTAATGAGCTTGGATAAGACTCCAGAAACATGTCAATTATTTCTGTAAGCAGATCCTCACCGAGCATTTCTTTTTTTTCTAATAAAGCTTTCTCGTTAATGTATTTATTCATAGTGTTTTTTCTTGATATAAAAACTTATGAGTAATATTTATTTTTAAGAATTTCTAATTCTTTAAGTAATTTTTCTGTTGATGATTTAAGTTCTTCAAAAAGCTCCGAAATATTATCAGGATTATTTTTTTTTCCTTTTTCTTCAAGTTGTCTTGCTAATTCTTTTGTGTCAGGGGCAAGGAAGTTTGAAATTACACCTTTTAGGCTATGGGCATTAAATTGTATGGATTCGAAATCACTTTCGTTAATATTTTGTTGAAGAGTTGAAAATCTTGATGGATACTCTTCTATAAATAATTCAATAATTTCACAAACAATTTCTTTATCAAAATACTTGAAGTTATTTATGAATTTTTGGTGGTCAATCATTATTTCCATATTAATATTTTGGTTGCAAAAAGTATAGAGTATTATTGTTTAGAATATTTATGGTTGATTACATTTGATAGAACATTTCTTAATTGTGCTTCATTTAGTGGTTTTGGAATGAAATCATTCATTCCGGCTTTAAGTATTTTGGTTTCTTCCTCAACCATCAGATTTGCAGATACAGCAATAATTGGAATATTGGTTTTTTTGGTTTTTTCCTTTTCCCTGATGGTTTTTGTGGCCTGAATCCCATCCATTATTGGCATTTGAATATCCATTAAAATGCAATCAAAATATTCTCTTTCAAAAATATCAACGGCTTCTTTTCCATTCTTGGCAATCGTAACCGTATGATTAAGCCTTTGCAAAAAAGATTTTGTAATCTTTTGGTTTATTAGATTGTCTTCAACAACAAGAACTTTTAAAGAAATCTGATTATTACACATTGCTTAACAATATTTCATGGTTCATATTTTTGAATGTTACAAATTTAGTAAAATTCTTTTATTTTTATGAAAGAATTTTTAATTTAAACTAAACATTCATTCTCGTATACATTATTTTCAATAATAATGCCAACAGCTTTACCATTTGTTAATCAATTGTTAAATTTAATAATTGTCCCAAAATGAGATTTTAAATTCTTGTTTCTGGACTTTTATTTAATGTATGTGCAAAATTTAAAGACAAAATTTACTATTTAATAGACTTTCAAATAGTTTTATAAATTTCAATAAGCTTTATTAAAAGATTTTTGTTGTTAAAAATCTTCAATTTCTCCCTGATCGTTGATTAGAACACCCCAATTAATTGCTGCAAGAACTTCCTCTTCAAAGAAAAAATCTATAAGAGCCTGATCGAAAGAAAGCCTTTTTTCGCCTTCTTCTTCAATTTCTGTTTCAATTTCCGTAAATCCGTTCTTTTTCATTAATTCAATTACTTCTTTTTCATTTAGTTCAAAAATCTTTTTCCCAAATAATGAGGCTTCAGGATTGTCAATTTCAAAACAAGATATCACTGATTTTTCAACACCTTCAAAGAAGACTGTAATGCCTTTTGACCAATAATTTAAAATTACAGTGTTAAAATCATCATCATCTTCAATATCTTCAATTTCTTCAGCTTCTCCAAGATATGAAGTGAGTTTTTCAGTGGTATCACCAAATTCTAATTCACCAAAACCAATTTTTGGTTTGATCTCTAAAGTTAATTTTTTCATGATTAATTTATGAATATTAAATTGTTATTAAAATTATTTGAATGGCGAGCCAGGTTCTTTTGCCATATGCTTATAAACCATTTTATCTAAGTAGTATGGAATGAATTTATTAAGTAGAACGGTCATTTTTCCCTGATTCGTAAGTATTAAACTTCGTTTTCTTTTTTTAATTGCATTTGCAATATAAAATGCAACTTTTTCGGCTGACATCATTTTTGATTCATCACGGGGAGATTCGCCTTGTTGAGTGCCATCTTTTCCAAGAGCTGTATTACGAATATTTGAACTTGTAAAGCCCGGACAAGCAATCATAACATGTAAGTTTTTTTTAAGATTCTCGATTCGCAAAACTTCGAGAAAACCATGAATTGCAAATTTTGATGCCGAATATCCGGTCCTTCCGGGAAGCCCTTTATATCCACCAATTGAAGAAACGCCAACAACTGAGCCCTGAGATTTTAAAAGATATGGTAAAGCATATTTAGTACAATAAACCGTACCCCAAAAATTAACATCCATTAAATCTTTAATGACTTTTAAATCAAGTTCTTCAAAAAGTGCCCGCATCGAAATACCTGCATTATTTATCAAAATATCAATTTGTCCAAATGTTTCAATGGTTTTTTCAACTAATTGTTTGCATTGATTTTCTTTACTTACATCGGTTTTTACAGTAAGAATATTAGAATTATTTTGTTTGAGAATCGAAGCAATTTCTTCTAATTTATCAATATTTCTGGCGGCCATTACAACCTTAAATCCTCGTTTTGAGTATTCTTCAGCAAGAGCTTTTCCAATTCCTGATGAAGCTCCGCTAATTATTACAACTTTATTCTTCATTTTTTTATTTAAAAAAATTCGCTACAAGTATAAACCATTTTTTAAAAAGACAAGAATAATATTGAAAAATTAACATTTAATGTTTATGTTTAATTAATTTAGCAAAAAAATAATTTTGAAAATGATAACTAACCGACAATTGTTTTTTCAACATGTGGCACTTCCATCATCGCAACCCCTTGCATTAGAGATTGAAAAAGCCGATGGAATTTATGTGTTTGATAATAAGGGAAAACGATATTGTGACCTGGTATCAGGTGTTTCGGTAAGTAATCTTGGCCACCGACATCCTAAAGTCATCAAAGCTATTAAAGATCAACTTGATAAATATTTGCATTTGATGGTTTATGGAAAATATATCCAAATGCCACAAGTTCAATTAGCAACGGAGTTGGCAAAAAATCTTCCAGAAAACCTTTCATCGGTTTATTTTGTTAATTCGGGAAGTGAAGCAATTGAGGGAGCAATGAAACTTGCAAAACGACATACAGGGAAAGTAGAAATAATTGCTTTTAAAAATGCTTATCATGGAGGTACTCAGGGTGCATTAAGTGTTTTTGGTGATGAAAAATTTAAACAATCGTTTCGTCCTTTATTACCGGCAATCAGATTTTTGGAATTTAATAATTTAAATGACCTTGGAAAAATTTCTAAAGAAACAGCCTGTGTTATCATTGAACCAATTCAATCTGAAGCGGGAGTTATTCTTCCTGATGATGATTTCCTGACTCAATTAAGAAAGCGTTGCAACGAAACAGGAACTCTCTTGATTTTCGATGAAGTTCAACTTGGTTTTGGCCGTACCGGAAGTCTTTTTTGTTTTGAACAATATAATGTAGTTCCTGATATTCTTTGTCTTGCAAAAGCAATGGGTGGAGGAATGCCAATAGGTGCTTTTATTTCATCAAAAGAAATAATGTCGAAATTGACTTATAATCCGGAACTTGGGCATATTACAACCTTTGGCGGGCATCCTGTTTGTTGTGCTGCTGCACTTGCTAATTTGCAGGAATTAATTAATACCAATCTTATTTCAGAAACCTCCGAAAAAGGAGAAATATTTAAAGATTCTCTTAGCAATCATCCTGTTGTTAAAGAAATTCGTGGAAAAGGCCTTATGCTTGCAGTTGAACTAAATAATAGTAAAAAAACCGATGAACTTGTAAATTTATTTGTTGAAAACGGGATCATTGTCGATCGTTTTATTTTTTGTCCGACAGCATTTCGGATTGCTCCACCACTCATAATTTCAAATGAGGAAATTAAATATATTTGTGAAATAATTTTGAAATGTTTTGATGAAATAGAAATTGGAAAATAGAAATTAGAAATTCTGTACTCCAAAATTTCCAATTTCTTAAGATAAAACACAAGAAAAAATTTAAAATAAGTAACTATGAAAACTTGTACACAGGAAAAAAATAAAGAAAATTGTAATTGCAGCTATCCTTGCTCAAAAAAAGGAATTTGTTGCGAATGTATCAGTTATCACCGAAACATGGGACAGTTACCTGCTTGTTATTTCCCAAATGATATAGAAAGAACTTACGATCGTTCGATTGAAAACTTTGTTCAGCTTTATCAAAACAGGGGTGCCTGGTGGTAAATATGGTTTACGGAAACTGGATACCGGATACCGGAAACTGGATTCAGTGGGTAAATGGACAATTTCAATAAAAAAAAGATTAATTACTTATTCTTAATTAAATGGCATTATCAATAGCTGAACTGGTAATTTTAAGTTTTATAATTGTTTGGTCGTTTAAAAAGATCAAAGTTCCTCCTTTAATTGGCATGCTTTTGCTGGGAGTTATTTTCGGGCCTTATGTATTAAATCGTCTCGCACCGGGTTTGCTTGCAGCTTCCGGTGATTTACGAATGGTTGCCTTGATCGTTATTCTGTTGCGTGCCGGTTTCGAATTATCCAGAAAAACATTGAAAAGGGTAGGAGGGACTGCTCTTTTGCTTGCATTTATTCCAGCTATTTTTGAGGGAGTTACGATTACTTTTCTTGCTCCAATTTTTCTACCTTTAAGTTATCTTGAATCGGCAATACTTGGAACAATTATAGCTGCTGTTTCTCCTGCAGTTGTCGTTCCATTGATGCTTAATTTTATTGAACAAAAAAAAGGTACGCGTAAAGGAATTCCGACTATGATGCTGGCGGCTTCATCAATCGATGATGTTTTTGTCATTGTAGTTTATAGTGCATTAATTGGAATTTATACAGGCCAACAAATCAATCTGACTTTTGAAATTGTTGGAATTCCGATTTCTATTATTCTTGGTATTGCAATCGGAATTGGGATAGGAATTATTTTGTATAAAATATTTGACCGCTTTAATCCCCGTGCTACAAAACGCGTAATCATAATTCTTGCAATAAGTGTTTTGTTGACACATCTTGAGCACCTTATTAAAGATTTTCTTCCTTTTGCTTCACTTTTGGTGGTGATGGCAATTGGTTTTATAATTTTAGAAAAGCGTGAGAAATATGCTCATGAAATTTCTGCAAAATTGGCTAAACTGTGGATTTTCGCTGAAATAATATTGTTTACTATGGTTGGAGCACAGGTGAATATTGAGGTGGCATTTAATTCGGGCCTGGCGGGAGTTATTATAATTTTAACAGGTTTGGTTGCAAGAAGTTTGGGGACTTATTTTTGCCTGTTTGGAACAGATTTTACTTTTTCCGAATAAATGTTCGTAATAATTTCATATTTGCCAAAAGCAACCGTTCAGGCTGCAATAGGTGGAGCACCATTGATTGCAATGGGTTTGGCCGGAATGAACACCGCTCCCGGAGAAGTGATCCTTGCAGTTGCAGTTTTAAGTATATTGCTTACCGCCCCTTTGGGCGCAATTGCAATTTCATATTTTGGAAATAAAGTGCTTGAGACTGAGAGTGAATGAAAGAATGAAAGAATGAAAGAATGAGTGAAAGATGGAATGCATTAATAAATAAAATTATAGATATGCTAAATAAAATAAACATTGAAAGAATCTTGTTTCTCGACATCGAGACAGTTCCTGTGTGTTCTGATTATAACCAACTTGATGAAAAGTTTAAAGCATTATGGGATAAAAAATCTTCATATTTAGTAAAAAATGAGGATGATACTCCTGAAAGTTTATATGGAAGAGCCGGAATATATGCTGAATTTGGAAAAATTATTTGCATTTCAGTTGGTTTTTTCAGAGAAAATGTTTTCAGAATTAAATCTTTTTACGGTGAGGATGAGAAAGAGCTTTTATCAGATTTTATTAATCTGCTTGAAAAATATTATTCGTTCAAACAACATCTTTTATGTGCTCACAACGGCAAAGAATTTGATTTCCCTTACATTGCCCGAAGAATTTTAATCAACGGATTAAAACTTCCAGAAATTTTGGATAATGCAGGCAAAAAACCCTGGGAAGTAGCACACCTTGATACTTTAGAGTTATGGAAATTCGGAGATTATAAGAATTATACTTCATTGGAGTTACTGGCAGCAATTTTTGATATTCCTACTCCAAAAAGCGATATTAGTGGAAGTGAAGTAGCTGAGGTTTTCTGGAAGCATAATGATTTGCAGCGCATTGTTACTTATTGCCAAAAAGATGTTCTCACAATTGCCCAGTTATTTCTACGCTATCAGGGTAAACCTTTGCTTGAAAGAGAAAATGTGATTATTGTTGAATAGGAGGAATTAAGAAAGTGATTACGGTTTTTAGGTTTCGGGTTTGCATTGCTCCAACACTCCACACTCCTTTTGTATTTTCTTGCTGACACTATTTAGAATTTTTCTTAATTGATACTTTTTAGATTTATTTATTTTGATAAGCAAAATAATTATACATTTGTTTCGATAAAAAAAACAAAAAGTCATGTTGCCCACTAAATAAAAATAAAAATTTAATTTATTGACAGGATGATAATTATTGTTCCGATAAAAATTGAAGATAATTATTGTGGGTTCATCCTGTCATTAAAAAATGTTAAATAATAAATTATTTACAGATGAAAAAAAATCTACTTATTTTAATTGTATTATTATTACCTGTTCTAACTATTGCTCAGAAAAAAAAGATCAAACTTAAATTCTCCGGTTTTGTAAAATCTGATGTTTTCTGGAATTCAAGACAATCGGTAGCGGTTCGTGAAGGTCATTTTTATCTTTATCCCAAAAATGAATTAAAAGATCTTGATGGCAAAGATATAAATGCCAAATCTGATTTCAATATTCTTTCAATCCAAACACGATTGAAACTTGCAATTACCGGGCCTAATGCTTTTGGAGCCAAAACTTCAGCATTAATTGAAGGTGCTTTTTTTGGTACAACCAATCCTGACATAAATGGTTTCAGATTGCGTCATGCATTTGCAAAATTAAACTGGACAAATACCGAGCTTTTGGTAGGGCAAACCTGGCATCCATTGTTTATAACTTCCTGTTATCCGGGAACTGTTTCGTTTAATACAGGAGCTCCATTTCAGCCTTTTACAAGAAATCCTCAAATCAGAGTTACTCAAAAATTTGATAACTTTAAAATTCAATTGTCAGCAGTTTCGCAGAGAGATTTTCAAAGTACAGGGCCAATTGGAAAAAGTTCAACCTACTTAAGAAATAATGTACTACCTGAAATGAATCTTACCCTGCAATATCAAAAAAAATATGAAAGCAAAAATGAATTTTTAGCCGGAATTAGCGGAGGATATAAATCATTGGTTCCAAGGATTGAAACCGATAGCTTATATAAAACCGATGAGAAAGTCGGTGGTTTTACAACTATGGCTTTCTTAAAATATAAATCTACTGACATGACTTTTAAATTTGAAGCCTTTTATGGGCAGGAAACATATAATATGACAATGCTTGGCGGATATGTAGTTAAAGAAGTTACCGATCCTTTGAGAAATTTTGTAGAATATACTCCAATTAACGTAATGTCATTCTGGACTGATATGCATACAAATGGAAAGAAAATTCAGGGAGGATTTTTTGCAGGTTATACCAAAAACCTTGGTGCCGGTGAAGATGTATCAGGTCCTTATTATTCCAGAGGCTCCGATATTGCCTATGTTTACAGGGTATCTCCACGAATTATTTTTAACTCGGGTAAAATGAGATTTGCAGGTGAAGTTGAAATGACAACTGCCGGATATGGAACAAAAAACTCAAAAGGCGAGGTTGATGATCCAAAGGATGTAACCAACTTCAGACTTTTACTGGGTGTTTATTATTTCTTTTAGAATCAATTAAATAAAAGTAAAAAAAACACCCCTGATCTCTTATCAGGGGTGTTTTTTTGTTATAAACCGACAATGTTAAGAAATGTAAAATGAAACAACTTTTTTTAAAAGTAATAAATACAGAATTAAATATGGATAAAGCCAGTAGGTAATAAATAGGACTTTAAGACCCAGCGATCAGTCTATGTTGAACTACATCCCATCTATGTACTTAAAGCCAGTTTTTAAGGTTTTACCTGGGGATTTTCCGGAAAGGAAAATTGGACAATATTAATCAGCAATGTGTGAAACAGGTATTATTGAGTAGAATCTGCTCAATTTAGAAATCCAATAGACATTTTGAATAATTAAAATGTTTTATATATATTTGCACAACAATGTTTTGAATATTTATGTTAAAACAAGAGATTGTTACTAATCAGCAAATTGATACAAAACAATACAATCAGTAAATTAGAAATAGCCCTTTTTGCATGGTAATTATTAACAAGTTATATAAAATAAATATGTAAAATGAAAAAAAAGCGATTCCTTTCAATTTTCCTTCTTTCAATGTTTGCTTTTATAGCTATTAGCCAACAAATAATAAATATTTCTGATTCATTAGAAATTAGTGCAAGTTTGGGTGGCCACTATATAATAAAAAAAGATGGAGTCTTCGTAAAGATACCAACTTCTGGTACAAGATATGGAGTACTTGTAAAACTTGATTGTGATATGCCTTCTTTTGAAATATTAAAAAATGGATATGCAAAGGATAAAAAATATGTGTATTGTTATGAGAAAATAATTAAAAATGCTGATCCAAAAACCTTTAAAATATTTTCCGAAATATATGCAAAAGATAGTAATAGTATCTTTTGTAGAGGAAAGCTAATTGAAAAAGCTGATCCAGGCTCATTTAAAATTATTAAAAAGAGATTTGCAATAGATAAACATAATGTATATTATATTGGAAAAATAATTTCTGTTGATCCCGTATCATTTCAGATACTTGATTATAAATCAAGGTATGCAAAGGACAAAGAATATATTTATTATTGGTGGGGATTAGGATCTCCAAGACATATAGATACTTTAAAAGAAGTTAAATCTGATAGTTTTAGAGTACTATCAGATTCTTATGCTACTGATGGAGAAAAAGTTTTTTTGCATGGGAAAATTTTGCAAGATGCGGATCCGGATTCATTTAAAATTATTACTGAAAAAAACACTTTATATAGAAAATTCTCTTTTGATAAAAAACATGCCTATTATAGAAATAAAATAATTACTATGGCAAATCCTGATAGTTTTGAATTATTAGAATTTTATTATTATTCAAAAGACGAAAATTATGTGTTTTATGAAGAATCATTAATAAAAGGGGCAGACTCAAAATCTTTTACACCATTAAGCTACCAATGGGGTAAAGATAAAAATTTCATTTTCTTTAAAAACACTGTAAGAAAAGATATTGATTACAAAACATTTGAGGTGGACCCTTCAAATAAAGTTAAAGGTAAAGCAAAAGACAAATTCTTTATTTATAATAATTCTACTGGAAAAATTATAAAGAAAAACATACAAGATTGAAGATAGTTATCTTATATAAAAGATAAACAGAATTTTTCACCGCAACCACATTAATCTTCAGGGCTGTTCAATACTAATAATTTTGTGTACTCCGATTTGATCTTTTCTTTGAGCAACTTTGGTACGCCAAGAAGCGTACGTTTATATAATAATTAAAAACCCGGTAATATGAAAGGATTACACAGGCCACTGTGTCGTTCAGTCTGAATCAGTCGTGAGGAGCGGAAAGGAAACGAACCGTTTTAAGTTCATGATAAGCGACTATGTAAGCCGTAATGCAAATGAATCCAGTCAGGCTTCGTTACGCAAAATTGCAGTGATCAACCTCCCGAAGTGGGCGAAACCTGAAACATAATGGGAAGCAACGACAATATGCACCGTTATGGCTGCACGGAGTAAGATGGGATGGCGTGCATAGTGAGGGTTACGTATGAACTTGGGAAGCCCTAACAGTATTGATTGACACGACAATAGCTGAGGGTGGCGGAGATGTTCGTAGTACTGATGATACCAAAGACAACATAACTTAGGAGTAGGGAAGGGACATTACTATCAACAAAAGTTTTAGATAAAATATATACAACAGAATTGATGAAAGAAACCAGTATTCAAGAACAAGTTCAACATGAGATAGCATTGCTTTCGCAAAAGAAGCGAAAAGACATGACCTCAAAGGAAAGAGTACGACTTTTACAACTAAAACTATATCTGAAAGCCAAGCAGGAAAGCAGTTGCAAATTTTACGTACTTTGTGACAAGATATTCTTGAAACATATACTTGTAGAAGCGTATAAACGCTCCAAATCCAAGAATGGAAGTCCCGGAATAGACAAGCAGACTTTTTCCGATGTGGAGAATTACGGGCGAGAAAAGTTTTTAAGCGAAATAAGTGAAGACTTAAGAAAGCGAATGTATAAACCTCAAGCCGTAAAGCGAGTATGGATAGAGAAAGAAAATGGTGGTAAACGACCATTAGTCATTCCAACCATATGAGATAAGGTAGTGCAACAAGCCTGTAAAATAGTCATAGAGCTAATATTTGAAGCCGACTTTGATGATTCATCATACGGATTTCGACCAAAACGCTCGGCAAAAGGAGCAATAACCGAAATTCGAGACCATCTCAAACAAGGAAAACAAACAGTATATGATGCCGACCTAAGTAAATACTTTGACACAATACCTCATGATAAATTAGAGATAGTTTTGAAAGAGCGAATTGCCGACCCCCGGGTACTCCATCTCATAAAACTATGGCTAAAAGTACCCATAGTAGAAGAAGACGGAAAATACACAGGGGGAAAAAGTAATAGAAAAGGGGACGCCTCAAGGAGGAGTAATATCACCATTATTAGCAAATATATACATGAATTTGCTTGACAGGATAATAAACAATCCCGAAGGATATTTCTCAAAAAGAGGAGTAAGGATGATACGATATGTAGATGATTTTATTTTGATGTCAAAGCATATCAAGCAGGAAATCATAGACAAAGTACATTGCTATTTGGAAAGAATGGGATTAATGATAAATACAGATAAGAGTAAGCTGGTAAAAGCAAAAGAAGAATCATTTGATTTTTTAGGATTTACGTTCAGATATGACCGAAGTATATTTTCAAAAAGAGATAAGTTTTTGAACATAAAACCAAAAGCGAAATCCCGAAAGAAAATAAGACAGAAGATAAATTTGAAACTAAAATCAATAGGACATTATCCGGCAGAAAAAGTAGTATTAGAATTAAACCCAATAATAAGAGGATGGATGAATTATTACAAAATCGAAAAAGTTAGTTGCACACAAGTAGCCTTCAGAGAATTAGAAAGTTACCTGCGTACCCGGCTATTTAGATATTACAATCGTAAAAGTCAGAGGAAATCACGCTTGTACGGTCAACAAGCTTATAACAAATTAGTTAATGAATATGGATTGATAAATCCATATGTGACCTCTGGAATACGACCTGTGAATACTTTAAGATGAAAGTTTTTTAGGAAAGCCGTATGCGGGAAAACCGCACGTACGGTTTGACGAGGGGGCTACAGAGCAAATGTGTTTGTTTTTGCTCTGTACTCTACTCTACTTTTTTCTTTGGGTGTCTCTGTGAAATAGCTATTACACAAAGAATCACGAAGAAGACTCAAAGTTTCACAAAGAAAAAATATATATTATGATTGAAAATGACATCAAAAAAGATTGTTGGTTGTTCCATTGTAATACATAAGCCTTAGGATCAAGTTTATTAGAGTCTGTTTATCAGGAATGCTTATGTTATGAGTTAAATCAGGCAGGCTTAAAAGTGGTATAAAAAGAATAATAAATTAAAGTCAACACCTCAAAATAAATTTTAGCCTGCTTGGCAAAGCTGATAAAAATCAGACTAAGGAAATAGTTCATTATTCGCTTACTTACGGTTATCATGCTATTGGAGGCTTTTATATTGATTTAAAGAAAAAAACAGCACTGATTTTTGAGTTCAGATATAATTTTCTTATTACACCTGCAATGGAAGAACTCAATCCGAGTGGTATAATTACAACTGCAGGTATAAGAATTCCGATGAATTCACGGCATTAACAAAGTAAAGAGTTTTAAGATGCTTTCGTTGAAATTAGAACTTTTGATCCAAAGTGATTATCTGATTGTTAATAACTTCTGTTCTCAGACAAAGTTATCATAGAAATAACAAATAAAGGATACTATCTTTTTAGAAAAATAGTATCCTTTTATCGGGAATGTAGCTTACCTCTCCGATGAAATAATTACTTCATGATTTCACGGGATAAACCTTTACACACTTAACAAGCTTCTTTTCACACCTAATCCTTCAGGCAACGAACAGACCAGCCGTAGCTTTTATTGTTGCTGCCACGGAAGATGTTAGCGTTTTCATAGGATAGTATCCGGTACATGGAGCTATTACTATTGTTCTCAGTAGAAGACCAAAAGGAGGCGTTTAGCTCTATGAAGTAAAAATAACCATCACCACCATGGTAACCGCCAGGGAGAGCAGTAAAACCATAAGCGTCTGAGCCATTACCATTATCATACCAGCCACTTGTTGATTTTAAATTTAAGCCTGCATCATAACCTCTGAATCCCCAATTATTCCAAATCGGATCGCCAATAGGATATTGGCTGTCAACCGTACCTTCAAGTGTTTTCCATTCATCATCGGTTGGTAAATGCCAGCCGCTTGGACAAATTCCTTGCACTCCGGCTATTGTGCTATATTGCATCATTTCGTCCCATTGGTATAATCCACCATATTCATCACAATTTGCAGTATTATTATCATAACAATATTTCTCAATCACTCCATTGTCAGTTTGGTTAATGCTACCGTTTATCATAGTTCCAACATTTAGGTTTTCTTTTAGCCAGCATTGCTCACCAATTAAGACTGTATTATAAACTTGTCCTTCGTACGTTACTGTTGGTATTCCGGGGCATGGTTGAGGGCCTCCGGTTTCGGTAGTAAAACTCCAAACAGATCCATCGGTTGTATTGCTATGATCATCGTGAGCCACAATTTTCCAGAAATATTCTGTGTTGTTTTCCAATGTTCCCGGGTCATAAGTTGTTACTGTTTGTCCTGTTTCTACTTGTGGTGGCGTGGCCATAGTACCAAAATATACATCATAAGTCAGAGGATCTCCTTCAGGATCTGTGCATGTCCACGAAAGATCAACTTCTAAGGATTGGTTTTCTGCCCCATCCTCAGGATTGGGGGATGATGGTGGTTCAGGAGGTTGGTTTATTGGAGCAAAATCATCTCGTAGGCAACGCACACAAATACCAAAATTCTTGTTAAGGTCACCCCGATGTATCGTTGTACGAGTGTTATATATACTTCTTTTCCATGCATTTGAGCCACTCTCGTCAGACGACCAAATATGAGTATGGCCTGTGATATATTCGAAACTTCCGTTAGTAGTACGGTTACCGCTTGGAAGAACCGTAAAACCATATAAGTCAGTTCCGTTACCACCACCATACCAGCCACTTGTAGATTTAAGGTTTGTTCCTGCATCATAACCTCGCCATCCTGTTGTATTCCAAATCGGATCTCCAACAGGATATTGGCTGTCAACCGTACCTTCCAGTATTTTCCATTCATCGTCGGTAGGAATATACCAACCCGCAGGGCAAATACCTTGCACTCCCTGTGTAATTGAATATTGCATCATTTCGTTCCATTGGTATAAACCGCCATAAATTTCGCAATTTGAAGGATCGTTATCGTAGCAGTATTTTTCAATTATGCCATTGTTTGTCATTTCTTCTGTGCCGTTTATCATTTCACCAATATTTAGATTTTCAGCCATCCAGCATTGTGTAGCAATTTGTACAGAGTTGTAGGTTTGTCCGTCACGGGGATCGGTAAATGGATCGACGCAGGTGAATTGTTCTTCCGTTGTAAAACTCCAAACAGGCCCTTCGGTAGTATTGCTGTGGTCATCGTGAGCGACAATTTTCCAGAAATATTCTGTATAGTATTCCAATGTTCCCGGATCATAAGTTGTTGCTGTTTGGCCTGTTACTACTTGTGGTGGTGTGGCTTCTGTGCCAAAATAAATATCATAAGTCAGAGGATCACCTTCAGGGTCGGTGCATGTCCACGAAATATCAACTTCTATGGATTGATTTTCTGCTCCATCCTCAGGAATGGGAGAAGATGCTGGTTCAGGGGGTAGGTTTATTGGTGTAAAATCATCCTTTAAGCAACGCACGGATAAACCGACCCCTTTACCGAGGTTGCTACGGTTTATTTCATTCATGTAAAAGAATAGGAGTCGGCCCCAGGCTTCATAACTACCGTTCTCAGTAGAGGACCAGAAGAAGGCGCGCTCCACTATATTAGCGAAACCACCACCGTAAAAGCAGTAACCGCCCGGAAGGGCAGTAAATCCAAATAAATCAGTTCCGTTTCCATTATCATACCAACCACTTGTTGATTTTAAATTTAAACCTGCATCAAAACCTCTCCATCCTCCATTATTCCATATAGGATCTCCAACAGGATATTGGCTGTCAACTGTACCTTCTAATATTTTTATTTCATCATCAGTAGGAATATGCCATCCTGCAGGGCAAATGCCTTGAACACCCTGTGAAGTTGTATATTGCATCATTTCATTCCATTGGTATAAACCACCATAAATTTCACAATTTGTCGGATCATTGTCATAGCAGTATTTTTCAATAATTCCATTATCAGTCATTTCTTCAGTGCTGTTTATCATTTCACCTATATTAAGGTTTTCAGCCATCCAGCATTGTGTACCAATTTGAACGGTGTTATAGGTTTGTCCGTTGCGTGGATCGGTAAAAGGATTACTGCAGATAAATGATGTAGAAGGATAAATTAATACATCATCAGAATACATTTTAACAAGATAGCCTTCGCCGGGTTGCATATCACCAATACTATTTACCCAGACAGGGCCAATTTTTCTGAACATCAATCCGGCAGTATTTCGTACAAATTCAAGATTTTCCAAAATATCCTGAAAAACTTCTTCGGTGTTTAAAGGCTGATCAGGTAAATAGCCTATTATCTGATAACCTGTTGAAAGTTCAACCGGTGTTTGAGGATCAATTACATCTCCGATAATTATTAATTCATCCGCATTATTCATTTTAAATAAATATCCTTCGGTATTAATCCAGTCACCAATACTATTTACCCATATTGGCCCGATTTTTCGTAACATTAGCCCGGCGGTATTCCTGACAAAATCAAGATTTACTAAATTTTCCTGTAAAACCTCTATCATATCAGGATTTTCTGGAATAATTCGTGATGAAACAAAGCTATAACCTTCTAATAGCTCAATTTGCTGTTCCCCTGTTAAAGGACTTTTTGCGTTTTCCTTTTGAGGAAAAACCTGTTGTGTAATGATCAGGGCTAAAATTATTAACCCAATTTGGTAAAGTTTTTTCATAGTTCAATTTTTATTGGTTAGTAAATATGGTTATGTGGTTATATAATTTTATTGCTTTAGTGATCCATATGTTGCATTTATTTATGACTTTAAATGTGAATTTTTCAACTTAATGCATCTTTTTTACAAGTTGCTAATATACGAAATATAGATGTAAAAAGCAAGTTTGTTTTCTTGCTTGTTTCTAAGGATTAATGGAAGTTGCTACTAGATGATGTTTTTCTGCCTTAAGTTTGGAGATTTAAAAGGATATAGAATGTTATTATTCACACAATTGAGTCCTTTTTTGGTTATACTGTTTTGCGTTTTACCATTCCCGTGAAATAAAACTTCGTAATTTCATTGGATAAATATTTATTTTTTTCACTTATTCGGTTTTCCGGTGTAATGTGTTTTTGCAGCCTGAACAAGTTTCTTTATATACTCAGTATTTCAGGCAACGAACAGAAAAACCACAGTTTTTATTACTACTTGTACGATACACTTCATCGTGTGAATAGTACAATGATCTGTGTCAAGCATAAGCCGGATCGACCTCAAGTGAGCACCAGAAGGAGGTTTTATAACTTAAACTATCGAAAGTTGCAAAATGTTCACGTATTCCACCCGGAAGAGCTTTGAAACCAAAAATATCGGTTCCGTTTCCATTATTAAACCAACCATAGGTTGATTTTAAATTCAACCCGGCATCAAAACCCCTGAATCCTTCAAAATCCCAAACTTGGTTGCCAACAGGGTATTGGCTGTCAACTGTGCCTTCCAGTATTTTCCATTCATAATCATGTGGAAGATGCCAGCCCGGGGGGCAGATGCCTTGTGTGAAGGTGGTAGTTACATATTGCATCATTTCGTCCCATTGGTATAAACCACCGTATTCATCGCAATTTTCAATATTATTATCATAACAATATTTCTCAATTACACCATTATCTGTCATATTTTCATAATCGTTTATCATAATGCCGACATTAAGGTTTTCTTTTAACCAACATTGCTCTCCAATCAGAACAGTATTATAAATTTGTCCTTCGTAAGTTACGGTTGGTATTCCCGGGCAGGGTTCGCCACCGGAATAAAAATAAAACAAAACGTCATCGGAAAACATTTTAACAAGGTAACCTTCGCCGGGATTACAATCACCAATTCCATTGATCCAATTAGGCCCGATTTTACGTAATATTTGACCTTGTGAATTTCTAATAAAATCGAGGTTATCGCTAATGATAGTTTCAAATGCAACTAAAGCATCCAATGGAGTTTCAAGAAAATAGCTGACAAACTGAAATCCTGTTGTAAGAGGAATCGGAGTTGTAGGATCAACTGTTTCACCTTCAATATTGAATGAATCATTGGCGAGCATTTTGAAAAGATAACCTTCTTCAACTATCCAGTCGCCGATATTGTTTACCCAATTTGGCCCTATTTTACGTAATACCTCTCCTTGTGAATTCCTGATAAAATCAAGATTTTCGTTTAATACGGAAGCTAAAACCGCTAACATATCAGAGTTTTCAGGAATAATTCGTGATGAGACAAAGCTGTAACCTTCCGATAGCTCAATTTGTTGTTCGCCTGTTAAAGAGCCCTTTGCATTTTCCTCTTGAGGAAAAGCTTGTTGTGAAAAGACCAGGATTAATATTATTAGGCCGATTTTAATAAAATATTTCATAAAATAGATGTTTAAAAAAATGCTAAATATACAAAATTCAAGTACAAAAGTCAAGTTTATTTTTTCTTGTTTGTTGTTGGAAATTGATGGATGACTTTTAGTTACTGAATCACAATCTTCCTAACCTGATAACAATCTTTTCCGCTAATGCAAATAAAATAAACTCCGGCGGGTAATTCTTTCAGATCAAGTTGTTTTATTGCAGATTCCTTTATACCTGAAAATTCAAAATTACAATAATCTTTACCTCTTAAATCCATTACTTTACATTGCAAATCACCATTTACTTTATCAAATGAAATATTAAATATTCCATCGGAAGGATTTGGAAAGATTGATAAAGAGGAATGATCAGCTCCTTCATCCGATACTTCGGCAGAAGAAAAACTCAGCAGGCTGTATTCTCCGTCCTCTTGAGGGAAAACTCCTTCTATATAAGCATCTCCATAAGGGTTTAAATAGTAAAAACCTGTTAATAAATATTCTGTATTTTCATTTTTAGTCCAGACTTTAAATACAGGATAATTACCGCTTTTGTAAAGATTACTGAAAACCGGAATAACATTATCAAGGATATTATCGGAAATTACTATGCCGGTACCCACAAGAATTTCTCCATCGTAAACTACAATTTCATCACCAATATTTAATGAGCCTTGCTCAAAATAAATTGACCAGACGGGATCTAAAGGATTTCCGTTAATAACTTTATAATGTTCGGGTCTTGGGATATTAGTTGCAAATAGTATTTGTCCATACATTAGGATTAAACTCAGTAGTATGAGTGTTCTTTTTACAAAAAGTATTCGGCATTTTTCATTTTTTTTCATTTTGACCTCCATTTTTTTTATTTTTTTAACATAACATATTATTTTTTTAATCCATTAAGCAACGGACAGAAAACCCAAACTCCCGGAAGCTGTAGCTCCGGAATACAAGTGCCCATTCGTAGTTCAATTGCCAACGCCAACCTGACGAACCATTCATTGATGAACTCCAAAACCAATCATCATAGCCAATATTGCCTGATGTCCCATCAATGTGGCGGTGACCGCTAGGCATCGCTGAAAAACCACTTTCGTTTGTAGCGCCGGTGTTAGGATAATTCCAAAGTCCATCCCCTCCTTGTATAGTACCGGTAGATTTCATTTTCCCTCCTACATCAGTGCCAATGTAGCCTAAAGAATTACAATCCACTGTTGGATCAAGAAATGTTGCCATTGTACAAAATTCATCATCACCTGGTAAATGCCAGCCTGAAGGGCAGATACCTTGAACGCCTTGCGTAGAGGAGTATTCCATCATTTCATTCCATTGATATAAACCTCCGTAAATTTCACAATTAGCAGGATTATTATCGTAGCAATATTTTTCAATTATTCCATTATCTGTCATTTCTTCAGTAGCGTATATCATTTCACCAATATTCAGGTTTTCAGCCATCCAGCATTGTTCACCAATTTGAACTGTTTCATAAGTTTGTCCATCACGAGAATCTAAAAAGGAATTACCACAGACAAATGAGGTCGAAGGATATAATAGAACATCATCTCCAAGCATTTTAACAAGATATCCTTCATCCGGTTGCATATCACCAATACTGTTTACCCATACAGGCCCGATTTTTCTGAACATAAATCCTTCTGTATTTCGAACAAAATCAAGATTATCCAATACATCCTGAAAAACATCAGCGGTATTTAACGCTTGATCGGGTAAATAACTAATTATTTGATAACCTGTAGTAAGGTTAATTGGAGTCTGAGGGTCAAGTACATCGCCGAGAATTAATAACTCATCAGTATCATTCATTTTGAATAGATAACCTTCTGTAGTAACCCAATTACCAATACTGTTTATCCAATTCGGGCCAATTTTTCGAAGCATATAACCTGCTGTGTTTCTCACAAAATCAAGGTTATTAAGAATGTTGTTACAAACAAATAGCATATCAGGGTCTTCAGGAATTATTCGTGATGACACAAAAGAATATCCCAAAGAAATATCTATTTCTTGCTTTAACAATACTTTAATATAATCGGTTTTTATTGTAGTATCAGATAATCCATTTTCATCTGTAACAATTAATGAAACGGTATATCTGCCGGGCAAATCGTAAATATTAGTTGGATTCTGAAGGATAGAAGAATTTCCATCTCCAAAATCCCAAAACCATTCAATAATCTCACCGACTCCAGGTATTGATAAGTCTGTGAAACCAACCTCCAATGGTGAATACCATATTGTTGTATCTGCTATAAAATCAGCAATAGGAGGGCCATAGCTGGAGTCAACAATGATATCTCTTGAATTACCTTCACTTGACTGACAATGAAAAGTTCCGTACCATGTATTCGAAACCGGAACTAACCAGATTAGATAAGGAGATGTTTCACCGTCGAAATCAGGAGAGTCAAGTACTAGATCATTATAATACCATTGCCAGGGCCAATCACCATAATTTGCATCAAATTTTACTGTGCCCGTAATGGGTTGGTCATTATGAAGAATAACATATTGATCCGTTTCCCCATTTACCCAACTCAATCCATTCTCCCAAATTCCGTTATTAACAATATCTCCACTAATATAAAGTGTAAGATTATGAATTGTGTTGTTTTTAACAATACCATTATTTGTTATTCTGCCGCTAATATGCAATGTTGATCCTGCGACAGCGTTTGTTTGAAGTGTATCTGTAACAATAAGGTCACCATTAATGTGAGTAGTATGAAACATGTTTACCGTACCAAGGAATTCGTTTGGGGAGACAATTGAGCCTTTTCCGAATTCAGTTTCTGCCCCGGTAAACCTAATATTATGATTATCTAAGTTTAACACATTATTATTAATATCGAAATTTCTTGTAAAGTGAAGATCGGAAAAGGCTTTCACCGTATCTGTTGAATTTTCATTTTTGAAATTGCTGTTAAATGTAGTACCGCTTTGCAATGAAATATTCTGTTGTGTTGTACCATCCAGGCTGGTATAGCTGTTATTCCATGTTCCATTATTGAAAATATCACCACTTATCTTTAACCAGAGATAATACGTTGTATTATTTTGAATTATACCGTTGTTAGTGATATTTCCATAAATATCCAAAATCTGATAACCATCAAATTTATTCATCAATGTATCCGAAATAATTAAATTACCTTTAATTTGAGTATCTAACATAAACATTGTTCCCTGGAATTCATTTGGGTTAAGTACTGAACCACCGCCGAAATAAGTGTCTGATCCTGTGAACCTGATATTGTGATTATTCAGGTTTAGTACATTATTATTAATTTTGAAATACCCTGTAAAAGAAAGGTCAGTCAATCCGATAATAGTATCATTTGTGTTATTATTTTCAAAATTACTATCGAATGTTTTACCTGCCTGCAATGTTATTTTTTGTTGTCCGGTACCATTAAAGTAAGTTTTGGAATTTTTCCATATTCCATTATTGCTAATATCTCCACTTATATGCAGATTCAAATTATTATAATTGTTTTGAATAAGTCCGTTGTTAGTAATGTTTCCGTTCATATAAATAGTCGGAGCACTGTTATCTTTATTTTGTAATGTATCGGAGATGATAAGGCCTCCTTCAATGTAAGTAGTTTGATACATATTTACATTTCCTCTGAATTCGGAAGGATTAAGGATTGTACCCGATCCGAAATAAGTATCCAGTCCAATGAAAGTGATTATTTGATTATTAAGATCTAGAATATTGTTATTATTATAAAAATAACCGGTAAATGTAAGGTTAGTTAAGGCTATTATTGTATCTGTGCTATTATTATTCCGTAGATTACAGTCGAATGTTCTACCTGTTAGTAAAGTTAAGCTCTGTTGCTCCATACCGTTTAGATATGTAATTTTATTTCCCCATGTTCCATTGTTAACAATATCTCCACTTATGTATAAAGTCAAATCATACGAAGTATTATTTTGTATAATACCGTTGTTGGTTAGACTTCCATTCAGGTTTACAGTTTTATAATAAGAATTTGAATTTTGTAATGTATCAGTGATAATAAGGTCACCTTTGATTTCCGTTGATCCATACTGAGAATGAGATATATTTACAGTTCCAAGGAACTCAGCCGGTGAAAGAATTGTTCCATTACCAAACCATGTATTCTCACCGGTAAATCTGATATTATGATTATTTAGATTCAGGATATTATTGTTAATATTAAAATATGCGTCATTATTATTGCCTGTAAAAGAAAGGTATGTCATGGCTTTAATTGTATCGGAGCTATTTAAAATTGAAAAGTCGCTGTCAAATGATTTATTTTCCTGCATTGATATGCTCTGTTGTTCTGTACCATTCAGAATAGTATAACTGTTTATCCAAATTCCATTATTATAAGTGTCACCTTTTATATATAATCTCAAATTACTTTGAGCGCCATTTTGAATAACCCCATTGTTTGTAATATTACCATAAACATTTAGGTTAATATTTCCTCCGCCGTGACTTAGCAGAGTTTGGCCGGAATTTATTGTGATATTAAAACATTCTGCACCGGATGTGACATCCACAGGCCCATTTATAATTACATCATCTGATGCATTCGGGACTATTGTACCTATCCAGGTTTCAGGATCGCTCCAAAGACCTCCTGTATTGGTTGAGATTATTTGTGCATTTGCAATTGTAATTGAAATAATGGCAATTGCTACCACTACGATTAATTGTAAAGCTAATTTTTTCATAATGCATTTGTTTTAATTGTTAAAAAGTAAAAAATGAACGTTTTTATTATGAAAACAAAGCTAAACTACAAATGCAAAAAAGCCTTTCAATCATGTTGCAAATGTTTTAAGATATGTTGTGTTTTGCTGGAAACTGGATGCTGGGTGCTGGATACCGGATGCTGGATGCTGGATACTGGAAACCGGATGTTTGTTGTTATCTACGATCATTGATTACCGATTACTAACCACCAAATACCTGTCTATCAGTAATTACCGATCATCCATCACGCCAATATCTACCAAAGTATATTCATTGAGTTGAATACTTTCGGAAATATTCTTTTGGTGACATGCCGTAATGTTTTGTAAAACTACTTGTAAAATAGGATGGATTATTAAAACCGACATCATAAGCAATCTCTGATATATTACCCTTTTTTTGGAGTATAAATTCAGCGGCCTTCGTCAGTCGGATTATCCTGATAAATTCAGTTGCCGATTGATCAATAAGTGCCCTTAGCTTGCGGTGAAACTGAGACCTGCTCATAGCTAATTCACGTGCAAGATCTTCGACTGAAAAGTCAGGTTCTATCATATTTTCATGTACTATCTTTTTTGCTTTTTCGAGGAACTGACAGTCCAGAGCCGGCAATCCGATGGCAATAATATCCTCTTTTGTTTCTACTCCTTTCTTAAACAGTTCTTTTAGTTTGTTACGCTGTTCGATAAGGTTTTTAACTCTAACCTGCAATTCAATGGGTTCAAAGGGTTTTGTTATAAAATCATCGGCACCTGTTTCCAGTCCTTCAATTTTACTTTCCATTGTTGCTCTCGCCGTAAGAAGGATAACAGGAATATGACTGGTTCGCTCATCGGTTTTAAGCTTCTCACATAACTGATATCCATCCATTTTGGGCATCATTACATCGCTGATAATTAAGTCGGGAACTTCTTTAATGGCTTTTTTCAAACCCTTTTTTCCATCTTCACCTTCAATTACATGGTACTTTTGATCAAGAAATCCCCTGATATACATACGAAGGTCAGCATTATCTTCAACAACAAGAATAATAGGAGCCGTTGTATCCAATTCACCATTTTGAAGAGTCTCTCTTTGTTTCCGCACAATATCCGGTTCAACTAAATCCGGAATATCCGGTGCTATGGCCTCTTCTAAAGTCTCAATTGTTTCAAGTATTTCATCAGGTTTTAAATGAGATTTGCCTTTTGGCAGGTAAACTGTAAATATTGTACTTTTTCCTTCCGGCAGTTTATAGGGATTGCTTTCAACCTTGATTTCTCCTTGATGAAGTTCCACAAGTTCCTTTGTCAGAGCGAGTCCTATACCACTTCCATCCTGGTCTTTTGTGTAGGAATCGTCTACCTGGTAAAAGCGGTCGAAGATATGTGGGAGGAGTTTTGGAGAGATACCTGTTCCTGTATCCGAGACTATTATTTCAACATAGTGCTGACTGCCGACTGCTGATTGAAGACTTTCAATTGTGGACTGCTGACTGCCGATTAACAACTTCTGACTTCCGTCATCGGATTTCCCACTTTTCACTACCACTTCAATCCTTCCTCCATCCGGAGTAAACTTAAATGCATTCGAAAGGAGGTTATTCAGTATCTTCTCGATTTTCTCACGGTCAACATAAACCGGAATTTCATCAGTGTTTGAGGTAAATAATAGTTTAATATTTCTCTGAACTGCATACGATTCAAATGATTGTACAAACAACCTCGATAGTGTAACTATATTTTCTTTTCTTGCCCGAAGTTTCATTTTTCCGGCTTCCAGTTTTGAAAGGTTCAATAATTGATTAATAAGTCTTTGCAAACGGCGGGCATTACGGTGCATAATGTTGAGTTTCTGCCTTGAACCTTCATTAGTTGTTTCGGATATGAGGTTTTGCAGGGGGCCAAGAATTAAAGTTAAAGGTGTTCGAAACTCGTGAGAAATATTGGAAAAAAAACGGGATTTCATTTTGTCGAGTTCTTCGAGTTTCTCGGTTTGAACATGCTCCAGTTCCAATTCTTGTTTCAATCGCAAGCGCTTAAGGTCATAACGCCTCCAGGCAAAAATTAAGGAAAGTATGGCAAGTCCATAAAGTGTATATGCCCACCAGGAATACCACCAGGGAGGGTGAATAACTAAGCTGTATTCAAAAGTGTCACTCCATTTTTCGGCAACACCGATAGCTTTAACTTTGAATGTGTAATAACCATGAGGAAGATTTGTATAAATCGCACTAGCCTCATTAGTAATTGGCCTCCAATCATTATCTGATCCCTCCAGTTTATATTGATAACGAAGTTTATGCGGAGCTCTCCAGTCAGTTGCCGAATAATTGAAAGTAATATGATTAATATAATGAGGTAATTCAAGATTTTCCGGATAATTATAAAATGGAGTCACATCAGTGAAATTTATATTATTTAAACTAATATCGTTATTTGCTCCAATCAGGGTTTTTATACCTCGTTCTGTATTCTCTAATAACTTCCTGTAGTCAACAAAACTTTGCTCCAGTTCAATATTGTTTAGATTTACCAGAGGTGGATTTTCCGGTGGTTCATAATTATTTAGGTCGAGTATTGTTATTGCTTTGTGATAGCCAAATAAAAGTCTGTTTTTACTATCGATAAATGCTGTGTTAATTATCGGATTATTCCCTTTCAAACCATCCTGTTTATAAAATACCTTAGCTTGAATATTATTCAGAGAATCATCCTCAGGAATAATAAGATGATTAATACCATTCTCAGTACCAATCCATATGCTTCCCAATTTATCTTCCACTACAAATTTAATATTATCGTGACTTAATATGTCAAAATATATAGTGCCTTCCTTTTTTGGAATCCTTCCCAGGCAAAGAAATTGAATAAAACTTTCAGACGGTTCAGGTGAATTCTGATTAAATCTTGTTGTTCCTAACCAAATATATTCATTTTTATCTTTAAGTATTGAACTAATTGTATTCGAAGTAAGGCCATGTTCTTCATTAAAATTTGTAATATGCTTTCCGTCATATCTGTCAACACCCTTTGAGTGTGTTGAGAACCACAGATCAGATTTGCTGTCTTCAAAAATAAAAACTATTTTATTATCACTTATTCCTTCCTTCTCGGTAAAATATGTAAACGATTTCCCGTCAAATTTACATACACCGTTATTCTCAGTTCCTATCCAGATATTTCCATTTTTATCCTCATGTAAATAGTTGATAAAATTGTCGTTTAATCCGTTCGTGATATTATAATGATGGAAATATTTACCATCAAACTTACAAAGCCCTCCACCGAATGTACCAATCCAGATATTTCGATTTTTATCATGAAGAACCGAAATCACACTATCACAGATCAATCCTTCATTTCGTGTATAATAGTAGAAGTTCTTTCCGTCAAACTTACAAAGCCCTCCACCTCTTTCTTCTCCAAACCAGAGGTTTCCTTCATTATCTTCGACAGGTGACATTAAAAAATCAAACTCCATTCCCATTTTCCGGGTAAGGTGTTTAAATGACAGGGGATCATAGAGCATTATACCATTCTGGTAAGATCCAAACCAGAGACATCCATTGTGGTCTTCCATAATTGATAAAATATAATTGCCGTTCAGATTGTCTGATGCTGTAAAATACTGAAACCTGCCTTTAAATTCATCATAATTCTCAATTTCAAGTTTACAGACACCGCCACCATGTGTTGCAAACCATATATCACCGTTTTTATCCTTGAGCATATCGTTAATTAAATTGGAACTCAGCCCCTCAGATTCTGTAAGATGAGTGAATGAGTTGCCATCAAAAATATTTATTCCACCTCCAAAAGTACCAATCCAAAGTTTTCCGTCACTATCGAACAACAGGGATGAAACATGGTTTGTGCTTAAGCCTTCTTTAGTTGAATAGTGAATAAACCTGCCGGTTGGATAGATGTTTGAACTTAATTCATATTTACATATTCCTGAATCTGTGGTTCCAAACCAGATATTCCCGTCATTATCCTCGGTAATACATTCAATGTTATTGCTGATCAATCCTTCATTATGGGTATAATGAATAAATCTACCGTCAGGATAGCCTTGAGATTCAGGTTCATATTTGTAAACTCCGGCAATATCTGTACCAAACCAAAGATTCCCTTCTCTATCTTCAATGATAGAATTAGGATTGTTGATATGTATTCTGCCCTTATCATTATACGCGAAATAACTTATTACTTTCTTTCCATCAAATTTGAAAATGTTGGACCCCTTTTCACTTCCCCACATATTGAACCAAATATTTCCCTTTGAATCCTCAAGAAGGGATGTAACTATTAAATGGTAAGAACCTGAATCAGGTGAATAAATATTTTCAAATTGTGTATAGAAATTTCCGTCAAACTTTATCAACATTTCGTTTGCAAACCAAATATTATGGTTCTTATCCTGAATTATATCCCATATTTCATTTCCATTAAATCCCTGGTCTTCATCATAAAACTTTATATTGCAGTTTGCCTCATCTTTAAAACCCGGAGGAAGTGTCTTAATCGGTTCCTGATTATTAAAATAATATGGAATGGTTTTTACTTTTAATATTTCAGGGGCAGGAACTGAGTCCACAGCTGGTACAATAATTTTTAGGTTTTTGGGAATATCAATTACCATAGGAATACCTGCTTTGTGAATATTATTTTTTAATGGTACGATCCTGGGTTTTCCGGCTAAAACCAGCTTTGCAACAGGCATGGTATCAAGATTTATAACTTTCCCCTCAATGGATTTCTTACGGAATTCAGCACTGTCAATAATTCCGATCATGCTTATGTCTTTTGTAGAGCTTGTTAGATGTGTGTCTTCAAGCTTATTATTGCAAGCAGAAAACAAAACCAACAATAAAATATAATAATATTGTTTGTTATAGTTCGTGTGCATATACAATTACTCTTTCAATTGCTTTCCGGCCATTTTATATATTATACACAAAGATAATGAATTAATATTATTATCGGATTATTTTTAATGATTTAACACTAACATGCATGAAGGTTCACACTTGCCGGTAAAATAATAAAACATGAGAGTTATATCATTTTATGCATTCGGAAGTAAAGATTGATTGAAGAATTTAATTGCCTAAATCACACGTAGGGTTTGATGAGGGATTCATAAGGTAGGTTTTCTTTTATTTACCTGGTAATCTAATTGTAGTCCAATTAAAATATACAGGATAACAGTTGTTTACAGCTATATTCTTTGACATCTTTGCAATCTGTATTTATAAACAATTCTATTACAGTTGTTTTATCAAGTAGAGAAATTCCAAATACTTGTAATATTTCGTAGGTTGAACAATCTATTTTATGGCCAGGTTCTACGATTGCAACCAGACAATACGCAATAATAGCGGTGTATATCTGGATTCGTACGGCATTTTCTTGATCTACCCGGAAGACTTCTAAAAAAAGAAAAAGGAGCCCAAATTTGAGCTCCTCCTCTTTTTACTTTTTTTAGCCATCAAGTTTATCCCTGGAAGGTGGATCTCAAGCAGAGTCCACTTTCGTTTTACTTGACAAAATTAATGATAATATCCATATTATTATGAAACAAAAAACTGTTGAAAAAAACAGTCTCCTTTTTGTCTACTTGAACAAACTCACTCCAAAACAGCCTCCTTTTTGTCTATAATACTCAATTTTATAAATTTTAAAATTCCAAATCATCCTTTATCTATGATGAGCAATTTGTGATTTTTATATTGAGTTTTTTGATTTACCCATACGGACAAGCTTTGATTATTGATCATTTTGATTTATTATTTTCTACCAAAAAAGTACGAATGTTAGTAATAAGTTGCTAAATGATCGGAATTTGCGGATTTAATTGTGCAAATTTTTTCAAACCTGTATTCATTCAGTTTAAATGAAGTTAATCAAAATCCAAAATAATTTCTTTCAATGATCGCTTCGGTACATGATGAATGTCATCGTTATCTCGCCAATACTTAATATTTCCATCCTGTCCAACCGTCTCGATCATTATTTTTTCCTTTGGTTTACCGAGTGCGATTACGAGAAGAATACTGAAGTGATCCGGAATATTTAAAGTTTGTTGTAATTTCTTTCTGGCAATTGAAGCTATCATACATCCACCCAATCCTTTCTCCGTCGCCCCTAATAAAATACTTTGTGCTGCAATACCATGATCACAACCAAAAGTTTGTTGATTATTCTTGTCTTCCAGAATAATAATGTACGCTGATGGCCTTTCACCTTCATCCGGGCCCGGCCAGTCTTTAAGATATCCTGCCCAATTAAGGTGGGGAAATACCAATGCATTTCTCAAAGGATCACACACCAGGATATATTTCATTGCTTGCAGATTTCTTGCCGATGCCGACAATCGTGCTAAATCAACAAGTTGCATGAGTGTCTCCATATCCACAGAAACTTCTTGATAATATCGACGGTAACTCCGGTTTTTCAACACTAAATCACTTAATTCCATAGTTTATATTTTTGATTTCTTAAAACGAGTTTTATTCTCTTTATCCATTTTCTCGGTAGCATATCTGATAATCAGTATGTCACACCTGTCTTTCCATTTTAAAAGCAATTTCTTCAAATTTTCCGGATGATACGAGATGATCACCGAGTGTTAAATAATCTGAAGTTGAGAGTTCATCATTCCATGATTCCAACCAATTATCACGCTGTGACAGAAAAATTTTGTCATCAATCCCATATCCATCATATCCTTCCTTAAAATATTTTGAATACTTAGTAACAATTGAAGGATTGGAGTTTTTAATACAATAATTTCTTATTTCTTTAACTTTTTGTTCTATCATGTGCCTTCTTCAGTTATTTTAATTGTTTGCTATCAATATTTATTTAGAGGCCCTGCTTTCCTTTGCTATGGGCTCAATGCGAAGGAGTGTAATTAATAAGCCATTATCATTGGCTACCCAGGGCGCCTGAATTCCATCAAAGGAATACTCATCAACCATTTGTAAAAATAAAGTGTCTTCTGAAATGCGATATTCACATAATAGCATACCTCCCATAAACTCAGGAACCCGGGCAACAATAGGATACATAGTTATATTAGAATCGGTGATCTCGTAGGTTCCGGAATTTATAACAAACGAATTGTAACGTTCAATTTTCTCTGTATCTGTGGGATTCCAATGCTCAGCGAATGTGTTGTGGGAGTTTTTATTTATATCCCAGGTCATACTATAGTGGTGAGGTGCAAAAATGAAGAGACTGGCGGGAATCTTATTAGTAGTTGAGTCGCTACTATTTTTACTTCTGATGTCATAGATCTGCCATACCCCTTCAACGCCTGAAAATTTTTCTGAAACCTTATGGTCACAAGCTGTTAATACAATTATTGACGATACTAAAGAAATGATTTTTAACTTCATGAATAGCCTGCTGTTTTTTTATTGTTTATATAGTCTCTAATATTACAGTTAGTGTTCCAAACTGCTATTCCACAAATACAGTTTTTGTTGTTACCTGATCATTTCCGCTAATTAATTCGATGTAATAGCTTCCTGGTTTTAGCTTTAATTCCGTGGCGTTTATTTTTTTAACATATTTACCGGGAGTATATTCTTCTTTATTTATTATAGTCTGAATTAATCTTCCGCTTATATCAAAGAGTTGCAAGGATACTATTCCGGCTTTTCTTATCTTAAAAGTTATAAATGAATTTTCATTGAAGGGATTTGGACTGTTTGTGAGTTCAGCTACAACTATGTGTTTATACTCCTCTTCACCGACCAAATCAGGATTTACAATAGCTCCCATCAAAGTACTTATACCTTCGTCCATACGGTTCCAAACCGGGAAAACATGATCATCATGGGCTGATAATGCAATATAATGGCCGAAAAACACAGTATTGTAAGGGATAAATGGAGTTTCACTAATTTTGAAATTCGTAAATGTCTCACCTCCATCTTCGGAAACAGCCATGTAAACATCCGTATTTGTATCAGAATAATTTCTGCGATCGTAAAATACAATCCATACTTTACCACTAACCTGATCAACAGTAATAAATGGAAAAAATTGATGTGAACCGGGAGGATCATCGTTTATCCTGATCGGATCAGACCAATTAAGTCCGTCATCTTCAGATTTGACAATAAATACGTCCGAATCATTCCCGCCGTTTCCTTTATCTGCCCAGCAGATGTATATGTTGCCATTGTTTTCTCCATCGCTTCTGTCGCATGTTATCACCGGAAAAGAAACTCCAAGTTCTATTCCTGGGATAGAATATATCCAGTTAATATGTTCATTTGTGATATTGATATCATCAGGTAACCAGCTTGTTCCCTGATCAAGTGAGCGGTCGAACATTAAACCATCCGGGCCCCACCAGCAAATATAAACTTCTCCATTTGGGCCAGTTGTTGGATAGGAGCCGTGCATGCTATACGGACCTCCTTGTGCATTGCCTTTCTGGTCACTAATCCTGACCGGTTCGTTCCATGATTCTCCGCCGTTTTCACTCCAACTAAGATAAATACACGATGAATCATTGGGGTTAGAACTTCCCCATTCATCAAAATATGTCCATGACAGATAAATTTTATCATTGACAGGATCATACGTCGCCCATTCTTTATCAACTTCATGTGTTTCGTTATATGCAGCCGACGATTCTAACGACCAGGGACTTGTCAGGCTTTCTCTACGGTGACAAATTACTCGTTCGATTACATTTGGCAGGTGCAGGTAATAATACCGGCCTGAATTATCTACCAGTACACAAGGGTCGGCCTGAACTCCCCAGGAGGATTGTAAATATCCCTGCGACCATGAAAATCCTCCATCAATTGAAGTATAATAATTATTTGACATGGCACCCACCATCATCTCATCAGGATTTAAAGGATTTATAATTACTGATGGTTCGGTAGGAAGACCCCACGAAACCGAATTGCCGATAATCACATTTTGGTGTTGGGCAAAAATGGCGTTAAGGCTGAAAATTAAGATAAACAAAAAAGAATTTAGAATTTTCATGTAAAATAGTTAGTAGAATATAATTGAATTAAATTTTTATAATTAATAACTCTATAAAAGGAGTAGTTAAGCTTACTTGTTCCGTTTCTTGAGCAAAACAATGATTAATATTAATAAGGCAACTGCAAGAGAGACACTTCCACCACAATACATAATTCCCTGCGATAGAAATACCAAAACAACAGCAATAATCCCTAATATTACTGAAAGAAAAAAACTTAGCATAAAGGTTTTCCTATACTTACAACTTTTTTTCTTTGCAATGATCCCTGACAAGCCGGCAAAAAGACCCAATATTCCCAAACCTCCAACATGAGCGAAAATATAATCTGACAGTATATTGTAAAAGGAAAAATAACCGAAAATACCTATCACTAATACAACTGAAAAAATTAGAATTATTTTTGTTTCCAATGAAATTATTTTACCCGGCATTTTTTCCGAAAAATTTGATTTACTCCAATTTTCAATTCATTTCTTAATGATTTGTTCTTTTTCCAGATTTATTAAGTCTTCCCGTACCGGAAAGAAACAATAAACTACTTTACAATCTGTAATTGCTTTTCCGGAATGTGGGAGACCCGATGGTATAAAAGCTGTTTTACCAGGAGATAATAGTTGTTGCTCACCATTAATATCAAACTCCAGTTCACCTTGTATCACATGTGTCCATTGTTCATGAGGGTGGTTGTGTACAGGTAGAACGGAGTCTTTATCGATAGTAAAATGTCCGAAAGAAAGTTGTTCGGAATGAGCCATTGAACCACTGATTCCAGGCAGGACATTTGTTTTTTTTCTTGTATTGAAGTCGATGTAAGGCATAACTATAATTTTTGATAGATTTATTATTATTTTGTATTAATCATTATTGATTTTAATAAAACTTTAAAATTACTAAATTTTAAGTAAATTTTTAATTGAAAAGTAAAATTTTTTATTGCTCTTTGTATATTCTATTTGGTTTTAAATACATTTTCTTTTTTATAATTCACTTCTTAATGCTTTGTTCTTTTTCCAGAGTTACAAAATCTTCTCGCACAGGCAAGAAACAATCAATCACTTTACATTCTGTAATTGCTTTTGCAGAATGTGGAAGCCCCGAAGGAATAAAGGCTGTTTTGCCGGGAGTTAATAAATGTTTCTCACCTTTTATATCAAACTCCAGTTCTCCTTGTATTAAATGTGTCCATTGCTCATGAGGGTGGTTATGTTCCGGCAGAACAGATCCTTTTTCTATAGTAAAATGTCCGAAAGAAAGTTGCTCCGAATGAAACAATGCTCCACTGATACCCGGCCAGATGTTTGTTTTTTTCCTGGTATTAAAGTCGATGTAAGGCATAGTAACAATTTTAGATGGATTTATTATTAAATGTATTTATCATTCTTGATTTTATTTAAGCTTTAAAATAACTAAATTTTCAGTATTTGATTATTTTTTGTGTTACAATATTATTTCCTGCATTTAATGTGCAGTAATAAATACCGGGTGAAATTTTCTTTTTATTGTTATCTTTACCATCCCAGGTAACAATTTTTTTCCCTGATGACTGGTAGTCATTGATCAGTGTTATAACTTCTTGTCCATTTGAATTAAAAATTTTCATTACAACTTTCGATTTTTCGGAAAGTGTATAGATAAAAGTGCTTTTTGAAACTGATGGATTAGGATAATATGAAAGAGTAAAATTATTATGCGTTAAAGAATACATATTGTCACTGATACCTGCAGTTAAATCACTCTCCCACCATTTAATTTGGTTGCCAAATTGTGCTGCTCCAAGAATGTCCTGATCCCCATCATTGTCAATATCTTTCGCACATATACAGGTTGCTCCGTTAAAATTACCTGATACAATTTGTTTAGTGAAATCGTTATTATCATTTTCAAACCAGGCAATTTGATTTAAGTTAATAGCTGCACCAAGAATATCCTGATCCCCGTCATTATCCATATCGGCAGCAAAAACATTGTGTGGGCGGAAAAAATTAGTGGTAATAATATTATTGGTAAAATTCTGTAGACCATCGTTCTCAAGCCATATTATATAATGTAAAACACAAACAGACACAATTACATCCATATCTCCATCATTGTCGATATCAGTTGCAATAGCGCAACTGGGCCGGCCGTAATTATTAATAATATTCTGTTCTGTAAAATTCTGTTCACCATCGTTCTCAAACCATGAAACTTCACCGTTTTGAGGTGCAGTTCTGAAAGATGCGGTTGCCAGCACATCAATATCCCCATCCGAATCCATATCGGCGGCAAAAATACTGTTGGTATGATCCCAATTGTCCTTGATAATGTGTGTTGTAAAGCTGGTTTGGTTTGTGTTTTCAAGCCATACGATTTTATTTGAATTATCTTCACAGGCAGCAACCAAAATATCCTGATCTTCATCGGAATCAACATCTGTGAGATAAATATAGCTGGGAGAGATAATATTAGCGGCAACATGTTGTGTGAAGTCCTGGCTTCCGTCATTTTCCCACCAAAGTATGGTATTAGCTGCCTGAGCAGCACAAACAACGTCAATGTCTTCATCACCATCCATATCGGCGGCACTAATCACCATTGCATACCATGCAGTAGTTGATATAATATGTTCTGTAAAATTCTCAGAACCATCGTTCTCCCACCAGGCTACTTTACTTCCAATTCGTGAAGAACCCACAATGTCGATATCATCATCATTGTCCATATCTATAGCCATTGCACTCCAGGAATTGTAATCATCGGCTACCAAATGTTCCAAAAATTGCTGGGCCGGACAAACCTTTGTGAGGTTGATATTCAAAATAAAGAATATGATAAAAAAAGTAATTGTGTTTTTCATAATAATTTTTTTAATTTAAACCTGCTTGTTTAATCGTAAAACTTTAATCCACACTTTGAGCAATATTTTATATTAAAAACATCACCTAATAATCTATTGCATCCAGGGCATCTCCAGGTAAAGCCAATAACAATAAGATCTAAAAAAAAGAATATATAGATAAATGGAGCCCAAATAAGCTTTGGTATCCCGGATAGAATAAGAAAAAAAGCAGCAGCTAATAAAAAAATTGCGAATGCAAATGTGAAAATACGAATTTGTTTTCTTTTCTCAAACATATTTCTGAGTTTCATCAATTGTTTGCTTTCATTTTCAATTTCATTCATCAACGTTAATCCGAGAACTTCACTGATTAGACGAATAGTGTATGATCTTGGAGCTACATCTCCTTTTTCAATACGTTGAATAGTATGAATATCCAATCTGCATTTATCTGCCAGTTCAGCCTGGGTAAATCTTGATTGTTTTCTTGCTTCACTGATCTGTTTTCCTAAAGGTAATTGTTCCATAATTTTAGATGTCTTAAAATGTCTATTTCACGTAACAAAAATAACATTTAAAAACATTAGTTACAATGGATTCGCTACGGCATTTTTACGGCATTTGAAAAGTGTATTCATTAATAACGTTTAACGCAATAATAGCAATAGGAACACTGTAAACCCTAATATTAAAATAGAGATTCCTGCAAAAACAGCAATTTTTCTGTTTTTTTTCTCTTCTTTTGTAAGAGGCCTGATTTTTCCTTCGTTTTTATATTTTGTTTCAATTGATTGGCCTATTGCAACTCCAATAGCTACTCCAATTGCAGGCCCTATACCAATTAATCCGGGTATTTTCATTGCAATACTTAGTGGAATTCCAAGACCTGAAAAAATAGCAATACCTATTCCTATCCACATTCCAATAAAATGACCTTCAGGATATTTTTTGTTTTTTTCTTCCATAAAATATAAATTTAAAATGTTATTACATGCCTTTCTTTTATGAAATTAGTAAGGTCTACACCTGTATATCTTACCGTAACACCAATTTGTTCGAGTTTATCAGAAACTTTATACAGATCGGCGCAACCTTTGCATGCTAAAACATTAATTCCGCTATCGAGCATGGTTTTTACGGAATTCTGTAAATCTTTATCCTCTGAAAGAAGTTTTGATGATGGCCCCCAAACTAATAAAGTTATATCCTCCCACCAATTAAATTTTCTGGCGTTAATGGTGTACATAAATACCATTTTCATGGCTACTTCTTTGTCACCACTGGTCCAAACAACCACCAGCTTATCTTTGTTGCAAATCTCAATTGTATCTTTTCCGGGATTGTGTTCCTGGGCGCTTGCAACTTTGGCAACCGACATTGACATGAGTAAACTCATAGCAATACTAAATAAAAGTTTTTGTTTCATTTTTTTTTGTTTTAATAATTACTTTTTTCTTCTTTGTGATCCTTTATACCTTTAAGTATTTGTGGTTCAATCACAGTTTTTTTCCACGAAGGCATTATAGCTTCAAGATATCCTTAGATAAATGCTACATTCAACCAATCAATATGTTTTTGATAATTTATAAAAAGTGCGAATTTTGAGTAATTAATATTTTAATTTAAATCCTACAGGTACTTTTAAGGTGTCTGAGTCATACATATTTATATATAATACTATTTCCTTTTTTTGTCCATAATAAGTAATATTATACATGTCTAATAATCCACCACTACCTAAAATACTGTTCTTAGTTACAAAGTGGCAACAACTACCAAGTCTGTTATAATTTATTTTTTCTCCATTTGGTCCTGACAAGGTATTTAAGAACCTTCTTTCATTTTTTGGTCCTTCAGAATTGCCCCCAACCATAATTGGATTTTCTTCTGTATAACCATAAGTTGTGTCCTGACTATACAATTCTACTTTAAAAGTAAAGTCATTTAACAATTCCTGTTTTAATGTTGGACTACCGTAATTAAGAGTGCCAATTTTTCTGGTTGAACTACAGGATGTAAAAATTATTATTGTAAACAGGATAAATAATTTATGTTTCATAATTCAGTAATTTATTGTTATATTTATCTTTTAAATTGTTGTCTCTATTTTATTTCTTTAAAATACGATTCAAAATATTTTTTTACTTGTGGTGAAAATGATTCTATATCAGGATATTTATCCCGATTTTCCTCATACTCATTTAACAGCCTTGCTAATCCTTCAATTTCAGGAAAGCCCCTCTTGATATCGTAGTCGATAATCTTTCCTGCCTTTCGTTTGCCTTCATTTTGTTCCATGAAACGAATAGTAATTGCTCGTACCAGGTATTCCTGAAGAATAACATTCCAGACATTATAACCGCGTTGAATCATTTTTGCCCGGTGTGTGGCCAGCAATGCCTCTCCTAATTCCTCGAATTCATCTGGTTTACTTACAATGAGAGGATTTATATATGAGTGAGTATATTCATGTATGATCAAGGTTAACCGGAAGTTCTGACATGTCCAATAAGGGTTCCAACGCAGGTGGCGGGCTAATATAAACGGCCAAAGACATTGGTGCATCACCATTAATTTGATTTAACAAAAGAATAATAATAAATATTCGGCATTTTTTATTTATGGCATATTTTAGTTTACACTTTTGTTAGATTTCATAAAAACCTTATTTTATAAATTTTAAACCTTAGTAGGAAAAATAGCAGCCTCCTGTCAAAAACCTTATTACCTTATTCTCAGCCGTATAATAATGTAATAAGGTTATGAATCGGTAATTAATTTCATTATCTACTAAGGTTTAAAATTTATAAAATAAGGTTTTCTTTCAAAAAAAATGTAAAACGATAAATGAAAAATGCCTAATATTCTTATACAATTTTTCATGATTTGATATTCTTTTTTCTTGCTATAAATAATTTATCAACGATAAAAAATGGTATTAATGCTGAAATATATGCCAAAAAGTCAAAAGGATCAAAATATGAATCATAGATTTTTAAATACTGACTTGTTTCGATAATGAAACATATTCCAATAATTAGAATCGCTGCTAATTCAGGAGAAAACTTAATTGATATAAATGTATGGTTTGTTGAATTGTATTGAGCGCGAATAAGTATATAACCCCATGCAGGACCAACGATATCAGGTACATAGCTTGTCCAAAAACCCTTGAAACTAATATTTCTATCTTCGGGAATTATTTGTTTTTATGAGAGTTCCCTCCAAGCCTGTAACCAAGGCTTATTGAAAAACCATGAATGTAGGAAGGAATAAATAAATTGACTAAACAACGAAACATAAACCTATTACCTACCATTAATCTATAACCGAATCTTGGATTTAGAAAACCATTTCCATCTATATAGATTACACCGGCACCAGCTTCAAAAAAATGATTTTGATTTCCTAAAACTTTGTCAATTGCAGTATTTACAAAGGTTTGAGATGAATAATTGTCAAATAGTGTAGAAAAAGATCCAATACCGATAGAAAATGAAACATATCCGTTTTTTCTGGTTTTTATTAGTCTCTCATAATTAGCTGTAAGCGAAAGATAATCAAACTTACCTTCCGGAGTCCAAAATCCTGATTGAACGAAAATAGTATTGGATTTATTATCTATAGGTTTTGGTGCCTCCTGGCTAATAACAAATTGAGTAACAAATAGGAAAAGACAAATATGAATAATATTTTTTTTCATATATTATTATAATTTTATCGTTAAGATATTATAACTGTAAATAAACAAGCTATAATCATGTTCTTGTATGTCAAATTTACTTTGCCATGTATGTTTCATTTCATTTTATGATAGGTTTGATTTTAAGGTTTCAGAGAATTGTTAAATTTCAGTGTTTATAATCAGTGAATTTTATAAAAATTAATCAGGTGTTTACATTTTACATCACCTATCTTTCTAATTGAACAGGCTTTGCTTTGTAGTCCAGTGTAAGAACGGATGATGGATTTTTCCATACCCGGCAAACCGGTTTTTCAGATCGTTTCATTCCTTCCTTTTCACTATCAATAGAATAGAAATAAGTTCCATCAGCTTGCTGAAATTCATACAGCGGTACAACCATTGGCGATAAATACTGTTTCCCTAATTCACCAGAACGCTTTCCTATAAATACCCCTTTATTTCCATTATTATTTACATAGTATTCTCCATTTAGATTTCCATTTTTAATTATGGCTATTATTGCACCGGTTTCCTGGTTGGTTGTATCTATTATGAATAGCTCTAATTGATTATTCATCAACGATCCTTTTTCAATTCTCAGGGGAGAATTGAAAAATTTTCCTTTTATCAGCCCACCATCCGTTTGGAGTTCTAAAGTAATTGGGTAATCATCAGCCAGACATTCCCATGTTCCATTCAGGGTATTTTCATCCAATTCAGGTAATCCATAAAAAAGCGGAAATTCTACTTTTCTGTAATCGCCGGATGTTTTAACCTTAAGCATTATTTTACCTTTCTTCTTTTCTGCAAAAACAGGGATCATACCTTTTAATCTCCTGTCAGGTGGAAAAGCAAAAAAGGGGATATTTTCTATCAGCTTCCATGCATCAAGGGAATCAACCATTTCGCGTTGCAGGTAGAGGTAATTTTTCTTATTATTTTTAATCTGGTAAACCGGTGCAGGTAAATAAAGCAGGGAATCATTAAGATCAAGGCGGTACATGATCTGGTTATAATCGTAACGTGGAGTTTGTTCCGGATTACCTGAAAAACTATTAGTATAGGTGCCCTCAAAATAGATCAGCCTGCCGTTTTGCTGATCGAAAAGCGGATGTTGTCCAACATTATAAAAAGTATAATTGTCGTGGGTAACAATTTTCCGGGCATAAACCCAGGGGCCGGTGGGAGTATCCCCTTCTGTGTACCATATTTCTCCCAAAGCCGAAGTTCCCCCTTTCTGTTCCAGTATCATGATCCACTTATTTCTGAATTCATTCCAGAATATAGACCCGCAATGTGAGATGATTGGATTTCCGGTCTGGAAATCAAGTAGATTATGCCATGTCTCTCCGGCTTTTAGCTCCCCCTTTTTTAAAAGGAATTGTTCTTTTTTTGCATTCAGAGGTTCTGTGTTGGTTTTCCAGTCATAAATAAGTTGGCCATCAGGCTCACGGTCTATTTTCATATGAGTTGTATCATACCGGCTTCCTTCAACAAGGCAGGTAAAAGCTTCATATGCTGACAAGTCTGTAACATGTTCCAGGTCAGCAATTACACGAAGTGTATATGGAGTTGAAAAAGAAAAGTATAGATATTCCTGTCCGTTTACCATTGCTTTGAAAGAATGCCCGTCCGGGAAAAGAGGGGAATTCAGTTCAAATCGTACAAGGGGTTCAAAGAGTTCAGTAGTTTCATTGAATATTACCAATCCCTGTTCATAGGCTTCTTCCAGGTTTTTGACCCTGGTATAGGAACCAATCAGTTTTTCAATTCCAGATGTGCCCTTTAAAGTTGTAAGCCAATGTATCCAGACAGGGCCGGGTCCCTCCAACGGGCACATTTTTTTACTGAAATCCTTGTCATTTACAAAATAGTTCAGTTCTATCCCGATCTCCGGATCAATCCCTCCTTTCCACGGAAGTAGTGAGGTGGCACCAGAAGTTGCAAAATTACCAAGTGGATAGGAGGGCTTATCAGTGTCGCCCCAGAGCCAGAAAATTTTTCCTTTGAATAATGTTTCAACAAATGTATCCTGGCCAATTACTTTTCCTTTCAGTAGAGGTTGTTTTACAGGAATCGGGTGACCAACCAACAGGCTGTGATGATATCGACCCTCCCCTGTAATACGGTAGAGTCGTTCAGCAACATTTATGCGCTTGATTTTTAATAAGGCGCTGTCTCCGGATTTTGCCTTCAACGCACATCCCCGGTATCCGAAACCATCAGCCGGATATTCATATCCATGACTTTTAATATGGAAGTAAACTTTCTGATTCATCAGTTCCGGTTCGAAAAAAGCGATGATACCATTATTATCAGTATAATAACAAATCTTATTGTTGGTTTTAAGTTCAACTAAAGGTACGCCACGGCCAGTCTCATCATCAACTACGATTATCTTGAAATACTCTCCGGGATCTTGAGCGTGAATAGTGTTAAGGTTAATTAAACTGAGATGTATGATAACAATTACGATATGTATTAATCTTTTCATGTTGTTTCAATTTGAAATTCCTGAAAACGTTCCCTCGGTATGGCCAATCGGCGTTTAAACAAAGTATGTTCCTTAAGTTCTGGTTCGTTTATATTTATTATTCGTTTTCTTAATACGGCCTAATTATCAGTTTGTTATGGTCGTATGTTATATGTTTGTATTCATTAATTTTTCCATTGTCATTCTTTCTCGTTTTGATAAATCAATCAAAATTTCGGATGCATGATTTATGTATTTAATATCTTCCGTTTCTCCAGCCAGGTAAAATAATTCAGACACCTTTCTCCAAAAGTCAGCAATTTCTGAATACTCTTGATAAGCTTCTTTTAATGGTTCTGAATTCAATAGCTCGTAACTTTCTTTAAGGAAATCCCGATAAAGATTTCTAAATAAAGAACCGCCTGTTCCTGCTTTTTCCATTAGCATTGCTGTTGTCTGAAAGTCGCCTTTAATATCTTTACTATTTTTAAACCACTTTTTTATTTCTGTACTTGCTTTTAAAATCCCTTTGTAACCAATATTTTTGATTGGTGGATTTAAGAAATCTACGGCATTGTTATAAATCGCTTTTTTAATTACTGCGCTTAAGTCATAAGTGTTTCCGTTTTTGATTATAATATAGGTTCTGTTTCTCGAAGACATAGGGCCTTTTTCACTTCTTGCTAATTCAAGGCTTTTTAAGGAAGTTTTAACCTTTCCACCTTGTTGGTCAGTATCCACCAAATATGCGAATTCATTGTCATAACCGTACATTGCAGTATAATGTCCTGCAAAGTGGAACTTGCTTGTGAAATATTCTAAGTGATAACAATCTAATTTTAATCCAACTGCTTTTCCTTTTTCAAGGTGTTTAGTTACATTTTCCCAGGCCTTAATTACTGATGATGTTTCAGTAACCTCCAATTTCAGGTTTAGATTTCTACAAATATTTTCTGTCAGAACATCTGGTTTAACTCTTCCGCCAATAAACGGGAAGTCCATTATTTTCATGTTCCAAAATATAAATCCAAGTCCCTCTCCAATACCAAATAACATTGGTTCAGATAATTCAATTCCAATTTGCTTTAATAAACTTCCTGTCGCTGTTGTTTCACAATGTTGTCCTATAAATTTGTCAAAGTCTTTTATTATCATTTGAATTTAATTTTTTCTGGCAACATTCCAGTATAATAAGTAGAAAAGACCTACCAAAAATGTGGGGATTGCAAATATAGGAGGCCCATCGATACCGCTGATAATGATATAAAGAATACTCCCGAAAATGATTATTATTGAACCCCATAGTGGCTTCCACCAAACAAGTACGTAGCCAATTATATATGTAAAAAATAATGCAGTCGGATCCTCCCAACTGACAAAAACCTTTGGAATTTCTTTCAAATATTCAAAACCTTCTTTACTAATTTTTATTATGATTTTTGAACCAAGTGCCAATAGCATTAATGAAGTCACAATGATGCCATATATCATTGATAAATTCTTTAAATTTTTTTTATTTTTCATGTTTTTTTATTTTTTATTCTCTTAATAACTTTTTTTACTGTTATGAAAATGGAAATAGAATTAAGAATCTTAGTAATTATTATAATTGAATTTTTTATATAAACACTTTCCAGTTGGTGTTTGTGCAAGTCCTCCCAGCCCTGTGCAGCATAGTGAAGAGGGAAGGGATTCCCCAACTGATTTCATGGCATCAATAACTTCGTCATAGGGTATTACGGGGTCATAACCGGCAATGGCCATAATAGATGCGTTCAGGGCATTTGTTGCAGCCATTATATTTTTTCCGAGACAAGGTACTTCAACCCTTACAGCGACAGGATCACAAACCAAACCCAACTCGTTTTGTAAAGCCATAGATGCTGCAGCCATTGCCTGTTTGGCGGTACCTCCGGCCATTTCTACCAGGCCTGAAGCAGCCATTGCAGCCCCGGATCCTGTTTCCACCTGACAACCGGCTTCTTCTGCTGAGAAAGTATATTTGTCGGCAATAAAGACACCTGTGATTCCGGCTGCCATAAATGCCCCGACCATTTTTTCCATATCAAAGTCCAGGTCTCCGATCGAGCCGAATAAGGCTCCACCCACAACGCCACAAGACCCGGCAGTAGGTGTTGCAACAATAAGCCCCATCGAACTTTTTACTTCCATTATAGCACTGGTAAAAGCAATAATAGAACTGTTTATCGACTTTTTAATTAAACCATTCATTTCTGCATCAATAATCAATTTCGACTGGGTGCCCAGTATCCGGTCTTTGTAATAAGTTCCATTTAATCCTTCCTGAATGGAGTTCCTGATGATTGTTATAATTTCCTCCATTTTTTTTAGAATGGAGGCAGAATCTAAACCGGATCGTGCACTTTCGTACATGATTGCCAAATCTGACAAAGACAGTTTTTCCTTCTCTGCCAATTCCAACATCTCTCCAACTGTTTTAAAGGGAAGCTTCATGTCGAAACCGGAGACAATGGGCATAACAGGCCTTACTTCAGAATTCCAGCTCATATATTTCTTCAGTTCAGTAATTTTAGGTAATTGGTTTTTAAAGGAATTTCCAGATTTAATATTTGCAAGTACTTTACCCTTTTTGCATTTTATTATCTCAAATTCCACATCAGAAAGGTTTGTACTAAGTATTTGCTCTAATTCACTGAGTGCTTCTTCAGAGATATCATGAAAAAACAACAGGTTCTCAAAGAAATCACCTTTTATAGATACTTTGAAGCCATTCACTTCAATGATTTCAAACATACCTCCACCGATAGAGATGGCCAAAATTTGAATGTCTTCCCGCTCAGGATACTGAACGCTTATTTGATATGCATTCGGGTGTTTGCATTCAAGGTTGGTAATAATATATTCTAAGGTGAAGTTACTTTCATGAAGATGCTTTTCATAATTTATTATTTCCGGATCAGTGATGTCGATACCCATTAGTCCACCGGCCAGGCCCAGGGTAGATCCCTGACCCAGATAAGTAGTGGCCAAAGCCCCTGTTCTTTCAAACTCTACAATTACCTTCGTGAAGATGGGTTTCTCCAATTGCCTGATAAATGCCCCTATTCTATGGGCGGCAGCAGTATGAGAACTGGAGGGGCCTCTCATCACAGGACCGATCACATCATTAAAAATACTTGGTATATGTTTTGATTTCATCTGTTAGATAAAAAAAATTGTTACTTGCCTCCGGCCGGCAGGTTTTGCAAAAAATATTTATACATTGAAGTCCTTAAATGAAGTGTTGTTCCTTCTTTCTCCCTGATGGAGTGGGTTCGCATGGGATATTCTATCATGCAAAAGTATTTGTTTTCTTTAATCAATTTATCAACCAGCACTTCAAGGTTTTGATAATGACAATTATCATCCCCTGAACCGTAAATTAATAAAAGGTTACCTTTCAGGCCATTGGTGTGAGTAATAGGGCTGCCTTCCCTGTATCCGTATTCATTATCTTCCACTTGTCCCATAAACCTTTCCTGATAGAAAGAATCATAAAACTTCTGATTGCTAACAAAAGCAATAGCAATACCGGTTTTATAAATTTCAGGGAAGCGGAACATGCAGTTCAGAGTCATGGAACCACCTCCGCTCCATCCCCAGATACCAATTCTGTCTTTGTCAATAAAATTCCATTTTCGGGTGATATATTTGGTCGCAGCTGCCTGGTCAAATGAAGCAACTATTCCAATTTTTTTATAAATACTTTCCTTCCAGGCCCTTCCCCTGGGAACCTTAGTCCCTCTGTTATCCACGCTGATAACAATATATCCTTGTTGAGAAAGAAAATAATCCCACAAATCGCTTCCCGACCATCTGTCTTGCACCGTTGAACCGGCAGGTTCGCCATATACATAAAAGATTACAGGATACTTTTTTCCGGGATCGAAATCCGGGGGCTTTATTATATATGCATCAAGTTTTATGCTATCATTAAGCGGTATTCTGAAAAATTCTTTGAGATGAATATCAAGATTTGCGAAACGATCTTTCAAATCATTATTGTCTTCAAGGGTTCTGATAAATTTGTGATCTTTTAATCTAATCAATTCAATAACAGGTGGATTCTTGTGACTTGAGAAAGTATGGATAGCATACTTATTATCTGGGGATATATTATAATAATTATGACCTTCTTTGTTTTCCGGTGTAAGCTTTTCTGTCAAGCCTTTGCCATTAATTTTAGTTCTGTACAAATAGCGTTGAGTGGGATTTTCAGGAGATGCAATATAATAAACATAGCCCGTTTTTTCATCAATGTTCAGAAACCTGATAACTTCAAAATCACCTTTAGTTATTTGTTGAATATTCTTCCCATCACCTGAAACCAAATACAGGTGTAGCCATCCGGTTCTATCACTTTTCCAGATAAATTCTTTTCCATCATTAATCCATTTCAAATTATCAACAGGTTCTGTCCATGTTGCTGTTTCTTCTTTAAAAACCACCTTTGTTTCACCGGTAGCAGCATTAGCCAAAATAATCCGGTTTATATTTTGTTCGCGGTTAATTTGCTGGATGACCAGTTCATCATCATTGGTTGTCCACTCCATTCTTGGGAGGTAGTTATTTCTTTTATCACCTTCAATTTTCATCCAGGTAATTTGTTTGTCTTCTAATTCAATTACTCCTATTTTTGCTTCAGGATTAGTGGTTCCAGCCTTTGGATAGGCAAATGAAATAATTTCAGGATAAACCGAATCAAGTGTATTAATCATTGTAAAAATACCCACACCTTCGGTGTTTATCTGCCAAAAGGCTATTTTTTTACTGTCCTTACTCCACCTGAAAGCGTCACGTAAACCAAATTCTTCTTCATAAGCCCAATCTGTAGTTCCGTTAATAATATCGCCACCACCATCATTTGTTAATTGCTCCACATTTCCGCTTACAATGTGTTCCGTATAAATATTTTTTTCCACTACATAAGCCACCTGCCTGTTGTCGGGGGAGAACTTTGCAAACATTAATGAAGAAGCAGGAAAATCACGGCCAAGTTGCAATAGTTTCCCGCTTTGAATATTTAAAATCCAATAGTCTCCTCTGGTATTATTTCTCCATACTTTTTTGGTATTTGTAAAAATCATCAGGTAATTACCGTCTTCTGTAAATTGATAATCATAGATTTTTAAGGGGCTGTCAGAGCCTTGAGGTATTAACATGGAAGAAGAAACCAGTACTTTTTTGTCTCCTGATTTTGTTTGGAAAAGTATAATGTTCTCACCTTTCTTATCTACTGACTGTTCCAGCGAGGTATATCCTTTGCCGTTATTATACCATTTAACCGGGCCAAACCACTTGGGGGAGTATGTATTGTTAATATAAATGTCTTCTAATGTAAGCTGTTTTTTCTGGCTATAGCCAATGGCCACAGACATAAAAAATATAACAAATACGATTAAAGGTATTGATATACCGGATAGGAATTGTTTTTTCATTTGATTATGTTTTTGTATCATGCAACGATGCTCTTGATGATTAACGGAATACGCTACGTGACCTTTATTTTATTATTTTCTTAGTGCCTCTACTTCTTCAATGAGCATTGGTTTCTTTTTGTTGCCAAGAAGTCTTTTTCCATTCGGAGTAATAAGATAATCTTCTTCATTTCTTATCCCGCCAAAACTTCTGAACTTATCAATTTCATCATAATTTAGATATTCTGTGAATTTATTCTGTGCTCTCCACTGGTCTGTCAGTTCAGGAATAAAGTAAATTCCCGGCTCAATAGTTACTACAAAACCCGGCTCCAATGCTCTGCCAAGCCTGAGCGATTTTAATCCGAATTGTGTGCTTTTAGGCTCTCCTCCATAACCAACAAATTCTTCACCCAGATTTTCCATGTCGTGAATATCCAATCCCATCATGTGGCCTGTCCCACAAGGAAAAAACAGGGCATGAGCCCCTGCTTCCACGGCACTCTCTACATCCCCTTTCATCAAGCCCATGCTTTTAAGTCCCTCGGTAATAGTAAGGCAGGCAGCATGGTGTACATTTTTAAATGTTACTCCAGGCGTCAGGGCATCTACACATGCATAATGCGATTTTAATACGACCGTATAAATATCTTTTTGCAAATTACTAAATGTTTGCCCCACGGGGAAGGTGCTTGAAAGATCACCGGCATAGCACATATGATTCTCCGCACCGCAATCAAGTAAAAAGAGTTGCCCCTCTTTTATGATGTTGCCGTGATAATGATTATGAAGCGTCTGTCCGTTAATTGTTGCAATTGTCGGAAAAGAAATCTCACCTCCTGTGGCGCGGGCAATTTTTTCTATTTCCACTACAATATCCAACTCCCGCATTCCCGGTTTAACCATTTTCATGGCTGCAACGTGCATGTCAACTGTAGTGTCAACACATTTTTCAATTTCCACAATCTCTTCTGCTGTCTTATAATTTCGTTGCGACACCACGGCCATGATAAATTCAGTTGATGCTCCTGTTTTGATTTCTTGTACAGAAAGTCCTGTGATATCCATTAATTTCAGGATATTTTTAGAGCGGTATTGAGGTAAGAAATGAATGGTGTCATTTTGTTTATTAGCCTGGCTTACACGATTGTATAATTCGTTCATGTTACCCGTATGTTCAACTCCGCATAAAGCAGCCAACTCTTGAATCGTGGGCTGTTTTCCCATCCACACAAAATCTTCAACCGTAAAGTCATCGCCGTAAATCGAGACCTTGCCACTATTGGTATCTAATAATGCAATTAAACCGGGCCTTGATAATCCGAAATAATATAAAAAGGTACTGTCTTGCCGGAAATGATAAGGATTATCAGTGTAATTCATAGGGCTTTCATAGTTTCCGGGAAGCAGAATTATCCCGGAATTAACTTTTTTTAATAACTCCTGTTGTCTTTGTAAGTAGGTATCTCTTTTAAACATTGTATTCAGTTTTTATAAATAATTAATCAGAAAATAAAATTACACAATCTACTCCAAACACCCATGAAATATTTTACCTCATTTATGTGCGATCTTGTCAGTTTGATCAGAAGCAGGGAGATTTTTATTTTATTATATTTTTTAAGTATTCTGATTTCAGAAGCTTGACTTTCAGCTGATTATTGTAGTTCTCCAAAAAAATGCTCAGTAGCATTTCCAGGTTGGTAGATTTGATTTATTTTGTCAAAAAATTATTCTAACGTTCGAATATGGAGCATTGTGTACTTCAAAACACCATCCACTCAAACTGCTAATATGTTTATTAAATGTACTCATTTTCAAATTTACTACCATCTGCCCAATGACCAATATTTATTATAGGTAATGTTAATATTGCTATTCAGAATCATTATATATTGAGCTTATTTTTTCTTCAAATACGGAAAATTTTTGGTTTAAGTTTTCTATAGATTCTTTTTTGTCACCATCATTTAAAAATGAATATTGAATACTGTTATAAACATATTCCTTTATTTTTTTATACGAAGGCTTATATCTTGAAGCAAGTAAGACGTATTCATTTGTTAAATTATTTCTGGAAACTCCTGAATCATCAGTAGAAATAACTAATGGCACATTGTATTTGGAGTAGATTAAGTAAGGATGCTCATTTCCTTTTACCCCTAAAATGAATTGATTACTTGTTAGATTTATTTCTATTACAGTAGAATGATTCTTTAATGTTTCTAATAATTTACAGGATTCTGATTCATAAGGTAAATCAACTCCATGTCCAATTCTTTGAGCTTTTGCAATACTTACCGCTTCATTAATATGAAATAAAAGGTTCTTAGGTCTTACCATTCCTAAAGTTAATTCCCCCGCATGTAGGGCTTTATTAACATTCGGGTACTTTCTGTTTAGGTAATTAAAGATTCTCATATGTAAAGTGTAGTCATTTAATGCTGTATTATTATTTTCAGGAGCTACTATATTTACACCAACTATTAATGGAGAATTATGTGCAGCTATATATCCTGTAAGAAGGCAGGTGTAAACTTGCAAAGGGGGAACGACTCTTACCGCATACGTTTGATATCTCATTTTAAACCCTGCTGTATCTATTCCTTCATGATGTTTCGCCACTTTTTGGGTAAATGAGTTTATTTTTTTCAGAAAACTATCACTACCTAAATAGACAGAATCTATTTTTGAAAGAATATTATCTACTTCAGATTGATTTTCTGTCGAACGTAATAGCTTATTAATTTTTTTTATTTTATCTGATTCAAAATAATTTTCACTTTTAATTCTAACTCTAGTTAACATTGTTTCAATATATGATACGTTTTCCTTAATAGCTCTTTCTTTTAAAATATTTAACCCTAAATTCATGTATTCATTTGAAACATCTCCAAAATAGCCGAATGTGTTAAAAAAATTTTCGTCAGGAGCAGGTTGAGTATGGTCATGGTTTCCATAATCTTTATCGGACCAACGTTCCAATAGTTTTCTGTAGAGTTGATCGTTTTTAATTAATTCATCTACTGTTAGCGATTTACACTCAGTTCTAATTGAACTATTTGTGATTATTTTCATAGTACAACTATCTATTTTCCATCCTTCTTTTTTTACCCAATCTAAATATGTTTCTGCATATATTGAACCGGTATAATGATGATGAATATCTCCCCCCTTGGGCATTTCAGTTATAAATTGATTTAGACTCGCAATGTTTGGTGCATCGGAATTAATCAATTCTTCATAGAAATCAGATGTCTTATTAAAATTAATATCGCGTTGATCGCTATTTGAATTGTTAGTTTTAGAACAACTAACAATTACTATTAAAAAACTTAATAGAATAATTGTGTTTTTCATGTTGTGTTTTTTTTGTTTGCAATATAGTCCTTATTATGGGGCGTTTTTTCTTTTATTCTGGTTTTGCTTCACTTCCTGCTAATATACCACCGTCAATTGTCAATTCAATTCCCGTAACATACTTACTCTCATCACATGCAAGATATAATGCACCAAATGCAACGTCAGCTGGTTCTCCGAAGTGTCCCATAGGTATTCCAAACTCAATTTCTTGAATGATTTTTTCTCTTTGTTTTCCTTCACCAAGCATCTCATCCCACATAGGGGTCATTATGGCTGCTGGATGAATACTGTTACATCTGATTTTATATCCTTTTTCAGCACAGTATAATGCAACACTTTTAGTATGATTTCTTACAGCAGCTTTGCTTGAAGCGTATGCAACTGCACCTGGTATTCCAACAACTCCACTTCTTGAAGATATATTTATAATACTTCCATTGTTTTCCTTCATGAGACCGATTGCATATTTACACCCTAACATTACACCATTAGAATTTACTATGTGTATTTCATCCCAAGAATTTAAGTCTATATTTTCTGCGTCAAATGGTCCGGTTGTTTCAAGAAAACCAGTAATTCCCGCATTATTCACTAAAATGTCAAGTCTGCCATAATTCTCACTAATGTAGGCCGAAACTATCTTCCATTCATTTTCATTTTTTACGTCTAAATGTAAATATTCACATCTTTCACCAAGAGTTTTAGCAAGTTTATTTCCTTTTTCGTCTCTTATGTCAGAAACTAAAACAGTCGCCCCCTCTTTATAAAATAGTTCAGCAGTTGCCTGTCCTATTCCCCTTGCAGAGCCAGTTATTAAGGCTATTTTATTTTTTATTCTCATTGTTCCTGTCTATTTTAGTGTTTATTAAAATACCCTAAACTTCTTATATGTACACCTTTTGTGTTCATATCCAAAAACCTTGCTGCTGATATATACACCTTTAGGTAGTTTGTGTTTCAAATTCATCTAAAGGATTTCTTACGTTTTTAAGGTTTTTCATACTTACATGTGTATAAATTTCTGTTTACCCCATTGGATTATCAAAGAATCTTCCTAACCGATTTCATTAAATAAATCCATATGGCTTTATTGGTAATCTTTTTTTAACATTAAAAAACATTAGTACTGCTTTGATTAAAGATGAAATAAGTACAGAAAAACTCATGCCAAGCAAACCAAAATAATATGTTAGTATAAAGCCTGTGATTATAAGGATTATCAACTCTGAAATATTGATAGATAATATTTTGCGTGAATCCAGGAACATAAGGATTCTTGCGTTTGTTAATGATGAGGCTCCAAAAAAATACCCAAAGCAAAGCACGATCAAGGGGATTTGAACTGATGAGTACATTGTCCCAAATAGAGAAAGCAGATAGTTTGAGTACATAATTATTAGCAATAAGAGTAATAATAAAGTTGGAATAGTTATTAAACTAACTTTGTTAATTAATCCTTGTAATTCTTTATAATCCTTATTCCTGAGCAATGGAGTTACTCTTGGTGCCAAAAATAAGGTTATTGCTCTTGGAGCTTCCCATAGTATGTTTCCAACAACAAGCATTGCAGCATAGTAACCCGTGGAATGTTCACTAGGATGTATCCATTCAATTATTAACAAGTCTATAATAAATATCAGATTAAATACTACCTGAACAGAAGTGTAATTTATTGAATCTATCATCCATTTCTTGCTGTCGCCGTTATTCGACCTATTATTATCGGTTTTTAAAACAACTTTAATATTTTCTTTAGCAAGAATCCTTTTTATAAAGATAAGTTCTGCTATAATAATCAAACAAAATGTTATAAAGAGTAATAATAGGATAATAAAATAATTCACAGATATTTCGAAAAAATATATTGCCACAAATAGAAATATTGCAAGACCTAAATATGTTGCCATTTTATGAAAAAACATTGAAGTATTATTCTTCTTGAGGCTTAAAATATAGCTCGCCAGTAGTATATAAAAAGCCGAAAAGGGTGCTAACCAAAAAGCATATACTGAATAATGATATGAAGTAAAATTCTTAATTGAAATGATATGTAATATCAATAGTATAAGGTAAAAAAGTACAAATACTATTACAGAAACTGCAAAAGTTCTGATAATAAGTTTCAAATTCCAACTTATAAACCTATTAACTCCATTGTAGTCTTTTACGTTTAGATAGCCGGAAAGATATTTTACTGAAGAAGTATTTGTTCCTGCAAGCAGTAATAAAGAAATTACAAAAACCGACCGATAAGCTATTGAAAAATCACCATAAACATCTGGGGCAAGATACTGTGAAATGATAGTATTAATAGTGAAGCTGAATAGATAACTAAATACGCCTATAAATAACAGGTAAAATAGTGACTTACCGGTTACAAAAAATGTTACAATCTTTTTCATGCTATTGATTTTATTTTTCTATAGCTTGAATCAATAAATTTTACTGTGTCATTTGAAATGCTCCAACTTCCTGTGTTAGCCATTAATAAATATCTTTTTTAAATCGTTTTTAGTGACTTTGCCCATAACATTTCTGGGCAGTTCATCTTGAATGATATATTTTTTTGGTGTTTTATAACCAGGCAGTTTTTCTTTAAGCCATTCTTTCAATTGTTCGATGTCGAAGTCATTTGTTTCTAATATAAGGCTGGCACCAATTAACTCCCCCCATTCTTCATCCGGAATCCCTACGACGCCACAATCTTTAATTTTTGGATGGGTTCTCAGAATTTCTTCGATTTCCAGAGCTGAAATTTTATACCCTCCTGATTTTATGATATCCACCGAGTTTCTTCCCAATATTTTATAAGCACCATCTTCAAAAACTGCAATATCACCTGATTTGAACCATCCGTCTGACGTAAATGCATTAGAAGTTTCTTTCGGTTTGTTCCAGTATTCTTTGAACACATTTGGTCCTTTTATTTGAATCTCCCCTGGCAACCCTTCAGCAATTGGCACATTGTTTTCATCCGCTAACCGTATTTCAACTCCTGGTAATGCCTGTCCGATATATCCGGGTTTCCGTTCACCGTGATACGGATTACTTATGGCCATTCCCATTTCTGTCATTCCATATCGCTCCAATAAGGTATGGCCGCTTATTTGTTTCCATTGTTCCAGAATACTTACCGGAAGGGCTGCAGACCCGGAAACCATCAATCTAAATGTTTGAAGGTGCTTTGATATCTTTTGTTGTTCTGATGTTGGGAGTTGATTGAAATAGGTGATCAACTTGAAATAAATGGTGGGTACTGCCATAAAAACATTGACTTCTTTTTTGCAAAAGATTTCAAAAACTCTTTTGGCACTAAATTTAGGAAGGAACTCACAACAAGCACCACTCCATAAGGCACAACCCAACATGTTGATGATGCCATGAACGTGATGTAGCGGAAGCACATTTAGAACATGATCGCTTTTATTCCATTCCCATGAACCTGTTAATGCAGTTATTTGGGTTTGGATATTATTGTGAGTAGTGACAACTCCTTTAGGTGATCCGGTGGTTCCACTGGTATATAGAATAAGCGCACTTCGATCCATTTGAATGTCTGGTAAACTACCTTGTTGGTCACCAATTTCTTCTGATGGAACAAAATGAATTTCAGTTCTATCGAAAAGAGGAGTCAGTAGAGTTTCAAATTCTTTTGAAAATACTATTGTGGAAGCTCCGGTATCGTCAATAATATATTTAATGGAATGCAGGGGATGTTTTTCACAAAGAGGCACAGCAATGCCGCCAGCTCTCCAAATCCCCCATTGAATACTTGCATACTCGAAACCAGGAGGAACCAAAAAAGCTATTCTGGCTCCGTTCAGATCTTTCTCCCCATATAATAATTTGATGCCCACACTTTCAGATGCATTCAAAAGCTGGCTGTAAGTATAATTTTGATCGTTACTTTTTATTGCTGTTCTTTCCTTAAATACAGAAGCACGTTCTATTAATTTTATCATATCTTAAAGATTACATTTAGATTTCCAAATGCTATCATTTGCTAAGTTATATTTCTTAAATATTGTGCACAACATGTTGCAAGTATAAGCAGGCGGGCATTTTGGAGCGCTACCTTTTTTACTTACCCGAATTTTATTTAATAGTTTTTAGTTTCATTTTACGAATTTCTGTCAACTTGATTATACTTGCTGTTTGTAAGCTGTTTTTATTATACAAGATTACCAAATTCCTCATTGGGGAATAATGCCAACCAAAACATTAATTCGTAAGTCAGCTCGTTTTTGCTCAGATTCTGGGCATTGAATTCTCTTAGAAACTGATATCACTCATTTAGTAATCATGATTTTTCCACAGCCATATCGTACTTGCCACACATGGAACAAACATAAAATAGGTTCCAAATGGTCCAACCACAAATCCTGCAATAGGAGCAGGGAGAAAGGAGCCAATTATATTGGTAATTAACAATACGCCCAGCGGAGATACAACAATAAACCAGCGTGGATACATTGTTTTTCCGCTCAATATACCTACGGCATGCCATATTGCCCCTATAATTAAAGCGGGCATTGCTGTAAGATCTCCCCATAAAAAATGTTCAATAATATATTCGTTGGCTTGGGCGAAAAATTTCATATCGGTGCATCCGACTACCTCTTTCGCCTGTTCCAGTACGCTTAAATATGCAAAACCAGCATGCTGAACACCACCGATCATTAGTATTGCATAGGCTAGTATTACAAGAGGAACACGGGCAAGCCAGAAGCCTGCTCTGCGCATCCCTATCCACATATGGTAGTATGCCAGGGCATAAATCGGGTAAAGCCATCCGGCGGTTTGCGCAAGCATTACCATCCAGTGAGGACGGCCGTTGGCGCTTTGTATAACCTTAAAAAACGCAGATGTTGAGTAGTCCGCTCCGCTTAACTGGGAAGAGTATACATAGATATAATCACATACGCCATTCCAGAGCATAAGTATGGATACGGTAATCCCCAGGATAAGAAGTCGTTTACGCATTTTTGCATTATCTGTCATAACTGAATCTGAAGGCGATGATTCATTTGAATTTTTCATATTAAATATCTTTTGTTGTTTTGGGATTAGTATTCTTTGATTTACGACAATTACGGACCATTATAAACAAGGAGAATATGAGCGCAGCAATGGCGACATAGGCAATCATGTTTCCAATACTGCTATAAAGAGTGTATATTTTCCCTACCGGCAAAGAAGCGATCAATATTCTGTCGTTATTTCCGAAATCAGGCATTGCAGCGTAGATCTGGCCATAATTGTTAAAGCCCATTGAAGTGGCCTCATTGGCAGATCTAAGAACAGAGAACCCTCCTTCAATTGCTCTTATCCTTGCCATAAGCGTGTGTTGCATGAGCATATTCCGCCAGTCCATTCCGGGAACTACAACCATATCAGCTCCTATCCTGGCTTGAGTAAGTGCCATTTGCGGGAAGTCATAATCATAACAAATGGCTCCTGTCATATTACCGTATTCAGTATGGATAACTTTCAAGGGTTTAACGCCTTTCTCACTTCCTTCTCCTGGGACAGGATGGTGTTTGAGATAAGTTTCAACTATCTCTCCATTTTTATTTATCCAGGTGAACTTGTTTATAAAATTATAATCTTCTTTTTCGTCTTTCGGAACCGGTACTGCATAAGCTGCTACAATAGCAATATCATGGCTTTTTGCCACTGTAGATAGCTCTTCTAAAAACCGGCCTTCACTTTTTTCTGCAATTAAAGTAGATCCTTCACCCCAAACTACAATTGAGGCTCCCCTGTTTGCAGCTATCCGGGTTTTTTTTACTAAAGCATTTCTTGCTTGCACTACCTCCGGGTCATCAGGATCTGGAAAAACATCGGTGAAATCATTATCGGCCATAATTGCAGCAGCCGTAATATGCTTACCTTCCGGTACTTTATTCATTCGAAGATCACCATATACATATAACGCAGTAAGTACTAGTACAAATATCGACAGCCGCAATCCACTTCTTACAAAGCTTCCTCTTAATATTATGGATGTACAAAGAACTGCTGCCCAGGCCATGATGGCGGATATTCCCAGGAATCCGAACAGAGAGGCTGTTTGCAGAAGAGGGAGGTTATACAATTGTGTATTGGCCAAAGAGCCCCAATCCCCAAAAGGCGTATAGAATGCCTGAATATATTCTAAACTTAATATTATTGCAGGAAATGCGATCAGGCTTATAAGATCTCCGGCCCATTTGCGAATGTAATCCCAAATAAGAAAGGCAAGATAATATCGCAAACCTAATACTATTCCGATCATTATTGAAAATCCGATGGAAGCATAGAAAGGTTCTGAAGCAGCTTTCATGAATGTTAAAATGAAACCCAACAAAAGGCTAAGCAGCAACCAGAGATGGTTTTTTACACCGTGATAAAGAACCACGTAAATCAGAAATGGCACTGGTATAAACCATGCGAAAATGCCGGCACTGCCCCGCATATTGGAAAGGAGTATCAATAAAAAGCCAATAATCAACAAAGAACTCCTACGCGTCAACAATAAGTTTCTCAAATGCAAATAAGAATTTGATTGATCTTTATTTTTCATAATAT
>CAYWXI010000015.1:28411-97960 GCA_964462015.1 uncultured Bacteroidales bacterium | reverse complement strand
ATACGAAACCGTTTTCATTTTAACTCCCGTTTTATCTGATGAACAGATGAAGGAAACGGTAAAAAAGTATCAGGACATCTTAAAAGAAAAGGGTGCTGAGATTATCTTGAATGATAATTGGGGACTGAGAAAGCTGGCTTATCCCATCCAGAAGAAATCAAATGGTTTTTATCATCTAATTGAGTATAAGGCTGAAGGAGATATAATTACTGATGTGGAATTGGCCTTAAAACGTGATGAGCGAATTATAAGATTTTTAACAGTCGCGTTAGATAAACATGCAATTGCTTATAATGAAAAAAAGCGCAAAAAAGCTGAGCAAGAGAAAGAAAAATCAAAAGAAATTAAAAATTAAACCCTTTCAAATTCAAAACGATGGCACAAGCAAATAGTGATATTAAATATTTGACTCCGATAGCAGTTGACACTAAAAAGAAAAAATACTGCCGTTTCAAAAAGAGCGGAATTAAATATATTGATTATAAAGATGCAGATTTTTTATTAAAATTTGTAAATGAGCAAGGTAAAATTTTACCCAGAAGATTAACCGGTACATCAACAAAATACCAGAAAAAAGTTGCCCAGGCAGTGAAAAGAGCAAGACATTTAGCTTTAATGCCCTATGTAGCAGATTTACTAAAATAAGGAGGAAAAACCATGGAAATAATTTTAAAAACAGATATACAAGGTTTAGGATACACCAATGATTTGGTTGTAGTAAAAGATGGTTATGCCCGTAATTACCTTATTCCTAAAGGAAAAGCCATTATAGCTGACAAAACAGCAAAAAAAGTTCTTGCTGAAGTTAAAAAACAAAAATCTTTTAAAGAAGAGAAACTCAGGAAAGAAGCTGAAACACTGGCAAAAGCATTAGAAAATGTTTTTGTAAAAATTGGAGCTAAAGCCGCCGAAACAGGAAAGATATTTGGTTCGGTTAATAACATACAAATAGCAAAAGCACTTAACGAACAATTTAAATTCGATATTGATCGCAAAAAAATCTTTGTAGATGGCGAATCAATAAAAGAACTTGGAAAATATCAGGCAACTGTAAACTTACATAAAGATATTAAGGCGCAAATTAATTTTGAAGTATTTGCAGAATAATATCTTTGTTTATAAAAATTTGATTACTTTTAAATCCCGAAGAATATTCGGGATTTTTTTTTGCTATGTTATCAAAAAATCAAATAAAACATATTAATTCCCTGAAAATTGGGAAATTCAGAAAAACTTATAATCAGTTTATTCTGGAAGGGAGAAAAAGCGTTTGCGATCTTTTAAATAGCAATCTTGAAATAGTTGAAGTTTTTGCATTAAAAAATTGGATTGATAATAATTTTGGACTATTAAAACGAAAGAGAGTTGAGCCTCAGGAGATAAACATAAAAGAACTATCAAGAATCAGTTCACAAAAAACGCCAAACGATGTTGTTGCGATTGTTAGAATTCCGCAAAATGAAATTATTCCAAAAGATATTTTCACAGGTTTGTGTCTTGTACTTGACGAAATTAAAGACCCGGGAAATCTTGGCACAATAATTCGAACTGCCGACTGGTTTGGAATCGAAAATATTATTTGTTCCGAAAACTCGGCCGATGTTTACAATCCAAAAGTTGTTCAGTCATCAATGGGTTCAATCGTTAGAGTAAATATTTTTTATACCCCACTAATGAATTTTCTTACTTCAAAACCTCAGGAAATAAAAATATTCGGAGCCGTACTTGATGGGAAAAATATATATAATGAACAATTGGCTGAAAATGCGATAATTTTAATCGGAAACGAATCTCAGGGTATTTCCAATGAATTATTACCATTAATTGATGAAAAAACATCTATTCCCGAAGGTGTAAAAAGTTTTCAATCAAAGGCAGAATCACTAAATGCTTCTATTGCAACTGCAATAATTTGTTCGGAATTTTGCAGAAGAAAATATTAAAAGAGCCCGGTCTAATAAGGAAACATTTTTGAATCTGTAGCTTTTTACACCGGGCTCATTACATTTAATAGCTCATTATTTTATATAAACTTTTTCAGTAATGATAAATTGATCATTAATTACTTTTACAAGATAATATCCTTGTTGCACATTAAGTTGAAAACTATTAAACTCTTCTTTGCTTAATCTCATATTATCAACTTCTTGCCCCATCATATTATAAATAACAACATTTGCATTTAAAAAATTAGGATTCATTATGTAAATATTGCTGTTATTGGAGTAAATATCGAAAACATCATTTTCATCTTCATTAATTCCTGTTGCTGTTTTAAAATGGATTTTGAATCTTTCGGGATTATAATCAGGATGTGAGTAAAAAGAATATTCAGGATTTTCTCGCAGGTTAACAATAATGTTCTCTTGCAAATCTTCAAGAAAAATATCAATGTATTCAGCAAACGAATCAATACCGGTGGCCTGAATAAAAATATTTGTTTCATTTTGTGATGAGAAATTCAAAGAAACAATGTTTTCATTCTCAGGCTCGGGAATTCTGTTTGTCGATAAATATTCTTCTCCAACAACTGAATAAAAATGCGGAGCTCCACTCCAGGCACTTAAAAATCTAACATCATAATTTTCATCGAAGTTACTCGTTGAACCATCCATAAATTGTATCCAAGTGTTTTGATACAGATTTCCATCTATGGCTTTTAATGTCAATTGATTTGGTATGGTGTTTTTATAAAACGCTGTTGAATTATGAACTCTTTGCGACTTAGGAATAGTAAATGTGTTGTTTCCGTCAACGCTTGTCTGAACAAAAAAGCCCTGATTTGCAGGTATAATATCTGTTCCACCAACAGTTATATCCTGGTAGGAACCTCCGCTGTTCATTATCTTCGCTGCTACACCAAAGTTTGTTCTGACCCAATCAGTATTTGTCCATTGTAAAGCCGATTGAAACGGGTTTCCGAATAAATGCCAGCCTTCACCTTTCTCGCTTGTTTTCGACAAATTATTAAATGTTATATCCGAATTATTAAATGTCCCTGTGAAATCTTTTGTATCGGTTGCCTGGTAAGAAACCAGGTAACCCAGGCCATTAGTGAAATTAGTAATATTATTTGTAGGGTCTTTATGATTTAACCACAGGTATTGTGTTTCACTCCAGGCATGGAAATCATCATTGTCGCCCGGATCAAAATCGGAACCGTTAATAGCCAGATTATTCACAGGAGAGGACAGAAAATGCCAGCCGTTTGACTGAGTTGTCCAACCGTCAATACTTCTTTGCATAACTCCGTTTGCATCAGCTTTCGCTCCATTATCAAGTGTACCGTTATTAATAAAAGAACCACCATTGTTTATTGTCAGTGTTGTATGAACACTTAAAGTAATTGCATCATTAATAGTTGTTGAAGCATTATTATTAATCGTTAGATTATTACATGCTGCTGTTTCATCAATACTCAATGTACCGGAAGATACTATAACATTATCATTCTTACCCGGTTTTCCATGTCCCCATGTTGTATTACTGCTCCAATTACCACTTGAAGAAACCGTTGGATCGGAAAACCATTTATAATCATCTGTATTTTTAACTCCTTTGTGAGAATAATATTCCAGTAGATCACCTCTAACCAATACTATATCTCCAAAATTATTTGAATTTGTCTGAAGGCCGAGAATTTCCCTTAATCCATTATCAATTAATTGAACAGAAACCATATTATTATGATCTGATTCATCAGACGCATCGGCAAGAGCTAAATTTGTATTTCCACCAAATGGAGCAGTCTGGTCAACGCTTGTTGATCCTGTAAAATATCCAACAATATATCCTTTTACCCATTGATCAGTTGTAGCCGGATTATTTAAAGCAATTACTTCGGCACAAGAATACGGGCTTTCTAAAGTACCTGATCCACTTTCTCCTGTGGTTGCATTTGCTTCGGGAGGAGAGCCATCGGTTTTATAATTAATATTACTACCTGAATTTGTATAAGGATATATTTCAAAATAATAAGTTGTGGAGGCGTTCAAACCTGTCCATTCATAAGATTCAACTCCGTATGCAACATTAACAGCTCCGTTATCATCACCTATTGTGGTATTATCCGCTACTGCAGTTCCATCAACCGGTGCACTTACATTATTAGCTGTGCTTGCTTTTATTAAATAGTTATCGGGTAACTGAGCTCCTACTGCATCTGTCCAGGTAAGTGTTATTTTACTTGAACTATTTGCTGTGGCAGAAAAACTTACAGGATAATTAGTAGGTTCCGGTTTAAGGGTAGTTGCATTGTCTGTTAATCCTGATGAATAATTACTTTCATCGTATGACCATGCTTTATAATAAACAGTTTGGCCTGAAGCAAGTCCGGTATGATTTTGTGGAGAAGTTGTTCCATTGTAAAGCAAGGTTCCACCCGCAAAAGCTTCTCCTATTGCAGGAGGTGCACCGGATGGAGCAGAAAATGAACCATCAGCATCATAAGCAATTACAACATTATCACCGGCAACGTTGGTTGTAAATGACAGATCAATCTGAGAAGAACTTGCAGCCTCTGCTGAAAATGAACCGGGATCAATAACATTAACTTCTTCTATACTCAAATTATCAACCCCCCATGATCTGTAACTTCCACTTTCATAGTGATATTTAAATGCAATCCAAACTGAAGTGCCTGAAATACCTGATAAATTAATATCTCCTGAAGATGTCCATGTTTGTGTAGAACCGGGTTGAGTGTAAGATAATTCAGTCCAGGTAGAACCGGAAGGATTACCTACTCCACTGTAATTGGTGGAATACATAAGTTTTAGGTAATTGTTTTCATCATCGCTACCATAATTATACCAGGTATCAAATGTCATTATTTCATTTGAATAATTATCCAGATTTATACCGGGCAAAATTAACCAATCTTCTTCTGTATCACCTGAATTAAAACCATTCATTTGAGCATAACCGCCAGTATTCCAGTTCCATTCTTTTGTTGCACCTGATACGCTGTAAGTGTAACAATCACCCAGATCAGCATCAAAAGCTTCAGAATAAGGTAAAGTAGTGGTTGAAGGTTCTTCCACGGTTCCACTACAAGTTACAGTTTTATTATCTGCATTAGTTGATGAGGCGGTGATGTCTTCATTATTATAATTCCCTGCGCCTAATCCGGCTTTTAATCTGACATAGATTGAAGTCTCGTTTACCGTTCCTCCCGTATGTGCCAAAGTTATCGGATTTGTGGCAACAAAAGCCCCACCTGTTCCTGTAGAAATTTCATAATTTGTTGGTGGTACTAATGAAATATCAGCTTCAAGATTACTTCCGGCTGCAGTAAATGATTGCTCTGCTGAGGGGCCATTTCCAACTGCATAATTAAAACCAATTAGGCTTGAGGGATTTAATGTTATAGTTGGCGATACTCCGGTAGTTGAAAAAGCAGTTGTTGAAATAGGTAAAATAAGTTCTCCATTTGATGCTTCATCCTGCCAGTTACTTGAATTCATAATCACCGGTAGATAAGCTGAAAATGAAGCTTGATCATCTCTGGCTCCAGTATATTTGAATCCATCATGATCATTATTAAAATCAATTGCATGAGTTCCTTCAGTTAGCCCGGTACCCGTTAACCAACCTGCACCGGCATCACTTGCAATTGCAGATAAAAAAGTTGGAGCAGAAGCATAAGATGTGGCCGGTGCTTCAAGAAGAGCATACGCCCATTCGTTACTTGATCCTAAATTCCAACCTGATCCGGAATAAGATCCAACATTAACCGAGCCTCCAGTTGAAGGATCAGTAAAGACTACAACCGAACCGGCGCTAAGTATGGATGCATCGTTTGTCCAGGTAATTTCCCCTTCATTTAAATCATTGAAAGCCGTACCATTCCATTCATTATCTGTAAAGTATATATTTGCACTTGCCGATATATCAACCAAAGCAACAAAAGCAAAATCATCACCTCCATCTACGTTCATGGCAATAAATGCAATATCTCCAGGTGAAGATTGCCCCCATCCATTAAAAGCAATTAGTAAAGCAAATAAATAAAGTAAAATTTTTTTCATAATTTGAAAGTTTTAATTGTAATATTTAAACATGAATTAATCAATACATACAGTATAATACAAACAATCTTTACATTACTAATTATTAGTAATGTCGTTTCTTAAAAACCAGAAAATATGAAATTAATAAAGAAAGCTAAGACTTAACTCTATTTATAAAACAACTCAAGCGACGCAAAATTTGCATTTATTAAGTAAGAACTTAAAGGCGTTCTTACACCAATTCCATGAAATCTATTCTTCTTTCTTTCTTTTTTTATAATCATAGATTTTTTTTGCACCATAACCGGCTCCGAGGCTTAATAAAATTGCAAGCCCGCTACCAATTGGTGCTCCGCCCCCGGGAACATTCCCTGTTTCACCATGCTCAGGTGGAGGAGGTGGAGGAGCATCAGCCTGAACATTTGTTGTTATTAATGTTGCAAAACATATTAATAAACTGACTGCAAAAAATTTTATTTTACTTTTCATATATATGCTTTTTTTAGAAACCTTTTAAATTCAGCTTTTTATTTTAAATATACTTTTTCTGTACTTATAAATTGATCACTAATTACTTTAATAATATAATATCCTTGTTGGACATCAAGGTTGAAACAATTAACTTCATCTTTGCTTAATCTCATATTATCAACTTCTTGCCCCATCATATTATAAACAACAACATTTGCATCTACAAAGTTAGTATTAATTATGTAAATATTGCAATTATTTGAGAAAATTTTTATTCCTTGTTCATTTTTTATTTCATCAATACCAAAAGGCCCGGTGAAATGAAGTAAAAAGCGATCGTCAATTCTGCCTGTTTCGAGGATTGCAGTGTATTCGGTTTCCTGAAATAAATTAATGAATTTATTCTCCTGTTTATCCTCCAGAGTTATAATTGTTCCTTCGCTAAAGTTCTCAAAATCTTTTAATTTAAAAGTATGTTCACCCTGAATTCCAACATCAATCCCGAGCTTAACAGAAATACTTTCCTCTAAAGGCGGCAAACCCTGAATTACATAATCTTCATTATTGAGAACAGAGTAAAATGCAAGATTTGGATTACCTTTAATTTTTAATCCGTCGTATTGATTATCGACACCTTTTGTAGCTTCCGGGGAAAATGCTACTAAAATTTCATTAAAATTATTTTCCGAATTTGTAAGATTTATCCAGACTCTTGAAATCTCAGAAACGTCATTTTTAAAGAAATGAGCCGAATGGGAAGTTCTCATATTGTTTTTAAATTGAATATCCCCAGCTTCGCTAACTCTGACAAAGAATCCCTGGCAAGGACTGATATAACCGTCAGGAGTGGCACTACTTGCACCACCTGCAGCTCCTCCGGAGGCATTATATGTTGCATAATCATCGCTTTGTTGTGTGTAACTTGCGGGTTCATCCCAAAAATATATTGTACTAATAATAGAGTTTTTACTTAATAAACTTTTGTTTTTGTTGCCATTGGGTATTGCCGAAATAGAACATGGATAAGGATTACCGATTAAATTTACTCCTCCACCCTGATCACTTGTATAAGTAGCAGAATATGATTTGTTACCGGTGTTTAATGATCCCGTAAATTCTTTGGTTATACCCCCTGAACCGGCAATCTGCACTGCATAACCTCTTCCGACTTCCATTGTTCCGGAGGCTGCGAACAAATCCATCCACATATTTGTAGTTTCATTATAATTGAAAAAATCATTTTCATTATCTTCTCCCACCTGAAACAAAGTATAGTTTTGAGCGCTTATTGGAGATGAAACATAATGATATTTATCTTTAACCAAATAACGTTGAACCGTTTTTGTTCCTTTACCGGAATAAGTAATAACTCCGGCCGTAATTGTATCAACAATAGAAGCAGAACTGTTTGCATCAGACTGAAGTACAAGATCGCCATGAATTTCCAATGTTCCTCCATAAACATTTAAAGCTCCGCCTGCACCAATATTTATATTATTACAATGATTTGTGCCGCTTTCAATTGTTGGAGTATCACCACTACCAATAACAATATGTGTGGTTTCACCGGGTACTGCACCACCTCCCCAATTAGATGCTGTTGTCCATGCAGAGGAACCTCCTTTCCATGATACATTGTTGTTGTGTACACCTGGTGTCATATCGGCAACATCAGCTGCTGTAATTGTCCATTCGGAAGCCGTCCAGGTAGAATTAGGTGAAGTTACAGTATTCTTGCGTAAAGCTTGTTTATCTGTATAATCCCAATCTTCACCTGTCCCATCAATATCAATAACACCATAGATGTCAATTAAAGTACCGGTTTCATGATTCGCATTAAGGTAAAGAAATACTGCGTCATCACCGCTACCATTAAAGCTACCGTTAGTTACGTCCGGTGTGAAACTATAATGTGTTGTTGAAAAAGCAGCATTAGTTGCCACAACATAAGTTTCGTTAGGAGAGATTGAGCCGGTTAATTGTAAATCATACCAAGTTGATCCATTAGCTTGTCTGCTAAGGAAAATAGTGGTTGAACTAAAATCAATCATTTCGGTACCGGCATTAAACAATTCAATAAATCTTCCGGTATATTCATCCCCCGGGTCTGAAACTTCCGAGATTATTATATCTGGAATATCAGCTTCAGCAGTTGTTGCATTCGCAGATGGGACAGTAGCTGTAGTTTTAAAATCAATATTTGCTTCGGAATTTGTGTAAGGATAGATTTTGAAATTATATAGTGTTGAAGCACTACAATTGCTGAATGTGTAAGTTGCATTTCCATGTAATACCTTTATATTTCCGGAACCATCTGTCAGATCAGTATCGTCTGCAGGGTCAGTGCCATCAACAGGGTTGGAAACCGTTCCCGTACTTGCTTTTATTAAGTAACCATCAGGTACAACGGCTCCATCATTTTCTGTCCATGTTAAAGGAATAGATGATGCAGTTGTTGTTCCGGCAGCAAAATCTGTAACATGATTTGTTGGTTCGTCCTTATGTGTTGTTGCATTATCCGTAACTCCATCAGAATAATATGTACTTCCGTCCACCGACCATATTTTATAGAAATATTGTGTGTTAGCATCTAAGGATGTATGACTATATGCTTCGTCGGCATCAGTTCCAAGAGAGGTTCCACCCCCGGGGATTCCCGATCCGCTGGAATAGCTTGTACCATCTTCAGGTGTGCCAAATGTAGAAGTAGAATTCCATGCGATCAGCACATCATTTCCTGATGCGTTTTCTGTCCAGGTAAGGTTGATTTGTGAATTACTACTTGCTGTAGCTGAAAATGAACTCGGATCAATAACCCCGCTACAATCCATAGTATGTGATCCTAAATTAGCCGGATCATCTCCCGAATATGCTGTAAATGTCCAGTCATCTGCACTATAGCTTGTCGTTGGTGATGTTATACTTGATTTACGAATAACAGTTTTGTCATTATAATAATAAGAAGAACTCCCAATCGTTCCAAAAACATCAATATTTGTTGAACTTTTCCTTAAAGCAATTACATCATTTCCATTTGGGGAAAAAGATCCACTTGTTTGGTCAGGTGTTCCCGACCAGGCTGATGCACTCGTATAAGCAAGAACCCAAACATCATTATCAGCAATTGAAGAGCCATCGGTTAAATCAATTGTTGCAGTAACCGTTGCACTACCATTAGCATAAATAACCAGATCATAATCAGCTAAACTGACACTCGAACCCGTAATGTTGGCAATTTCAATATATTTTTCATTTCCATTTTCATCAACTTCCGAAATAATTAGGTCAGTTGCACAACCACCACCGGCTGCGGTTACACTACCACTACATGTAACAGTTTTTGATGTTGCACCCGTAGATGCTGCTGTAATATCTTCACTATTATAGTCACCAGTGCTTAAACCTGCTTTGAGGCGAGTATAAATTGTGGTTGTTGAAACTGTGCCACCAGATTGAGTAAGTGTAATAGGGCTTGTATACCCTGAACCCGAAGTTTCAGAAATCTCATAATTTGTTGGTGCAGTTAAAGTAATATCATTTGTCAGATCACTTCCCTCAACGGTAAAAGTTTGTTCGGTTGAAGGGCCACTACCTTCTTCATAAGTAAAACCGGTTAGGGATGAGGTGCTTAATGTAATAGCAGGAGTAGAGCTAGTTGTAAAAGCTGTTGTCGAGATAGGTAAAATATTTTCTCCATTACTAACTTCTTCTGTCCAGTTTGAATTACTTCCGAGTAATGATAAATAATCTGAAAAAGAAGATTCTCCAGTTCTTGCACCACTATAATAGCCACCATCTGGACTACCGGATGAATAAAAATCAATAAATGTTGTACCAACTGTTAATCCGGTTTGATCAAAATTAGCCCCCTGATTCCCAGCCTCATTTTGAATACCTGCTAGCCAAGCAGAAACACTTGTTGCAGATACGCCTCTAAAAGCATATAAAGCATCTCCACCTCCAGCCAAGTTTAAACTACCATTAGCACTTGTGAAAGTTCCAGTAGAAGCACTTCGACTTGCTGAACTTGCATCATTGAAAACAACAATTGTTCCGGCTGAGGTTACTGAGCCTCCTGTAACCCATTCAAGAACTCCTTCGTTTGTATCAACAAATCCGGTTCCATCGCTACTAGGTTCGTTATCTGTAAAATAAATTGTTGTACTGGCAGGAATATCCGATAAAGCAACAATAGCAAAGTCATCATCACCATCTGCATTGAAAGCAGTAAAAGCAATATCACCAGCTGATAATTGCCCCCACCCATTTATAGCAAAAGCCATTAAAAAGATAATAAAAAGAGTAAAAGTCTTTTTCATAATGTATGTTTTATATTATATAAGAATATATTTTTTTAAAATTAAGGTGCGAATGTAATAAACAAATTTTTCACATATAACAAATTATTTCTTAAAAAATTGTTAAATAATTAACAAATGATGTAATGATGTCATAGTCAATATTGTTTATATTATTTGATTTTAAAATGATAAAAGGGTAAGTCGATGTGTCTTAATCACTTGTTGAAATACTTACCTGCATAATATCCCCATCTGTTTTATAATCAATATTAACACCGGAGCCAGTATATCCAAAAATTTTAAAATAATATGTAGTGCCTGAACTAAGATTAGTAAAAGTACAGGTTTCGGTGCCATAATTTATGTTTTTATTAGTTGCATCGTCAGATACGGCTGTTCCGTCGGAGGGTGTACTAATAGCTTCAAAACTTGTGGAACTCATTCTGATTAAATATGCCTCGGGTAAAGTAGCTCCGGTAGCATCCGTCCATGTAAGAGTAATATTATGTGCCGAAAAATCATTAATATGGTTTGAAGGTTCGGGATCGGTATCTCCCCAGATATAATCAACATATTCGGAATGGTCGATAAAAGGGTTTCTATTGCCCTGAATGGCATATATGGCATCGTTTCGATCGATTTCTTTTTGACTTACAGGATCATCTTCATGCCATTGCATTATCATATCAAGAAACCATGTTTCGTAAACAGGATAGGAGGTTCCATCAAGTACGGCATCCCCGTTAGAATTGTTTTCTTCCCATCCCGAAATAATGTCTTCGTAACGTGTAGCCATATAAAAATAATTTCTGGCAAAATCGCCTTTGTATGTATCGACCGGTTCAAAAATGGTTCCCGAATAACCGCTTACACTACAAGGCCCTACCTTGCTTCCATTTCCAGTTGTTGTTGAAGGAGATGAGGTTTCCCCAAACGGATAATTATCTCTAAAGCCATTGACTTTTCCGTCGGTAGGCACTATATGAAAAAGGTCGGTATACATGGGTGAGGCATCGCTGTACCAACTTGCCGGAAATGAATGCTCGCGGTTATAACAGTCGCATTCAACACTGTAACTACCACATTGATTTGTAACAAAAGTAAAAGTACAATTTGAATACATATCCCAAACTTTACCCGATACATTATCATCGGTAGTTTGAAATGCAGTCCACAGATAATCATAAGACTTAACAGTATGGTCGTCTATTATATTATGAAGCGCTGTCTTAAGGGCGGAGCCACTCAATCCATCCGCATCATCGTAATATCCTTCCGGAATATCTTTGACTGAGAATATTGCAGAAACGTTTAACCCGGAAGTATCATCATAAGATACTTTAGAAGTTTGGCTAAATAGTAGGGTTGGTAAGACAAGTAGGAGAATAGTAATTTTTCTAATCATGTATATTTTTTTTTATTTTTGATATTATTAGGAAGCGAAAATAGAATTAATTTTTAAAACGAAAGGAAAGTTTTAAAAAAGTTGATAAAACCTTATGTGTATATTTATGGTAATAATGTTTAAGATTTTAATTTAGATAAACTTTTTTTGTGATAAATAATTTATCGGTAAATATTTTCACAAAATAATATCCCTGAACTACATCTAATGAAATCTTAGATGTATTATTGAAGGTAAGTTTTTTATTTAAAATTTCCTGTCCCAAAATATTTTTTATCGAAATATTTACATCAAATTTTTGATTCGTATTATTTTGAATATAAATATCATTATTGAAGGAATAAATATTCATTATTGATTCCTGAGATATTTCATCAATACCAAAAGGCCCTGTGAAATGAAGCAGAAAACGATCATCAATTCTACCTGGTTCGAGGTTAGTAGTGTATTCGATTTGCTGAAATAAATTAATGAATTTGTTTTCCTGTTTGTCCTCAAGAATTATTGATGTGCTTTCACTAAAGTTCTCAAAATCTTTTAATTTAAAAGTATGTCCTCCCTGAATTCCAACGTCAACTCCGAGTCGAACACTAATGTTTTCTTCTAAAGGTGGTAGCCCTTGAATTACATAATCTTCATTGTTGATGACAGAGTAAAATGCTAAATTTTGACTGGCTTTAAATTTTAAACCATCGTATTGATTATCGACACCTGGAGTTGCTTCTTCAGGAAATCCGATTAAAATTTCATTGTAATCATTTTCCGAATTTGTAAGGCTTATCCAGACTCTTGCAACTTCAGATTTATCATTTTTAAAGAAGTGAGCTGAATGAGAACTTCTCATATTGTTTTTAAATAGAATATCCCCTGCAGAGCTAACCCTGACAAAAAATCCCTGGCATGGGCTGATATAACCATTTGGAACAGCACTTTCAGCACCACCGGCTGTACCACCTGTTGCGTTATAAGTAGCATAGTCATTGCTTTGTTGTGTATAACTTGCCGGTTCGTCCCAAAAATATAAAGTACTTACAATTGAATTTTTATTCAGGAAGCTTTTAGGATCGCTATCCAATGCTGATATAGCACTCGGATAAGGATTTCCGATAAGGTTTACTCCCCCGCCTTGTCCGCTTGTTAATGTAACAGCATAAGTTTTGTTGCCTGTATTAAGCGATCCTGTAAATTCTTTAATAATATTTCCCGTGCCGGCAATTTGAACAGCATAACCTCTTCCTACTTCCATATTACCTGAGGCTGAAAACAAATCAATCCAGTAATTTGTCGGCTCGTCATAATTAAAAAAATCATTTTCAGTATCAACACCTACCTGGAATAGAGAATAATTCTGAGAACTTATTGGAGATGATACGTAATGGTATTTATCTAACAACAAATTACATTGAACTGTTTTTGTTTTATCAACGGTATATGTAATAACTCCATTACTGTTTGTATCAACAATAGAGGCAAAACCATTTTCATCGGATTTCAATAATACATTTCCATGAATTTCTATAGTCCCGTCATGAATACTGAATATACCGCCCGCATCAATTGTAATATCATTACAATGATTTGTTCCACTTGTAATTATTGGAAAATTAGAAGCGTCTGGCCAAATTTTAACATTAATTGTTGAACCTGTTAATCCATTATCCCAATTTGATTCACTTGCCCAATCATTGTTTGTTGATCCGTTCCAAACGGTTTCGGGGTAGGAATCCGGAGTCATTCTATCGGAGATACATGTGTTTACTTTATTCCATTCAGCAGCTGTCCATGTTGAATTCGGACCTGTTATTGTATTTTTTCTAACCGCTTTAGCATTTTCATACTCCCAGGTACCTGATCCTGTTTCACCTATAACACCATATGCATCAATCAAAGTTCCGGTAGAATGATCGCCGTTAAAGTACAGAAAATAGCCATCATCGCCGTTTCCACTTGATCCACCGTAATTATAATCTGCCATAAAATCAAAAGTCAGATAAAAATGGTCAGAGGTATTATCATTATTATTAGCCAGCACATAAGTTTCATTAGCAGCTATTGAACCCGTTAATTGTTTATCTTCCCATGTTGAGCCATTAGTCTGCCTGCATAAATACCAGGTTTCGGTATCAAAATCAATAGTAGTTTCATCAGCATTATATAATTCAACAAAACGGGCCTGATAAACATCGTTAGGATCAGTAACTTCTGATATAAGCAATTTTGGAGTTTGTGTTGTTGCATTTGCCGACGGAGCACTTGTGATTTTAAAATCAATATTTGTTCCCGAATTTGTGTAAGGATATATCTTGAAATTATAGAGTGTTAAAGCACTGCAATTATCAAAAGTATAATTGCTTGTTCCATGAGCAACCTTAATATTGCCACTTCCATCTGTAAGATCAGTATCGTCGGCCGGATCGGTGCCATCAACGGGATCGGAAACAGTTCCGGTGCTTGCTTTTATCAAATAGCCATCGGGTGTTACATCACCATCATTTTCAGTCCATGATGAGGGTATTGATGAAGAAGTTGTTGTTCCTGTGGCAAAACCTGTAACATGATTTGAGGGCTGGCTTTTGTAAACATCTCCATAACAAGTAAGTGTCTTTGAAACAGCACCTGTTGATGATGCAATAATAGTCTCATTATCATAAGCACCGGCACTTAAACCGGCTTTCAGGCGGATATATATTGTAGTAAGTGAAACTGTTCCTCCACTTTGTGTTAGTGTTATAGGACTGGTATATCCCGAACCTGATGTTTCGGAAATCTCATAATTGGCGGATGCAGCTAAACTTATATCATTGGTTAAATTAACTCCCTCAACTGTAAATGTTTGCTCGGATGAAGGGCCACTACCCTCAAAATATGAAAAATCAGTTAGAACTGTATTATTCAAATTTATTGAAGGTGTTGTGCCTACATGATTTGTTATTGTGAAATCATCGATACAAAGCCGTTCCTCATCATTTATTGATTTAACTTTAACAAATACATTATTAAAAGGTGTGTTTACTTCTTCAGAAAACTGATAATAAGTTGTATTATTGGGAACTGTTACAGTTGAACCTACATCAATCCAAATACCGTCGCCAATTTTGTATTGAACTAAAAATTGAACATTGCTGGCATCTCCATTCCAATGCCTGTACCAAAAAGATATTGTACCAACCCCGAAATCTTTTCCATTACCATCCAGGCCTTCAAAAATTAAAAACTCATTATCCATACTATCATCATTGAAGCGGACACAATTACCGGACCGTGCATTTAACGAGTGACACATGGAATTAAACGACCTCCAATAACCTACTCCAACATGATTATAAGTTGATGTTGTTGAATAAGATCCATCACTCCAACCATCAAAAGACTCAGTTACCTGCCCCAATGCATCAAAAGAAAAAACAATTAATAATATAATAAAAAGAGGTAAAATTTTTTTCATAATAAAAATATAAGATTAATTTACTATTTAATACAAAATTGCATTTTGAAAAAAAATAAGAAAGCGAAGTTAATAATAATATTAAGAAAAATACAATATTTTTTCTTAAAAATTTGTTAAATTTTGTTTTTTAAAATTTTACACCATAGAGGATTATGCTTGAAATATATAAGAATACTTATTATGATTTATTACCTTTAGCTATTTAAAGGTATAAACCCCTAGCCTGACCTCAAAAAATTTATAATCATGGCTTTGGGTATATCTTATCCCAATATCAATTTGGTTGTGGCGTATTCCGAAACCTGGCATAAAGGCAACTCTGAATGATTCACCCCAAATAAATCCACACCCCGGTTTAGTATAAAAGTTTCCGAAATAGATCTTTGGGCCAATTTCAAACATAAAATCAAAGTTTGCCCATTTATGATACTTATTGTAGTATTTATTTCTTTTATGTGTCAGCATAACATACATTCCCGCTCTGGAATAAATACTTGCCTTATCTGATAAAACTATCTCATTAAAGGCTGAAATCCCAACACCAACATATGATTCTTCATATGGTGTGTTAACGGGAATAATGACGCCGGGGCTAAAACCGTATTCACAAAAATTTTCCTGACCGAAACAAAAAACAGGAAATATGCTAATAAATGTAATAATTAAGAGCTTATATTTCATTTGTTTAATAAATTTAGTTAAAAAATATTGCATATAATGAAGCTAAAATAATAATTATCTCTATATTAAATCCAAAAGTCAAGGCTTCACTCTATTTTTTCTCAGGATTTATATTAATTGCTGCATTTATTCTGTCAACTGTAGTACTCATTATAGTAGTTGTAGAGGTCATGGGATCAATTGTAGCACTTCTGCCGCTAATTGTAGCGGTCATGACATCAATTGTAGCAGTCGTGACATCAATCGTAGCGGTCATGATGTCAATCGTAGCAGTCATGTCATCAATCGTAGCGGTCTTGAGGTCAATTGTAGCAGTCGTGACATCAATCGTAGCGGTCATGATGCCAATTGTAGCAGTCATGAGGTCAATTGTAGCAGTCGTGACATCAATCTCCGCTCTCATGAGGGTAATCTCCGCAGTTTTGCAATCAATCTCCGTCAACATTTTAATTGATTTCGGATATTTCAGTATTAAAAATGAGTAAGATTTTAAGAAGGTCACATATTTTCCATTGAATAAAAGTTAAAAATCGTATAAACATTTCTGATTTTATGATAAACTTTCTTTTATTTCTTAATTGATGAAAACCTTTTTTGATACATTGGTTTCCTTAAGTATTGCTTTTACAATATACAAACCTTTGTTGAGGCCGGTTTCAAATACGGTAAGGCAATTAATAGATAATTGCTTTGAGCTAAGCAATTGCCCGTTGAGATTGAAGATATTTACGATGGCATTATTTTTTTCATTACAGTTGAGATAAATATTTTTACCGCTCGAATAAATATCAAACCAGTCATGATTGACAAACTCGTTGATACCTCCTGTAGCATTTAAATGGAGCTTAAATCTTAAAGGATCATCCTGAGTCGAGGCATAAAAAGTGTAAGAATCACCTTCTGAAAGTGAAGTAAAAACATTTTCAGTTTGATCTTCCAGAATAATATTCTCAAGTCCGGATGCTCCTGTCAAGTCATCGAGAGAAAAAGTTACCATTCCATTTTCAAAAACACTGAAGTATAATGGAAATACTATTGAACCTTCCGGTAGTTTAAATGAGTTTGTAGAAACTTTAATATTATCAGTAGTGAAGGTACATAAATGAGGTAAACCGCTAATTGGTTCAAGATATCTTGAGTCATTTTGCCACTCAAAATTTGATGAAGCATGTTCCTTAACATTTAAGCAAGTATTAACAAATGTCTCACCATTAGAGACTGTAAGGATAATTTTACTTGATTTTCCACCTTCTTTTTTTGAACTTCCATGAGTTTGATACGAATAATTAGCTGTAATACTCGCTCCTTCAGTTTCAGCATATAATACGAATCCCTGGCAAATATCCAAATAAGAACCTGTAAAATCAATATATGAGCCATCTGAAGGATCAAGTGTTTTCATGGATGAAGCATTATTTAAGATTCCTCCACTTAATTTTGAGGGATAAGGATTGCCTATGAAATTCCAGTTAGTGTTTCCATAACTCATATTATAAGTATATTCGGAAGCAGTATTCAGGGCTCCGAAAAGGTTTTTAATTCCATCGTTATCCTCGTGATATCCTACCAGATAACCCTGGCCGATATCAAAATAATCAAATACGGTTGGGGGATTGCCCGGTGCTAAATAGTTTAGATATACATCATTAGTTTCGTAATAAAAAAAGAAGTCATCTTCCCCTGACACAGGAACCCAGTCTGAACCTGGTATTGCCATCCCACTAACCGGAGCAGTAATTATATTCCAGCCATTATCATTGCCTGTGTAGCCTGATATATAATTTTGAATATTAACAGTTCCGCTGATTGTAAGATGTTGACCACCAAGGAGGGTAGCCCCGTTACCCATTCTAAGGTTATCAATGGTAGCTGATGCTGAAATTGTAGGATAATTTGATAACCCAGAAGGTAAATGTGCACTTATGCCCAAGCCGGTTGTTCCATTATCCCAATTGCCTTCGGCGGTCCAGTCATTGCTTTTAGCATCTCCGTTCCAGGCAGAAACAGGATGGAGTTCGGGAGTCATACGGGGAGTATTACATGAAGAAATAATATTCCATTCATCAGGATCCCATGCTACTATTGGTGCCGTAACAGAATTTTTTCGTACTGCTTTTGAATTAGTGTATTCCCAGGGTTGTCCGTTTCCATTTACTCCGACTACTCCATAAATATCAACTACACTGCTACCGTCATAAAGTTCATAAACATCGTTTCCGTCACCTGAAATAACTACACTTGATAAATCAGGAGATACACCGTAAGAGGCGATGAAAGTTGATTCATTATATGCAATAAGTTTCGTTTCTCCTGCCTTAATAGTTCCCGACAGATTGAAATCAGTACTTGAGGTGCTTCCATCTGCATACATGCGTATTTGCCAGCTGGTTAAATTAACATCACTTGCCGTAAAATTATATAACTCAATATATTTTGCATCCGGGATATCAGCAGGATCGGTAACTTCAGATATTGCTATATTGATGAGTTTTCCCACATTCGAGAAATCTGAATTGGAATTTGGAGAGACTTTAGGAGTAATCCTTGTCTGACCATTTATCTCAAAGAAATAAAACATTGTAAAAAAAATTAATAAGATCGGAAATCGTTTCATGGTCAAAATATTTATTGTTAATACACTTCAATTTCTATAATATTGAATATTATTTCTTATAAAAGAATCAGATAACAAATATATAGAAATTATATAATAACGTTTGAATTATTTCTTAAATATTTAATGAACTTATTATTTTTTTTAATCATTTTTGCAAAAATTATTTTATAATGATATTTAAACTCATAATTATATCTATAATATTATTAGCAATTGCCTTTGCTGCTATTGCAGTTAAAATGTTCGTAATTAAAGGCGGAAGTTTTAAAAAATCATGTGGTAGTGTTGATCCTGCAACAGGAAAGCGAATATCTTGTGAATGTGGAGAAAAAGAAGAGAATATCTGTAAAAACAATAAATAATATCTGAACTTATAAATATTGTTGTCCAAAAAGTTTCCTAATAGAACAGTGATAATACGGATTAAACTGATTTCTACAAGTTTTTTTTGTTTTTTTCCGCATTTATGTATTTCACTATTCAATCGAAGAAATAAATTTAATGCAACTCCAAATATATTTTGCTTGTCTTTGAATTTGATATGTTTCTAAAAGTAAAAAAGACTAATTTTGCAAAAAAAACAAATACTGAAATGAAAAAAATTACTATTTTATTATTAGCTCTATTAACAATTCTTTTTGTTGATTCTTATGCTCAAAAACAACCATCTACAGTATTAAAGAGTGCCGAAAAAACCCCGGCATGGGTAGATATGATGAACGATCCTTCAGTAAATTTCTATAATGTTCAAAAGGAATTTAATGAATATTTTAAAAACAAACCCAATGGAAAAGGAACAGGCTGGAAACAATTCAAACGTTGGGAGTGGTTTATGGAACCGCGTGTTTATCCAACAGGCGAACGATTTGATCAGGCAAAGGTTTGGAAAGAAATCAAAAAATATAAAAAAGAACATTCTCTGAAATTCTCAGGTGTACCAAGTGATTGGCAGGAATTGGGACCGCGAACCTCTGCTAATGTTACCGGGCACTGGAATCCTGGAATTGGAAGGATCAACGTGATAATGAGAGATCCTTTTGATACTGATATAATATATGTAGGGACACCATCAGGTGGTTTATGGAAAACTACCGATGAAGGGCAAACCTGGAATGTTTTAACCGATAATCTTCCTGTTATAGGAGTTTCGGCTGTTGCTATCGACTATACAAATACAGATATTGTATATATTGGAACAGGTGATAAAGATGCAGGTGATAATTATAGTATTGGAGTTCTAAAATCATTTGATGGTGGACAGACCTGGGATGAAACGGGTTTGAACTGGACAATTGGTAACACAAGAACAATAGCTAAATTAATTATTCACCCCGAAAACCCTGATATTTTGTTGGCTGCTACAAGCAACGGAGTTTATAAAACTATTGATGGAGGAGAGGTTTGGGCCAGAGTTCAAACCGGTAACATTGATGACATTGATTTCAAACCTGGTGAACCTGATATAGTTTTTTGTATTACTCGTAGTTTTTTCAAATCAACTGATGGTGGTGACTCTTTTACTCAAATTCAGGGAGTTCCTACTTCAAGTCGTGCACAAATGGCAGTTACTGAGGCTAATCCTGAGTATATTTATTTTTTCTCCTCAGCAAGTGGTTTATATCGTTCAACAGATAGCGGTGAAAGTTTTACAAAACAATCTGATGTGCCAACTTCAACTGCTCAGGCATGGTATGATCTTGCTTGTGCAGCATCACATGTTAATCCTGAAGAAATCCATATAGGAGCAATTAATACATTTCGCTCACTCGACGGAGGTGTAAACTGGACTCGTACAACAGACTGGACATGGGGAAATCCTTTTGGTTATACTCATTGCGATATACATGAAATAGTGTTTTTTGGAGGCGATCTTTTTGTTGGTAGTGATGGTTTGATTTCTAAATCAACCGATAATGGTGAAAATTGGACAAACCTGACTGAAGGCATTGGCATGAGACAGTTTTATCGTATTGGTTGTTCGAAAACTAATTCGAATAAGTATATGGGTGGATCACAGGATAACGGTACAAGTGTTTATACCGATGATCATTGGCATGAATGGCTTGGTGCTGATGGAATGGAGTGTGTTATTGACTGGACTGATGAAAATATTGTTTACGGAACATCTCAAAACGGTCATTTCTATAAATCAACTACTGGTGGAAATCACGGAGGAGTTAATATAACCCAGCCCGGAGGTGGTGCATGGGTTACTCCTTTTGTAATGGACCCATTCGATAATAATACACTTTATGTTGGCTCAACTAATATCAGAAAAACAACCGATGGTATGCTTTCATGGGAAACAATTTCAAGTTTTGGTGGAGGAAATACCAATGTTTTGTCGATTGCAGAATCTGATGCCAATTACCTTTATGCATCAAAATCTTCAAATATTTGGCGGACAAAGAACGGTGGAGATTCATGGCAAGATATTACGTCTGGACTTCCAAATCTAAGTATTACATATATTGCTGTAAATCCTAATAATCCTGAAAATATTGCCGTAAGTTTTTCAGGATTTGATGAAGGAAATAAAGTTTTTACTTCAGAAAATGCCGGTGATACATGGACAAATATTTCAGGAAGCCTTCCAAATATTCCTGCAAATTGTGTTATTTATGATTCTGATCCTAAAGAGGGTCTATTTATTGGAATGGATGTAGGAATATATTTCGTTGATAATACAATGGAAGATTGGGAACCATTTATGACAAACCTTCCTAATGTTATTGTAAACGAATTGGAAATTCATTTTGAAACCGGAAAAATCAGAGCCGGAACATATGGCCGTGGATTATGGGAATCAGATTTAATGATCCCTCCGATAGCTGATTTTGAAGCTGATAATACAATTATTCCAATTGAAAACAGTGTTAATTTTTCTGATTTATCTTATGGCCCACCTCAGGAATATCTTTGGACTTTTGAAGGTGGACAACCTGAAACTTCTACTGAAGAAAATCCTACCGTTTTGTATAATGATGAAGGGGTTTACGATGTGGCATTAATGGTTACAAATGAACTTGGTTCAAATACAATAATAAAAGATGATTATATAACAGTTAGTACAACTCTATTACCTGCAACTGAATTTTCTGCTTCTGATTCGGTTCTTTGTGAACCGGGAATTATTGATTTTATTGACCAGACTACGAATTTCCCGATAAGTTGGGAATGGTCGTTCAGTCCCGATAACGTTACTTTTGTTGGCGGAACAAATGCAAATTCTCAAAACCCATCAGTATCATTTGAAAACATTGATGCATATTCAGTAACATTAACTACAACAAATATTAATGGTGAGTACAGCCTTACAAAATCTGAATATATTTATATAGGTGGAGCTTATCTTCCGTTTGATGAAGCTTTTGAATTTGATTCATTTGAGGATAGCCCATGGATTATTGAAAATCCTGATAATAATGTTACCTGGGAAATTGCTACTGTTGGTGGAAATTCACCGGGAAATAGAGCTGCAATGTTAAACTTTAGGGAATATTATGCAATTGGAAAAAGAGACAGAATGATTTCCATACCATTGAATCTGACTGATTATTCTTCTGCTTATCTGAATTTTCAACATGCTTATGCTAAATACCATGAAGAAGCCTCTGATTCATTGATAATTTATATTTCTGCTGATTGTGGCGAAACCTGGGAAAGAATTTTCGCCGGTGCTGATGACGGATCAGGCAATTTTGCAACCCATCCGCTAACTACAAACGGATTTGTTCCAACAACTGAAGACGATTGGTGTGGCAGTGGTTATGGTAGTGAATGTAATAGTATTGATATTTCAAATTGGATTGGAAATACAGGTGTACGAATTGCTTTCGAAAGTTATAGCTTTTTTGGAAATCCTCTTTATATTGACAATGTAACTGTTTCTGATTTAACTGCAATACCAGAAATTATTCAGGATGATGAAAATTTGAAAATATTTCCTAATCCTGCAGAGGGAGTTTTTAACATAGAAATTAATGATATTGAATTTCCTACTGAAATTTCCGTAATGAATATTAACGGGCAAACTATTTATAAAGATATTCTGAAAAATGTTTCCAGATCAACGGTTTATAAACTTGATCTGTCAAAACAAACGGTTGGCATCTATGTTTTAAAATTATCTAATTCATCGTTTATTAAAACTAAGAAGATTATTATAAAATAAGTTGCACAGCATTTGTATCCACCTTCGGGGATAAGAAATTAAATTTTTTGTTGCTATTTATGGAAACTTTGTTTATCTTTGCAATAAGAAAGATAAATTATGGTTGAATTTTTTAAAGTAATTTACTCCGACGAGGTTGGGAATTTTCTTGAATCAATTGAGGAAAAAGCACGCAATAAGGTTATTTATAACATCGATAAGGCAAAATTGACTAAAGATCCTGAACTTTTTAAGAAACTTGATTCTGATATATGGGAATTTAGAACTAATTTTAATCTACAGAAATATAGATTATTAGCATTTTGGGATAAACGAAATAATCAGAATACCTTAGTTATAGTTACACATGGATTTTTTAAGAAAACTCAGAAAACACCAAAGTCTGAGATAAATAGAGCAAGGCAAATAATGGATTTTTATTTCAAAACAAGATAGATATGGAAACAGAAAAAATCAAATTTCATAGTTTCGACAAACTCAAAGATAAGTACATAGGGGAAATTGGAACAGAAAGCAGGGAACAATATGAGTTTGAATTACAGCTTGATGTTTTAGGTGAAATAATAAAGCGGACCCGGAAAGAAAGAAACTTGACCCAGGAGCAGTTAGGAAATTTAGTAGGTGTTAAAAAATCCGAAATTTCTAAATTAGAGCGAAATGCAAGGAATATGACAATCAGCACAATTTTAAGAATATTCAAAGCCTTAAAGGCAAATGTGAATTTTAAAATAGAATTGGAAAATATAGATTGGAGTTTGGCATAGTGAGAGCAAAGCCCTATGTGAATTTCTGAATTAACGAATTAATTGCTTTTCTCCCCTTTTCTCCAAGATCAATTGTGTAATTATTTACATATAATTTGATGTGTTTCCCTATAACATCATCATCCATTTCCTGAGCGTTTTGTTTGACAAAACTTTTTGAAGATTCAGGATTTTTCATTGCAAAAAGAACGCTGCGTTTCATAATTCTATTCAATTTCTCAATAATATCATCCGAAAGGATTTTTTTGGCTACAATTCCACCGAGAGGAATTGGCGTTTGTGTGAGTTTTTCCCAGTATTCACCCAGATCAATTATTTTATTTAATCCTTTCTTTTGATAAGTAAACCGGTTTTCATGAATTATCAGCCCGGCATCGAATTTATCTTCAAGTACAGCATTTTCAATATCCGAGAAAACAATTTCAGTTTTATTGACAGCTTTTGGCGCTGCAATTTTTAATAAAAGATTTGCTGTTGTAAGTTTTCCGGGAATTGCAATTCTCAGATCATCAATTTCATTAAGCGAATATTGTTTTTTTGAGATCAATAATGGCCCTACGTTTTCGCCAAGTGCACTCCCTGAATTCAATAAAGTATAATTTTTTCTTAGAAACAAAAAGGCATGAAAACTAACTTTAGAAACATCCGGTATGTTTTGTAAAGCCTTTTGATTCAATTCCTCAACATCGGCAAGGAAATATTTAAATTCAATGCCTTCGGTGTCTATTTTATTATGAACCAATGCATCGAAAATAAAAGTATCATTGGGGCAGGGTGAGAATCCGAGGCTGAGTTTTATTTTTTTCATTAAATTGAAACTTCATTGATATAGGAGATCATTAGCGAATTCAAATTTTTCACTGCTAATGGAATATTCCATTCTGCTTTATCACGTTGTTTGACATAATTTGAAATTGTCCTTAATTGCAAACAATTAATATTTTCAAGTTTACACGCATGCAAAAATGCTGCACCTTCCATGCTTTCGGTATCAGGTTTGAATTTTGATTTTATTTTTTCTATTCGCTCATCGTTTCCACTAATTGTGTTTACTGTAATTCCTTTTACCTTTTTTATGCTTTCAAATACATGATAATCAGAAATATAGTTATTAATAATCTGGTTGTAAGGTGTTGAAAAATAATATCGCTCTGATAATTTCAACTCTTCCGATAGAATTAATTGCTCCTTGGATTCAATTCCTAATTCTGAAAATATATCATTAGTAATATTCACTGATTCTCCTATACTTAAGTCCGGATTAAAACTTCCGCAAATTCCAAGATTAAATGCAAGGTCATATTTATTTGTTGCCAGGATTTTTCCCAGATAATAAGCTGTTGGGACCATTCCGATACCTGTTATTAAAACATCAATATTCAAACCTCTGTAATAATATTTTGAGAAATTGGGATAATGATTTTTAAGGAAAATCAGTTCATTTATCAAAGGCGTTATTTCAAAAGATGTTGCAGAAACGATGAGTATTTTCATGGTTTTATAAATTTCTAATTTCCAATTTTATTATATCATTTAAGCATTCTATCATTATTTATATTCATTAGACGGTAATTCAAGTCCATAACCTGAAGTTTTATCTTCTCTTTTCAAAAGAAAAGCAAAAATAAGGCCTATTATTCCGAGGCAAGCCAGCATAAGTATTGCCCATTGATAATTGTAAGAAGCTTCACCGGCGACAACCATTTCAGGTGTTATTCCGGGATTTGTTTTATCAAGCACATATCCAATTAGAAGTGGAATTCCCCAAAGCCCGAGATTTTGAATTGAAAACATTGCACCGTAGGCAGAACCTATCTGTTTCTCATCAACAAATTTTGCAACTGAAGGCCACATTGCTGCTGGAACAAGTGAAAACGCAATTCCGAGAACAATCATTGGAATATATGGCTTAATGGGAGTTAAAGCAAATGTCAAATGAACTGCTATTAAAAGCAGTGATCCGTAAATCATTAAAGAAGCCGCACGTCCTTTTTTATCAACAAAAAATCCAAAAATCGGAGTAAAGAGTATCGTACCTAACGAAAGTAATGCTGCAATTTGGCCGCTTCTTTCAAGCGAAAAATTAAATTTGTTTAGAAAGAAATCAGGGGCAAAGGATTGAAAAGGAAATACAGCCGAATAAAATGTTAAGCATAGCAAAGTTATATAAATAAACGAACGGTTTTTAAATAACATTAATAGATCACCGAAACGAAATTCCTCATCTTTACTCAGAAGCTTTTCTTGTTTGATTTGTTTATCTAATTTTAAATCAAAAAGCATATAAACCACAAAAGCTAGCAGCCCGGCACATACAAAAAATGCAGCAAACCATGTAGCAGTAGTCCATCCTGTTGCAGCCTCAATAAGTACTGGAGAGAATGAGAATGCCGCCGCCGATCCGAGCCTTGCCAAACCGATCTTTACACCAAAAGCAAGTGCAAGTTCTTTACCTTTAAACCATTTTACAATTATTTTACTGATGACAACAATACTTGTTTCTGCACCAAGCCCAAATAAAAATCTGCCGAGAAGCATCATTTTTAACTCGGGTGAGAAACCGGTTAGAAATGAGCTCATAAATTCGTATCCAAAGCCACCATTTGTGTAATAGTTGCTTGCTCCGTAAGCTGTTATGAGTGCGCCAATTGTCATAAGCCCGACAAAAATGAAACCGGTTCGCCTAATTCCGAGTTTATCGAGAATTACGCCTCCAAAAACAGCCATCAGCAGGAATACATTGGGAATTGAATAAACCGAAACAAATAATCCAAAGTCAAATGAAGTGAAATTGAATTCCTTTTCAAGTGTTCTTTTCAAAGGTGATAAAGCATCGTAGAAATAATAATTTGCTGCAAGAACAAATCCTACAATTAGTAACATTGACCATCTTGTTAATAATGAGTCTTTAAGTGATTTATTAAATTGATTCATCAGGGAGTATTAATAATAAAAACATTCATTTTTTTGCACAAATGTACAAATTGTAGGTAATAAGCATAAACAACAAAGAAAATTTCTCAATTAATATTATTATTGAATTGGGTAAAATGGGAAATAGGGAAATATAGGGCATTCGACCCACATAAAAGTTGGACGTTCTCGTTTTTCAGGAACCATATAAGCATATATGTAAAATTCTTATATTGACTTAGATCCCTTATATGGTTTAAATTTGTCTAACATTAAACGGTAGCCGGGAATCCCCTTATTTCCTCTATACCTTTATTCCCTCTGTTTTAACAATAACTTTCGTTTTCCATTTGCCTGATAAAAAGTATAAGTATGAGAAAAATGCACCGCAAAACCAGGCAATTGGTATTCCCCACCAAATTCCTGTTTCACCTATCCTTTCCGAAAGAAACCATGATATCGGGATACGGATAATCCATAATGAGAAAAGCGTAATAAACATAGGAATCAATGTGTCGCCTGCTCCTCTCAGAACACCGTTGAATGAAAACATGGTTGAGAATAAAACATAAAAAGGTGCAACAATCCATAAATATTTTACTCCGGTTTTAATTACTTCCACATCTGAAGTAAACATCTGCATAATATAATTCCCAAAAACTAATATTAGAATTGAAATTAGAATTGAAAATGTAGCTGTAATAATTATTGTTGATAGCAATCCTTCTTTCACTCTTTTTGGTTTTCCTGCCCCAAGATTTTGTCCTACAAAAACCGAAAGGGCTGCCGAAAAATTCATTGCAGGCATTACTACAAATGAGTCAATACGGAAGGCGATACTGAAAGCCGCAATTACATTGGTCCCGAAATCATTTACTATCCTGAAAAGGGCAATCATCCCAAGAGCAACAAAAGTCTGTTGAAAGCTTGTTGGTAGTCCGATTTTCAGGCTTTTTCTAAAAATATCTTTATCAAATTTCAATCCAAAAATTGATATTCTTATTATCTTATGGGTTTTGTTTAAATACCAGATAACTAAAATAAATGCGATACCCTGTGCTATAATTGTAGCAATGGCAACACCCGAAATTCCCCATCCGAAAACAATTACAAATAATAAATCTAAAAGAATGTTTACAATTGTAGAAATAATTAAAAAATACAAAGGTGTTTTTGAATCGCCTAATCCCCTGAGAATTGCACTCGTACCGTTGAAGCCGAAAAACAGAATTATTCCTGAAATATAAATATTAAAATATGTTTCGGCAAAAGGCATAATTTCAGCCGGAAGAGCCATTAGCTCAAATATCTTTTTACTGAAAACAATCCCAACTATGCTTAATAATATTGATGCAAAAAACAAAAAGATATACAAAGTATCGATTGCCCGTTTTACTTTTTCAATGTCTTTTGCTCCAAAATATTGGGCAATAACTATTGTCGAACCTGATCCGATACCAATAATAAATGAAATTAATGCGAACATCAGAGGGAACGAAGCTCCGACAGCCGCCAGGGCTTCCTTGCCGATATAATTCCCAATTATAACACTGTCAACAATATTGTACAATTGCTGGAAGATGTTTCCCAATATCATTGGGGTTGCAAATTGCAAAATCATTTTACTTACTTTCCCGCTGCTTAGGTCTTTCATTCGCTTTTTTGTGATTTTTTACATCTCCAGGCTTAGCGTGTAAAATTAGAAAATCTAAATTAGTAAACTCATTTAATTTAAAAAAAAATAATGATATATATGACGGATTACCATAGGCACTGTTTTTTATCAGAATCCCGATGATATTAAATTATATTGTATTTTTATTTTTTATTAATTAAATATCTATGATATGAAAAATTTAAAGTTATTTGTTTTATTTGCTATGTTAATGTCGGGTATGCTGTTAAACAATATTTGTTATGCACAGGAATTTAAAGTTCCAAAAGTAGGCGAACTTCCTGAATATATAGTTGTTACTTCTGAAAACACAAAATTGTTGGGAGGGATTAATATTTCGATTGATTATAAAAAATCGAAATATAGGGATAAACTTTCCGAATTAGAACATGCTTTACAATCAGGTAAAGGTTTAAGAATTAGAAATCAAACAGACTTGCTAAATGAGATGTCGGACATTGGTTTTGAATATGTTGATGCATACAATGCTCAAGCGGGCACCTTAGGTGCTTTGGGCGGTGATGATGTTGCTGCTACAGGTAGCAAATCAAAATTCAGGACAAATATGGTTTTTCGAAAAAAGGAAAAGTTTCGTGATTAGCATACGAGTAAATCAAGCTATAATACAAAAAATCATGAATTCAGTATAAAAAGATTTATAAATGGTTCACGCAAAGTTCGCAGACGAATCGCAAAGCATTGATTATAAATATAAAAATTATACGGTCTTTAAGTTAAAACTTTCCGGTCTTTTCGTGAAATGAGTTTTTATCCCGGACTCATTTAGTGATTTGTAGTTTTTAGCTTGCACAAAGCAGGAAAATCCATAAATCGAAATCCATAACCCGAGATTCGAAGCTCAATACTATAGCCTGTCACGATTTTTTTCAGGAATAATTATTTCATAATATGAATTATTTTTTGTAACTTTGTTTAACATTTAAAAGATAATATCATGGCAAAAGGTAAAGACGCAAAGAAAAACGTAAAAAAAGCACCTGCTAAAACTCCAAAAGAAAAAAAAGCAGAAAAGAGACTAAAGAAATCTAGTTGAGATTAATTATTTTCTGGTAAAACTAAGCACATCAAACTTATAGTATATGCAATGTTTTATTATGAAAAATATTGGGCAAAGAAGAAAAATTTTCTATTAACGCTCCATAGCCATCACACATCGGGAGAATAATGCCTATGAGTGTGGTTATTTTGGACCTGTGCTATCCAATTCTCTAAACCAGAAAAATAATTGAAGAATATTTGCAATTGACCATTTGAATTTTTCCGAATGCACAACTGCATGGCCAATCCAAAAATATTTAATTTACCTGATGAAAACAACAATAAGTTTTTTGCTAAGGTTTTTCTACCCATTCACCATCCTGATAAATATATTCTTTTTCGTTGATAATAACTTTAATATTTGGAATAACTTTTAAAGTATTCAAAACATTTGTATTAACATCGCCTATTTCGTTTACACCTTCGATGTTAACAATTGATAAATCAGGGCAATTATTACATGTTAAAGTAGTAAGGCTATTATAAAATAAAAGATTTGTTATTGAATTATTTGAACAATCCAAATGTGTGAGATCTTCATTTTCAATTAAGCCTAAATTTTCTATAATTGGTTGAGTTGATTTAATTGAACCGTTTTCAGGAACAGAAAAAGAGTTACCATTCCAGGTTATTGTTTTAATGAATTCATCATTTTCGTTGTATAACACCATGACAACAGGAGAAGGAGGATTCATAAAAGTTAGAGTTAATTCCTTTGTAATACCTTTCCAGGTCAATCTTTGAGTTTCTGATCCATCATAAACTGCAATATCACATCCTGCCGAAACTCCTGAGGGTGCAGTAGCAGTGATTGTAGTTGGCCCAGGATTTATTCCTGTGACTTTCCCATTGTTGTCAACAGACGCAATATTGGAATTATTTGTTGACCAGCTTATATCTTTGTCTGTAGCGTTTGATGGTGAAATGGTGTATTGTATTGTAACTTCATTACCTGTTTCTAATGAAAGATAAGTTTCATTTAAAGTAATCCCGGATACATCTGTTTTATCATCATTATCTTTTGAACATGAATAAAATGACAAGAAAATTATTCCAAAAATTACAATTACAAGGGAAATACTTTTTTTCTTCATTTCGTTTTTTTATAGATTATTAAACATTGATACATTTTATATTTTTACAAAAATACTATAATCTTTTCTAACAATATATACATATCATTTTTTTTTCTGTCTCACTCTTTTTTTTGACAATATTGATTTCATAATATGAATTATTTTTTGTTACTTTGTTCAATAGATGCAATTTGCAATGTTTTGCGACTTGGTTTTATTGAAAAATATATAAATATGTATATCATGAAAAAAACAATTCTCCTGGGATTTTTCCTGTCGCTATTATTTCATATCAATGCTCAGACTGTTTTATTATATGAAAATTTCGAAAACTCGATTGGACTGCCAACAGGCTGGGATGAAATTACAAGCATGCCGAATACATACTGGGAAATTTCACCAATCGCAAATACTCATTACCTGGTTATTCCCAATCACTCGGATTATGCTTCTTTAAATGAGGGTGACAGTGATAAAATGTTACCTGAAGAATATATTGTTACACCACTTTTTGACCTGACCTTCTATTCATCTGCATATCTTTCTGCTGATATATTTTTTAAGGAAATGACCTACTTAAACAAAACTGAAGCTGTAACGATTGAAGCTTCATCTGATGGTGGTAATACATGGTCAACTGTAAAAAATATTCAGGGATACTTTAACTGGCATAAAGTATTTGCTGACGTTTCGGAATATTGCGGCCTTCCAAATGTTAAGTTTGCTTTTAAATATAGCGACAACAATGGATGGCTCTATGGTGTTGGAATTGATAATGTTAAAATATTTGTTCCTTTTACAAATGATGGTGCACTGCAAAATATCAAATCCTATGATTTTGCCCTCATCAACGACACCGTTAAAATCGAGGGTTTGATTCAAAATTTAGGAACAAGTACAATTAATTCTTTTGATATAAACTGGAATGTAAATGAGGGAATAGCTCATACACAAAGTATCAACTCTATAGAATTAGCCCCCTTAGATACATTTAATTTTACCCATAGCTCACCATGGCTACCTGTCACACAACAAGCTTTTGATATTAAAGTATGGATATCAAATATTAATGGAACAATTGACGATAATACATCGAATGATACTTTGCAAATGCATGTTAGAAATGCAGTTAGTTCCAAACCGGAAAAAAAAGTTTTGCTTGAAGTATTTGGGGCAACCTGGTGTTCTATTTGCCCGAGTGCAGCAGCTGTGATCTCTGAAATCAATGACTCAACCGAAAATTTAATTATTGCAGTTGTTCATGTTGATGATCCTTTTACCTGCAATACCGGAACTGAAACTTTTGATAATTATCATTTATATCCCGGTTGGCTTGTAACGGGCTTGATCGACAGGTATAATTATCCGGATGATGTTTCAATGGACATGGACAGGTTTCTCTGGCCCCATCATGTATTTCAACGGGAAGAAAACATTTCGCCCGTCGAAATATCCATCAGCAACAATTATAATGCTGTGACCCGTAACCTGGATATTTTTCTTACTGCAACATTCAGGTGTGATCTGGAAGGTGATTTCAGGTTTAACTGTTATATGGTTGAAGACAGCCTTTTGGGAGAACAGGCAAATTGCCTTACCATACCTGATAGAGAACCATATTGTTATAATGAGAAGTGGATATATAATCCGCCCGGTATTATTGAAAACTATATCCATATGCATGTATTACGTGAAGTGCTCGGAGGCCCTTGGGGTACAGCCGGCAGTCTTCCTGAAAATGTAATTGACGGTAATTCTTATGATTTTCAATATAATTTTATTTTACCTGAAGACTACGATGAAAATAATGTCAAGATTATTGGGATCATTCAGCAGTTTAACCCGGATTCAAGTAAATGCGAAGTATTTAATTCAAGAAATATGTACCTCGATAATTCTGCTAATATTGATTTTGCCGAATCTAAAGTAGCATTGTTTTTAGTGAACCCAAATCCGGCACAGGATTATTTATTGATCGAAACTACAAAACCGGATAAAAATTTATGGTTAGAAATAAGAAATATTAATGGTAAAGAAATCTTAAAAAAGGAGATTGATAAAAAGAAGGAAAATATTGATGTATCATCATTACCAGCTGGTTTATACTATATAACAATAAGAAATGAGCATACTGCAAAAACGAAAAAGATAGTGATTATTTGAAATGCCAAAAGTATAAAATAGAGAAAAAAATGATACATTTGTAAAAGAAAACATTAATAATAAATCGAACACCAAATTTTAACAGATGAAAAAATTCCTCAAAATCCTCGCAATAATAATCCTTATCATAGTTCTTCTTGGAATTTCTTTACCCTTTATTTTTCAGAAAAAAATCATTGAAAAAGTAAAGGAAGAAGCAAATAATTCGGTGAATGCAAAAATTGATTTTACTGATTACAGCTTGTCTTTGTTTCGCAATTTCCCGAATTTCAGTCTTGAATTAAACGATCTGAGCATTGTCGGAATTAAGGAATTTAAAAGTGATACACTTACACAAATAAACTCGGTATTTCTTTCGCTTGACCTTTCAAGTGTATTTAGTGGTGACGAATACGAAATTAATTCTATAAAAATTGAAGACGCCAAAGTTTATTTAAAAGTTTTAAAAAACGAAAAAGCTAACTGGGATATTGAAAAACCTGAAACTACCACTACTTCAGAAGATATGGCAGATTCAGAAAGTTCTTCGTCTTTTAAACTATTATTGAAAGAGGTTTTAATAAATCGATCGGAAGTAATTTACGAAGATGCAAGCCTCGGCGTTTATGTGAAAGCTAAAGGAATCACTCATCGTTTAAACGGCAACCTGACCGAAGATTTCACTTCACTTCATACAAATTCCAAAATCGATCAATTAACAGTTAAATATGATGGGATCAGGTATTTAAATAAGTCTCTAATTAATTTAACCGCAGATATTGATGCCGATTTAAAAAATTATATTTACACTTTAAAGAAAAACAAGGCTCAGATCAATGATCTTTTCCTGACTTTCGATGGTTCGGTTGCTATGACCGACGATGACATTAATTTATTACTAACCTTCGGGGTATCAAAAAACAGTTTTAAAAGTTTTCTTTCTTTGATCCCGGCAGTTTATTCAAAAGATTTTGCCTCAATTGAAACTAAGGGGAACTTGGCATTAGACGGATATATTAAAGGAATTTATAATGATAATTCTATGCCGTCGTTTGGGATAAATATTGAGGTAAAGGATGCAATGTTTAAATATCCCGATCTTCCAAAACCGGTAAATAATATTGCGTTAAATGCAAAAATAATAAACAAGGACGGCAATTATGACAATACCGAAATTGATGTTTCAAAATTTCATTTCGATGTTGCAGGTAACCCGGTGGATATTAAATTAAAAGTAAAAACACCTGAAAGTGATCCTGATATTGACGGGCACATAAAAGGTACAATTGACTTGTCGTCGGTAAAAGAGGTTTATCCTTTGGAAGATGTGGAAAAATTAACGGGATTTTTTATTGCCGACATACAGTTCAAAGGAAAATTGTCGTCAATTGAAAAAGAAGATTATGAAAATTTCAATGCTTTCGGTTCTTTAATTGTGAAAAACGTGAATTATAAAACCCCTGAAGTTGCAAAAAATATTTTTATACGAAATGCACAATTAAACTTCTCACCGGCCTACCTCGACCTCGTATCACTTAACTCAAGAATCGGAAAAAGTGATTTCAAAGCTAATGGAAAAATAAACGGATATTTACCGTATATTTTTCAAAACAAAACTCTGAAAGGCAATCTGACAACTAATTCGCTAAATGTTAATTTAAATGAATTAATGACTGAAGATGTTTCGGAGGCCACCTCAACACAAACACCGGCTGAAGAGCAGGAGTATGAACTTTCAATAATTGAAATCCCCGGAAACATTGATTTTGTTTTACAATCGGATTTTAAAAAGCTTGTTTACGATAATATGGAAATGACTAATGTTTCGGGAGTTATCGAAATAGAAAATAAAAAAGTCAACTTAAAAAACCTGAAAATGAATTTGCTTGATGGCAATATGACATTAAATGGATATTACAGTACTCCAAAAGCAGATGAAGCTAAAATCGATTTTAATTTAAATATGAATGAATTTAACATTCAAAAAACTGCCAAAACTTTTCTTACAATGAAGAAGTTTGTTCCGATTGCCGAACGATCCCGGGGAAATTTCTCCTGCAAAATGAAACTTGCCGGCAAATTGGATGAAAAAATGATGCCTGTTTACCCTACATTGACAGGTAACGGGAATTTAAAATCTTCAAAAATTGTTATTGATGGCTCTAACTCATTGAACAAAATCGCCGAAGCATTAAAAATGGATAAATTTAAAAATATTACAATCGATAAAGCCGATCTTTCATTTGAATTCATTGAAGGTAAACTTATTGTAAAACCTTTTGATTTCAATATCAACAAAATAAATGCTAATTTGGGAGGCTGGACTTCGTTTGAACAAAACATTGATTATTTATTAAAATTAAAAATACCACGGGGTGAACTGGGTAGTAAAACAAATACTGTTTTAAACAATCTTGTTTCAGAGGCAAATAAAAAAGGAGCTAATTTTAGTTTAGGTGATGTTATTGATGTAAACCTGAAAATCACAGGAACGGTAGCTAATCCTAAAGTAACACCGGCTTTATCTGATAAGGGAAATAATACTTTTGATGATTTGAAGAAAAAAGCTGCCGAAGAAATCAAAAAGAAGAAAGAAGAACTTGAGAAGCTTGCAAAAAAGGAAGCTGATAAAATACTGAAAGAAGCAAACAAACAAGCTGATGAAGTCTTAAAAGAGGCACAAAAACAAGTTGACGAAATTATGAAAGCTGCTCGCAAAACTGCCGGCCAGGCAAAAACCGAAGCGGGCAAGCAAGCCGACAAACTTGAGGCAGAAGGCAAAAAGAACGGTTTCATTGCTGAAATTGCTGCAAAAAAAGCTGCCGGCAAATTAAGAAAAGAAGCAGAAAATACTGCACAGGGTATTGTTAATGAAGCTAAAAAACAAACTGATAAAATCATGGAAAAGGCCCGAAAAAAAGCAGAAAAGATAAAACAGGACGCTAAAAATAAAATCAAATAATGTACGAGTTACGGGTGATGGGTTTACGGAAGTGACTATACCTGAATAGTGTAGACTGTTCTTTTCTTTTTTTGTTCCTTGTTTCATGTTTCTTGTTCCTTGGTTTCTAATTTTTATTTCCAACTAAAAGTTTTTAGCAACATCCCTTATCACCGAGTATTTCGAAATAATCCGGATTGCAGGTTTCGGATTCCACAACATAACTCGTATCTCGTAACTTGCAACAAAAATCGTAATTTAATTTCCCGATTATAGTTGATTTATTTTTTAACTCATATTGAAAATATTTACTAATTTTACACTATAAAAATTTTATAAATAATCATTAAAATATTGAAAGCATGAAAAAAACTTTACTATTAACAATTTTATCAATTTTCTTATTATCAGGAGCATTTGTAGCTGATGCACAGAACCTGGTTTTAAATGGAGATTTGGAAGCATGGACTGATCCAAACAACCCTGCTGACTGGACAAAAGCAGAAAATATCACTCAGGCAACAAATCCTGTTCATGGAGGGACTTACTCGGCCATGCACACATCTGCAAATTCATCAAAAGATTTACAACAAAATATTATGTCGATCACAGGAGGCCAAACCTACGAAATCAGTTATTGGTATCTGGATAATGACCCTGAAGCCAGTACGCGAATTTGGTCATATTGGTTGGAAAATGAAACAACTACTTTACCTGATAATGCAGGTGAATTACGCTCTGATGAATATTCGGAGGACAATCCTGATTGGATGCATTTCAATGTTATATTAACTGCACCGGCAAATGCAACCGGTTTCAGGTTTGAAGTAAGGGTTTATAAACAAGGTGAGGTTTCAGGAGGTTCTGTTTATTATGATGACTTTTCAATCATATCAAGTGCTCCTGCTCCCGAACCGACTAATTACCCAACCACCTTTGCAGCTAATGCTTCCGGTATTGCAATTGATCTTTCGTGGATTGACGCAATCGGTGATCATTTACCAACAGCTTATTTGATAAAAGCAAGCAATGAAGATAATATTGAATTACCTGTTGATGGAGTACCCGAAGCTGACGATACGGACCTTTCGGATGGAAGCGGAATTATGAATATTGGGTATGGAATTCAGGAATACTCGTTTTTAAATCTTGAAGCAAAGACAACTTATTATTTTAAAATTTTCTCTTATTCTAATGGTGGGGTAAATATAGACTATAAAACTGACGGAACTCCTCCTACCGCAAGTGCAACAACTGAAGATCTTATTATCATAAACTCTGAAGACTTCAATGATGAAACACTTGGAACATGGAGCGAATATAGTGTAACAGGCTCTCAAATATGGTATGTAGATTATTATGGTGGTGAATATTTTGCAAAAATGTCAGGCTATGAGGGTAGTAGTAATGCAAATGAAGACTGGTTAATTTCACCGGCATTTAATTTTGATGATTTTATTAATGAAACTTTTAGTTTTATTACTGCTATGAATTATACCGGCCCTGATTTAGAAGTAAAGATTTCAAACGACTATGATGGTACAAGCGATCCAAATACTGCTACATGGAGTGATCTGCAAGCTGATCTTTCACCTGGAAGTTGGGAATGGACACCTTCCGGTGATATTGATATTTCAAGCTATAATGGTATGGTCTATCTCGCTTTCCGCTTCGAATCAACAGATGAAGAATCAGCAACCTGGGAAGTTGATAATATTTTAGTTTCAGGAAATGCATATCAGGGTATCGACGACATTGTTAATAACGAAAATATAGCAATTTATCCCAATCCTGCAAAAGAACATTTCTTTATCAAAATAAATTCAAACAATGATCTTACAGTAAATGTTTATTCAATTGTCGGAAAACTTGTTTTTAACACCACAATTAATAAGCAATTGAACGAAATCGTAATTGATAATATTTCTGAAGGCATCTATTTCGTAAATATAATAAACGAAAAAACCGGAAATGCAATAACAAGAAAATTGATTGTTCAATAAAAAGAGACTAATCAGTATTTATCCTGAAAGATGCTGTGTATAAAAATAGCTCAGAATCCGGAGTTCCACAGTCAATAGTTGACAGTCCGAAGCAAGAAATATCTTCTAACTTCGGACTGCCGATTTTTATTTGGTAAGCATTTTTTAAAAATATAAACCCGGATAATATATCAGAATCACAAAACAAAGATTAAAAACATGACAAGAGTAAGGCTTGAAATTGACAGAAAAAAAGACTTTAGTGGTGATGCATCATTAGATTACAGTTGGTCGGTTGACGAAAACTAATGTGGTCAACAGCTAACATTATTGTATTTAGTGAGCCTTTTATCTAAAAAAAGTACACAAAGCGTTTGCTTATTTAAAGGACGTAATATTTCTCTTTTCTTCCTTATTATAAATTTTATTTGGAATTGTGAAATGTATTATGTTACCTTTGTTGCATATATTATAGAAAAATGAGCGAGTATAAAATTTTGCTACCGGACACTCAAACCTTAGGAGGAATTTTAATTTTCAGCATCACAATATTTGCTGAAAACATTTTTAACCCATTGATATCAAGATGAAATTATCAAAATATATAAGAGAAATTTGCCTGATTAGCCTTGGGGCAGCTAAATGGTGATTTAGGAAAATTGCTGTAGTAACTATTGTGCAGCCGGATTTTAAATGGGGACAGTATGTGAACAAAACATATTGTTCTGTAAAATATTATGGTTTAGATGAAAATATTATTAAATCATATTTTATTGATTTTCTTATCATCTGGAAAAGATTTACTTCTTCTTGTTCCACTCATCTTTCTTTGGCCTAAACCTTCATCTTCCTTTTCTGAAAATAAATTATTTCTACCTTTTATTTTAGCTTTTTCGAGAGAGTTAAAAGGTGATCTCATATATCATAATTATTTATTAAAACTAAAACTTTAATACTATGAAGAATATTTTCTCAAACAAATGGGGTATTATCCTCGCCGCTGCTATAATCGGGATTATTGCAGCGGTTTTACAATTTTATGGAAACCCGCCAAATATGGGTTTTTGTATGGCATGTTTCGAAAGAGATATTGCAGGTGCAATTGGATTTCATAATGCCGCAGTAGTAAAATACATACGTCCCGAAATTATAGGAATTGTTATTGGTGCTTTGGTTATTTCGCTTTTTAGCGGAGAATTTAAGCCAAGAGGAGGCTCATCAGCCATAATTAGATTCTTTTTAGGAGTATTTGCCATGATAGGAGCTTTAGTATTTTTAGGCTGTCCATGGCGAGCATTTTTAAGACTTGCAGGAGGAGATTTAAATGCAATTTTAGGGATATTAGGTTTAGCTGCCGGAGTTGGAATAGGAGCTTACTTCCTTAAAAAGGGTTTTAGCCTGGGCCGGAGCAGGCCTGCCGAGAATAAAGCATCAGGATATATTATGCCGATATTTATGGTGGCTTTGCTTTTATTATTGATTTTTGAGTTCTCAAAATTAGGGTTTAGCCAAAAAGGGCCCGGAGCAATGCATGCACCTTTATTACTAAGTCTTGGAGCCGGATTGTTGGTTGGAATTTTGGCACAAAGAAGCCGGTTCTGTACAATGGGTTCTATCAGAGATATATTTATTGTAAAAAATTTCCATTTATTTTATGGAGTTATTGCATTTACGATTGCTGCTTTTGCTATGAATATGATACTGGATCAATTCACTCCGGGGTTTGAACAACAACCAATTGCCCATAATCTTCATATCTGGAACTTTTTGGGGATGGTGCTATCAGGACTTGCATTTGTACTTGCCGGTGGTTGTCCGGGACGTCAACTTGTATTAACAGGAGAAGGAAATACGGATTCAGGTATGTTTGTAATGGGTATGCTGGCAGGAGCCGGTTTAGCTCATAATTTTGGATTAGCAAGTTCACCAAAGGGAATTGGGCCTTTTGGAGATTATGCAACTATTATTGGTATAGCCTTCTGTCTAGTAATAGGTATTATTATGATAAAACGAAACAAAGTTTAAAATAAAAAATTATAAATTATGAAAACAATTGATACAAGAGGCTTGTCATGCCCTCAGCCGGTTATTATGGTTACTAAAGCTTTAAAAGAAGACAATGAATCATTTGAAGTTCTAATTGATGATGAAACGGCCTGTGAAAATGTGTTACGCACGTTACAACAGTTTAGGTTAAATGCCGATATTAAGGAAGAAAATGAATACAAAATATATAAGGTTCAAAGATAAAGCAGAAACCATTGCTTATTATCCTCCCTATTCTGAAAACAGTGAGGGTATTATCTATTTTGATAATCCGGCTACATCTTTTCCAAAACCAAAAAGTGTAATAGATGCGATAGTAGATTACCAGGTTAATATAGGTTCAAACCCGGGCAGGTCAGGACATGAACTTGCTGCGGCCTCCGGACAGGTAGTTTATAAAACCAGAAAATTACTGGCTGATTTATTTGGAGTCCGAAATCCTATGCATGTGGTGTTTTGTAGCAATGCTACTGACGCTTTGAATCTTGCAATTAAGGGTTTTCTTAAAAAGGGTGATCGTGTAATTACTTCATCTATGGAGCATAATAGCACCATCAGGCCTTTAAAAGAACTTGAGAAAAATGGGATAATCTCATTAAATATTATGCAGGCTTGTAAATCAGGGATTGTTTCAGTGGTCGATTTGGAAAAAGAAATTACTCCGGAAACAACAGCAATTGTTATTAATCATATTTCTAATGTAAATGGTTGTATTCAGCCTTTACAAATGATTGGAGAGCTTTGTAACAGAAAGGGATTAACTTTCATAGTTGATTGTGCTCAATCTGCCGGAATTGTTCCGGTAAATATGAGCAAAAATGGTATTCATTTATTAGCATTTACAGGTCATAAAGGTTTATATGGGCCAACCGGAACAGGAGGATTGATAATTGCTGATAGCTTTGATTACAATAGGATAAAACCTTTAAAACAAGGGGGAACAGGAAGCTTTTCGGATAAAATAATTCAACCGGAGTTTTTACCTGATTGCTTTGAAAGTGGAACATTAAATGTGGCTGGTTTATCCGGATTATTTCAAGGAATTAAAATTGTAATGGAGTTGGGCTTTGAAACCATCAGGAATCATAAAAAAGATCTTCAGGAATACTTTATTCAGCGTGCAAAAAATGAAATTAACCGATTCAGAAGTTTCACCTCAGATTCTGATGAGATTGGATTGGTTTCATTTATAATTGACGGGATTTCAGTTTCTGAAATTGCCGGAAGGCTATCCGATGAATTTAACATAATGTGTCGTGCGGGACTTCATTGTGCTCCACTTGCTCATAAAACACTGTCAACATTTCCGGAGGGAACCGTAAGATTTGGATTTGGTATTTTCAATACCAGACAAGAAATTGATATAGCGGTAGATGCTTTGAAAAAGATATGTAATAATTAAAATCTAATTAGTAATGATAAAAGCAGTAGTATTATTTCATTCAACCAATTATGCCATGTGGGCTTCTGATGTATTTAAGGGAAAAAAGATAGAATGTAAAATGGTACCTGTTCCCAGGGAATTCAGTTCTGATTGCGGGTATTGTATCAAAATAAATAATGAAAATGTACCCGAAGCGGAAAACATCTTAAAAAATAATGACATAGAATATGACAGGATTGAAATTATTAATAAATAGAAAAAATGGCAGATTGTAGTCCTTTCTCCAAATGCTTTGATGCTATTTCAAAGGAGAGAAGTCTTAAACATCCTTGCATGAGCCATACTGCTCATAGTAGCGTTGCCAGACTACATCTTCCTGTAGCACCAAATTGCAATATCAAATGCAATTATTGTGAACGAAGCATCTGTCCGTCAAACATCCATGAAATTTGCCCCGGATTAGCGGAAAAAATATTTTCACCTCTTGAAGCACTAATGAAAGCAAACGAATTTGTTGATAAATGGGGCGAAACATCTGTAATTGGTATTTCAGGCCCGGGCGAACCTCTTGCAAACAAAGAAACTATCATTACATTAAAACTAATCAGAAAAGTTTTCAAGGATATTAAATTATGCTTATGTACTAATGGTTTAAACCTTTATGAAAATATTGACGACATTATCAGCCTGAATATTAAAAATATCAGCGTTACAATAAACGGATTTGATTCAGCGATAACAGAAAAGATATATTCATGGGTATCAAAGGACGGTAAAAGCTATAGAGGTAAAGAAGGTGCCAATGTATTGATAAAAAATCAATTGTCAGGTATTGAAAAAGCTATAGAAAGTGGAATTACTATCAAAATTAATTCTGTTGTAATTCCCGGCATAAATGATGATCATATCATTGATATTTCAAAAAAAATAGCTAAAATGGAATGTTACATTCACAATATAATTCCATTAATACCTCGTGGAGATTTTTGTAAGATCAATAAGCCATCACAGGAATTAGTTGAAAACTTAAGAAAAGAGTCAGGTAAATACATTGAAGTTTTTAGCAATTGCAAACAATGCAGAGCTGACGCTTCAGGTATTCCACAACACGAGTAAAAAATGGAAAAATCTAATCGAAGAAAGTTTTTAAAGAGATCCGGAGCAATTTTAGCCGGTTCATTTGTCGCCGGATCATTTATTGCACCGGAAGTAAGTAAATTAATTAAACACACAGGGAAAAAACTTCAGGTTTGGTCATGTGGAGGACTCGCAGAGGCTTTTATCCCCGCAAATGAATATTTTGAGAAAGAAACTGAAAGTATAATTAATTATTCAGGTGCTTTTGCAGCTGCATTGGGAAAGTCATTATTGGGTAATGCACAAACCGAGATATTTGCTCCCCGTGTACTTGAATTAGCTAAGAAACTGAAAGAACAAGGGAAAATGGAAATGTTCAAACCTTTGTGTTTTACTAAATATGTTTTAATTACACCAAAAGGCAATCCCGCAGGAATTAAAAGTATTGAAGACCTGACCAAACAGGGCATAAAAATAATACTTTCTCCAGAAGCTTCACCTCCGGGAGGTAAAGCTACAATAGGTATTATGAAAAAGGCAGGAGTTATTGAAAAGGCTATGCCTAATGTAATTCATAAAGGCGATTGTGTTCAACTGGATGTTAATAATATAGTGAATGGTACTGGTGATGTAGCTATTGTGGAAAAAAGAATTACTAAGTTGCCAGGTGTAATAGGAAATGTGGAAATAATTAATATTCCGGAAGAACATTTTCCTCCAAAACCAATTCCTTTTGTAATAGGAATTATGAAGTTTGCCAAAGACAGGGAACTGGCTGAAAGCTATGTGGACTATATTATTTCTGAAAAAGGGCAATCCTTTTTCGAAAATGCAGGATTTATTCCTGCTTATTCTGATGAAGGTGAAAGATTAATTAATAAATTAAATATTAAAGATGTTTAAGGTATCTAATAATTTTAATATAAAGTTAAAATGGGGCTTACGATCTGTTTTTATCCTGATATTGGGAGAATTTGCTTTTTATGGTATTTTTAGATGCCCGTTTGCTGTTCCATATGTTAGCTGCGAATCATGTCCTGTAATTCAATGCCCGGGAAGAAAGTACTGGATACCAATCTGGATCGGAATACTGATCTCAGCAATAATAGTTGGAAGAGCTTTTTGTGCTTATGCTTGTCCTGCTGGAACCATCTCAGATTTGTTGTCAAAACTTAACTTATTTAAAATAAAGATTAAAAGAAATATCAACAAGGTTCTTTCTTTCGGGAAGTACATTGTACTTATTGTTTCCTTATATTATTTGGTTGTTTTAAGCAATCCAAGGTGGGCTATACCTGTTCGAACAGGTGACTTTTATAACTCAATAGGATTAACATTTGAACATGCAAATTTTTATTGGATTACCAGAACATTGGTTGTTTTTGGTATAATTCTACTTAGCCTGGTAATATCAAATGCATGGTGCAGGTATTTTTGTCCTACAGGAGGGATTCTTGATATATTCAACCAATTTGCAATATTTAAATATAGAAAAACCGAAAAGTGCAATAATTGTAATGATTGTAAAGCAATATGTAGTATGGATACTCGTCCTAATGAAAATGATTGTACTAATTGCGGTGATTGTAACGAAATTTGTCCGGTAGATGCAATAAAATACGGGCGAAAGTAAATGTTTATAAAATGAATCAGGTTGGAGAATTAAAATTGCCAATCTTTTTCTAAGTTACTTTTATATTCTTTACTTTTATATTTTATCCTGAAACGCAAAATATATTATGCTAACTTTGTTATTATTTTTATTAAAATGATATACGAATTTAAAAGAAACGACAAATTTATTAGTTTATTTGAAAAATTAGTGTCTTACAAAAAATACTATACAATGTTGAAATGTATAAGCCAAAGCATTAAAACAAATTCGTTTATTTGTCAAAATAATCACAATAAACATGAATAAAATTTTATATATAACATTTACTAGTCTTGTTTTATTATCTGTTTCTTGTAAGCAAGATAAAGTAGTAGAGAGGCCTAACATTATCCTCATCATGGCCGATGATATGGGTTATGAATGTTTGGGAAGTTATGGAAGCACTTATAAAACACCGGTTTTAGATTCGCTGGCAAAAAGTGGTATCCGGTTTACCAACGCTATTTCACAACCCCTTTGCACACCTTCGAGGATTAAGATTATGACCGGATTAAGAAACTACCGTAACTATACTCACTTCGGATACCTTGGCCGTGACCAGCGCACGATCGGACACCTGATGAAAGATGCCGGATATGCTACCCTGATTGCCGGTAAATGGCAACTTAACGGTATTGCTCAAAATATGCCTGATGCTAAAGATAATACCACTCCTTATAAATTTGGTTTTGATGAATACAGTTTGTGGCAACTCACACAGGCTCGTACAAAAACCACAGAACGCTATGCATATCCACTCATCGAGAAAAATGGTGAGATAATACCTCAGGATCCAGAAATATATGGCCCGGACCTTTTTACAGACCATATTGTTGATTTCATTGAAAGAAAAAAAGATGAACCGTTTTTTGTATACTACCCCATGGTTTTGGTACATGATCCTTTTGTACCAACACCTGATTTAAAGGAATGGGTTAACACAGAACAACGCTATGAGCAGGATACAGCCTATTTTAAAGAAATGGTCACTTATACTGATAAGATAGTGGGGCGTATTGTCTGGAAAGTTAACGAACTGGGGCTTGACAATACAATCATAATTTTCACCGGTGACAATGGCACACACCCAAGAATTTATACACCTACAGATCATGGGGTAATCCGGGGTGACAAAGGCAATACAACCAATGGCGGCACCAATGTACCATTAGTTGTGCACTGGTTTTCCAAAATTAAATCAGGCAGGGTTACCGATGGCCTTGTAGAATTCACTGACTTTTATGCCACCCTTGCTGAAATCACAGATCAAAATAATGAAGTCACCAATGGTGTTAGTTTTCTCAATGTGTTAAATGGGGCGGACGATACCAAAAGGGAAACGGTCATGGTTTACTACGATCCGCATTGGGGTAAAAGAAATAACTCCAATCGTAACCTGTTTGTTAGAGATAAAAGGTACAAGCTATACCAGGATGGAAGTTTTTTCGATCTCGAGAATGATGCTTTAGAAACTTCTTCACTCAATGTAGAAAGCCTGAATCCAGGGGCATTTAAATCTTACTCAATACTTAAGAATGAATTGGACAATGGCCCTAAATGGACTGAAGTTTCAGTTAAATAACTGGTTATGTTATGAGGTACAATATTTATTACTGTTTATGAACTTAACAAAATTTAATGAGCGAAACCATGGAAAATGTTGGAACAGATAGAATTTATAGAAATGTTCCTCTGGAAGATATTCCCTGGAATAATGAAGAGCCTCCAAAAGCATTAGTTGAACTAGTTGGGAGGCAGGATTTAAAACCATGTAAAGCTATTGATTTGGGTTGTGGTGCCGGTAATTATGCTATTTATCTTGCCGGTAAAGGATTTGATGTTACAGGGGTTGATATTTCCCCAATGGCAATAAAAATTGCCAAAGAAAATGCAAAGAAGAAAACAATAAAGTGCAATTTTCTTGTTGCTGATGTTCTTGGTGAGTTAGATGAAATTGAGGAAACTTTCGATTTTGCTTATGATTGGGGATTATTGCATCATATATTTCCTGAGAAAAGGAAGAAATATGTTGAAAATATATACAGAATACTAAACCCGGGAGGGAAGTATATTTCTGTTTGTTTCAACGAAAAGAATCCTCAGTTTGGTGGCTCAGGGAAATATAGAAAAACACAATTTGATACTACCTTGTATTTTTCCTCAGAGGACGAGTTAAGAGACCTTTTCAGTCCATACTTCAATATAAAAGAATTAAAAACAATAGAAATTAGGGGTAAATCAGCACCTCATATTGCAAATTATGCTTTTTTAGAGAGGAAATGAGAAAGTTCAAGGAATTTTACGGCAATAATAACCGATCAATAAAATATTACTGCTTTATAATTTCTTGTATTTCCGCGTTCATCTGCAACTTCAATCTTGAAAATATTTTTTCCTTTATTAATTCTGTCGTCAATGAAATAGGTTAGCTTATCTGTTTTTTTATCATATTCCATTAATATCCAACTATCATTTAATGTAGCACGATAACTTTTTATTCCTGAAAAATCATCGATGATTTTTATTACGATGGTTTTATAATCTTTTATGTTTTTTTTGTTATGAATATTTAATGCAATGATTTCAGGTGGAATAGTATCGAGCATAACCGCGTATTTTCCAAATTGCTTGTTTTTTGCAGTCAAAAAACCATTTTCCCATTTTCCTCCAATTGCACTGAATTCATCTTTATCACCATTTATATAAGCTATTAGTGCTTTTTCCTTAAGCTGTTTTGGAATAGAATCAGGTTTTATTGCAATTGTAATGTTTTTATGTAATGGAGTATATTTGTTGTGAATATGATAGATTTTTGAAAATGCATTTGGCAAAGCCTCGGAAATTTCATGTTCAAAAATTATTGAATCGTAAAGTGCATTTTGGGGAATTGTAATAATTACACTATCAGTTTCAAAGATATTTTGTTTTGAATATGAATAGAATTTCTGCCCCTTTGGGATTCTTTCATTTTCTTTTAAAAGACTATCGCTTAACAGATCACTTTTTATGATAAACGAAAGTTGTGATTTATTACCGAAGACATCTTTAATTACAAAATTTAAATTATGGAATACTGTATCCCGGAAATCAAAAACTCCTTTGCTTAAAACGCTGTCGTAAACACTTAATTTATTGTTTGGAACAATTTGTGTTTTTTGAATTCTAATTTTATTATCAATATATTCAGGATAATCGATCAGGGCATTTATATATCTTGTTTCGTTGAAAGAAAATGTTTGCATTTTGTGTGAATATTGTAAAACGCTATCAACAAACATTTCAACAGAATAAATACCATTTTTATTCCCATTATTATTCCCAAGGTCGTAAGTCTGAACACCAAAAGCAATTTTTCCTGAAACGTGAATTGTGTCTTCACCTTTGATTCTATGCTGCATGCCCCAGCCTTCGATTTTATATTTCTTTGCTACATTATTATTGTCAACAAAGCTTCTATCAGTGACAGGATATATTTTTAATAATTTGATTTTCGGACGTGTGTAATCTTTGCTTTTTAATCCAAAAAAAAACGGATTGATAGGTTTTTCGGTTTCTTTATCTCTTATTTCGAAATGAAGATGAGGCCCGTCCGAGCCACCCGTATTACCCGAATATGCAATCACTTCTCCTTTTTTTACTTTTATCTGATTTTTTTTCGGAAAAATATTCAGTTCAAATTCTTCTCTTTCGTAATGTTTTTGTTTTACGAATTTCTCAATTCTTTTATTAAATTTTTTTAAATGTGCATAAACCGAAACAAAGCCGTTAGGATGGGCAATATATAAAGTTTTTCCAAAGCCATTGGCTGAGACTTTAATTCTTATTATGTATCCATCAGCAATAGCATGAATTTTTTCGCCTGTCTTTCCTTTTGTTTTGATATCAATCCCAGAATGAAAATGATTTGTTCGGAGTTCACCAAAAGTTCCTGTAAGAATTATCGGATAATTAATAGGAGATCGAAAATACTTTTGCGGATAATTGCTTTGTGCCTCAATTATTTTTGAAGAAAAAAGCAAAAATATTATTAACAGGAAGGTTGTTATTATCCTAAATATATTTCTTATGTTGATAGCCATCGGATGATTTTTTCTATTTAATTGATATACAGGTTCTGTGTCTTGTCGGTTTTTTGAATATAAGTCATCCGATGACTTTTCAGATTTGCCGGTAACTCATCCATCGAATTTATAATAAAATCTGCATTACTGAACTTTTTTGCATCTTTGTTTGTATTTAATAAAATTGTTTTCATTCCTGCATTTTTTGCTCCGATAATATCTTTTTCATAAGAGTCGCCAATCATAACACATTCAGATGCTTTTATCCCGATATTTTCAGCAATCGCCTGAAAAAATAATGGTGAAGGTTTTTTGTGTCCTATATCTTTTGCACTAAAAAAATGATGAAAATATTGGTCAGCACCAACACGCTTTAAAGCTTCTATCATATCTTTTGCTCCCGAGTGATAAGCTCCGGTTGCAATACAATTAATATACATTGGTTTTAATTTTTTTAAGGAATTTTCGGCTCCCTCTATCCAGGCCACTTTCTTCCATTGCCACATCGGGCCATCAAATCCGAAGTCAAACATTATTGTATTACCCCAGTCGAAAATCAATGCTTTTATCATTAACTATGAATTTTGAATTATTTGATATTGATTTTGCAAAAGTATTAAAAAATGAGGTTCTATATGATGTTTAGCAAGTAATAAAATTAGCCACAGATTCTCAGATTATAATCTGATTATTTTGAAATCTGTGGCTTTATCTTTCTTTATCTGTGAATTAAACTTATTTACAAAAATTTAATTTGAGTTGATTTGTGAAATTCAATAACAAAGATGAGTGTATAAATGAACACTAATTACTCTTTTTTTTCGTTGAAAAATGTACCTTGCTGAATTTATTAATTAAATGAAATTTTATATGGCAGGAATAAATTTACTTTTCAAAAAAAAGATATTTATAATATTAATATTTCCGCTTCTTTTCATTCTTAACTCCTGCTCTGTTGAATATAAAATTGCAAAAGAGTTTGTTGATGCTCCAAAAAATATTTCACTATTGGTTTTTACACCTGATTATATTTTTAAAAATAATTTAAAAACTTATGAGTATCCGGTTTACGATTCACTTTCGGCTGATGAGTTAGATTCTGCCTTGTTTTTTAATAGTCTTTTTCTACAGAATATAAATGATTCAATATTTTTTGAGAATTATTTAAATAATTTAAACATAGGGCTATCAATATATGGAATTAATGTTTTTCCCGAATATATGCTTGATTCATTTTTATTGGTTCAATCTGAAGCATATATTCTTAATATTGCTCAAATTGAATTGGAAGAATATATAATGCCCTACATTGCTGAAGAATATTTTGACGAATATTTATATTCTGAAACTATTGACTTGAATGCTGTTAATATAAATTCATGGTTTGAAATAACAAAGTTAAACTCAGAAGAAAACAATAAGAAAGTTTTATATGCCTCACATCTGGTTTTTGATGATATGAAAGGAAGCTTTTCACAAAATGTTTTTACAGGTGAAATTACATTTTCCTATAAAATCGATCAAATGACCGAAAATGATATTTATGAATTAAGTGCTCTGCTCGGAACAAAATATGCAGACTATACCTACGACTATTTATTAAATAATTACATAATAAATCATCTGCCTGAAAATTATCATTCTGATAAATACTTGCATTACAATCCGTACAGAAAAATATTAACTCCTGCTTACGACGATTGCTTTATTGAAATGTAATTTTATTTACAAAATAATGTCTGACTCCTGTCAGGACCAACCGAAATAATTGAAATTGGTATATTTAAGAAGGATTCAATATAGTTTTTATAAGAAATTAATTCACCGGGAAGTTCATCAACTTTAGAAACTTCAGTGATTTCATCACCCCAGCCTTTTAATTTAGAATAAACGGGTGATACCAGTTCTTCGGAAATGTCAAATGGTAAATATGAAATTTCTTTATTTTTAAAATTATATTTGGTGCAAACCTGAAGTTCTTTAAACGAACTTAAAACATCAGCTTTCATCATAAACAATTCTGAAACACCATTTAGCATTACAGAATATTTCAAAGCATTAAGGTCTAACCATCCGCAACGCCTGGGTCTTCCTGTTGTAGAACCAAATTCGTTTCCTTTATTTCTCATTTTTATTCCAACGTTATCGTGTAACTCTGTTGGGAAGGGTCCGCTTCCTACTCTTGTACAATAAGCTTTAAAAACGCCAAACACGTTTTTAATTTTATTAGGAGCGATTCCAAGGCCTGAACAAACACCTGATGTAACAGTGTTAGACGAAGTTACAAAAGGGTATGACCCGAAATCAATATCAAGTAAAGTCCCTTGTGCTCCTTCTGCTAAGACGGTTTTTCCATCTTTTAAATTTTCATTAATATAATATTCACTGTTAATTTGTTTGATTGTTCTAATTTGTTCGAATGCTTCAAGCCATTTTTCTTCATAATCGAGAAAGGATAAACCATCAATCAGTAATTCACTCTCATTAAATTGATAAAAGTCAGCTAAGCGTAAGTGGTGCTCTTTAAGCAGGTTGTATCTTTTTAAGAAATCATTTCTACTGATATCACCTATCCTTAAACCGGTTCTGCTGATTTTATCGGTATACGCAGGCCCAATACCTTTTAATGTGGAACCTATTTTTGCTCTTCCCTTGTTTGCTTCCTGCACTGCGTCAAGCAAACGATGTGAGGGTAAAATTAAATGTGCTTTTTTTGAAAGCATTAAATTATTTGATGCTTCAATCCCATTTTTTTGAAGTGTATTGATTTCCTTCTGCAAAATAAAAGGGTCAATAATAACGCCGTTGCCGACAATGTTTTGAGTTTTGTTATTGAAAATTCCCGACGGTATTGTATGGAGAATAAATTTATTTCCTTCGAATTCGATTGTATGGCCTGCATTCGGGCCACCTTGAAAACGAGCTATTATATCGTATTTAGGAGTTAAAACATCAACAATTTTACCTTTACCTTCGTCACCCCATTGTAACCCTAATAAAACATCAACTGACATATTTTTAAGCTTTTATATTCGTTAAAATTTCACAATTATTATTAATAACAGTACTTTTAAATATTTGATAAAAATATAAAATAATCAGTAACTATTCTGATAAATGATTCCTGTTATAAAATTTTATTTTTTTTGTTTCTGGTCTGAATTTGATATTTATTGCTTATTCTTTAATTTTTTTCCATAGAAAGTTAAAGAATGATGAGATATTTCAACACCTAAATTTTCTTCAACAGATTTTTGAATTTCCAGTAAACGGGGATCACAAAATTCCATTACTTTGCCGTTTTCAACGGATACAAAATGGTCATGTTGTTTAAACATGAAAGCTTTCTCGAATTGAGAACAATTATTTCCAAATTGATGTTTAACAACAAGATTACATGTCAATAACAGCTCAATAGTATTATAAAGTGTTGCCCTGCTAACTCTGTAGTTATTGTTTTTCATTTTGATATATAGAGTTTCGATATCAAAATGCCCGTTTGTTGCGTATATTTCTCTTAATATAGTATATCTTTCAGGTGTTTTTCTATGCCCGGCCTTTTCTAAATAATCAGTAAATATTTTTTTTACTGTTTCAAACGAATTCTCAGAATAATCCATTTTCTTTATTGTTTTTTTGGGCATAAAATTAGAAATTTTTTTCTTAATTTAGTATAAATAAAAATAATTAATTCATTTAATCGCTTTCTAATATCGCAGTATTTTCTACTCGCAACACATTTTTAATACCTTTAATTTTTTTCAATCTCCCGATCAAATCGTTCAAATTACTGATGTTGACAACATATAAAACTATTGTAGCTTCAGCAATATCTCCTTTACTTTCGAGATGGAAAGATTTTATTTTAAGTTCTAATTCGGATGAAATAATATTTACAATATCTTTTATTAAACCTGTTTTATCAAGACTAAAAATTTTTATTCCTGCTAAAAATGACAAAGAGCCTTTATTTGACCATTTTGCTTTAACAATTCGATTACCGAATTTCGACATCTGTGAAATTGCAATGTTGCAGTTTGTTCTATGAATTTGAATAGTATTTTTATTTATAACAAAGCCAATTGTATCATCACCGGGTATTGGTTTACAACAGTTAACGACTAAATAATCAATTTTATTCAAATTAATGTCTAATAAATCCTGTGATAAAGTTCCTCCTGATTTACTTACAAAACTATCTGAGAATGTTTTGATTTCATTACTTTGTGATTTTATAAAAGGTAGTTTAAAATAACTTAACCATCCGCTTCTTTCATCATCCAGATAAAATTTTCGGAGTTCTTTAATTCCAATTTCACCAATTGCAACATTATAGTAAAGGTCGATTAGGCTTGGCAATTTTGCAAAATCCTGATATTCTTTAATAATTTGTTTATCGAAATCTATTTTAAGTTGGGAGAAATATTTTTTTAACAGAGCCTTTCCTTTTTCTTTAAACTTTCTTCTTTCTTCCTTTATTGCTTGTTTGATGTGAGTTGTTGCCCTTGCAGTTATAACATAATTAAGCCAATCATCTTTTGGAATTTGCTTTTTCGAAGTAATAATTTCCACCTGATCGCCTGAAACCAATTTTTGGTTCAAAGGGGTTAATTTATGATTTACTTTTGCAGCAATGCAAGTATTCCCGATTTGTGAGTGAATATTATAAGCAAAGTCCAGTATCGTGGCACCAACCGGCAAAGTTTTTATTTCTCCTTTTGGCGTAAAAACAAAAATCTCATCTGAAAACAAATCCAGTTTAAAACTATCAAGAAAGTCTAATGCGTCTGATTCATTGTTTTGTAATAATTCCCGAATTTTGATTAACCATTCGTCAAGGCCTGATTCCGTATCATCTTCACTTTTGTATTTCCAGTGAGCAGCATATCCTTTTTCTGCAATTTCATTCATACGGATGCTTCTAATCTGAATTTCAACCCATTTCCCTGTTTTGCTCATAACTGTTGTGTGCAGAGCTTCATATCCATTGGCTTTTGGTATCGAAATCCAATCTCTTAATCGATCATGATTTGGTTTGTAAAAACCGGTAATTATAGAGTACACTTTCCAGCAGTCAGCTTTTTCATCAGATGGAGGTGAATCTATTAAAATTCTGATAGCCATCAGATCATAAACTTCTTCAATAGGAATTTCTTTTTCATTCATCTTTCTCCAAATCGAGTTTACAGATTTTTCTCTATTGATGATTTCGTAATTAATTCCTTGTTCGCCAAATGCTTTTTTTAAAGGGTATATGAATTTATTAATAAAACGGTTGCGATCAGCTTTTGATTCCTTTAATTTTTTAGATATTGTTTTATATACTTCCGGTTCGGTATATTTTAGAATTAAGTCTTCAAGTTCTGTTTTTATAGCATATAATCCAAGACGGTTAGCTAAAGGTGCATATAAATAGCTTGTTTCGGATGCAATTTTTATTTGTTTATTAGATGGCATTGCATCTAATGTTCTCATATTATGCAGTCTATCAGCAAGTTTAATAAGAATAACCCTTACATCATCCGAAAGGGTTAATAACAATTTCTTGTAATTTTCAGCCTGGTAGGATTCAATTGACTGATCAAAAATTTCCTTTATTTTAGTCAATCCATCAATAATTTTTGCAACTTTTTCACCAAACATGTTTTTTATGTCTTGCAGGCTGAAATCAGTATCTTCAACAACATCGTGAAGCAAAGCACAAACTATTGAAGTTGCTCCAAGACCGATATCACTGGCTGCTACTCTGGCAACTTCAAGAGGGTGGTAAATGTAAGGTTCACCTGTTCTTCGTCGCATATCTTTATGAGCCTCTGCAGCAAAATAAAATGCCTTGCGAACAAGCAACCTGTCTTCTTTAGTTTTTGCAGATGTCCATACTCGCAATAATTTACTGTAACGCTTTAAAATTTCCTTTCTTTCTATTTCCGGGTCAACATCGTACATACTAATAATTACAATAAATTTTCACAGGTTTTTGTATGAGCAAAATTACATTAAAAAATATTATGAGTTTAGTTTTATGATAATTTTAAATATAAAGAAAAATGTATCTTTGCGTACTTGTAAATGATCATTTTTAATTCGAGAATGAAACTGAAAATCTGCTTGTTGGTGAAAAACATTTTTATATTATTATTTTTTGTCTTGATTTCTTTAAATCCATGTTTAGCGGATGGGAATGAAAAAGATGATAAAAAAGACAAAAAAATCAATCCTGAATATATTGCAGATTATAAAAATTTGCTTACAAGTCGATTTTATTTATTAAATGAAAGCATTGGTTTTCAGGTAAAGCCAAAAGGAGCTGAAAATGGAATTTTTTTTAAACCCAATATTCATACAAAAGTAGGTCTGGCAGGTTTTTATAAATGGTTTGGTTTGGGCCTGGCGGTTCGTAGCCCGTTTTATAAACGAGACGAGGATATGAAAGGAAAAAGTAAAATAATTGATCTTAGAATTAATGCTTACGGAAAAGCTATTGCAACAGAAATTTCCATTCAGGATTATAAAGGTTTTTATATTGACAACCCTGATGAAGTAATTGATGATTGGTTGTTGGGAAGTGAATATCCGAAGCGGCCCGATATGAGAATTTCTTCGGTTAGTGCTTTATTTTATTATATTTTCAATTATAAAAAGCATTCGATAAGAGCAGCATACATCCAAAACGAACGACAATTAAAAAGTTCAGGATCATTAATGTTAATGCCAGCGGTTTTATTATTAAAACTTTCTGCCGATTCATGTATTGTGCCCGGTTCTTACATCAAAAAGTATAATATTGATCCAAGTGAACAAATAAAAAGTGGTAATTTTCAGGTTTTTGGAATTTCATTAGGATATTCATATACTTTAATATTTCTTAAATATTTTTATATAAACACTTCGTTTTTACCCGGTTTTTATCTTCAGACTTACAATTACGAAAATATCACTTCCTCAGAAAAACGTGAAAAGTTCACATTACTATGGTTGGGAAGATTTGCTTTTGGTTATAATTCAGATAAATTTTATGCAGGAATTGGAGGAGTATTTGGTTTCAACAGCACTCCTATTCCAATTCTTCAAACCAATTTTCACTACGATATGAACCAAATAAGGCTTTGGATTGGTACACGTTTAGATGTTTTTAAGAAGAAAAATAAAAAAGTTTTGTAAACTTTCGAAAATTTTGCTTACCTTTATAAAATTCCGGTAAGATAAATAATAACCGGTTAAGTTTTTAAACTAAAATTAAAATAAAATGAGTGTTAAGTATTTATGTCCGCGTTGCCGAAGTGAAATAAATCCGGATCAAAATATTATTTTATCGGCAAAAGCGAAAAAGAACAGAGTAGGCCTGGTATTATTACACGAAGAAATCGGGAATTATTCGGTTATTGTAAGTCCTTCGTTTAAAGTTGAAATTGGTGAAATTGTAGATTTCTACTGTCCGGTTTGTCACAAAAGCCTGAATACTGAAAAAGGTGGACACTTCGCAAAATACATCAGGGTAGATGAGCAGAATAATGAGGCATACATCATTATTTCAAGAAGGTATGGCGAAAAATGTACTTTTAAAGTGGATGAAACTAAAAAAGTAGAATCCTATGGCGAATGTGCAAAACAATATCTTAACCCGGAGTGGTTTTTGTTTAAGGACTGATTCTATTGATTATTTTTTATCGCTGATTGCCTGCCTGACAATAATAAAAATGAATGCGATATGTGAAACCGTGCTACCGGAATATTTTAATTAAATTTTGGTAGTTATAATAATGTACAGGTGCAATGCCATTTCCTCCACTTGCATTATTACTTTCGCTGATATCATTGTTATTTTCGCCGCTTACTTTAGTACTTTCCTCCAGTTTGACTGTTCTTTTCATTGTAATTTCCTGCTCCCTATAGTTATCGGTATCGCCGATTTTTCTCTGCGTCTTAGAGCCTCTGCGTTTTTATTTGCCTGAACGCTGAGACGCTGAGACGCTGAGTTTATTTTTTAATTAATCTAATGCTTTGAATAACTTTCCCGTTTGCTGTTATACAAGCGAAGTAAATCCCTGCCATAATCTCCTTTCCTTTTTCACACCTACCGTTCCACTTTAATTTATATTTACCGGGTGAATATATTTTATTTATTATTGATTTTATATGTTTTCCGTTAATATCAAATACTGATAGATCAATTGAGCTTTTTTCAATTACAGAAAATTCAATACTTAAATTTTCTGAAAATGGATTTGGATAATATGCTATTGAAATGTTTTGGTTATTTTGTTCAATAATTGCGACAGGATCATCCTGAAATATACCTTTTTTATTATATAAAGTAATAAGATTATTACTCATATAATAATTAGTTGACTTAATTGCAGCAATGTCAATAAATCCATTATTATCCATATCCTTACAAGCAAGTCTTTTTAAAAAACACTGGTTACAGTTAATTGGAATAAATTGATCGTATTCCAATTGAAAATCACCTTGATTATAATAAATATACAACCCTGAGTTATCATTGGCAATAAAAACCATATCCGGTAAAGAATCATTATTAAAATCGGCTACTTGAGCATAACTACAAAAGGGAGAAAATTCAAAATAATGTTGTGGTGAAAATTCATTATTTCCTATGTTCTTAAACATATAAATCCGATTGGTGTCATTATAATAATTACCGATTTTCAATATGTCAATATCTTTATCATTATCAAAATCAGAAACTAAAACAAAACATCCTCCTGTCCATGTATATCCTAAAACTAGTTTTACAAATCCTGTATCTGTGCTAAAATATACTTCGGTATAGGGTGAACCTATAACAACATCACTTCTGCCATCATCATTTAGATCGGCACATGCAATATCAAGTGGAGGATAATCCAAATCAAAATATTCAGGCTCGGAAAAGTTTCCTGTTCCATCATTGTAAATTATTCCCCATAGAAAGTCATTATTATACGTAAAAAGCAAATCCGAAAAACCATCACCATTCACATCACCACTTGCTAAAAAAGGAAGAGGTGACTCGGGATAAATAGGAAATGATTTTATACTATCAAATTGGGAATAACCATAATTATAAATAATGGAAATATAAATTGTATAAGGTTCATTCGTAACAGTAATACTAAAAATATCAATAAAATAATTGTCATCAATGAAGTCTCCATCAACAGTAGGAAATCCGCGATCAAAGAAGATTGAATCAGATAAATAAAAATAACCGTTTCCATCATTCAAAATAAAGGCCCCTCCTCCCCAATCTGTTGAGGATGAATGTAAATGGCCTGTTACAATATCAATATCTTCATCCATATCTAAATCACCAAGGAAAATTGAATATGCTGCATTTGGAATATTATAACCACTCCTACTATCCCCAATCGTAAACGCAATAATAAGAAAGGAAAAAAGAAATATAAATTTTGAATAATGGTGGGTTGTTTTTATAAAACGGGAGTTTAATGTTATTATGGTTTTGTTTTTCATGGTTTTATAAAAGTCCGGATAAAGATAAACATTTTCAAATAATAAATAGCATAGTAAACGCCAAAATTTGTAGAATCCTTTGCAAGGTAGCCCGATCAACGATTTTTTCAAAAGAAAAAAATAATTAATGTTAAACAATTCTGAGAATTAAAATCTATTATTACTTTTGCCAATTCTAAATTCCAAAAAATGAGAAAAGATATTATATCAAACGGTTATTCAAGAATTGATGAATTTGATGAGGATACTATAAAAAAGCTCTCGGAGAACTATAAAAATATCATTTCAGCTATAGGAGAAAATACTGAACGTGAAGGACTTTTAAAAACCCCTGAAAGAGTAGCAAAATCTATTTTGTTTTTAACACAGGGTTATTTAAGCGATCCGGTTGAAATACTTAATTCAGCAAAATTCCGTGAAGATTACAAAGAAATGGTAATTGTAAAAGATATTGATATTTTTTCATTATGCGAGCATCATATTATACCTTTTATTGGTAAAGCTCATGTTGCCTATATTCCAAACAAATACATTACAGGATTAAGTAAAATTGCAAGAGTTGTTGAAGCTTATGCAAGACGATTGCAGGTACAGGAGCGTTTAACAATGCAAATAAAAGATGTTATTCAGAAAACATTAGATCCGCTTGGAGTTGCTGTTGTTATTGAAGCTCAGCATTTATGTATGCAAATGAGGGGTGTTCAGAAACAAAATTCGGTTACTACAACTTCGGATTTCACAGGTGCTTTTCGTCGTGAATCAACCAGGGCGGAATTTATTAACTTAATTGGAGCAAAACTACATTAGAAAAAAATAAAATTTTTTTAATTGCGTTATTTGATTTCATAAATAAAAAATATGTTAACACAAAAAAATAATTATACGTACACAACCAGCGGAAAAAAAGAAATATCTGTTGCAAAAGCTTTTATCGCCAATGTATTTTCATGGATGTTTTTAGCTTTAATTATTACTGCCGCTACGGCTTACTTTTTTGCCTCAGATCCGAAATTGATCAATTCATTAATTAACACACAAACCGGAGGTATGTCAATCTTAGGTTGGGTTGTAATGTTTGCTCCTTTTGGTTTTGTTTTACTTATGTCCTTTGGTTTTAATAAGCTGTCGGCCGGGACTCTTTCTTTATTATTTATAGCTTTTTCTATCCTTCTTGGCATGAGTCTGAGTTTTATTCTTTTGGTTTATACTCAGAGTTCAATTGCTTTAACATTTGTTGTAACCGCTTCTATGTTTGGATTAATGGCTGTAACCGGTTATACAACAAAAATTGACCTGACAAAATTCGGATCAATTATGATGATGGGATTAATCGGTATAATCATTGCTTCACTACTAAACTTTTTTATGAAAAGTTCAACTCTTGATTATATTATAAGCTTTATAGGAGTGCTGGTATTTACCGGTTTAACAGCTTATGATGTTCAAAAATTAAAACGAATCGGGAGCGGAATTGAGTTTGGAAGCAATACGGCACGGAAATTAACTATAATGGGAGCATTAACACTTTATCTTGATTTTATAAATTTATTCTTATTTTTGCTGAGATTTTTAGGTAACAGAAAATAAGATATTAGATATTAGAAATTGGAAATTAGTCCCGGTCACCCGGGAGAAATTAGGAGAGATATTCAATTTTCCAATTTCTCAAAAAACACAAATAAACAACCATGGAAAGACAATTTAGACATAAGAAGCATGATTAAACATATTTCTTTGCGTCTCTGCGTCTTTGCGAGAAACTTTTAATAAATGAAAGCATATATTTTTCCCGGACAGGGAGCACAATTTGTTGGGATGGGACAGGATTTGTACGAAAATTCCCGATCAGCCAAAGAATTATTCGAAAAAGCGAATGATATTCTTAAGTTTCCAATAACCGAAATAATGTTTGGAGGAACTGATGAAGATCTAAGGCAAACAAGAGTAACACAACCTGCAATATTTTTGCATTCTGTAATTTTGGCAAATCAATTGGGTGATGATTTTAAGCCTGATGTCGTTGCAGGACATTCACTTGGAGAGTTTTCAGCTCTTGTAGCCAATAAAACCCTAAGTTTTAAGGATGGGCTGAAATTGGTTTACAAAAGAGCACTTGCTATGCAAAAAGCTTGTGAAGCCGAACCTTCTACAATGGCTGCAATTATCGGGCTTGATGATGAAACAGTTGAAAATACACTGAAATCAATTGATGAGATCGTGGTTCCTGCTAATTATAATTGCCCCGGCCAATTGGTAATTTCAGGTTCAATAAAAGGTATCGAAATTGCTTGCGAAAAATTTAAAAACGCAGGTGCCCGTCGTGCAATTCCTCTAAAAGTAGGTGGAGCCTTCCATTCGCCATTTATGGAAAGTGCACGTGTTGAACTTTCAGAAGCAATTAAATCAACACCTTTCAGCGAAGGTTTATGTCCCATTTATCAGAATGTTACAGGACAATCGGTAACCGATCCCGAGATAATTAAAACAAATTTAATTGCTCAACTAACTTCGCCGGTTCGCTGGACACAGATTATGCAAAATATGATTGCTGACGGAATTAAAACTTTTATCGAAGTCGGCCCCGGAAATGTTTTACAAGGTTTGGTAAAGAAAATTGATCGCACTGTTGAAGCAAGTAGTGCACAAATATGATTGAAATTACTTGTTTTTACAGCATAATATGCCATAAATATTTTAAATTATTAAAAAAAATACAACATTTTATTTAATCTTAATACGTATAAATCAAAGTGTTAAAAAATTTTATTTAATATTTAGTTATTTATTTGGCTAATAAAAAAAATATTTAGAACTTTGCACACCATTTTAAAAAAAGTAAACCTTAAATAAAAGGAATTAAGAGATGTCAAGAATTTGTGAAATAACCGGCAAGAAAATGATTACGGGAAATAGTGTTTCCCATTCGCATAGTAAAACAAAAAGAAAATTTTATCCTAATCTTCAGACAAAGAAGTTTTTCATTCCAGAAGAAGGCAAATGGATTACCCTAAAAGTTTCAACAGCAGGATTAAGAAACATCAATAAAAATGGAATTTCCGCTTGTTTGAAAGAAGCTGAAGAAAAAGGATTTTATAAAAAAGTAAAATAAAAAAAGTTTTTCATAATTTAAAATGCTGCTACATAAATTTAATGTAGCAGCATTTTTTATTTGTTCAAAATACTTCCACATTATTAAACCACAGCGACTTAGCAACAAGGTGTTTTTACAACGGACAATCATTTATAATTATGGTAGCGATTTAATTTCACAATACTTTAATTTTTGCGAGTTCAGCAATTAGCTACAATAATTATTTAACAAATAAGTTAATAGTTACTATTATTCGAAGATTAATACCTTATGAAAATATTTAGATTTTACCTTTTTATCTTCTTGTTTATCTCATCATTAAGTGCATTAAGTCAAAACAAAGCTTTTGTTTTTGGAAAGATTACCGATGAGGAAAATAAACCTATTCAACTGGCAAATATTACGGCAAAAGATCAGCCCGGTGGAGCAATTACAGATAAAAATGGAGATTATAGATTTGAAATACCTGCAAATAAGCAGCTTACAATTGTAATGTCTTTTGTTGGATACGAAAGTGATGAAATTTCTGTGAATCTTTCAACCGGCGAAGAAAAGAGAATAAACATATCCTTAAAAAAAGTTTCAACTGATTTACCCGACTTTGAAGTAAGAGACAAAGAAATCCGAAACACCAGTCTTTCAAGGGTTAATCCTAAAACAATATCCGTAATACCGAGCGTTAGCGGAGGTGTTGAATCGGTAATAAAAACTTTGCCCGGAGTTTCTTCTTCCAATGAATTAAGTTCTCAATATTCGGTTAGAGGGGGGAATTTCGACGAAAATCTTGTTTATGTTAACGGAATAGAAATTTATCGTCCGTTTTTGGTGCGCTCGGGACAACAGGAAGGGCTGAGTTTTATTAATTCATCGATGGTGTCTTCCATTTTGTTTTCTGCAGGTGGATTTGAGGCAAAATATGGTGATAAAATGTCGTCTGTTTTAGATATTCAATACAGAAAACCGGTAAAATTTGGTGCCTCGGTAGGAATAAGCTTACTGGGAGGTGAGGCATTTGTTGAAGGAATTACTAAAAATCGGAAATTCTCTTATTTGCTCGGAGTCAGACAAAAATCCAATCAAAGTGTATTATCAGGGCTTGATACTAAAGGCGATTATCAACCTTCGTTTACTGATGTTCAAACACTTCTAAGGTATGATTTTAATAAAAAAACAGAAATTTCTTTTCTTGGTCATTATGCACGAAACATATACAAATTCATTCCTTCAGATCGTAAAACCGATTTTGGAACATTTCAGGATGCACACAGAGTGAAAATTTATTTCGATGGACAGGAAAAAGATAGATTTGAAACATATTTCGGAGCATTATCATTAAATCATCTCCCTCACAAAGATTTAAAATTAAATTTTACAGCTTCGGCGTTTAAAACTTATGAGCGTGAGACTTTTGACATCCAGGGGCAATATTGGATCGGACGCCTGGAAGCTGATTATGGCAGCCTTGATGATGAGGTTGCAAAAGTTGTTCAGGCCGAGGGAGTAGGAACTTATTTAAATCATGCAAGAAATAAACTTAATGCTTCGGTTTATAATATTGAACATAAGGGTACATGGTTAAAATCCGATCATTTTGTTCAATGGGGCGTAAAATACCAACACGAAATTATTGACGACAATGTAAGTGAGTGGGATTTAATTGATTCTGCAGGCTATTCCTTACCAAATCCGGCATATGATCCCGGAAATCCAAATCCGGCTCACCCTTCTTTTGATCTCTTTTATTCTTTAAAAACCGATAATGATATTTCTTCAAACCGTTATACTGCATTTATTCAGGATGCATGGTCAATTAAAAGTAATAATAATTTAACATTAACTGCAGGCCTGAGAGCTAACTATTGGGATTTTAATAAGGAATTGATTCTTAGTCCTCGTGCAACAGTTTCTTATAAACCAAACTGGAAGAAAGATATTGTTTTACGATTCTCGAGTGGTTTTTATTATCAACCCGTATTTTTCCGTGAAATGAGAGATATGGAAGGTGTAATTAATGAAGATATTAAAGCTCAAAAGTCAATTCATTTTGTGTTAGGATCTGATTGGAATTTTTACATATGGTCGAGACCATTCAAATTTACAACCGAAGTATATTATAAATATCTCGACGATTTGATTCCTTACGAAGTAGATAATGTTAGGATAAGATATTATGCTAAAAATAATTCGCATGGTTATGCAGCCGGAATTGACATGAAAATCAATGGCGAATTCGTTAAGGGAATTGATTCATGGGCAAGTCTTTCGATTATGAAAACTATGGAAGATATTGAAGATGACTTTTATTATGATTATTACAACCAGGAAGGTGAGTTAATTGTTCCTGGAATAACTTTCGATAATACTCCTGTTGACAGCACCAGAGTTGAGCCAGGATATATTCCACGGCCAACAGATCAACGAGTAAATTTCAGTTTGTTTTTCCAGGATTACCTGCCAAATAATCCTACATGGAAAATGCACCTAAGCTTGTTTTTTGGCAGTAGCCTGACATTTGGCCCACCAAATTCCCCGAAATACAAACATACTTTGCGGATGCCTGCCTACAGAAGAGTTGATATTGGTTTCTCAAAACAATTAAAAGGCGAAAACACAGTTCTTTCACCAAAAAATCCATTTCGTTATCTTAAATCTGTCTGGATAACCGCTGAAATATTTAATTTGTTACAAATAAGTAATACGATTTCATATTTTTGGATAACCGGTGTAAACGGAGGCCAGTATGCTGTCCCGAATTATTTAACACCCCGGCAATTAAATGTAAAACTGATTGTGAAGTTTTAGCAGTATTTTTTTAAAAAATTTCTTTTGCTTCTTTAGTAGTGGCACCATTTTTTGAGTTCCCAAGTAAGATTATTATTTTCTTTCTAGATGATATTATCCTCTCATTGTTTTTTCTTAATCTATAATCTTTGCAATAACTTTCATCAAAAACATTCAGGATATTTTAAATATAATCCCAATTGATTTTTGTATTAATTGTACATTTGTAGGCAACTAATCAGGATAATGCCTGTCTTAATATTAGTTAAAAATGATATCTGAAAAAGAAATCATAATGGATTGTGTATCAGGGAAAAGGCGTGCCTTTAAATTGATATATGATAAATACGCTGCAAGGATGTTAGGAATTTGTATGCGATATTGTGTAAATAAAGCTGAAGCAGAAGATGTTTTACAGGAAGGTTTTATTAAAGTTTTTAAAAATATAAATAAATTCCGGCATGAAGGTTCATTTGAAGGATGGATTAAAAGAATTATGGTAAATACATCAATAAATTATTTTCATGCCAATGCTAAACATAAAAATGAAATTAGCCTTGATGAAAATATTGAGAGTCGATATGCGGGTGAAGATAGTATTGAAATTGAAGATGGTAATATCGGCAAAGAAATATTGATGAAATTAATCCAGGATTTACCTGATGGGTATCGAATGGTATTTAATTTATATGTTTTTGAAGATTATTCGCATAAAGAAATTGCCGAAATATTAAATGTTTCGGAAAGTACTTCAAAATCACAATTGTCGAAGGCAAGACAATCATTGAGGAAAAAAATTAATATTATTGGAAAGGAAAAACTTGTTTCTTAATCTTTTAATAAGATGAAAAAAAATATAAATACTAAAAACGAGAAGCAGAAAATTGATATTCTTTTTGAAGACTCCCTGAAAGAATATGATGTAGCTCCTTCAAAACAAGTTTGGGAAGGAATTGATCAAAATTTTCTGGATAAATTATTCGGTGTTCAATCATCGTTTAAAAAAAGGTTTTTTTATTTATCAATTATAATTGTTAGCATGGCATTAACATCTGCAATTGTGTTTTTTGTATTTAACAATAGTTCTCAAACAAAAGAAGTAAGCCCTGTTTCCACTGAAAAAGTTGATAATAATGAGGAGTCGAAAAAATCAGAAATAACAGATGAAAATGAAATTAATATTAATGATGATGAAATAATATCTCTTGATAAACCTGTAAGTGTTGAAGATCAAAACCAAACCGAGGAAAATATCGAAAATATTTCGCTAAATAAAAACGAAGAAGAAAAAATATCTCCTGAGAAATCTGTAAGTATTGAAGATAAAAATCAAATCCAAGAAAATATCGAAAACGTTTCTTCAAATACAAATAAAGAAGAAATTATAGCTAATGACAGAAACATTCTCAACAATCTGGAAAAATACACATTAAATCATTCAAACCTGAACAGAAATAATTACGAATTGAACCGATTAATTCCATTGAAATATAAATTTATTGATTATATTGGTTCTGATAATAGAATTTTCTCAGAATACCGTAATGAATATTCAATAGTTTCACTACCAATAAAGAAAAAACGTGATTATAGAAAACCATTAGATCTTACTTTTGGTGTAAACTTAACACCATCAATAATATATTATAAATCAAGTCCGAAGCAAAATGCCATGGCTTTTGATTTTGTCGGTGAGTATGAAATAAATAAATTTTCAATTCAAATGGGGATCGGTGCATGTTATTCAGCTGACAATGGCGAATATAGCATCAACTATGAAAGCTTCGATAGTATAGGATATTATTTATCAGTTGTATCGTTTACATTTGATCCGGTAAATCCCGATTCAATAATATTTAATACAAAATCGGTAGATATTTTTGATACGGTTAAACATTATGAAATTTCAAGGTTAAAAAATAATTATAACTATCTGCAATTTCCTATAATTGTATATTATAAATTGTTTAATTACAGAGGAATAACCTGCTCTGCAAAAGCAGGAACAATGTTTTCATTATTGATAGGGAAAAATGAGCCTGAAGTTAATTATTCAAACAAAGATGCATTTTCTATAATTATTAACAAGCGAACACAAACCAGGTTAAAAACAAATTGGCGAATTGTAGCAGGTGTTAGATTCAAATATCAATTAACAAGTAAGATGGGTCTTGTATTTGAGCCAACCTATATGCAATTCATAAATTCAATTTACGAAAAAGAGATAAATTCTGTAAGTAAAAAACCACATATAATTGGTTTACGAGCAGGAATTCTATTTAAATTGTAAAACTCTGACAAAACGAAATGTAATGAGAGTAATAAATTTTCGGTTTTTGTATTTTAATTAGAAAATTAATAAACTACTGGCAAATGAAAAAAATACTAACAATTCTTTTAATCATATTTATATGGTTGATATACACAGAAGCTAATAATGCCATAAGTAAAATAGGACATGTTTCGGACCAACTTACCAGCGAACCGATTTATGACAAAGATATTTTAGTTTATTCAAATAATTTTGAAAATTCCGGATCACTACATATAAATGATATTAAAGATGGTTGTGAGAGTTCATTCTGGGCAATGAATTATATTGATTTAACAGTTATTTTTGAAGCATATACAATAAGTCCTCATCCAACGGAATTCAACTGGGATTTCGGCGATGGAACAGAAGGTACCGGACAAACCATAAATCATACTTATTCTGAAGAAGGCTTATATTTTGTAATATTATATTCTATTGATTCAACAGGATGTGAGTTTACTTATGAAGAAGAAATTTTTGTGTTTGACCAGGGTAACGATTGTGAAGCATTTTATTTTTATATGCAATATCCAGGAATAAATGAAATTCAATTTATGGATGCATCCTGGGGCTACCCGACAAGTTGGGCATGGGACTTCGGTGATGGAACTACATCAGGTCAACAAGATCCTATTCATGAGTTTTTAGAAGCAGGAGAATACGAAGTTTGTTTAACAATATTTAACGAAGAAACAAGCTGTGAAGACACTTATTGTGAAATGGTATTTGTTGATACAGTAGGTGATTGTGATAGTTACTTCTGGGCGATGAATTATAATGGTTTAACGGTGGACTTTGAAGCTTTTACAATAAGCCCATATCCAACAATTTTCGATTGGGATTTCGGAGATGGGACATTCGGTACAGGACAATTCGTAAGTCATACATATCAGGAAGAAGGCCTTTATCTGGTAAGTTTACATTCAATAGATTCAACAGCTTGTGAATTTACTTATGAAGAAGTAATACCTGTTTTTGGCCAGGGTAACGATTGTGACGCATTTTTTATTTACTTCCAGAATCCCTTTATGAATGAAATTGAATTTTTAGATGTATCCTGGGGCGATCCGACAAGTTGGACATGGGACTTTGGAGACGGAACTACATCAAGTGAACAAAATCCAATTCATTTGTACGCAGAACCGGGTGAATATGAAGTATGCCTTAGTATATATTGCGAAGAAACTGGCTGTGAAGATATTTATTGCGAAATACTATTAGTAGGAGAAATTCCAGGTGATTGCGATAGTTATTTCGTAATATTGAATAACAACAATTTAACAGTTGATTTTGAGGCTTATACAATAAGTGTATTATCAACCGATTTCTATTGGGATTTTGGGGACGGGACAATTGGTGACGGACAAGCGATAAGCCATACATATCCCGAAGCAGGTATGTATCTTGTATTATTACATTCTATAGACGCTTCAGGTTGTGAATTTACCTATGAAGAGGATATATATGTGGGTGATGACTGCGGAGCATATTTTAGTTATTCCCAGAATCCAAACATGAGTATAATACAATTCTTAGATGAATCCTGGGGCGATCCGACAAGCTGGTTTTGGCAATTTGGGGATGGAACAACTTCATACGAACAAAATCCTATTCATGAATTTGCTGAACCTGGAGAGTATGAAGTATGCTTAAATATTTTTTGCGAAGGAACAGGTTGTGAAGACACATATTGCCAAAATGTAATAGTAGAAGATTATCCCGATTGTTATGCGCAATTTTCATTTAAGATAAGCAGCCAAAATCCCCATGAAGTTATTTTTACTGATGAATCTTATGGACTATTTTTAACCTGGTTATGGGATTTTGGGGACGGAACTTCATCCACTGAACAGAACCCTGTGCATGTTTACTCAGATGACGGAGAATATAATGTTTGTCTGAGGATATACAGTCTTGAAACTCAGTGTGAGGACATTTTTTGTAAAATCATACCCGTAATTCAACCTTGCGAGGCAGGTTTTTTATTTGAACAAGATGTTAATAATCCTTTAAAAATAGAATTTATTGATTATTCAACTGGAAATATCACGGAATGGTTTTGGGATTTTGGGGATGGCACAACTTCGTATGAACAAAATCCAATACATATCTATCCTGATTCAGGTTTATATAATGTTTGCTTAAATGTATCCAATGCTGATATGATTGTCTATTGTAACGATACTTATTGCGATTTTGTGAATATTGTATTTAACACCGATTGCAGCGCCAATTTTATTGCTCTGGTTGATTCAACCTCAAAAGTTCCTTATTTATATTATTTTTATGATAGGACTGCCGGAAACACAATTAGCTGGCAATGGGATTTTGGCGATGGAGTTATCTCAAATGAGCAAAATCCAATTCATGTATATCAGGAGCCTGGTAATTATATAATAGATTTAATAATTGCTAATGATAGTCCAATTGGAATTTGTGTTGACAGTATATCAAAACAGATTACGACACCCGATTATTTTGATTTGGGTGGATCAGCTTTTATTGGTAATCATCCTATAAACAACCCTGTATTTGAATATGATACGGGTATTGCATATTTGTTCAGGTCTTTTGATGATGATAATATTATCCCAATAGATACAATAAAATTTTATACTTTCGGATATTACTGGTTTAAAGAAATCATTGAAGGTGAATACATTGTTAAAACAAAGTTAACCTCAAATTCCACACATAGCGAAAATTTCTTACCATCATATGTCACAAATGAATTGTTATGGCAAAATGCAAATAAAATAATACTTTCAGACTCAAATGTCTATCATGGCCACCTTTATATGGTTTCCACAGATTATATTCCTGGTATTGGGGCAGGTAGAATAGGAGGATATGTAATACAAAGTGAAAAATCAGGCAAAACTGTTTATCAGGATATTGAAGTGTTATTATTTAATGAAGAAAGCATGCCATTGACTTATCAATACACAAATCAATTTGGTGAGTTTGGATTTGATAATTTAGAATTTGGAACATATAAATTGCAAGCAGAAGTAACTGGAAAACATTCTTTTTCGAAATTTATTACTATTGATGAGATGAATCCTATAATAGACACGATAAAACTTGAATTTATAGATAATCCTTCAGGAATAATTGATGATTACATATTTATAAATAAGACTATTGTAAATGTTTTTCCAAATCCCGTAAATGATATTATAAATATTGTAATTGATTTGAGTAAATCTTCTGATATTGAATTAAGAATTATTAATTGTTTCGGACAAGCATTTGTAGAGAATAAATATTTTATTTCCCCTCAAAATAATAATATAAAATTATCAGTAAAAAATCTTTCTCCCGGAATATATTTATTATCAGCAATATCAGCTGAAAACAAAATCTTTGAATCAATCAAATTTATAAAAAAGTAAAATTTTTTAAAATAAATAGGCAACCTTTCAATATTACTTAGTCTTAATAAATAGAATCTAAATATTTGTTGTGCACGATTTTTTTATTAACATTATTAAATTTATTTATTATGAGAAAAATTTTGTTTGCTTGTCTAATTCTTATTTCAGGTATATTTGTAAACGCACAAGACATCTTGTATGTTAGTGGCTATGTTACCGACATTGAAACAAATGAGCCAATTATTGGAAAAGAAGTTTTTGCTGAAGCAATTGCGCCTTCCGGATTTTATTATTATAATGTCATTATAACTGATTCAGTTGGATATTATAATGATGAAATCAATATAGGTGAAGAAACTGAAGGTGAAATAAGTTTATCTACCTTTGATTGCAATTATATTTTGCAATTATATGAAACAACTTTTTCACAGAACAATTTGAATATTACACATGATTTTGTTATCTGTAATACTCAAAATAATCCTGACTGTGAAGCATTTTATATGTTTATGCAAAACCCCGGTATGAATGAAATCCAGTTTTTAGATTTATCATTTGGTGATCCTACAACCTGGGCATGGGACTTCGGTGATGGAACAACTTCTGAAGAACAAAATCCAATTCATG
>CAYWXI010000015.1:0-28311 GCA_964462015.1 uncultured Bacteroidales bacterium | reverse complement strand
TTTTGATCAATCCTGGGGCGAACCGACAAGTTGGGCATGGGACTTCGGTGATGGAGCAACTTCTGAAGAGCAAAACCCTGTTCATGAGTTTGCAGAAACAGGTGAATACGAAGTATGCTTAACTATATTTAATGAGGAAACAGCTTGTGAAGACACTTATTGTGAAGTAGTTTTTGTTGGTACAACAAGTGGTTGTGAAAGTTTCTTTGAAATAGTGATGAATGATTTAACAGTTGACTTTTTTGCTTACACAATGAGTCCTTATCCGACAGATTTCAATTGGGATTTTGGTGATGGAACAACAGGCAATGGTCAGCTTTTAACACATACTTATGCGGAAGAAGGTACATATATTGTAGTATTACATTCTATAGATGTAACAGGATGTGAATCTACTTATGAAGATACAATATCCGTTTCCATTGTTGGCAATTATCAATCTATAAATGAGCCTTCCGGTTTATATATTACTGATGTAAGTGAAGTTTATCCAAATCCGGTTCATTCAGGGTCGAAAATAAATATTTCTTTACAGACTGCTGCAAAAATTCAAATTAAGGTTTACAATCAAGTTGGTCAAAATGTTTGTAATTCAACTGAATCCTTAAGCATGGGTACACATAAAATCCCCATAGGAATTGATAATTTGCGCGAAGGATTCTATACTTTACATATTATTTCAGATAATAATGAAACAATTGTAAGGAAATTTATTAAAGTTCAATAACACAAAGAATTATTTATTGTTTGGTATTACTTCTAAAAAAGCAATCCATGAAAATGGGTTGCTTTTTTTGTTTTATATACAAATATTTCAGTTTTCCATAATTCAACAGGGTAAACTTGGGATTTATTTTGAAAATTGTTCGAGTTGTAAAAAACCTATAATTTTTTTATGACAGGATTAACAAGATTTATTTTATCATGTTAATCCTGAAATCCTGTCTTAATATCTGATCTGTAAAAAACTAAATTACCAATTACGGCTAACGATCGTTATCGATGAAGGTAATTGATAATGTTTCATTTTCTGCTGCATCCGCTACGATGGGATATAATCGTTTATATGCAGCAGTACTGCTTATAACTGACATGTCCCCGGGTTCAGTATTTGCCTGAGATCCAACAAGAAGACAACCACCAGTGTCTTTATCAGTATTTCCACAGTGTATAAGAATCCATTCAAAATTCGGTACATTCATAATGTGTAACATACCTTTGTGTATATCAGGAAACCGCTTTTGGTATCTCGAATGATATCCTCCTTCTTTTCTCAATGATACATTGTATCTACCTGCAGGAATTCTGGTTTCACCTACTAACTTATTTTCTCTATATTCGTCCTCCAGACCAAAACAGATAAATTTGTCATCAACATTAATATGGCTAATTGTTGTGTCATTATCAGAAATGAAACGATTAACTGTAATTTCCATAATTTTACCTCTTTAATTTTATAATAACATAATTTACACTATCTTATAATAACATCAAAGCTGAGTTAAAATAAAGATTTTTCAAAGTTTCCTCTTTTATGTTAAAGAAGTACAAATTTACAAAAAACATTAATTGCTGTTTTGAATTATATCATTTTTCTTGAAGTTATATCCTGAATATTTCAACTATGATTGGAAAGTAACCAAAAAGTGAACAATTAAAGGTTGGAAAATGTCCAAAATAAATGCATTTTTGCATTGGAAAATGTCCACAAATATTATATTTGGAAAAAGGAAGAATGAAAAGCCTAATCATGTTTCTTGAAAATTATAAAATTAACATTGGAATAAAAATTTCGCAAGCAGAGTTTGATGATGAATTTCCGATTATGTCGTTACCTTTTTATGCAATCGAAAGTTTTTTAAAACAATAAAATAGCATACAGATTTTTTTATTAATTTGCATCCTTTATAGGATATATTAAGGATTAGATAAAAAATATTTGCCAAATGATGAAGACTACGTTTCTTTTGATTTTAATTTTGATATCAGTTTTAATGCTAAACTTTTTAAGTTGCCGCAAACAAGATGATTGTATAATTGGGAACGGTATTTCCGAAATAGAAGAAACAAGGGTACAGGAGTTCAAAACTGTCTCTGTGTGGAATAATTATTTTCAGGTTCGTATTCATATTGGTGAACCCTGGAAGAATATTATTCTTGAAGGAGAATCAAATATTTTACCTCTGCTTAACCTTTATAGTGGTTTAAATCGTTTGGAAATTTTAACTTTAGAAGATGTTTGTATTCAACCTACTTTACCCATAGAATTTGATGTTTACACTCCACAATTAAAAGGAATTGGATTAAGTGGGACTAGTACAATCAACACAGATAGCATTTTCAATGAATATTTCAGGGTTTTTATGATGGGAGGTGGTCTGATAAAAGTCAATATCACCACAGATAGCCTTAATGTAGAGGCCTATTGGAATGGACAAATAGAACTTGAAGGAAATACAAAAAAGTCATACATGAACATAAATGATGAAGTGATTATTAAATCTTATCCTCTAAAACAGGATAGTTGCTTTGTCTCATTACAAGGCTCAGGAGAGGTTTATGTAAATGTTGACATTTTTTTAAATGTTAAAATTATTGGCAGTGGAATTGTTTATTACATCGGAAATCCATCTACAGTTGAAACTGAAATCATTGGCTCCGGTAAAGTAGTTCAGGAATAATATGAATCAAAGCGAAATAATTTAAAAAGGATTGAATTAACCTGAAATCCATCCAGCATCCAATATCCAGCATCCAACATCCAGCATCCAGCATCCAGTTTCCAGCATCCAACATCCAGTATCCAGTATTTTTTTCTACTTTTGTCATTCATTTTTTAATAAATTTCAATGCTATTTAAAAATATAGTCGGTCAGGAAGAAATAAAAAAGCATTTAGTTCAAACGGTTAAGGATAACAGGGTTAGTCACGCCCAGCTTTTTTTTGGGCCCGAGGGTTGCGGAAAACTGGCCTTAGCTATTGCTTATTCTCAATATATTAATTGTAAAAACCGCAGTGATAATGATTCCTGTGGAGTATGCCCCTCGTGTATAAAATACGAGAAACTTATACATCCCGATTTGCATTTTGTGTATCCGGTTGCACCATTAGCAAATTTAAAAAAACCTCTTAGTAAAGATTTTATTGAAAAGTGGAGATATTTTGCAATAAATAATAAATATTTTTTGAATTTAAATGAGTGGTATAAAGAAATAGGTATAGAAACAAAGCAGGGGATAATTAATAAAGATGATTGTAATAGTATTATTAAGACATTAAATTACATGTCTTATGAAGCTGAATATAAGGTTATGATAATATGGATGGTTGAAAAATTATTTCATTCGGCTGCACCGAAACTTCTAAAAATACTAGAAGAACCACCAGACAAAACTCTTTTTATTTTAATTTCCGAAAATCAGGAAAAAATAATCAATACGATTATATCCAGGACTCAAATATTAAAAATACCAAAAATTGCGAATAAAGTTTTAATTGAAAGCCTGAAAAATAATACTGATTATTCTGAAAGTGAGATCATCAGAGTAGTAAAAATTGCAAATGGGAATTATAAGGCTGCTTTACGTTTACTCGAACAATCAGATGATGAAAAATACAATTTTAATACTTTCAGGAATTGGATGCGGCTTTGTTTTAAAAATAATATTATTGAAACCAACGAATTTGTTAACGAAATTGCCCGAATAGGAAGAGAACGCCAAAAAAGTTTTTTCTCTTATTCATTACGATTAATTCGTGAATGTTTAATGCTTAATTATTCGCCATCATATCAATTACATTTTGAAGGTGATGAAGAAACCTTTGTTCGTAATTTCTCGCCGTTTGTAAATAATATTTCAGGCCCGGCCCTTAGTGAAGAATTTAACAAGGCCTTATTCCATATCGAAAGAAATGCAAATCCTTCAATTTTATTTCTTGATTTATCATTAACAATCATCAAATTATTGAAGAGGAAGTGAATGAATGTGGGAATGCGACAATGATTGAATGAGTGAATAATAGAATGGGTGAATGCAAGAATGATAGAATTAGAGACTGAGAGATTGAATCAATCTTTATAGAAAAATTTAATCATTCAATCATTTTCACATTCTATCATTGGGTGTACAACAAATTTCCATTAATCAAGAATAAACACAAGTCCCGAAGGGACGACAGGTAAAAGCACAGGTCGGAGTGAAACGCAGACCTGTGTATTTGTTGCCGAAAAATGATAAGTCCTGAAAGGACGACATGTGGAAAGCCTTTTGCAATCATCAGATAATTCTATATGTTGCCCTTTCAGGGCTACGTTGGTATCGTGTACAATATCACAGGCTTACGCTACGCTTCAGCCTGTGCTTTTACATAACGTCCCTTTGGGACTTTCTCTTCTGCAACAAAAGTGGAAATTTGTCGTACACCCCTATCATTCAATCATTATTTTTTTAAGTACATTTGCTGTAATTTTAAAACCCTAAAAAATGAATTTAAATAAAATAGTTTTTTACTCCTTGTTTGCCTGCCTGATATTATCGGTATTTTTCGTAAATGCAGAAAATCCCTCAATTTCATCAACTAATGCTATTGGTGATTCAATTCATGCAGTAAATTATGAAATTCATATCGAAAACATTGATTGCCCGGCTAAGACAATCAAAGCTTTTACAAATGTCAAATTAACTCCAAAGGTTGATAACCTTGATTTTATCAACCTTCAATTAAAAGCATTAACAGTCGATTCTCTTTTTGTCGAAAATGAAAAGATTGTGAATTTTACTCATGAAAATTCATTATTAACCATTCCATTAAATAATAACATCAATATTGGTGATACAATTGATGTATTGGTCCATTATCAGGGAGAACCATATCATGAAAGTTGGGGAGGAATTCATTTTTCGGGTGAATATATGTTTAATCTCGGGGTTGGAATAAGCGATATTCCACACAATCTTGGTAAAACATGGTTTCCCTGTGTCGATGATTTCACCGACAGGGCAACATATAATGTTTTCGTTACAGTTGAAGAAGAAAAAACTGCCGTTTGCGGTGGAGTTTTAATTGAAGAAGTTAATAATGGAAATGGCACACACACTTTTCATTGGGCCATAGATAATAATATTCCAACATATTTGGCTTCGGTTGCAATTGGTGAATATGTAGCAATTCGTGATACTTTTTATGGAATGAATGAAGTTATTCCGATTGACTTTTTTGTCAGGCCTGTTGATTCGATCAAAGTAAACGGTTCGTTTTCAAACTTAAAAAACATCCTGGAAATATATGAAAATTATATGGGTCCTTATCCATGGAAAAGAGTTGGGTATATCGGAACTTCAAAAGGAGCAATGGAGCATGTTACTAACATTGCCTATCCAAACTTTTGTATAACAGGTAATGCTAGTTACGAATCACTGTATGCTCATGAAGTTTCACATATGTGGGTTGGCGATAATACAACTTGTGCCTCAGCCGAGGATATGTGGATAAACGAAGGTTGGGGAGTGTTTTTTGAATTATTTTATACAAGAGATTTATATGGTGAAGAAACTTTCAGAGAATTAATGAGAGATAAACATAAGGAAATTCTTTTAAAAGCTCATTTTCAAGATAATGGATATTGGGCATTAAATAATGTACCTCAGGAATATACCTACGGAACGACAGTTTATGACAAAGGAGCTACAGTTGTTCAATCACTCAGAGGATATTTAGGTGATGAACTTTTCTTTAATACCGTGAAAGCATATTTAGAGGAGTTTAAATATAAATCGGTTTCATCTTATGAAATGTGTGATTTCATGTCAACTTATACAGGGATTGATATGAACGGATTTTTTGAAGCATGGGTTTATACAGGTGGAACGCCGCATTTTTCAATAGATTCGTTTGCAGTCGATCCAAATGGTTCAGGATCGGATTATGTTGTTCATGCAAGGCAAAAATTCAAAGGAGTTGATTTTATTGCTAATTCAAATATAGTTGAAATTACTTTTATGGATGAAGATTGGAATATGTTTAGCGATACTATTCATTTTTCAGGAAAAACAGGTTCTTCGGTAATTGAAGATGTCCCTTTCATACCGGAAATTGCCATGTTGGATTATAATGAAAGGCTTTGTGATGCAACAACAGACATGGCAAAAGTTATAAAAACTAACGAAATGATAAGTTTTGAAAATACTTTTTTTAAACTAGATGTAGTAAATGTTACAGATTCAGTTTTTGTCAGGGTTGAACATAACTGGGCTCCTCCCGATACTTTAAATTACTATCAACCGGGATTAACTTTTTCCGATTACAGATATTGGAAAATTGATGGTATTTGGCCGGATGATTTTCAAGTTTCAGGATTATTTCAATATAGTAAAAACGGGTATCTTGATAATACTTTGATTACTAATATGGAAGATTCTCTTGTTATTTTATATCGCCCTAATCCTTCGGAAGAATGGTTTGGAATTGATTTTTCAAAACCTCCAAATCCTTATTACGGATATATAACTGTCGAAAATCTTCAGAAAGGTGAATACACTCTTGCAATTTGGGATCATGATTACGTAGGCCTTGATGAATATAATACTGAAAATCAAATTTCTTGTAAGATTTTCCCGAATCCTTCAAGTGAAGAATTTATAATAAATTTCGATTTTGAAAATGCTTCAGAACTGAAAATTTATAATTCAACCGGAAAATTTGTTGAAAGTTTTTCGCTTAATAAAAATCAAAAAACAATTACATATTTTCCCAAAAACCTTTCTCCCGGAGTATATTTTCTTCACATAATATCTAATGAAAATAAAATTCTCTTTAATGAAAAATTGATTGTTAAATAATTGGTGAGCAGTATAAAAAGTTGGCAGTTAGCAGTCAGTAGTCTGCAGTCAACAAAGTGTGTCAAACCGATTACCGATAACTGATAACTGATAACCAATTATAAGCATGAAATCAAATTATTTAATACCTTTAAAAGAAGCGTTTGAAAATAATTCGAATCCCGAATATGCAATTCGTATGAAGGCATACATGAAGGATAAGTTTGAGTATTATGGTATTAAATCACCTGAACGAAAGGAAATAGTTAAAGAATTTCTGAAAACTTATGGTTTACCCGAAGCAAATAAAATCAATGATATTGTAAAAGAATCGTGGAATTATCCTCAGCGCGAATTTCAATATTTTGCAATGAGTTTATCAGAAAAATATATCAAAAAATCAGAAAATGAAATTATTAGTTTGTTTGAATTTATGATTGCCAACAAGCAATGGTGGGATACTGTTGATTATATCGCATCTAATTTGGTGGGTAAACTATTATTAAAATTTCCGAAAATGATAATTCCATATACTTCAAAATGGATGGCATCCGGTGATATGTGGTTTCAACGAACAGTGATTCTGTTTCAATTAAAATATAAGAAAAATACTGATTTGGATTTGTTATTTGATTATATCTCACAATTATACGGTTCAAAAGAATTTTTTATAAATAAAGCAATCGGCTGGATTTTAAGAGAATACTCAAAAACAGATCGCAAGGCAGTAAAACTTTTTGTTTCAAATAATTCCGATTCACTTTCAAATCTAAGTAAAAAAGAAGCTTTGAAATGGCTTGAAAGAAAAAATTAAAAATCGGTTAACGCTATTCAGACGTGGTCAAACTTGAAACCTGAATCTTGAAACCCGAAACCAGAAACCAAAAATCCCAACCAAATCAATTATTCTACTGATCTAAATCAGTATTTACATGATTTATCTCATTATTAAAACTGTAATTCCTTGCAAAGAAATTTACTAATTCAAAGAATAAGATTATATTTTTGCTTTGTTAAATTTTTAACAAATGATTAAAAAAAATTACAAATAATCACAATTCAAATAAAATTAATTAATTAAATCTATTACAATGAAAAAATTTATGAAATTTACGTTGGTACTTACTTTTGTATCAAGCTTATTCTTTTTAGGTTGCAGCGATAAAGATGATGATAATCCACAACCGGAGGCACAAGATCGTTTTGAAGTGTTCAAATCTTATTTAATTAATAACAATCTGGATTTAGATGATATTCTGACAGATTGGATTACAACTGCTGAAAATGTTCATACAGCTATGACAGATGCTGATCCTTCTAACGACTATTTCATTATTGACATTCGTTCAGAAGCTGATTATCTAGCAGGCCATATTGAATGGGCTGTTAATGTTCCTTTGGTTGATATCTTTGAAGCAACACTATTAAATCCTGATAACTTGCCTATTATAGTTGTTTGTTACTCAGGTCAATCAGCTGGTCATGGCGTAGTTGCGCTTCGATTAATGGGATTTTCAAATGCAAAAGTTATGAAGTGGGGAATGTGTAGTTGGAATTCGCAAACAGCAGTTTCCTGGCCAGCTAATATAGGTAATACCGGAGTTGACAATGTGAATTGGATGCTTCCACACGATATTAAAGAAAATACAACTCATATCGCCACAAAACTTGAGTATGTTACTACCGAAGGTTTCGAAATCCTTGAAGACAGAGTAATTCAACTTCTCCTCGGAGGATTTAAAGGAGTTGCTGGAACTGATGTTCTTGGAAATCCATCAAACTATTTTATTAATAATTTTTGGGATATTACTGATGTTGAACATTATGGAAATATTAAAGATGCGTACAGAATTAAGCCTTTAACTCTTGCAGGTGGTGAATATGTAAATCTTGATCCAAATGCAACTGTAGTGACTTATTGTTGGACAGGCCAAACTTCATCCATGATCACTGCTTATCTTACTGTACTCGGATATGATGCAAAAAGTTTGAAATTTGGTGTAAACAGTTTAATTCATGAAAACCTTGAAAGTCATAATTGGAGTGAAGCACAAATAAAGGATTATCCTTTAGTTGCAGGTAAATAATATTATATTTTAATAGAATCATTAAAATAGAAAATACTATGAAAAAATTACTGTTTATTGTTTTAGGATTTTTGTTGATCTCACCTGTTGCAATAAATGCTCAGGGTTGCATGGAAGCCTCTTCTGATGAAGGTGTTAATGTTGTTGGATATATTCAACCACAATGGACTTACGATGAAGCAAATGGGAATTATGAGAATTCTTTCTTTTTCAATAAAGCAAGAATTGGAGTTACCGGTAATATTCCTTATGATTTTTCATATTATGTTATGGCTGAATTAAGCCCAAAAACCGGTGGGCCTTACCTTTTAGATGCTTTTCTTACCTGGAAAAGACTTGCTCCTTATGCTAATATTACAGTTGGACAATTCAAAAGTCCATTTGGGCTTGAATTATCAACACCATGCCAGTCGTTACATACAATTGACAGGTCATTGGTTGTAAATGAATTAGCAAGCCCCTTCCGCGACCTTGGTTTAATGGTTTGGGGAGGATCAGACCTTGGGTTAAGCGAGAATGAAATCCTTAAGTGGAAAATTGCTTTAACAAACGGTACAGGTATGAATGTTGCTGATAACAACCGTTTTAAAGATATTACAACAAGAGTAATAGTTTCTCCTTTCGATTTTGTTGATATTGGTGGAAGCTTTAAATATGGTAAAGTTCTAAAGCAAAGTCAAGGTAGTGATGATACCAAACTTATTCGTTATGGAGCAGATATTTCTGTTGAAAAGTATAATTTCCTCGTTCAGGCTGAGTTTATTGGAGGATCCGATAAAGGATTTAAGCTTGAAGGTGGTGGTTGAGGGGTTTCCCCTACTATTGCTCCATTTGTAGGAACAATAAAAAAGAACGGTTTTTTCGTAATGGCACTTTATGACACGCCATGGAACTTTCAACCGGTAGTCAAATATGGTAGTTATGACCCTAATACTGATATCGGTAATAACATGGAAAACACTTATACTTTTGGTCTTAATTATTTCTTTAACGATTGGACAAGATTGCAGGTTAATTATGTTGTTAATGATGATGCCGGTATTGATTTACCTAATGATTTATTTATGGTCCAAATGCAGGTTAAATTTTAAGCTTTTAGCTTTTATTTAATATTATAAAACGATTAAACAGGCTGTTACATGTTTTTGTGACAGCCTGTTTTTTGTTGAATAAGTGGAAAGCCGGAAGCCGGAAGCCGGAAGTCGGAAGTCAGAAGTCCGAAGACCGGGGATCTTCAAAAAATTTATCGACTTAGTTCACCGCAGAAAAATGCTTTAAGAAATAACATAAAAGCTGTGTCAATCAGTGTCTAAAAAATCATAACCAATCCGTCTCAAAAAAAAAGAAGACTGAAAGAAAGCTTTTTGTTTTAAATTTGCAAATCACTATTTTCACGTTATTACTGAATGGTGTGATTTAATGAATAATATTTAGATGATAAAAAGAAATGATATTGAACTTAATCCTATCTGGCTTAAAGCTTCAATAACAGGTGGGCTTTGGGCTTCAATAGAAATTATTTTTGGAAGCTTTATGCATAACCTGCGAATTCCTTTTTCGGGAACAATTCTTACAACTCAGGGTATTATTCTCTTAATTGCTTTTTATCAGATGTGGCCTCAAAAAGGTTTGATTTGGCGTGCCGGATTAATCTGTGCATTAATGAAGTCAATTTCACCAAGCTCTGTTCTGTTAGGGCCTATGAGTGGAATATTTTTCGAAGCACTGATGTTGGAAGCAGGAATCGTCGTTCTTGGAGCAAATTTATCCGGATTTTGTTTTGGAGGTGCATTGGGTTTGATAAGCACCCTGGTTCATAAAGTTATCAGTCTTCTGATTCTTTATGGATTTGATATTGTTATTATTTATAAAAACTTATTTTATTTCATCACAAAGCAAATTAACATTAAAAATGCTGATCTTTGGACCTTAATTATTTTGATAATAGCATTTTACATCATAATTGGTGTTTTGGCTGCTTTATTCGGTCTATCTATTGGGAAAAGAACAAAAAAACTAAAAGCCGAGAAAAAAGATTTTAAAATCAACAGAGACAAAAATATTGAGGTTTTTAAATTGCATGATGAACAGGTTTTTAATAAAATATTATTAATTCTTCATTTGATAATGATTCCTTTTGGTTTAATATTGATTAATTATGTGAACCTATATTTTTCTGTGCCTTTGATATTAACCTATTTGTTGTTTTGCGCGGTTTATTATAAAAATTCCCTTCGTAGATTGAAAAAACCGATTTTTTGGATACAATTGCTGATAATCGTTATAATGGCTACAATTTTCTGGAAAGGTTTTAGTTTTTCGGAAGGAGTATTTAATGTTCAGGGGCTTATAGTAGGATTAAAGATGAATCTACGAGCAATTTTTATCGTTATTGTATTTTCATCCTTATGTGTTGAATTAAGAAATCCTTTAATAAAAACATTTTTATATAAAAAAGGATTTAGCAATTTATATCTTGCTCTTACATTGTCGTTCAGCGCACTACCTGTGATGATGGAAGCTATCCCCAAGCCTTTGGTTTTTATAAAGAGTCCTATAAAAACATTTGCTAAGATAAATCTTCAAGCTGATGAATGGTTGAATTATTTTAAAAGACATACCTCTTGTCGACCGAATAGCGTTTAATAAATTTATCAATAAAGACAAGCATTATTATTGTTCCCAAAATTATTATAGATATCGATGACAATTTAATATTGGAGAATAGTCCAATAACAGACTGAAAAAACTTTTGAATATCAGGGATAATTGTAGAAACCATTTCGAGATTTGGTTTTTCAATTTGAAAATTTAAAAATGACCAGTCAAATATTATTAAAAAAGTAAACAAAATAACAGTAGAAATGACGACTAATAACCACCACCATTTTTGATAAGATTTTTCATAAATGTCTATATTTTCAGTTTCGATGTTTGTTTCAATTTTTTTCATAATTTTTTCAGTAAAATCCAATGAAGGTTTTTCAATTGTCGATTTTCTGATTAAATTTTTTAAAAAATTATCTCGCTTGTTAATATCTTTCTCCATTTTTTCCTAATTATTAAATTCACACAACATTTAATTCAGTTTTAAAGGAATTGTGCAATTCTACATATAATTTTTTTCTAATCCTATGCAATTTCACTTTAACATTTGAATTTGTCAAACCGGTTACCTGACTGATTTCATCAATTGAGTTTTCATTCAAATAGAACAGGCTTATTAACACACTATCTTCTTCAGGTAACTTTTCAATAGCTTTATCAATTTGGATTTTCTGTTCTTTGTCAGACAATTGATTAACATTTTCTACTATTTCATCAATTGAATAATTATTAATTATGTTCTCTTCAATTGCAGAAAATTCTAATTTCTTTTTCCTTGTTTTTGATATAGCCGTATTATATACAATTCGATAAAGCCATGTTGAAAATTTTGCTTCCTTTTTAAATTTTTCAATGGCTTGATAAGCTTTTAAGAACGAATCCTGAGCAATTTCTTCAGCGTCTTCTTTGTTTCGAACAATTTTATTTGCTATAGTAAATGCCATTTCTTTATGTTTATTGACCAAATATGCAAATGCGGAAGTATCGCCCTGCAATACTTTTTCAACATAAAAGATGTCTTTTTTATACTTCATCAATTATTAAGACGTAACATATTATTACAGGGTTACAAGATACGAAAAAAAATTGTAATACTTTTTTCCTTTTTTACAACATAAATATTAATTTTTTCTATTTTTGTTAAAAATAGAAAAATTTAATATTATGAAAAAATTAATCTTACTTTCAGTTTTAATTTCTGCATTTTCTATGCAGGCACTTTTTTCACAAACGTATGTTAGTACTAACCCAATGGATAAAAATGTAATTCTTGAGGAATTTACGGGCGTTCGTTGTCCAAATTGCCCACAGGGCCATCAAGTAGCACAACAAATAATTGATAATAACCCTGGCAGGGTATGGGCCGTTGCATTTCATCCTTACAATTCAAATTACACCACACCTTATTCCGGAGATCCGGATTTTAGGAGGCATCATCCCGATTCACTTTATATGACACCTTATTGCGGGACTTCCCGTTTTATGCCAAGCGCATTTATAAACAGAAGGATATATGGAGGTGAACGTATTCAATCAAGAACCTCATGGACGGGTTATACAAATCAGTTTCTTACCGAAGCATCACCTGTAAACCTAGGTCTTGCAACCACTTATGATGAAACAACAAAGCAATTAAATATTTCTGTTGAAATTTATTACACTGAAAATATGACGGATTTAAACACACTTAATGTGCTTTTTACTGAGAGTGGCATGGTTGCTCAACAATCAGGAGGAAGTTCTAATTATGTTCACCATCATGTTTTCAGAGAAACATTCACTGCGCAATGGGGCGATCAAATTACTGAATCAACCACTCAAGGGAGCTTCATTCAAAAATCATTTTCATTTGACAATTCAGCAGGCGAATACAACATGGATGAATGTGAAATTGTGGCATATATTGTAAATGCAGAGACTGAAGAAGTTCTTTCAGGAATAGGTGTTCATGCCGGCGGGAATACAGCAACTACTACAACACAAAATATTAGCTTGAATAATGGCTTTCAGTTTGTTTCTTCAAACCTTATACTCTCTAATCCGGATATGTTAGTTGTTTTAGCTGAAATTCTGAATGAAAATCTTATCTTTGTAAGAAACTCGGATGGAAGTGTATTAAGAAAAATTGGCCCTAACTGGGTAAATGGAATTGGTGATTGGAATACAGCAGAAGGATATTTGTTTAAAATGGCAGCCTCAGAAGAATTTGTTGTTGAAGGAATACCTATTGATCCGCTAAGTCCGATAAATGTTGATATGGGTTTTCAATTTATAAGTTATTACCCGGAAATTTCAATGAACGCTTTGGATGCTTTCGCAAATATTTTAACTGATAAACTGGATTTTATTAGAGATTCACAAGGCCAATTATTACGAAAAATTGGCCCTAACTGGGTTAATGGAATTGGTGATTGCATTCCCGGACAAGGTTACTTAATAAAAATGCATGAAGCAGATATTTTAATCTATCCTGCTGAATAATAGCCATAATATTCAAAAGAAAATATTGTAATTGTTTTTTAAATTTTAACAATGCTGTTTACTCGTTGTAGTTGAAAACCTAAAAGATTCTTTCTGCAAACAGATCATCTTTACGATTAATGACAAAAATATATGCCTGCCAATAATTGTAGTGTTGTTCAATCTGAGCTCTATCAATGATGTTGGGGCAAAACTTCCCAATATTTGTAACCCTTTATTAATATTTGCGTCAAAAAGGCGAATGTAAAAATAAATTTAAAATTTGAAGTCATGGAATTAACACCAATTTTTGTAACCTTTATCGTTTTTGGTTCTATTGTATCTATCATTTACTTACTTATTAGAAAAAACGAAAGAAAATTAATGATTGAAAAAGGTGCAGACCCTTCGATATTTAATATTGAAAGCTCATCACCAGGTGCCTTGAAGTACGGTTTGTTTCTGATTGGAATAGGTGTTGGGATTCTGGCTGGAAGTATTATTGACGCCTCAACTTATCTTGGTGAAGAAGTTTCATATTTTTCAATGATAGCATTATTCGGAGGCTTAAGCCTTGTAATTAGTTATTTTGTTGGAAAGAAACATCAATGAAAAATTGGAAATTGGAAATTGGAAATTGGAAATTAAGAAGAATTTCTAATTTCTAATTTCGCCTTTTTAACAGGCACAAAAGCACTTAAATAAATTAATCATTCCCCTTAAATGTTGAGTAATCATTTTTATTATGACAAATCAAAAGATTCAATTATTTCATATTTCGGCCCCTGAGGCCTTAAAATACTTTCAAACAAAATGATTTTATCTGCCTTAAAATTTTGAATTTCTACGCTTTTATATTTTTCAATTTCTTTTTGAAATAGTTTTCGATCCCATAAACTTTTAATTCGAGCAATAGTTAAATGAGGTACAAAGTTCTGTCTGTCGTTTTTAATTCCTATTTGTTCAAGTCTGTTGTTCAGGTTTGCTTCCATTGAGATCAAACTTTTAGCATTTTCGATACCAAACCAAATAACCCTCGGTTTATACGAACTTCCAAAAATCCCGACTTTTGAAAAATTAATATTAAATGAATTAAATTCATGTGAAACATCATCCAGAATTTCACAGATAGATTCAATTCTTTTTTCTTCTGTTTCGCCAAAAAATTTTAAAGTAATATGAATATTTTCTTCAGACACCCATTTTATTTTATCCTTCTTCATAGCATTTTTCAACCGGTAATATATTTGAAGGAAATTTTCATCCGGAATAATTTTAATAGCTGCAAAAATTCGTTTCATTGATATGATCTGTTAATTATAAAAATCTTTATTTATCTGAATATTCATATTAGTCTATAAAAATATACATTAATTGATTTTTTTTGTAAATTTATTAAAATCTATGTAAAATTTATTTTGTAATTCATAAGATAAATCTATACTTTTGCAGCCCAAAAAATTAATATTAAACGTATTGGGTACATTGAAAAAATATATTATCCAATTTGGGGGTTTATCAATTGGAAATCACAATTTTGAGTTCCATGTTGATGATGCGTTCTTTGAAGATTTTGAATATTCTGAGATTAAAAAAGGAAATATCATAGTTGACATTTCACTCGAAAAACAGGAAACAATGTTAATTTTAAACTTTACCATTAATGGAAATGTTAACATAAGTTGTGATAGATGCACCGATTTTTTCGATATTCCGATTTCAACAAACGAACAATTAATAATAAAGTTTGGTGAAAAGGATTTTGAAGAAACAGATGATATTTTGGTTATACCTTTTACGGAACACAAAGTTGATTTAAGTCAATTAATCTATGAATATATAAATTTATCATTACCCATCAAGCGTGTGCATCCTGATGATAAACAAGGGAAAGCAACTTGTAATCCTGAAATAATCAAATTTATGGAGGGACTTTCAGAAAAAGAAAGCACTGATCATCGATGGGATGCATTAAAAAAGTTAAAAACAAAAAAGAAATAAAAGTCTAATAATTAAAAATAACATAAAATGGCTCATCCGAAAAGAAAAATTTCTAAACAAAGAAGAGATAAGAGGAGAACACATTACAAAGCAACTGCTCCAACAACAATTATTTGTTCAAATTGTGGTGCTTCAATATTATATCACAGAGTTTGTTCTGAATGTGGATATTATAAAGGCAAGTTAGCTATTGAAGTAGCGGAAACCGAATAATTTTTTCATAATCAAATTAGATGAAAAAATTATTTAAAGCAGCAATAACTTCCGTTAATAGTTATGTTCCTGATTATATTCTGAATAATGATGAATTGGCCACTATGGTTGATACGTCGGATGAATGGATAATGTCAAGAACTGGTATTAAAGAAAGACATATTCTAAAAGGGAATGGCAAGGGTGTTTCCTACATGGCTGCTAAAGCTGTTGAAGGACTTTTAGAAAAAAGCAATACATCTCCCGATGAAATTGGGTTATTAATATGCGGGACTGTTACAGCCGATTACAATTTCCCTGCTACAGCTAACCTTATTTGTAATAAAACAGGAATAAATAATGCCTTTAGCTACGATATTAATGCAGCCTGTTCAAGCTTTATTTACTCCCTTATTACAGCCTCCAAATATATTGAAACAGGAGCTTTTAAAAAAGTTATAGTAGTCGGGGCCGATAAGATGTCTTCAATAGTTGATTATACTGACAGAACTACCTGTGTTTTATTTGGTGATGCTGCTGCTGCTGTGTTATTAGAGCCTACCAATGAAGATGTCGGTATAATGGATTCCATTTTAAGGTCGGACGGTGCAGGTGCATTTCATTTATATCAAAAAGCAGGTGGCTCGGTGAAACCTCCATCACACGAATCAGTTGATGCAAAAGAGCATTTTGTTTATCAGGAAGGCCAGCCTGTTTTTAAGTTTGCCGTTACAAAAATGGCAGATGTTTCGGTTGAAATAATGAAAAAGAATAATTTATCATCTGACGATGTTACCTGGCTTGTCCCACATCAGGCAAACCTGCGAATTATTGATGCCACAGCAAAAAGAATGGGAATCAGAAAAGAACAGGTAATGATAAATATTCAAAAATACGGAAATACTACTTCTGCCACAATTCCTCTGTGTCTGTCGGATTGGGAAAAACAACTAAAAAAAGGAGATAATTTGGTTTTATCTGCTTTTGGAGGTGGATTTACCTGGGGTTCGATTTTTTTAAAGTGGGCTTATAATTCTTAGGAAAACGGATAAATAGCTATATTGTTAAATCACAACAATATAACAATTTTACCAAATATTAATTGTCCCCTGAAAAAACAGGGTAAACTTGCGAATTATTTTTTAACATTGTCTTTTGGTGAGAATTCGGTGTTGGAAAGCAAGTGTATAAATAAAAAGAGCAATTCTTAACAGAATTGCTCTTTTTTTGTTTCCTTTTTTTATTAACTAAATTATCAACTATTCCACGTTTCTTTTATTCTTACAAGTCTTCATTTTATCAGTATCTCAAACATTATGCCAAAGCTAAAAAACACTGGTTTTTAGTTGTTTAGATGTAATAATAAAACACGGGTGCTTCTTAATATTGGAACACGATTCCCAAAAAATACTGTTTTAGAAAAAATAGGAATTTTATATGTGTCAAATTATTCCTTAATAAATCGAAGTGAATACAAAATAGCTTCAAGTTGACGCATATATTTTACTTTTCTCTCTTTTGGATTGTAGAGATAGGCATCGGCTGTTATAACTTTCAGGCTTTTTTCGTTTACAAGAGTATAACATAAAAAAGGCCCTCCCATAAAATCACCTTCAAGATCCCATAAACCCCTTGTCTCAATTGCAAAATTATTATTGAAATTAATTTCCTTAAAGAACGGATAAACTACATCTTGTGAAACTTTCATATAAGACCCGTCTGAAGGGCCGGGAATAAATTTCTTGGTAATTGAATCACGGATTTCAATAATTCTTTCCGGTTCATAAGCTACGGTATCTATATAATCATAGGAATAAATCAGAATTCCTTCACTAAAATTATGGGGTTCTTTTCTCAGCCATATAAAATCTTTACCTGTACTTGCGATATAAAAACCACCCGGAATAATCAGTGAAATTCCAAATTTGTTTTTTAATTCGTTTTTTATCGAAATATCGGCAAATGATTTGAAAGTTCCGATTATTCTTCTTCGTTCCACTTTATCATAAAGCTCTGTAAATGCTTCTTTACGCTTATCAAAAACTTTCAGGAATGCTTCAGCGCTTGGTGCTGTAATTTTTATAACTCTTTGAGGTTGCGACCAAACATCCTTTTTTGTTTCGACTTTAGACTTTTTAAATTTTTTATCAATGTTTACAATGAAAATATTTCGATGCTTTTTAAACATATTTTTGAAATTGGATTTTGGAATATTCACAACCGAAAAAGCAGGTTCCGGTTGAGGCAGCCCGATATGCTCTTGTCCAAACCAATTCTTTATTGTTGTACCAATTTTCGAATCCCATTGAGCTTCATTATCTGTAACAACAATCATCTCAGCAGTTTTTCCAGATGAATGCTTTAATTTCGGAACATCAAGATCGCATGATTGCATTGTAAATAAAGCAAGAAGAATTATTAAAATGGCAGGAAAAAGATTGGTTTTATTCATTTTTATTGGATTTAAAAGTGTATAATATTTTCATGAAAAACTTTGTTTATTTAACAAGCTGTTTTTAGGTCAGAAGACCGAAGTCAGAAGACCCAACTTCCGACTTCCGACTCCCGTCTTCAAACTTTTTTTAAATATGTAATAAAACATTAAATTTTATTTGCAGCTTTGAGCTGTGATACTATTCTTATATTAACTTTTTATTGCTACTTTTATTTTCTGTCCGGGTTTTAGTCTCCTTGCGTTTCTAATATTGTTGAGGTTTTTAATTTGTTTAACTGTTACACCTTTATACATTTCGGCAATATCCCATAAAGTATCTCCCTTTCTAACCGTATGATACACATATTCTCCAGAGATGGTTTCAGTTTCTTTTTTGCTTGTTTTATCATCAGGATAAACACTCAACTTTTGATTAGGGTGGATAGTGTTTCGTTTCAAATTATTCCAGCTTTTTAAGTCATCGACAGAGCAATTATATTTATTAGCAATAATTGCGAGGCTTTCTCCGCTTTTTACGATATGAAAATCTTTCTTCAGGTTGTCAATATTTTTTAATTTTGGGGTATGTTTAGATGTTTTTGAAGTAGTAGTATTCCCGTAAACAATTAATTTCTGTCTTGGATAAATTGTATTACTTCTTAAATTATTCCAGTTTTTTAGTTTTCTTACCGATGTTCTATACTTATTGGCAATACTTCCAAGGTTTTCTCCCGATCTGACAATATGATAATTTCTTTGCTTTGCTTTTTTTATTTCGGCAAGAAGTTTATCTCTTTCAACTCCTTTTCTGGATTTATAATTATAGAGTGCAGTTTCATTGTTGATGAAATCTCCGATATATTCTTTTGGAAGGCGTAATGAATACTTTTTCCCGTTAACAGCCGGAATAATTCCTTTTTTAAACGAAGGATTCAAAAATTTTATATCTTCATATGGTACATTTAACATTTCCGAAATCTGATCGAAAGATAAAACATCCTTCACAATAACTGTATCAATTCCATTGTATAAAATACCCGGGTCAACAGGGTATAAATTATGTTCCGCTGAATAACTCATAACATAATTTACTGCAATAAAAGCCGGTACATAACCCCTCGTTTCTCTTGGTAAAAAAGGTTGAATTGCCCAGAAGTTCCTTACTCCACCTGCACGACGCATTGCTTTATTAACATTTCCTGCTCCAGAATTATATGCTGCCAAAGCCAGCGACCAATCCTCATAAATATCATATAAGTCGCCAAGATGTTCACATGCGGCAATTGTTGCCTTTTCAGGATCAAACCTGTCGTCAACAAAAGACGAAACTTTCAAACCATAAACTTTTCCTGTTCCATACATAAATTGCCATAACCCTTTTGCTCCAACCCGCGAACCTGCTGTTGGGTTTAATGCCGATTCAACAATTGCAAGATATTTTAATTCAAGGGGCATGTCGTATTTATCTAATTGTTCTTCAAACATTGGAAAATATACTTCGGCAAGTCCTAACATTCTTGAAGTCAAATCACGTTTTCGGACAGCATAGAGATTAATAAAATTTTTCACATTATTATTAAAAACCAATTCAAAAGGAGTTTCGGCATTTAATAATTCAATGCGTGCTTCGTAAATCGTATCATGATATGTTGGAACCGTTTCGAAAGCGAAATTATAGGTATTTAAAATTGAGGTATCGGTAGTAAATAAATAATCGTTAAAATATTTAATATTCACAAGGCTGTCAAGCATTTCAATCATCGGATAGTCATAAACAAAAGCGCCCGTAACAATAGTTGTATCGTCTTTTGGTGAAAAATCAAAGGCATTAGCCGTATTGAATTGCAGTGAAATTATTAAAACAAATAGTGTTGTGTAAAGTTTATTCAAATGCTTCATTAAGTTATTGTATTGTTTAAGTTTTAAAAATATTATTTCTTTTCATGTGCTTTCAAAAACATGCAAATTTACAGTTTTTATTTTGAGAATTATTACTGAAAAACGTTAATATTTTAAACGAATTTTGACAGAAAAATTATTTTGATTTATTTTTATTTTGTAATTAACGATATTTTGGGGGGTATGATTTTACAAAAGCATTAAAATTACTGAGTCCTGAATATTGTCTAATCAGCCATAACAAAAATGGAACTAAAGCAAGGTGCAATAATTAATAAGGATTCGAGCCGAATCTATAATTTCAGTCTGTTTTAAAGCATCATCAAAAACCTCAAGAAAAATATTAAAGTAATATCTTAAAATATCAACACAAGTTCAATGTCTGTTATTTAGAAATTTGCATATTTCGTTGAAGAAAAAATTCTCCTAAAAAAATCATTCTCAACTATTTTTTATCTGTAGAGCCGTCTTTGATTTTTTTGTCTTCTTCAATATTATTTATGCCGTCTTTAAATTCCTTAACACCTCTACCAAGCCCTTTCATTAATTCGGGAATTTTTTTTCCACCAAATAATAATAGGACAACAGCAACAATTATTACAATTTCCCATCCACTTAAAATGCCGAGAATAATCCATAAATTCATTTCAATAGAATTTTATAATTAATATACAAAAGTACAAAACTTAGTTTAATTGGCAATGTAAAAAAAATATTAGTTTTGCAATGAATATTTATGAATTCTATCGATCAATAAAAATTTATATCAAAAAGCTTTGTTTTTTAATGAATGGATTTCCAATTGATATAATTCGGTTTTAAATTTTTCAAACTTAATGCAACCATTTATCAAAAAACAAAGTCAGTATGTTATTGGTTTTAAAATATTTTAAAATAAAAAATAAAACAACATGAAAAAAAAATTATTACAGCTTCCTTTATTGATATTAAGTGTGTTATTAATATCAAATATTGAGCTTTCAGCTCAGCAAGACTTAAACAAAGTTACTGAATTAAAACACTGGATGACTCCCGAAGAGCTTCTGAGAAAAGATGAGATCGGAAGAGATTTTACACCGACTGACCCACCTGAAGCACCTGTTAGAAATGTTGCAGAATTTAATCAAATGCAAGGAGTTTTGGTTCGTTATCCCTTTGGAATCTCCCTAAGTATAATCAAGGAGATGGCTGAAGATGTGATAGTAACAACGATTGTTGCCAACCAAAGTCAGGAAAATTATGTTACAACTCAATATACAAATGCAGGTGTAAATCTAAACAATTGTAATTTTTTACACGCACCTACAGATTCTTATTGGTCAAGAGATTACGGCCCCTGGTTTGTTGTTGATGGTAACGATAATTTTGGTGTTGTAGATTTTCCATATAACCGTCCCAGGCCAGGTGATGACAATATTCCGGTTGAAATTGCCGATTTTTTAAATATTGATCTTTATGGAATGAATGTAATTCATACCGGAGGAAATTATATGACAGATGGTATGGGAATATCATCATCTTCTACATTGGTATGGGATGAAAATCCTTCGTTAACTCATGATCAAATTGATCAGTATTTTGAAGATTATCTTGGCGTACACACCTATCACGTTATTCCTGATCCCAATAATACATATATTGATCATATTGATTGCTGGGGAAAACTTCTCGATGTTGATAAGGTTTTGATCCGTTCGGTTCCTGAATATCATCCACAGTACGATGAAATTGAAGCAACAGCAGCTTATTTCGCTGAACAAATTTCTTCTTATGGTGTTCCTTATCAGGTTTTCAGAGTTTATACACCAAATAACCAACCATATACCAATTCATTGATTTTAAATAAAAAAGTTCTAGTTCCGATAATGAACTCCCCATGGGATGATGATGCAATTGCTGTTTATCAGGAAGCAATGCCGGGATATGAAATTCTTGGTTTCACAGGCTCCTGGGAATCAACCGATGCATTACATTGCCGGGCTAAAGGAATTGCAGATTTGAATGCAGTATATATTAATCATATCCCTTTGCTTGGAGATATTCCGGCACAAGATGAATATCAAATTGAAGTCTCAATAAAAGCATTTAGTGGTTCGCCTCTTAATCCGGACGAATTATTTCTTTATTATAGCGTGGATGGCTTCCCATATACTCAAACTTTAATGACTCATGTTGAGGGATCAACTTATGAGGGAATAATACCAGGACAGGGAATTGGAAGCCAGATTGAATATTATATTTATGCTGCTGATGATTCAGGTATTAATGCTACACATCCGTTTATTGGTTTACCCGACCCCCATGTTTTTAATATTGAAGGCGCATCACAAACACTTTCACTAAATGCCGGATTTCAATTTATTTCATCAAATGTTTCACCCGAAGATCCTGATATGCTAGTACTTCTATCAGATGTTTTAAACGAGAACCTTGATTATGTTAGAAATTCACAAGGTGCAACATTAAGAAAAATCGGCCCGGTTTGGGTTAATAATATTGGCGATTGGGCTGAAGAAGAAGGCTATTTATTCAAGATGAATGGCGAAGAATCATTTACAATAAATGGCACGGCAATAGAAGTTTCAACTCCTATTAACCTCCTTGCCGGATACCAATTTATTGCTTATCTCCCTAATGAATCTATGGATGCCCTTGTTGCATTTGCCGGAATTTTGAATGATAATTTAGATTATATCAGAAATTCAAACGGATCAGTATTAAGAAAAATCGGCCCGAATTGGGTTAATGGAATTGGAAATACTATTCCCGGCGAAGGTTATCTTGTAAAAATGTTTGCTTCCGATATATTAGTTTACCCTGCGTCAGGTGAAAAAGCATCAAATATTCATCCTTCATCAACACCTCAACATTATATTTTTGACGGAGGAAACGCTGCCGATCCAGTTTACACTATTTATGTTTCCGGGCTTGAAATTGGCGACGAAATTGCTGCCTTTGATAGAGCAAAATTGGTTGGTGCAACCAAGATCATTTCCGAAAACACTTTTGAAAACTCTATGCCTGTTTTTAAAACATTATCAAATGAGGAAGGATTTGTTGAAGGAAACAAGCTTATTCTGAAAGTTTGGTCAGCATCTTTAAATCAGGAAGTAGAGTTTTTAATAAATACTTTAGATCCTTACGGAAATGCATACCTTGAAGAGACTTTTCCTTATTCTGACGGAGAATATAGTATTTACAATATTAATAAAACAACAAGCAGCTTTAATAACGAAAGCATAGCTGATGTTTCGGTTTTTCCGAATCCCGCAAATGATATAATTATGATTTCTTCTAAAATTAAAATTGATAGAATTATATTATTAAATATTTCAGGGCAGGTTGTTGAAGATATTCCGGCAGGTTTAAATAATTTTAGTATTAATGTTTCGAATTACGAAAGCGGTGTATATTTCATAAAAATTATAACTTTAGAAAATCTTTTCAGTGAAAAGATAATAGTTAATTAAGTGCTTAAAGTTTAGAGTGCCTAAAGTTATATTAGCACAAAGTGAAAGTTGTTAAAACTGAATTTAGCAGAAATATAAATAATGGATAATTGGTTAGTAGTAATTATAACATTAATTTTATCTGCTTTTTTTTCTGGCATTGAAATAGCTTTTATCAGCTCAAATAAATTAAAAATCGAAGTTGATAAAACGAAAGGATTACTTTCGGCGAGGATTTTATCAGAATTTTTAATTATCCCTTCCAAATTTATCGGAGCTTTATTACTTGGAAATAATATTGCTCTGGTAATTTATGGAATTGCTATGGCAAATATTCTTGAACCTGTAATAATTAATTCATTACCTCAAAATATTTCTTCAGGAATAGTTATACTTTTGTTTCAAACCATAATAGCAACATTAATTATTTTAATTTTTGCCGAGTTCCTGCCAAAAGTATTTTTTCGAATTTATGCAAATGGCATTTTAAATTTCTTTTCATTACCAATAAAAATCATCTATACTTTGTTATACCCTATCGTATATGTTTTTACGGGTCTTTCAGAGTTTTTATTAAAAAAAATTCTTAAGGCAAAATTCACTGTCGAAAAACCGGTTTTTAGCCCGATTGATCTGGACCATTTTGTAAAAGAATTTTCGTCGGATCTTGAGGATGAAAAAGATATTCAATCTGAAATTCAAATGTTCCAAAATGTAATTGATTTTCGTAATGTAAAACTTCGTGAATGTTTGATACCTCGTACCGAAATTGAAGCTGTTGAAGAAAATGACCCTATTTCGAAATTGCAGGAAAAATTCACTAAAACAGGCCATTCGAAAATATTTGTTTATCGTGAATCTATTGATAATGTCATAGGATTTGCACATGTTCATGATATGTTCAAAAAACCGTCTGAAATAAAATCAATAATCAGGTCAATAATTATTGCACCTGAAACCATGTTGGCTAACAATATTTTAACGATGTTTATTCAACAGCAAAAAAATATTGCAATTGTTGTTGATGAATTTGGCGGCACATCCGGTATGGTTACAATGGAAGATTTAATTGAAGAAATTTTTGGTGAAATAGAAGACGAATACGATGAAGGTGATTTAATCGAGAAGAAGCTTTCGGATAATGAATTTATTTTTGACGGTAAATTAAAAATCGACGATTTAAATGAAAAATACAAACTCAATTTACCGGAAACTGACGATTATGAAACTCTTGCTGGTTTAATAATTAATTTTCACAAAAGTATTCCCCGAAAGAATGAAGTGATTTTTATTGATCAATTTGTTTTTTCAATTTTGCAGGCTTCCGAAACACGAATTGAGCAGGTTCGATTGAAAATAGAATAAAATGCTTTTTTTTTGATTACTGATCTGAATCAGTTTAACTCCTAACGAAAAAACCAAGTGCTTCTAACAATTGTGGTTTGTCGGCGAGGGCTATACGTGCTACTAATTTGAAATCGTACATCCATTCGTCGAGGATTTCGAAGGCGTCGTCTTTTGCATCGGTGGCTTGTTGGGTTTCGCCGGTTTCGCGTATATAATCGGCCTGGGCTTGTTCGACTTCCGACATGAGGTTGTTGGCCTGGGTTAAAACTTCCGGGGTAATTTTTAAGTAGAGCAAGCGTTGTTGCAGGGTTTCGTCGGCGAGCAGGACTGTGTAAAATTTTCTTACCATTTCGATGTATTTTATATACTTAGTTGGTATTCTCCTGTCAATTTCGAGTTGGCTAAGAATTACGGGGTCTTTACGGAATGCAGCTTTTGCTTTTGAACGATGTTTCATATATATTTCGTGCAGGTCGTCAAACTTATTGTCGCGAATTGTTTTACTTGCTTTGGTTTCGTCAACTTCGGTTTCTTTAAAATCGAAAAGGCGGCGTGTTTCGGTTAAAATTTGTTTTCCCTCGTTTATTTTGGCTGCGTCGAATCCATATTCGGCTAAGATTTCAGCAATTAGGGAATTAGATTGTGAATTTTCGATTGCAATACGGGCTTCTTCTAATTTTTCGGTTTGTGATCTTTTTCTAATAGGCATAGTTTTAAGGTTTTAGTTTGTGAAATCAGACTTTGTCAGTCTCTACTTACTCTGCGTTGTAGCTTTATTTTTATATCCTCTTTTACAGAAAGTAAACTCCGGTAAAAAAATAAATCTACGCCTTGATTAAGCGAAACTGACGAAGTCTGAAAATTGAATTTATTTTGATTTATACATATTCCGGAAATAATTTTATATAGATTTATGACCCTGATTGAGCATTCTTTTTGATTGATTAATGACCTCCCAATCATTAATGAAGCTTTCCCCTGCGTTAATATTGTTTCTCCCCACGTTTATGTAGCTTTCCCCCACGTTCATATGGGTTTCCCCCGCGTTCATGTGGGTTTCCCCCATGTTCATTTGGGTTTCCCCCGCTTTCATATAACATTTCAGCTCATTCATAAAGCATTCCAGGCCATTCATGGAGCATTTCAGGCCATAGTTGAAGCATTTTTGTATAATGATTAAAATATTAATCATTGATTTAATATTTTAAAGAAAATGTTTTAAATTTATATTAATATATCTAAAAAGTAATTTATGGTTTTTAAGCAAAAAAGTTGTCAAATATACAACAAAACAAAAATGAATCCAAGTATTTGTTAATTAATTATTAAAATTGTTGAAAATTTTTGGTGATTATATCTGGATTTATCAATTGTTTGTTAACTTTTAGATATTGAGGTGAATCAGGGTCTAAGCCCCCGCTTTTTTCAAGCCTTGTATGATGTTCATTGATTCACCGACATCTTTTACTTCGGCAGCTTAGACCCTTGTAGGGCAAATAAAGATTTTATATTTTAATAAGCTTAATAAGGTTTAAAAACTATGGGAAACATCCATTTCTACTAAGGTTAAATGACTAAATATAAGGTTCTAAAACCTAATTATTTCAAAAACACCTTAGTAGAATGTATAAACCCGGGCAGCTAATAAACCTTATTAATTTTACATAAAAGTCGAAGGGCTAAATTTTTACCCACCCAACCCTCCCTAAAAAAGCTACAGTGTACCCACATCTTTTGCAAGTTTAATTCCTTCTATAATATAACTTAGTCTATCTAACCCCCGCTTTAAAACTATTACTCCTGGCGGTCCTTGTGAATCATATCCTTTCCAACCACCTAAACGACCAATCACCCATGCAGCCCATTTGGTTCGTTTAGAATCATGAGGTTTTGAAGCTTAATAGTTTACCCTGTAGTTTTTCATTCATTAAGAAAAGCACTTCTATTTGTTCATCATCAAACACTTCCTCTATTGGCTGGCCTCCTTCGGGTTGGGAATAAGCTATGTTCATTTGCAATATTTTTAATAATGCAGTCATTTGTATAATCACAAGTTTTCTTATTGCCCAGCCATTTTCAAGTTCCGTTTCTTCTATACCAAACCCCTGACGTTTTAACAACCTGAAGATTTGCTCAATATACCAACGTGCACTATACCATGAAACCATAGTTAATGCTTGTTCATAATTTTCAATCTTATGGGTGGTCAGTAACTTCCAATTGATAGGCTTGGATACATTACCCGTTTCTTTAACCGATATACAGCTTACGGAGATAGATTTAGGATAGCCTTTCTTGTTTAAATTTTGAGGGCACCTTAATGAACAGCTTGTAAATCGCAATTCTATTTTAGCACTTCGCTTATATTGGTTTTTACGATTATCTGTAGGCAGTTCTATCGTATAGTTTCCTGCAACTGGCTTAGAATCCACTTCCTTATACAGGCTGTTTCCATTGATCAGTTTACGGGTTGTTCTTGAACGGATCAGTAAATGGTTTTTTTCATCAGGAATTAATACAAATTGTTCATAAATATCTCCTTCTCTGTCTTCTATAAATGTTACAGTGTTTGATTCTTTTAAAACATCCTTGCTTCTTTCAGCTACTTCAATCCACTTATAAGATTCTTTATCTTCTATAGGTTGTTTCTTATAATTTCTTTCTGTTTTATGAGGCATCTCCTCGGGACGATGAAATACTTTAATATGTGAAAAACCAAGTGGAGATAAATTGAAAGCATCTAATACTAAACCTGGATGAAGCTTAAAGCAATGAGCAGTATTTGATTTATCAGAACGACCTAATCCACTATTTGTCTTAAGTCTTCCTTTATGTCCACTTAAATTTACTTCACATGTGTCCTGTACACAAAGCAAATGCCTGTCCTTTGCCAATTGACCAACACGAATAGAAGCTTCAACAATTAGCTGCTCCTCCTTTAATCTTACATTGTTTAATAATCTACTAAAGTTTCGCATCTATTCAATATCTTAAAAATTAACAAAATAAAAATTAAA
>CAYWXI010000014.1:0-98019 GCA_964462015.1 uncultured Bacteroidales bacterium | reverse complement strand
AATAAGTTTCTCAAATGCAAATAAGAATTTGATTGATCTTTATTTTTCATAATATAAATAAATTAAAATTATAAACCGAATATTCGGTATGAAAATACATTGTGAAAATATTAGTAGCAAAATTTTAATAAAATAAGCATTCGTGAGAAATTGCTTACAACGGGAGTTCCCGCAACAACCCCAATAAATTTTATTTAACTGTTTATTTAAGCTCATATTATTGATTTTGCTAGCTTCAAATATATAAAATATTTATTATTGACTTTTAAAAAACAAAAAGTTTTGGATTTTGGGTTATTGCGCAGTCTAACGTTCCAGCAATATGGCCAGTTGGCGTTTTTTTCGCAGGATGTTTCTTGATTTATATATGTTTAAATTTTCCACTTCTTTGACTTGATAACCCTAACGCGCCAATTGGCTATGATTGCGTGTTATTATTTCTCCATTTATGATTTTTCAGCTTCAACAATACAGTAAAACGGTTCGATATCCAGTTTTTCACCAAATTGAATATATTTTGTCATTTTTAATCCACATTCTTTTAAGAATGATTCAACTGCCGCTTTAGGATCATTTGACATATCTATACCAAATTTCGCTGGCTCTCCCATTTTTTCTATTATACTCAAATATCTTTTCGCCATTTTTGAATATTCACCTGATGCGAATGCTCTGGAATAAAAGTCTTAAGTGATGATACTTCCGTATACACACAAATCAGCCATTTTCCTAAGCGTTTCTTTGACAATATCAGCTCCTAAAAACAAAGAAACACTTTGCCAAAGGAACAAAGTCTTTTTTGTTTTGTCAAAACCAGCTTCTAATAGTTTATCAATCCAGGATTCGTTTGCATAATCAACCGGGATATAGGTGATCCAATCATGCTTTATACCGGCCCTTTTCAATGTTTCAACTTTAATATTTAGTGTATTAACCTGGTCGAGTTCAAAAACCTTTACTTTTTTTCCTTTTGTAAAGTGCAAAGCTATCAGATCAAAACCGGCTCCTGGAAGGACAATCTGCTCCATTTCATCAACATGTTTTTCCATTATCTTGTCAAACATGAGCACCCGAATACCCGCAGTGGAATCTAAGGTCTCTTCACCTGATTCAACAAGTTTTCCAAGCCTGGTGGTAAAACCAAATAACCGCTGGGAAATAATAAGAGCTCCTAAAATTGACCACAAACCAAAATGTGATTCACATGGAAATTTTTTTGTAAATGCAACAGAAAGAGAATCCGGTCTGGTGTTAAAATAATGCATGATCCACCTATATTGAAGCGCTTGACCTGCCGAGTAGGAGACACCCAATTTCTTGCTTTTCCCCATTTCTTTGTAAATACCATCTATTAGCCCAATAATAGCAAAAGGAATGAAGGTTATTTGAATCGGTATATAAAGGATAATTTGAAATATCTTTTTGAAGATACACGATATTTTAGGTAGATGTTTTTTTGTTTTAATATCTGTCATTAAATTTTCTTTATATATTCAAATCTAATATTTTTCTATGTCCGACAGAGTTGTTAATGCTTCAAGTTTTAGGTTAATTCAAACTAACGTCAAACCCTAAGCATTTACGAATGAAAAATAGAAAAACAATTTTTAATAAATAAAATTAAACTAATCTTTCATTTTTTAAACTTCATTTTTATGAAGACAGGATAATTATTGCCTGATGTGTAGAAAATTAAGTAAAATTCAAAGAATTTATTCAGGTTTTACATAATACTGATTCAAAATTATTCTAATTTCTCTTTATTATTTCCCGAAATTTCCAGGTAAAAACTAAAAACCGCAAATAAGTTCATAGCAGTAGCATGGAATGTAGTTCAACATAGCCTGCTCCGGTTTTTCGAAGGACTCATCGCTGGATTTCCACTAATGCGGAACGGGCTTTGCAGAACGTTCAGAGTCCTCTATTTATTAGGCATAGTTAATTTTCAATATTAATCAATTTTATCGTATTTTGAATATTATTACTTGTCCAATAGAGTTCAATTGCCCTTTTCGCTTCAGGAATCGTATTATATGGATATTTCTTAGCAAGCTTTTTCACTTTTTCTGGTTTTCTCCAACTAATATCATTTTGATAATTTTGTGCTAAATAATTAGATACTTCCTGTTCTCCGTTTACCCTTTGAAATTCATCTTTATTTTTAGCAACAAAGTCAAACAAATCCTTATCTAATCCTAAACCGCGAATTTTAATATATCGGTTAAATAAAAACCAATTTTCTGCTTTAAAACGGTTTTGACTATTAAGTCCATTTAAATATTTTGAAACCTGCTTGTTAATATGAATATCTCCAAAAGAACTATAATTTAAATCACGTAAGACTATAAAACGCTTTAATTGGTCTAATGTCAACAGTTCCTTTTTAGATGATTTTTTAAGCTTAATCCATTCTTCTTCAATTGTCAAATAGCTATATAGTATTTCAAGAAACTGTTCATTCGATGTATATTGTGGATATGAAAAGTCAGCAATCAATGTTTCATTTAAATCCAAAACATAAAATTGTGGCCAGCCTGGCCAACTTTTATTATATTTTTTCATTTTCTTTTTAGCTTCTTTATCAGCTAAATCGGCTCTAAAAATCAAAGTGATAAATTCCGAATTCAAATAAGAAATAATACTGGAATCTGAAAGTACGTTTTCAACGAAATTCATGTAGTATCCACAATAGTTCGAACCAGTTATCAATAAAATATTCTTATCTGTTTTTGTTGCAGTATCTAAAGCGTGTGACAAATCACCTGTATATACATTTAATTCAATCTGACTGTATCCTGTCAGTTTTGAAATTAAGAATAAAACAATCAATAATCTTTTCATATGTTTTTTATTTTCAATAACGCAGAATGTTTATTTTAATTATGCCGTAGAGTAGAGCCTGATAGCCTTCTTATAATTATTATTACTTCTTTTTTCAAAGATAAGAATTTGATTAGACTCTAAGTACTCCTTTCATCAAACTATGTATAAAGTCCTCCCTCACATAACCAAAGGATATCCGTATAGACGGCTTACCAAAGAGTTCATAATTGATGTTTATATATTAACCAAAAAGCACCAAGTGTATTAATTGAAAAGTACCCGGTTTTTAAAACAATAATTCATTATTTTTCAATTGAAAGTTCTTAGAAATGTGAATCTTTCAACTTGTTGGATTATATGATTTTGTCTAATTGGCAGAGGTGTATCCAAATGGTATGTATAGCAATCAAATTTTCTTTGATTTATCCTTTGAATCAATGAAGCTATAGGTGACGAACCGAAAAAATTTATTCTAAAAGATAATCTAAAACCTTAAATCTCCTTATCATAACAAGCATTATGCCTGAGGTTTAGCTCAACATAATTTAAAACTCACAAGCGTCGGTATTTTGGCATTGGCGAATTTCATTAACGCGGTAAATTATCAAACATTATCGCGTTTTTTTGGGGCTCAACTGAACCTTAAATCCTAATATGTTGTGCGTTCGCTTTTTTTAATCTTTTATTAAAATTTTTTTCAATTCGTTTATATAGTCTTCATTATCAGTCATACCGTTGTGTCTTTGACCTACAAGCGTAATTAATTTATCAGTACTTTTAAATTCGTCTTTTAGTTTAAGTGATGAGCCATAATAAATAACTTCATCTTGTCTTCCGTGAAATATGGTAACAGGCATTCTGCAGTCCTTTAAATACTTGTGCGTTTCGAACTTGTATTTCAATATAAAGGTAGGAATAATTGGAAATGTGTGTGTCATCATGTCTGTTAAGCTATAAAAGGGTGCTTGTAAAATAAGCCGCTTTGGATTGTTTGTTGAAGCAATTTTTGTGGCAAGTCCTGTACCAATTGAATAACCTAAAACGATTGTCTCATTTTCTGAGTATTGCTCTATTAGTTCTTCATAAGCAGTTTGAATGTCTTCATAAAGTTGGTTTTGTCCATTTATTACACCTTCACTTTTTCCATAACCACGATAATCTAACATGAAAACGTCATAATTTAAATCTGTATAAGTTTTTGCAACTTCTCCCCAGGAATTCAATGAACCTGCGTTTCCATGTAAATAGAAAATAAGACCTTTTGAACTATCAGATTTAAATAAAAGTCCATTTAATACAGTTCCGTCCTCTACCTGAATATTTTTTTCGTTAAATTCTTGATCAAATTCAAATCTATGTGTTTCCTCCAATTTTTGTGGAAAGAAAATCAAATTTTCTTGAAATAAGTATAAAAGTCCACATGCGAAAATATAAAGGCTTACTATTATTATGATGGTTATAATCACGAACTTTTTCATTTATGATTACTATTTAAATGACGCACAACTGTTCGTAAAAGAATAGTAGCCGACTGCAGGCATCATTTCTGTCAAGTTACAAGACAGTTGAAGCATACTGTAGACATTGAATCTACTATCATTTCGGCAATTATTCTTATACATTGTTACCAGCTGGGTTTAGTCAATTCTGAAAAATATACTCAAAATGGATAAGGGACTGAACCCAAATTATTCGATGAGTTCACCCTGAGTTGATTCCGCATTTCTAACCAGTATCGTAGATTTAAAACCAACTACAAGTTTATCTAAGTTTTCTGCGAATTCTTCTTCGTTATTCTTTTCAGGAAGTGCTAATCCTAAGAAAACAATATCAGCATCTTTACTCGAATTATGCATTATGTCTATCACATTCTCATTGGTCTTCTTTATGATAACATCACATTTTGCTGAGATTCTTGATTCAGTAATCAAAGTTTTAAGTTTTTCATTCATTGGATTTTGTTCATCCTCAGAAGAAACAATGGTTCTCAGGCGCAATTTTGCTTGTCTCCACTCTGTATTTAGAATTAACAAATGAGCGAGCAGAAGCATCATGTCACCATTTTTTTGCATCCCCCGCCACCAAACATCGATGCAATTATGAGTCGATGACTTTTCTGTTTCAGGAACATAGGCTAAAATGCTGTTTTGTTTCATTTTTGAAACAATTCTAACAATTCTTAATAATCTCTGGATTCGATCACTCCCATTTGTCCAACCAAACATTACAGTATTTGATTGCATTCCTGCTAATCCGTTTGCTTGAATAATTCCAACAATGCTTTCTTCAAAATTAGGAACAATGTAAACTTCAGGAAATGCTGTGATATTCTTATTTGCAAATTCTTCTTCCATTTCTCGCTGTATTTCCAGAGTATCTACATCCATATTTCTGATATCACCGACTAATGTTCTACAAACGGTTACGATACCTTTATTTTGACTGAACCAATTTGCGATCCGGGTTAATTTCATTAATCTGGAAGGATTGGATGAAAATAACAGGATATTTGGACGCCAATTTCTGGCAGTGGAATGTTTTTCTTTCAGTTTAATCAAAGCTATTCTGGCTATTGAACTCCAAAGACCTGCCCTTACATCTCCCCAACTGCTTTTTAAAGCATTTCTTTTGAGATACCAATATATAATTATCTCAACAGATATGGCAATTACACATGCTATTGGATTAATGAGAAACATAACAACCCCTGCTCCAATACATCCAAACAGAGAAATGATCCAATGAACTTTTATGGTTGGCCTGTATGAGAGATCACCAACCAGTCTTTCAGTTACAGCTGCTAAATTAATAGCTATATATAAGGTCAGGAAAAATACCGTTACCCATCGACCTACAGCATTAAGATCACCAAGGGCAACTGCCAGAAGTGCAATTCCTCCGGTTACCCAGGTAGCAATTGTTGGCTGACCGGTCTTGCTTGTGCGTCCTAAAAACTTAGGGGCAATTTTATCCAGAGATAATGCCTGCAAAACTCTGGGCCCTCCAAGTATACTTCCAAATGCGGAGGATAATATGGCTCCCCAAAGGCCGGGATAGACTAATACCATACCTAAAAAAGCAACCTTCGACCAGATAGGAAGTGCGGTAGTATCTATTCTCGCCAATGTAGTCCCATCTACTTTTGAGGTTACTGACAATGCGATTAGAATGAAAAGATAAATAAGGGTTCCTGTTACAATAGCTAATATTGTTCCCCGGGGAATTGATTTCTTCGGATCTTTTAAATCTCCACTCATTCCAATTCCGGCACTAAAGCCTGTAACTGCAGGGAAAAATACGGCGAAAACAAACCAGAATCCTTCAGGTGCAGAACGATGATAATTCGGAACCATTTCAGGTGCATGAAAACCGCCTGATAATACTCCGGTGAATAAAGCTATCACACTTAATCCAACGGCTACCATAATTGGAATCTGCATTTTCAAGCTTAGGTTTGCACTTTTACCGGCAACAGCAGTAGCAAAAATAATAATCAAAGCAGCCATTAATTGAACAGGAGGAACTCCCCACTCTACCGGCCAGAATGGAGCAATTGATTCAGCTAATCCAAAAGCATATAAGGTCAGGCTGAAAGTTCTGCACAGAAACAGTGGTATTCCGATCGCTCCACCAAGTTGAATACCCAGACTTCTGGATATCATATAATATTCACCGCCAATACCTACCTTCATATTAGTAGATATTGCAGAGGCACTAAGACCGGTAATAAACGTAATTGTACTGGCAAGTAAAACAGTAAGTAGAGTTAAAGGTAAACCAAGATTGCCCAATACCCATCCAAATCTGAGGTACATCATTACACCGAGTATAGTTAGTACGCTGGGTGTAAATACGCCTAAAAAGGTGCCGAATTTTATTGGTTGAGGTTTAATTGTATTTTCCATCTAGTTTCTCTCCACTCTTTTTGTTCTTCTTTAGAAAGGAATGTCCAAGCTACAATTCGGCTGGATTTATTACTTGTTCCCATGAGAATCTTTTTGATCTGATTAGCTTCAATTTTTTCTAATAATTTATAAATTCCTCTAAGATTAGATTGTTTTGATACTAAAGTTGAAAACCAGTAACAGTTTTTAGAGAACTTTTCACTTTCTCTAATCATATTCCGAATAAATTTATATTCTCCGCCATCACATATAAGTTCATTGCTGATTCCAGCAAAATTGAGTTCAGGTGTTTTTACTTTTTTACCCGATAGATTCTTTATTTTTCTTCGAGTTCCTTTTTGAGCATCATCAATCGAAGAATGAAAAGGAGGGTTACATATAATTAATTCAATTTTATCTTCTTTGTCAATTATGCCATGAAATACGTCTTTTGAATTTTTTTGTAATCTACATTCAATCTTATCTTTAATTGATGAATTAGAATTGACAATATTCTGCGCTGATGCAATCGATTTTGGATCAATATCAGATCCTATGAATTTCCAGCCGTACTCTGTAACTCCAATAATTGGGTAAATGCAACCAGCCCCTACACCAACATCAAGACAAGTGATTTTATCACCAATTGGGATCGTGCCAAAATTGTTTTCTCCTAATAAATCAGCAATATGATGAATGTAATCTGCTCTTCCAGGTATTGGTGGACATAAATTTTCATCTGGGAATTCCCAGTTCTTTATTCCGTAATAATGATTTAGCAATGCTTTGTTTAAAAGTTTAACAGCAAGTGGGTTTGAAAAATCGACTGATTCTACCCCAAATTTGTTAGGCATTATATAATTTTTCAATTCAGGATTAGAAGTTGATAATGCACTTAAATCATATCTTTCCCGGTTTCTATTTCTAGAATGTAGCCTTGCTTTTTCTTGTTGATTTTTTTCTGAGGACATGATTTACTGTGGTTTCATATATAGATTCTTAACATTCCCGCTACGTAATATCTTTATTGTGACGGTCAGGCTATGATGCGTAGCTTGTGTTGCGCCTGCGGCAAGCTATGCTTTATGAGCCATTGTTGAACTAAACCCTTTCATGGGGGGCTAATTTAGAATAAATGTTTAAACTTAGAACGATAAATTAAAAATTTATTATTATGTCAAAAAAAAGTTCTTTAATTACTACAGAAAATCACAAGATCACAAGTGAAAAATTATCGGTTTTATTTCACCAAAAGCATTCCACGGTGAACAATTCCCGGAACATTCTCCCCGGAAAAACCAAACTTCTCAATTGAAAACACATGAGTCTCCAAAAACGGGTAATAGTCCAATCCCGAGGCCTCGGGACGGCTTCGCCGAATAATCCTGCCTATTTGTTGTGCAGCGATTTTTTTACTTCATGTATTTCAACGGATTCAAATAGAACATCTTCTTCCAACCCTGTCTTGTACTATCAATACGCCACGGATATGGAATAGGTGTAACCATTGCATAATGCAAATGAGGGGGAGTGTTTTTCGCGTTTCCTGTTTTTCCTACCTGTCCAATGATTTCACCCTTTTTCGTAAAATTTAACAATCCTATTTCTATCTCTTTCAAATGGGCATAATAGTGTAATCTCCATTTTGGCCCGAGTATGAGAACAATTTTTCCTCCTCGTCCAACAGCTCCAAATCAACTATGGGTAAGTGACATTACTTATTGGAAGATTAATTCAACTTATGTTTATATAAGTTTTATCACAGATGCTTATTCACATAAGATAGTAGGCTATCATGTAGCAGAGAGTTTAGCAAGTGTAGAAACCATAAAAGCGCTAAAAATGGCTCTCTCTGACTTGAGGTCAGAGAGCCATTTTAAGCTTACCCATCACTCTGACAGAGGAGTTCAATATTGCCATCATGAATATGTAAAATTATTACAGGACAATAATATCAAAATTAGTATGACGGAAAGTGGAGATCCTCTTGAGAATCCAATTGCTGAAAGAGTGAATGGAATTATAAAAGAAGAATATTTAATGGATTATTCTCTGAATAACATCAAGGAAGCAAAAAAGATACTGGCTTTTGTAGTCCATCTTTATAATCAGGAAAGACCTCATAATAGTATCAGCAATCTTGTCCCAAATCAAGTACATGAAAACAAATTAAAGACAGAAAAACTATGGAAAAATTATTACAAAAAAAATACTGCAATTGTAAACCAATATTAGGATTAAAAAAAATGTGTAAATTTATACCAGGATATAATTATTAAACTGTAAACTTTTTTCAGGACGAGACAATATTTATAGGCTCCATCTCACCTCAGCGACTTGTTCGGGGCGCTCTCGTATAACGCTCTATCCTTGGGGCGCACTTCTGGTGGGAGGAAGCGGCCGTCGTTCTCACCGACCTCGAGGGCCATGAGTTCGTTTAGCAAGGTGTTCATCCGCAGTATAAGTTTCTTGTTCTGCACCGGTTCCAGGGCCAGGTTGTTTTGCTCTTCAGGGTCGTTCTGTAGATCGAAAAGCTCCAGGTCGTTCCAGTCAAGGATCTCTTTCATGGTCACCGGCGTGTTGAAATGACTCGGTGCATAGTAGCGTGCGAACTTATACCTTCCATCGAAGGTCATGGCAACAAAGCCCCGCTTGCTGAGGTCGGGAGGATGTAAGGCGAGTTCTTCGGGATTCATTGCAAATCCTCCAAGATCGTCCCAATTCTTAAAGAGATTTCCGTAGAAATCCGCATCTATAGTGGATAGTCCCACATAGTTGAAGAGAATGCCGGGGCGCACTGCGTCGGGCGATGCGATCGACGGATTTGCCAGGATGCTGGAGAAGTCCCGGCCCGGAAGATCCCTGATGATTTCATCCACTATCTCCTGTGGAGCGCCGGTCAGTCCCACAAGTGTTGGCAGTATGTCGATATGGCTCGTTAACGCCTGTGTGCTTTGCCCTCCCTTTACGTTGGGGTGTACCACGATCATAGGCACATGAACGTTCTGTTCGTAGGAGACCGGCCCCTTGTTCCGTAGTCCGCCGTGGGAGCCACAGAGCTCCCCGTGATCGGAGGTAAAGACTACTATAGTATTCTCCCACAAGTTAAGGTCGTCGAGTGCGTCAAGTACCTGTCCAATGCAACGGTCGTTCTCGCGAAGAAGGTTAAGATAATAATTCTCGTAAGTATTCCACATATCCTTCCGATTAACAGGGATCTCCCCCACGACATCGATAGTTCCCTGGTAGAATTCCCAGTGAGCCTCCGGGCGTCCGGGCGCCTTTAACGGTTCGTCAAGTGTGCTCCACAACGAAAAATCCCAATTTTTGCTTGTCTTGGTGTTAGCAGGTATATTCGCGGTTATCCCCGGCAAGCCCTTCTGTACCTCCTCGCCGGGAGAGTTCACATCGGCGAAAAAGATGTCGTGTGGATTGATAAAGGAGAGAGTGAGGAACCACGGTTCATCCTTCTTTTGCAGGCTCTCTGCATTTGTGCGCAACCAACTGATCCCCTCCGCACCGATGAGGCCATCTATTTCGTATCCCTGGTTCATTTCTCCTGTCACCTCGCCGTAAGGCTGCCAGACGTCGAATCCATACCTCTTGAGCTTATTGGTATAGTTCACCCCTGCATCCGGGAACACGATGGAACTGTCGAGTTCAAACTTGCCGAAGTAAGCCGTCGAGTATCCAAGCTTCTTCATCGCGGTCCCGATGGAGAAATTGTCCGTGGGGAGACTCGGCGTCCAGCCGAACATCATCTCCTCCTGTATCCCCGTCACCTGCGGAGCAAGGCCGCTGTATATCACACCACGCGACGGCGTGCAAACCGCCGATGCAATATAGTGGTTCATAAAAGAGACGCCTCGGTCAGCAAGCCGATCGATGGCAGGCTGATCGAATCCTTTCGCCTGGATTGACTGGAACATCCGCTGATCGCAGGTGATGAAGAGGATGTTGGGCTTTTCGATGATTTTAACTTCTGGCTTTGTATTGCAGCTATTGAGCAATACACCTGTCACCAGCAGGTAACAAAATTTGATGAATAGATTTTTCATTTTGATTATTATTTTGGTGTTTGTATAATAAATTATATCGGAGTGTTCAATTAAAGTGTCACTTTCTTTTATTCTGTCACTAAAATACAAAACTAATTGGTTTAGTATTATTAGCCAGGATATTACTTTATTTTATGGCACACAACGGTTTGCAGCTATGGCACGTGGCCAATACTACACATATCTTCGTTGATTTGTATATGTTTTAAATTTACTATTCATTATCTAGATGACCGAAACGCGGACATTTTCTATAGGTGCTGTTGTGCGTTTGTTTATAATTATTGTAAACTAGGATGTCCATCAAACGAACCTAACCCCGAACCAAGTATAAATATGTAAAAGACAGAAGCAACTACTCCTACTACTATCCATAGGACTGATTTATTTGGTAATAAATCCTCAATTGAATATTTCTTGTTTGAAGCAGGGATAATATATACAACTATCGCCCACAATATAAAATGAAAATATGCAAACACTGATGCCAGAAGGTGGTTTTGAGAAGCAGATAAATTTGAAAAAGGACTATTAATTAGTGACAATGTTTGAAGAACAATAACCGTAACTACTGGTATGCCAGCTATTGATATCAGGATCGACCGATGCTTTTTGATTTCTGGCATAAAACTTTTTTGCAGAGCTAAGTAACCAACAATCATAAAGACAAAACCACCAATTATAACTATCATTTTAGTACGTTCCTGATTATCGTACGTCCTGATAATCCCGGTTAGGTCTCCGCCACCAATAATCGGAACCGAAATAAGGTTCATTACAATAACAACATAGCTGAATGATGCAAAAAGCCATAGGAATAATCTCATCTGAGTGTTTAATCCGCTCTTATATTTCAATATGAAATAGGCTATCAAACCCGTAAGAAAATTCATACATACACCGCCGATAAGAAAGAGTCTGTATTTTGTAAACCCATTCAAATTAATTTCGTTGTCCCAATTGACATCAAGATATGCAGTTGTTGTATTTACAGCTTTCATTTTAAAACCAGATAAAAGGCCAAATCCTCCATGGCCAAAAGTTTCATGTGAAATATTGATCAACATCCATGATAAAGCTGCTATAGCTATTAAAGTTGGTAGGTTTTTCTTTTTCATTTTATATACTTTTCTAGTTGCTTTTCCATTATATCAAGGTTCATTTACATATTCAAAACCATACTTTGAATACTTATTACATAAGTTGTAGATCAAAACGGTATTTCGGAAAAAAATAATGCACAACGGTGTTATAAAGTGCAATGTTTTTTATTTAGCATATAGTTTTCTTAAAAGTGGTGTTTTACATACCATATTAGCATGTAAAACACCATTTCTATGATGAATCTTCAAAAATATCATCCAATGGATTTTTAATCGAACCCAGATTTTTGTTTGAAACATGTGTGTAAATCTCAGTAGTTTTTGAGGAACTGTGTCTAATTACCCTTTTTCTCTTCCCGAAATTTCCAACCAAAATACTGAAAACCGCCGATAAGTACATAGCAGTTGTATGGGATGTAGTTCAACATAGCTTGTCCCGAACTTTCCTCGGGAGACTCATCGCTGGGTCTTGCAGACCGCTCAGAGTCCTATTTATTATGGGGTGTTTTTTTCTTTTATAAAGTTTGTTATTAATTTCATATTTAATATTTCTTCAAAATAATCGTTCATATCTAATCGGTGTAGTGTAAATCGAAAACCTGCTTTTTGTTCTTTGAATTTATCAATTATCGCTTTTGTGTTTTTCTCTGATAGTGGAAGATAAACACCGAATCTATTTTCAGATGATCTTGTTTTTAAAGAAAAAATGGATTGGAATCCTTCAAATCCAAACGATTTTATAAGATGAACTCCTTCATGTTCTTTTTTAAATGATTTTTGCTTTGTCCAGAATCCTTCTGGATATATTTCTAAATCAGGACTTTTTAATTGCTCCCTTACAATGTTGTAAGGCTGACTTAAAATTAACGGATAACCATATTGTTCAAATGCCAATAGATATGCAGTTTTTAATAGAGCAACTTCAAGTCTATGTTTATCAACTCTACTTGGCATAAACTCAATATCAATGATTTCATCCTTTTTTGTTGATTTTATGTATTGTTCTAATTTTTCTGGGTGATTATTTCTTTTATCATGTATTACTGTAATAATTCCGTCAGGATTTACATTTAATTCGCCTTGAACTTTTAAACCTTTATGTGTGAATTTAGCCTTGGATTTTATGTTTGGGCGGAATGCTCTTTCATCTAATTCAATTAATCGTTCAGTTAAGTGAAAATCTATTTCATGACCACATTTGTTATTGCAGTGTTTACAAGTCAGGGTATTTGCTTTACCTCCAAGTGATTTTGGAGGAGCGTCCTCTAACGTTAACATATTTTTTGATTCGAGATTTAAATCCTTCTCTGAGAATTGACATAGACAAATTGGACATATATAGTGTCCAGGATTATAATTTACAAAATCCGCAAATAATTTATTTTCATTCAATTTTTCTAATTGGAAAACATATTTGTCAAATATTCTTTTTCGTTTGTCAAATCCTTTACTCATGTTCTTATATGTGTTGTCTCAAAATACCCCATAACGGTTTGGCGGTATGAATAGTTGCGGGAATCGAAGCATTTCACTTTCAATAACCAAATAAAGCTGATATGAGCCACATGCATTCATTTAACCACCACACCCGCAATTATTTATGACCACCTGTTAGCAAACGTTTTTTTATTAATAATTAATCTTTAATACATCTAATTGAAGCGCCAACATCTTTAGCTAAATAATCTAAATCGTAATAATATGATAAACTCCAGCTGTCATAAAATAACATAATACTTCCTTTGTCAAAGCTATTGTCATTGTCATCCATCCAGAAAGTAACTCTCTTACCTAATTCGAGAAAAGTTCCAGCTGTGAAACGATGCCCTGAAGGAATTGCAGAGAAACCAACACTATTAATTCCCTCATACTGACTTGATTTCCATAAGCCAGTTCCATCTTCGATTGTTCCCATAGATTTCAGAGCATGTGCAACTTGGTAATTCATGGGTTTTTCATCTTCTTCAACAAATTCAGTGAGTTTTTCCCAGTCACTGGGTGATGGAACATGCCAACCTGAAGGGCAACTACCTTCTATTGATTTACGATTATATAATACACCATAAGTCTCATAATTGTGGTGACTTTTTGCATCTTCCAAATCACTTCCAAAATAATTATATACGTAGTACATCGGAGTTATGTCACTTTCTTCTATAGGATTATTAACACTTGGTAAATATTTAAGATTATCAATCAGCCAATACTGGTCACCTATTTCAGCATATCGATAAATATTATTGTCACGAATATCAATTATTGAATCATATGTTCGCGTTGTAAAATGTTTTGTTTCACCATAGTAATACTCTCCCCATAGTTCAGCATAGGCCCTAATAAAGTATGTAGTATTTGGCTTAAGTCTATAAATTTTACTTTCAAAAGAGCTGGTGTCATTTTCATAGTTACTGATGTGATTATCAGAATAAGTGGGGTCTCCAGTTGTATTCCAACACAATCCTTTTCGGTTGGGGATAAATCCATATTCATAAATTCCGCCACATTTTGCAACCGTATAGGAAATATTTGAAATATCCATGGTTGTTAACTTTTGTGTTACAGGTGGTTCTTCTTGATTGTCTTTACCACATGATGAAGTGAAAATGACAATCAAAATTAATTGCATGGTTAGTATTTGTAATTTCATCTCTCTTTTTAATGTTTGCTAACTTCTAAATAATTACTACACTATGCTCTTTATTTCGCATTTGCCAATTGTAGTATGCTTTATTAAATTACTGATTAACAATAATTTCTCCATTTCGAAATAAATATTCATAGTTTTAATATGCAAATCTATATAAAATATTTAAATATTCAAATTATCTAACGGACTTTTTATCTTTTGCAAATGTTTGTTCACCCTGTTGGATTGTTATAGAATATTTTCAATCTGTTTCGTAAATATATCTTTCCATTTCCTGATTTTAAATACTTCTCCCTTCTTGTTGCATCTTGTTGATTTAAACAACCTTCAAAATATATTAATTCCAAAGGCCTTCGGAGTTTAGTTGATGGAACTAACCCATTATTGTGCAATTTAATTCTATTTCTCAGGTTTGAGGTGTAATCTGTGTACATTCTACCATCTTTTTTGTTTAATAAAATATAAACATAATGAAATGAAGCCATACCTTTTTTCTTTTTGATTATCCTACGGGGTAAATTTCGGTTGTTTTTGATGAACTATGCCCCGGCAATTCCTGTATATATCTTATATCAACCCCTGCTTCAAGTAAATGTGTTGCAAAGGTATGCCGCAATACATGCGATGCTCCTTTCTTAATTACTCCTGCTTTTTTTATACTTTTTTCCAATACATTTCTTAGGCTGCTTGCAGAATACTTTCCGCCAAACTGTCCTTCAAATAAATACTCACGGGTTTTTTCTTTTTTGTAGTATTCTTTTAAAATCACTAAGGCTTTTTCCGACAAAATTGTGTATCTGTCTTTTCCTCCTTTAGATTCCCTGATGTGTATTTGCAGAACATCCGACAAAATATCCTAAGGTTTTAAGTCAAGTAGTTCACTAATACGAAAACCTCCCGAAAACATTAGCATTATCATGGCTTTATGTTTTATGTAAATTGTTGCTTTGATTATTTTGGTGATCTCCTCCTTGCTGTAATAGTTGGGTAATTTTTTATTTTTATTTGGCCTGATAATTTGCTTATAACTCATTTCCTTTTTCAAAACAAAGTTATAATAATATTTTATGGCATTTACCGATTGGTTCAATGTGCTTGGTGAGAATAATTTACTTTGTTGCATTACAGAATGATATTCATTGATCTGTGTCTCAGTAAAGTTGTTTATGGCTGAATAATATTTTGATGTGCTGTACTCTTTCTTTCTCGCAAAGAACGGAAAGAATAAACGCAAAGATTATTATAGATTATTCACAATTTTGTGTATATTTCCTTTTAGTATTTTGCTATTGAAATTTATCAATAATGCCAGTTTAAGTCCAGATAATTTTAATTATGTGAGTGTTTGTGCAAAATGGACAGGCGCTAATGATTCAATGGATTTAACTTCTATGATTACCTTGTTATTAACTATTATGTCGATCCTGTATCCAATATCTTGTTTAAGATCTTTATACACAAAGGGCATAGGATATTGTTGTTTTATTTCAAAACCTAACTCCCTAAGGTCAAAAGTTAAAGCACTTTCATAAGTAGATTCTAATAAACCGGGGCCAATACTCTTATGAATTTCTATTGCTGCTCCAATTATTTTATAAGATATTTTGTTTTCGGTCATATTCTTTCTTTTGCGTTGTTTTGCGATTTTCTTATGTAGCTTTGCGTGAAATTAAGTATCTACAAAAGTTAGTATTTTATCACCAGCACATCAAAATATTATTTAGCCATACCTATTTTTGTTAAGCGTTTAATAAACATTTATAAACGTATATAAACGTTTAATAAAATGGATAATATTTGAAACTCGAGGATGAAAAAGTGCTGATAGTAAAATGGCAGAAATATATGAAATAAATTTAATTGCAATAATCACCCCATTTCCCATAAACTTCCAAACTTTTTCCTTTTCGAAAGCTTTCAACGATTTTTTTTGTTTTATAAATTGCAGTAATGGATTATTTAAATGATTTAGCCCCCCGGAAAGTCGGATAGAATTTTAGTTTATGATACTAACTATAGATATGGCGGCAGGTTGTTTATGAATAAATAAGGTAATAAGGTTAAACTTGCTCTATATCAATTATTAAACATATCTTTCCTGAATTAATTTATTGGTAGAAAATCGCTGAAAGCTTTCAGGGTTAGCCTCTTCCCAAAAACCATGCAGAGTAGAACAGCACTCCCTTTTTTCAAGTGAGGGTTGGGTGGGTAAAATGAAAAAGGCAACTCTCAATTTCATCACTGTAAGACACAATTTCCTTACTGCAAGACTTGATTATTTTACTGTATGATTCTATTAATCCAATGTACGACTTAATTTATTTCTGTGCAGTAAAATAAAATGTTTTCACCGAAGGGATCAGCGAAAAGGCCACAATTATTACCCCGAGCAGGGCATAAACAGATTGAATAAAATGCTTGTATCCGATAAGCATTATTTGAAAATCTATCCATAAAATAAGTATTATTCCCGTATATAAAGAACCTGTCCATGACCAATGCTGCTCCTTGTATAAGTTTATAAAATTGAATGCTTTCCAATTCAATTGCATTATTAAGCCAATCAAAACAATTGCGGGAAAAATCCCAAGAAAAGTAAACAGAATTATGCCCGGTACTATATAATTATTAAACGGAGTTCCATCTAAAAAATTTAGGGGTAATTGTAATAGTTCTCCCTTGGGAGAAATAATCAAAGCGATACCTCCCCACAATCCACTAATAGCTTGAATGAAAACAAAGAATATCAGAATAATAACCGGTACAGGCCTTTTGCTTTTCTTCATAATACTATCTCAAAATTTTATTAAAAAATCCATGTCATTATATTAATAGTAATAATAAAATCAGAGAAATGTCAATTTCTAATTTCCAATTTCCAATTTCATTTTCAAACCACTCATTTTTATTTTTTCGGGATGTAATATATCAAAATATTGCCGCATGTTTTGCAGTTTTCGTATCAACCTCCTTGCTGGAAACACAATCCCAAAAAGGGCATACATGCTTGCATAGCAGGCATCCTACGCAGCGTTCCTCATCCACGCTAGCTTTCCGCGTTTCGGGATCAAACTTTATTGCCTGGTTTGCTCCGTCGTGGCATGAAATGTAACATTGCCCGCAACCGATACATTTTTCTTCATCAATAACAGAAACAACCTGGTAGCGTGTAGTAAATTCCGATGGATCGACAATTTTTTCGGCAGCTTTTCCAATGATCTCATTAAGGGATGTAATATTTCTATCAATCATAAAATCACTCATTCCTTCTATCATATCTTCAACAATCCGGTAACCATATCTCAAAATGCCTGTTGTAACCTGAAGGTTTGTTGCACCGAGTAACAGAAAATGTAAAGCATCAATCCATGTCTCAATTCCCCCGATTCCGGAGACAGGCAGGTTCAAAATTTTCGAATTATAAAGGTCTGAAACAAAACGCAAGGCAATTGGTTTAACCGCCGGGCCCGAAAATCCGGTAGCTGCCGAATGCCCGTGAATATTCGGTAGGGGAGTGAAATTATTAATATCAATGTCGGTGATGGCTTTGAGGGTATTGATTGCAGAAATAGCATCGGCACCTCCTTCTTTTGCTGCAAGTGCCACCGGAACCATGTCTGTAATATTTGGAGTCATTTTGGCTATTACGGGTAATTTACAGCTCTTTTTTACTACTTCAGTAAAGGTTGCCACAGCATGAAAATCCTGTCCTGTTCTGTGCCCCGCCGATTTATGGGCCATTTGCGGGCACGAAAAATTAAGCTCCAACATGTCGGCTCCTGCATCTTCCGACATTTTTGCCAACTCACACCAATCCTCATCAACATATCCCATAATACTTGAAATTAATACTTTATCAGGATAATTCTTCTTAAGCTGTGCGATATCATTGATGTTGTCTTTAATCGGCCTGTCGGTGATCTGTTCGGCATTCTGCAATCCCACAAATTTTTTATCTCCGTAATTATAGACACTTAAGCGGGGCGATGGCATCACAACTTTAAAACTTTTTTCCAGGCCCAGTGTTTTGTAAACAATCCCACTCCAACCGGCATCATAAGCCCGTGAACACATTTCGGCATGGTTACCAACAGGGGAGGAGGAAAGACAAAATGGGTTTTCGAATTTTACTCCGCAAAAATTTATACTTAAATCTGCAATTGTATTCATGTATTTGTGTTTTAGTAAAGGTTTATATCTATCTGTTTGTGTTTTTTGGAAATTGGAAATTAGAAATTGGAAATTTGTGTTTCCTGCTAATTTCTAATTTCCAATTTCATAATTTTTATTCATGGTTTGATACTTAAGTTTTTTTTAAATATCGATCAATACTTTCTGCTGCTTTTTTTCCTTCACCTACAGCCCGAACAACTGTTTCTCCTCCATTTGTAATATCACCACCTGCAAAAACACCCTTAATATTTGTTTCAAATTTTTTGTTCACAACTATAATTCCTTTTCCAATGGTTTTCAGGCCGCCTGCAAATTCACGGATTTCCTTTCCGGGTTTGGTGCCAATGGCTTGTATCACCAAATCTATATTAATGCTGAATCCTGTCCCTTTAATTTGCCTGGCATTTTCCGGTATAAATTTTCCCGGTTCAATCCATTCGATTTCTTTTCCTTTCAAATGAGTTATCCGGCCTTTATCTGATTTCAAACCTGTTATTTGTGAACCTGATTTGAAAATGATATTCATTTTGTGTGCAAGGTCTATTTCTTCCTTATCGGCAGGTAATTCATCAAGATGTTCCAGCGAGATCAGATATACCTTTTTTGCGCCACAGGCTTTCGCCGATACAGCTGAGTCGATGGCGACGCTTCCACCACCAATGATGGCTACATTCTTATTTATGATGGTTTCATATCCGTTATTGATTTTTACAGTTCTCAGAAATGAAATATAATCCACTGCATTTGAGAAACATTCGAACAAATCCAGACGAAATGCTTCGGAAAGTCCGGTGCCAATAAATACGGCTTTAAAACCTTCTTTCATCAGAGTATTAATTCCATCAATTGAATCAATTTTTACATTGTAAATGATGTTGACACCAAGGTCAAGTATATTATTTATATCTCCGGTTATTGCCTCATCCGGTAGCCTGAATTCGGGTATATTCCACCGGAGTACCCCACCGGCAGCATTTTCCTTTTCAAATATTGTAACCTTATATCCCATTTTTGCCAATACTGATGCACATCCAATTCCGGCCGGGCCTGCACCGATTATAGCAATTTTTTTATTCTTACTTTCGCCTTTTTTCAAAGGTTCAATCCCGTATTCTTTCCCATATTCCGAGGCAAATCTTTGCAATCCATTAATATCAATCGGTTCATCAAGAGCCTGGATGCTGCATTTTTGTTCGCATAGTTTTTCAACTGGGCAAATATGGGCGCACACACTTCCAAGGATATTATTATTTCGGATTGTACGGGCAGCACCTTTAAAGTTATAAAATTTGATTTGCCTGATAAACTTTGCAGGATCCGTTCCTGCCGGACAACCTTCACTGCATGGCGCATCATAGCAAAGCAGGCAGCGGTTTGCTTCTATTATTACATTCTGCAGGCTTAATGGCTCGCGCATGAGTTTGAATTGCATTATTTTTGAACGAGTTATATTTTTTTTCATAATTGATTTCTTTTTGTAATCAGTGATCGGTTATCAGTAATCGGTGACCGACCTGACTGATCACTGATAACTGATTACTGATTTCCGACTATTCACCGATTTGACTTTAAACAAAACTTATCAGCTTTATTTATCATTGAATTCAACATTTTTCCAACCTGGGCATAACGACTTAACCAATCATTCATTAAGCTATCGGAAATATAATCACAATCAAATGCTGTTTCAATTCAATGTTGAGTTTCTTGTTGTTCTCCGTCTGAATCAGTTAGTTTGCTAACAAAATGCCTGATATAACGACGTTTGGCCCATGCTTCAGCAACTTGTGCGCCAACTGACCGGGAAGAGCGTCTAATCTGGTCAGTTAATGAATACATTTCTTCTTTAGGGAAACACTTGGTTTTATCAAAGATTTCGCAAGATAGTTGTCTGGCCAATTTATAAACTTCTAAATCTCTAAAGCTTTTTACATGTTCCATTATTTTATTCTTTTAATAATATTGATAATTAATTAGTTATTCTTATTCATGAATCACTGGTTACAGATCACCGATTACTATTAACCAATCAAAGCTCCACTAACTTCCCATACGTCTCCGGCCTTCTGTCCCTGAAAAATTGCCATGTTGATCTTACTTCATCTATCATATCGAGGTCGAATTCTGCTATCAGAAGTTCATCTTTATCCTCGGAAGCTTCTGCAATAATTTGCCCTCTTGGGTCAACGAAATAGGAAGTACCGTAAAATTTACCAAGGTTCCATGGTTTTTCTTTTCCAACCCTGTTGATACAACCCATGAAATAGCCATTTGCCACTGCATGTGCAGGTTGTTCAAGTTTCCACAAATATTGCGACAGCCCGGCTACCGTAGCAGATGGATTATAAACTATCTCAGCGCCATTTAGTCCAAAAATCCTTGCTCCTTCAGGAAAATGACGGTCATAGCATATGTAAACACCTATTTTTCCATATTTTGTTTCAAATACAGGATATCCGAGGTTTCCCGGCCTGAAAAAGAATTTTTCCCAAAAACCAGATGTATGCGGGAGATGATGTTTACGATACTTTCCTAAATATTTACCACCGGCATCAATAACTGCTGCTGTATTATATAAAAAGCCGGGCATTTCTTTTTCATACACGGGCACAACAATCGCCATATCATATTTACGGGCATACTCCTTCATACGTTCTACAGTTGGCCCGGGCACCGGCTCGGCTGACTGATACCACTTACTATCCTGTCCCGGACAAAAATATGGTGTATTAAAAATCTCCTGAAGACAGAGTATCTGTACTCCCGATGTTCCGGCCTTCTCAATATAAGGAATGTGTTTTTGAAACATGGCTTCTTTGATCTCTTCAATATTGCCTTCGCCTTCAGTTAGGGCAAGGCTCATTTGGATTAATCCTGATTTTACGATTCGTGGCATGATTTATTTATCTTAATTAATTATATAGTTTTTTTTGTTTCCAAATTGTCCAGACAGTGTCTGGATTTTTTCAAAAGCATTTTATGTTTTCATTTCTGTTGATTAATTGATTGTATATTATCACCTAATAAAACTTTGATTTCTATTTTTATACTTGCAACCAAAACCATCAGCATCGTAGATGCGATATTTTGGTAGTAGTAGTAGTAGTAGCAAGCAATTTATTAGTCATTATAAAGTGCCGTAGGTACAACATTATATAAATCCGGTTAATCATAAAATTCAAATACATAATTATTGTCGAATTTAATATCAGATTTCTTAAGCAAACCCAAATATTCTTCGCGAAAAGTTTGTTTTTTATGATGAATTTCTTGTTGAATGATGTATTTTATCACATTATCTCTTTGTGATTTTGAATAAGAAAATGCTCCATAACCCTCTTGCCATGAAAATTTCCCACTAACAAATCTTTTTTCATTAATCCATTTTGAAGAATTGGCTTTTACAATACGCATAATATCCGATAATGCCGTAGTTGGATGCATTTCAAAAAACAAATGAACATGATCTTTGTATCCATTTACGGCAAGTGAAAATTGTTTGATATTATTCAATATTCCTGAAATATATTTGAATAATTCCTCTTTGAAATTTTCTTTTAAAAGATTTTCTCTGCCCTTAACTGAAAAAACTGCATGGATGTTTATTTGTGTGTAGGTATTTGCCATAATAATGTGTGTTTATAATTTCGAGCCTACGGCTCTTTATATTTCTCAGCTTCAAAATTGTTACCATAATTTTATGCCTACGGCATTTTTCTTTGGTTTTTTTAACCGTTAAAACGGTTAGTTTTTTCATTTTTATGTTTCAAATCTCATGACTAAAGTCATGGGCTATTGATAAAACTCTTGGGTTTCTATTTTAACACATACAAAAAAATCATAATAATCTAACGAAGCGAAGCAAGTCCGCATGGATAAATCCGTGTCCTATTTTTGTTTGCAGCAAAGCTGCGATATGTAGTAACCGGTTTATTCATAGATTTACCATTTTAAAAAGAAGTTTTCCTTTTTAGAAACTTCCCGTATCCTTTTTCAACCAGCACCTTATCCTTATCAATTGCAAGTTTTCCCCTTAAAAAGACGGATTTTACTTTTCCTGTAACTTCCATTCCTTCATATGCAGAATAATCGCATCGGTGGTGATGGGTTTTGGCAGAAATTGTATGCTTTCGTTCCGGATCAAAGATCACAATGTCTGCATCCGAGCCCACTGCAATAGTTCCTTTTTTATGGAAAAGTCCGAAAATTTTTGCAACATTGGTTGAGGTAATCTCAATGAATTTATTGAGGCTAATACGACCCTTCCTTACTCCTTCCGAAAACAGAAGCTCCATACGATGTTCCAATCCGGGTGCACCGTTTGGGATTTTTGTAAAATCATACTCTCCATTCAATTTATCACTCCACATAAACGGACAATGGTCGGTGCCAACAACATGAACAAGTCCTTGGTTTATTCCGGCCCAAAGTGTTTCATTATCCTTTTTCTCACGTATCGGGGGGCTCATAACCCATTTTGCCGATTCGAAATCTTTTTTATACACTGATGCATCGAGAAGAAGGTATTGCGGGCAGGTTTCGACTAGCATTTTCTGATTACGCTTAGTAGCTTCACGTACTTTGTTCAGGGCACCTTCACAGGTCATGTGAACAATATATGCATTAACACCCGAAAAATAAGCTAAATCCACAAAGCGGCCCGAAGCTTCAGTTTCAGTAATTTCAGGTTGGGAAAGATAATGATACCATGGTGAGAGCTTGTTTTGAGATTTATATTTCTCAACCAGATAATCAATCATATCGCCGTTGGTAGCATGAACAGCTACCAGGCCATCATATTTCTTGACCTCATTCATTATGCTGATCATTTGATTATCGTCGATCATTAATGCTCCTTTGTAAGCCATAAAAGTTTTGAATGAAGTTATCCCTTCGTTTTCAATCAAATCCCTGAATTCATCTTTTACGCTTTCATTAAAGTCGGTTACGGCAATATGAAATGAATAATCCCCATAAGCTTTACCCTTTGCCCTGTTTTTCCATGTTTCCAATGCCGAATGTAAAGACTTTCCTTTGGACTGGATAGCATAATCAATAAGCATGGTTGTGCCTCCGAAAAGTGCTGCCTTTGTACCTGTTTCATGATCATCGCTGGAAAAAGCACCCATAAAAGGCATATCGAGATGCACGTGTGGATCAATACCTCCCGGAAAAACCAACATACCGGAAGCATCAAATACTTTTTCGGTTGCAAAATCCATTTTCTTTCCAATGGCTGAAACGGTTTCACCTTCTATGAATATATCAGCAATGTAATCATCAGAAGCTGTGATGATCCTGCCGTTTTTTATTAAGATTGACATTTTTTGAGCTTTTTGTTTTAATATTTGTTTTTTGTAATCAGTAATCAGTAATCGGAAATCGGTTTGTTGATACTGGTCTGCAAGTTGCCGGCTTCCGTCTTCCAACTTCGGTCTTCCAACTTCTTCTAACAACAATACTCATCAGCAATCGAAATGGCTTCCGAAATAATATCAAGTCCCTCATCAATTTGTTCTTTTGTGATACAAAGTGGCGGTGCAAGAAATATCCAGTTCCATCTTACGAAAGTAAACATACCTAATTCACGAATTTTAGCAGCTATTTTGTTCGTTATTTCCATTTCATCGGGTTTTGCGTTCCAGGGAGTAATAGGCTCCTTTGTTTTACGATTTTTTACAAGTTCGATAACCCCGAATAAACCGGTATTACGGTAATCACCAATTGAGGGATGCTTTCGGATTAAATACTTCATCCTATCATCCAAATAATTTCCCATTTTTTCAGCATTTTCCAATAGTTTTTCTTCTTCATAAACTTTTATTGTTGCTAGAGCAGTAGCACATGAAACCGGATGTGCTGAATATGTAAGGCCCAATGGCAAAGGGGTTTCATCAAAATGTTTTGCGATTTTATCGTTAACAATAATTCCTCCGAGAGGAATGTAGCCGGATGTTAATCCTTTTGCCATGCATATAATATCAGGTTCAACATTAAAATGTTCGATAGCAAACCATTTTCCTGTCCTTCCAAAACCACTCATTACTTCATCATCTATAGTCAGGATATCGTATTTGTCAGCAATAGCTTTAACTTTTTGCCAATATCCAACGGGATATTTTATACAACCTGATGATCCAGATTCACCCTCAAGAATTATAGCGGCAACACTGTCGGGATTTTCAAATTGTATAATCCTTTCGAGTTGTTCAACAGCTTTTTCGGTACATTCCTCAGGTGTTTTGCTTCCCCACGGACAACGGTAAAAATATGGATTTTCGATATGGATGATATTCGGCATTCCCTGGCTGTCGATAGCGAATTTGCGTGGATCGCCACCAGCCGACATAGCAGCATAAGTTGCCCCATGATATGAACGGTATAATGCGATGATCTTATGTCGTCCGGTATAAACCCTTGCTATCTTAATTGCGTTTTCTACAGCATCGGCGCCGGCTAATGTGAAAAAAGTTTTGGTCAGGTTTCCTGGTGATATTTCTGTGAGTTTTTTTCCCAACTCTCCCCGGACTTTTGTTATCATGCCAGGATAAACATAGCTTACTTCTTTCATTTGTTGAAGTACAGCATCAGAAATGGCCGGATGTCCATGGCCTATATTTACATTCATAAGTTGAGATGAAAAATCAATGTATCTTTTCCCATCTCTGTCATAAATATAAACACCTTTGGCCCTTTCAACGTTAATTGGATTCTGCCCTGCCTGTTTTGACCAGGAGAAAAGTGTGTAATCCAGGTTGTTTTTTAATATTTCATTTTTTTCAGAAGTCATATTTTTATTAATTAGATGTTATTGTTTTTAAATTGGGAAGGTTATAAAGTTGGAAGTCCGAAGTCCGAAGACTGAAAACTGAAGACTGAAGACTGAAGACTGAAGACTGAAGATCAGTATTAGTGTAATAATCAATCCACTTTAGCTCATCCAATTTGTTCTTTCCTGCTTTTCCCATTTTGTTGTAATTTTTTTAAGCTGTGTCCAAAATTCAATTCCCCCTTTTCCTGTCAGATCGCCTGCGCCAAATTTAGAATCGTTCCATCCACCAAATGAAAACGGTTCACGAGGAACCGGAACGCCAATATTTACTCCTATCATTCCGGCACTAACTCTTTGAGCAACTTCGGATGCTGTACCCCCTGATTGAGTAAAAGCTGAGGCAGCGTTTCCGTACGGTGAGTCGTTTTCCAATTTAATTGCTTCATCTATATTGTTTACATGAACAATTTCAAACACCGGCCCGAAAACTTCGCGTTGAGGCATTTTGATTTCAGGATTGGGATAATCAATAATTGTTGGGCCAATATAATATCCATTTTCATCTCCCTCGCCTTCAACCTGAGTATTACGGCCATCAATAAGAATTTTTGCTCCTTTTTCTTCAGCTTCATTAATATAATTAACGATCTTTTCTCTTGATTCAGCAGAAATAATCGGTCCCAGATTTATTCCAGGAATAACCTTCATGGTTTTTTCACACAATCTTTTTATAATATGGCTAACATCACCAACGGCAACCATTACTGAGGCAGCCATACATCTTTGTCCCGATGTTCCGGTAAATGAGGCGCAAATATCTGTGGTTGTCATTTCAAGGTCGGCATCCGGGAAGACCACGAGATGGTTTTTTGCTCCACCAAGAGCCAAACATCGCTTGAGATTAAATGTTGCACGCCTGTAAACTATTTTGGCAATTTCAGTAGAACCTACAAATGAAATCGCCTTTATTTTTGGATGGTCGCTGATAGCCTCAACTATTTCTTTATCTCCATTTACAATGTTAAAAACACCATCAGGTAATCCAGCTTCTTTGAACATTTCTGCTATTTTACATGCTGTTAAAGGAACTTGCTCAGATGATTTTAGAATTACACTGTTTCCCAGAGCGATGATATTTGGAATTGTCCAATGCGGAACCATATGAGGGAAGTTAAACGGGCAAATTGAGGCTACTATACCCAAAGGAGTGTATTCTGTCTGGCAAACTACGCCATCACTAACTTTGAGGATTTCCCCTGCTGTGATCTGCGGGATGGAACAGGCAAATTCGGTAAGCTCAATACTTTTTTCAACTTCGGCGATTGCTTCAGTCATGGTTTTACCATTTTCGGTATGAATTAATGAAGCAATTTCTTTCTTGTTTTTTTCAACTATTGTCCGGTAGCGGTAAAGCACTTCCGATCTTTTTTTCGAAGTCTGTCCGGCCCAATCAGGAAAAGCATTTCTGGCAGCAATAACTGCTTTATCAAGATCGTTTGCTGTTGATAATGGAACTGTTGAAATTACTTTGCCGTTCAGGGGGCTGTAAACATCCATTCTGTTATTGCCAAAATCAACAAATTCTCCATTTATAAAATTTTTTACTTCCGGGTATTTCATATATTTTTATTTTTAGAATTAGTCAATAAATTTAGAAAAATTTTCCAGGTACTAATGATCTTTTTAGTTTAAAAAATGATTAAATCCGTATTATGCATTAAGATTTCTATACGTTTTGTAAACAGAAAATATTCAAAATGTTTCTAGCATTATACCTTGAAAACTGCTTAACCTATAAGTTTTGAAAGAATTATAGTTTATTTTATTAATAATAAACATATATGGTTTTACGATTATTTCTTTTTATTTTTTATCACTAACAGGATAAACCAAAACATCCGGTTCATTCATTTTTACAAGATATCCTTCTCCGGGAATCAGGTCACCAATGCCGTTAACCCAGTTAGGGCCGATTTTATTAATCATTGTACCGTTTGAATTTCTTACAAAATCCAAATTATCCAAAATATTTGAAAATACGAATAATGCATCCATAGAGTTACCAGGTAAATAACTGATAAACTGATATCCTGAATTTAGAGAAAGGGGAGTTTGAGGATCAATCATAACTCCAAAAACTTTAATATCGTCAGCTTCATTCATTTTAAATAAATAGCCTTCGGTTGTAATCCAATCACCAATGTTATTCACCCAGTTTGGGCCGATTTTTCGTAACATACTTCCTGAGGAATTTCTCACAAAGTCAAGATTGTTTAATGTTTCATTACAAATAGCAGTCATATCAGGTTCGTCAGGGATCATGTTTGTTGATACGAATTGAAATCCAGATTCTAATGAGATATTTATAGTATCTGATGTGTGACAATGCAAAGTATCGGGGCCGGTGGTTGGGAGAAGGGCAAGAAAATTATTGGCAAATTCCTCCTCAATATAACCATATTGCCCCTGGCCGTTGGTCAATATGATCAATCCGGTTGAATCGTCGGGATAATAGTTTATCCGTGTTCTGATACCGGGCATATATCCTCCATGATACCAAACCTCGTCATTAGGAAAATGAAAAGTATATGTCCATGTTAGGCCATTCCACCATGCAAGGTTTTCTTCTTCAAAACTATATGGAGTTAATAAATCGGCTGAGGAAGGTGAGAAAATACTTATACCATCCATTGTACCACGACCGGTATATGCAATTAAAAAGCGTGATAGTTCCTCAATGTTTGTTTTAAGTAATGCAGCCGGATATAATGCAATGCAATAAAAGCCGTAAGGAATATATTCTCCTGAAGTATAGGCATAAGGCATAGCCACATTATTTGTGTCAATTTCACTGAAGAAAAAACTTGTTTCTTCCATGCATAGCGGATCGAAAATAAATTCCCGGCAATAATCGGGATATTCCATGCCTGATATTTCTTCCACTAAAAAACCAAGTAATGAAAATCCAAAATTTGAGTACCATATCTGCCCACCCGGAGCATAGTTTGAGGAATAATATTCGGGATGATAATTTGCACCATTTACTGATAAGTTGTCTTCAAGATATTGTCCAAGGTCGATTGGAGAATCACCGGGGGTCATTGTTTCATAGATTGCACTTTCAGGGTCAATTAAACTTGAACGATGTTGAAGGAGCTGGCGAAATGTTATCGGTGATCCGGGAAAGTTTGGATTTATAACATCAAATTCCAGATAATCATTAATATCATCATCCAGATCAATTTGGCCTTTTTCAAATAATTGTACAACAGCTGTACCTGCTATTAGTTTCGACAGGGAAGCTATTGTAAAAAATGTTTGAGTTGTAACAGGTTTGAATTGTTGAAAATTTGCCATACCAAAAGCGCCGCTCCATACTACTTGTTGGCCTTTTATCATACAAGCGGACAATCCCGGAATATGCCTTGTCTGCATTTCATCTTCAATAAATTGGTCAATTTCGTTGTACTGGGACTTTACGCTTGTTGTGATAAATATGATAAGTAAAATACTTATGAGAGTTTTCATAATATTTGTTTTTTTTAAATGACCTAAGCCAAAACCTTCTTATTAGAAATATTCTTCATTCTGTAAAAAGATAATATCAATATATTTCCATTGGGCCTAAGAATTTAGCAGTAAACCCAATAAATAAGAAAAATAATATTAGAATTTATTTTGTTTGAGATTTTATTTATTCTGATCAGAGATAATAAAGCTACGCCCCGTCAGTTACATAGATGTTTATTATATGCAAATAAATTGCTTGTTAACAGCTCTCATATGAAAAGCTTTTTTTCAACTTTCAAATATAGGAAATTTTGTATTAAAATCAATATTGTGAAATTTTTCGATTAGAAGATTGAAAACCTAAAACCGGAGTAGAATGTGGGTGGGAGAATGAAATTGGAAATTAGAAATTTTGGGTTCTTCCTAATTTCCAATTTCCAATTTCATGTTTCATTCTATAATCATTCTCATGCGTGTCTAAATTTCCTTGCCATGGGTGATTCATAAGTTCAGAATCTAATCTTCAAACTATTTCTTTGTTAGTTGATCATTTGTTTTTACTATACCTTTGATTGTTAGTTTGTATTGACTTTTGTCGCTTATAAACACACTTATTGTTTTTCGGAAAGGCCCTGCCTTTTTTGAATTATATGTAGCTGCGATTTTTGATTCTTTGCCCGGAAGCACGGGACTATTATCGTAGCCCGCAACCGTGCAACCGCATGATGATTTTACTTTTGTAATAGCAATTGGTTCCCTGCCGGTATTCTTAAAAATAAATTCCGTTTTGGCGGGTTTGTTTTGTTTCAATGTCTTGAAATCATAACTTGTATATTCCCAACTAATATTATTGTTTTCAGTTGTTTGTTGATTTTGTTTTTCGTTTTTTGTTCCTTTTGTTTGAGAAAAAGCCGAAACAGAAAAAAAGCTGATTAAGCAAATTGTAAATAATAATTTGAATTTCATAGATTTAATTTTTAAGGTTTATTAATAAAATAAATTTCAAAACAAATGTAATGGCAATAATAATGACTATGTGTTAACGAATTTCAAATTTTTGTTAATGAAATGTAAACACTCTGCATTTTCCAAATATAATTTATAATTTTACCGGAAATGTTTAAGAAGTAAATATTATATGACTAAAAACCGCATAAAAAGAGTGATCCTTTTGGGAAGTTTTTCATTGATAGGGATTATTATCTTTCAGGTTTACTGGATTTATAATACCTTCAACACAAGCGAAAAACAATTTAATCAAACCATTAGAATTGCTTTATATAATGTAGCAGCTGAAATGGCAACTTTTAATAAAACCCAGTTGCCCAACGAAAACCCTGTAAAGCAGGTGTCATCAAATTATTTTGTTGTTGACCTGAATGATGTTATTGACCCGCTTATTCTTGAACATTTTCTGAAAACTGAATTTGAGAATAGCAATATAAATATCGACTACGAATATGCAATATATGATTGTGAAAGTGATGCGATGGTTCATGGAAAATATATTAATAATTCAGGTAAGAAAATCAAGCAGAAGAAAAGCATGGAATTCCAGAAATTCGATGATTATATTTACTATTTTGTAATTCGGTTTCCAAGTAAAACTGCTGTTATTCTTTACGATATGAATGTATGGATGATTTCTGCGATTGTCCTTATATCGGCAATTTTGTTTTTTGCTTTTGCTATTTCTGTTATCTTAAGGCAAAAACGACTTTCCGATGTTCAAAAAGATTTTATTAACAACATGACTCATGAGTTGAAAACTCCAATCTCAACTATAGGAATTTCTGCAAATGTTATTTCTGATCCTGCAATATCAACTCAACCCGAAAGATTAAAAAAATACGCTTCCATTATTTCAGATCAAAATATGCGGCTTGAAAATCAGGTTGAGAAAGTTTTGCAATCAACACTTTCGGAAAAGGGGAGGATAAACCTGAAAATTGAAAAAATTAAACTAAACGAATTGCTTACTGAAATCAGTAATGGTTTTGATCTTAAAGCACGCGAAAATAATGGTGAAATTATTTTAAATACTGACAATGCAATTAAATATATTTCTGCTGATAAATGTCATTTTGAAAACATTGTTTTTAATTTGCTTGATAATGCAATAAAATATTGTAAAACAAGTCCGAAGGTGATTGTTTCAACGACTTTGAAAGATAAAAGAATATATTTATCGGTTGAGGATAACGGGATTGGTATCGCTCAGAAATATCGCGACAAAATATTTAATAAGTTTTTCAGGATTCCAACCGGTAATATTCATGATGTAAAAGGTTTTGGGTTGGGATTAGATTATGTTAAAAATATTCTAAAAGCCCATAAGTGGAAAATTCGCCTTGAAAGTGAGCAGGGTAGGGGGAGTAAGTTTGTAATTATTATTAAATGAAATATATAGAACACTGATGACACAGATAAAACGGATTAGCACTGAAAAAAAAATCTGCAAAAACCTGCCTTGTCGGCAGACAAGTCTGCGTAATCAGCGGGAAACAAAAAACTAATACATGAAAAACATAAACGAAAAACCAAAAATCCTTTATGTTGAAGATGATATTTATCTGAGCTTTGTAACAAAAGATAATCTTGAAATAAAAGGGTACGAAATAGTTTGTTGTGAAGATGGTGAGCAGGCTCTGACAGCTTTTTCCAAAAATGATTTTGATTTATGCATAATTGACGTAATGCTTCCAAAACTTGACGGTTTTTCGCTTGCAAAAGCTATTAGAAATGCGAATGAAAATATTCCAATCTTATTTTTGTCGGCAAAATCAATGAAAGAAGATAGGATAAAGGGTTTGGAAATTGGAGGTGATGATTATATCACTAAACCGTTTAGCATTGAAGAATTAGTGCTGAAAATTGAAGTCTTTCTGAAAAGAAGTAAAGTAAGGCCTTCAAAAATTCATAAAAAAAACATTGAAATTGGAAAATATCATTTTGATTTTGATAATCTTGAATTAACTGAAAACGGAATCCCTCAACGCCTTACACTTCGTGAAGCAGAGCTCTTAAGCTTGTTTTGTCAAAATAGAAACAAGATTCTCACAAAAGAGGATATTTTAAACAATATTTGGAATGATGACAGCTATTTTCTTAGTCGCAGCTTAGATGTATTTGTTTCTCGCTTGCGAAAACTTCTTAAAAATGACCCGGGATTAAAGATTGAAAACATTCATGGTGTGGGATTTATTTTTAAGGTTGATAATTAGAAAGTTATTTTGCTGTTATTCTCTAAAAAACAAACAACTATCCCCATAACTTAAAAACCTGAAATCATTTTTCATGGCAAAGTCATAAACTTTTTTCCAATCATAACCAATAAATGCAGATATCAATAAAAGTAAAGTGCTTTTTGGCTGATGAAAATTTGTAATTATTCCATCGGCAATTTTGAACTCATATCCTGGAGCTATCATTAATTTTGTTTCACCGTAAAGAATCTCAAGAGAATTATTTTTCATGTAGTTAAGAACAGCTTCAAGGGCTGGTTCTGTAGAAATTCCGCAATTTAATTCTTCTGAATACGGATCCCATTGGTCAACCGAAAAAGTTAAATGTTCATCTTTTTTTACGATTAGTTTTACACCAAACCAATACAAACTTTCAAGTGTTCGTACTGTTGTTGTCCCCACAGGAATAATTTTTCGTTTAGGATTGGAAAGTATTGATTCAATTGTTGCCCGTTTAATAAGAACCTTTTCCGTATGCATTTCATGATCGCTGATAGTTTTTGAGATTACAGGTTTGAAAGTTCCTGCTCCGACATGCAATGTTAATTTTTCGAATGAAATATTCTTATTTTTTAATTTTTGAAATACATTATCAGTAAAATGAAGGCCTGCTGTTGGTGCTGCTACCGATCCGTTATTTTTTGCATAAACGGTTTGATAACGAATTTTATCTGATTCTTCGGCTTCACGATTGAGGTAAGGAGGCAATGGCACAAGTCCTGATGATTCAAGAATTTGTGCAAAAGTTAAATGCTGTGGTTCGCAATAAAATTCAATCAATGAAACATTATCGTTACGGTTTTTTCTTTCGGCGGTGAGTATATAATTATTTCCGTTACACACAATTTTTTTTGTGAGTTTTCCGCTTTTCCAACGCTTTGAATTTCCAACAAAACAATTCCAAACCGAGACTGTTTTCTGTTGAAAAGCAATTTGTATTTCACTGCTTGGTTCGACAGGTTCAAGACAAAATATTTGTATTTTGGCTCCGCTTTCTTTCTGAAAAATTATTCTTGCCTGTACTACTTTTGTTTCATTGAATATTAAAAGGCTGTTTTCATGGATGTATCTATCAATATCCTTGAAAATACTTTTTTCGATATTATTATTCTTATAAATTAAAAGTTGCGACCTATCTCTTTGATTAAGAGGAAATTTGGCGATTCTCTCTTGCGGAAGATCATAAAAATAGTCTTCAATTGATATGGTTGTAATCTGGTCTTTCAATTTTTCAAATCATCCTGTTGTGCCTGAATTGCCGTAATTAAAACAGTATTAACAATATCTTTTACCAAACAACCACGGCTTAGATCATTAACAGGTTTATTTAATCCCTGAGAAACAGGGCCTACTGCCACTGCATTTGCAGCACGTTGAACAGCTTTGTAAGTATTATTTCCGGTGTTAAGGTCAGGGAAAATGTAAACTGTGGCTTTTCCGGCTACTTCGCTATCAGGCATTTTTTTTCTCGCTACAGTAGCATCAATTGCTGCATCATATTGTATAGGGCCTTCTATTTTCAGGTCGGGACGACGTTGGCGGGCAATCTTAGTAGCTAGTTTTACCTTCTCAACATCTTTGCCTTTACCTGATTCACCAGTTGAATAAGATAACATTGCAATTCGTGGTTCAATACCGAATAAATTTGCAGTATCAGCTGAACTGATCGCAATATCGGCTAATTGTTCGGCATCGGGATTCGGATTAAAAGCACAATCACCGTAAGCAAGAACCCTGTCTTCGAAACACATTAAAAAACAGCTCGAAACTATAGAGAAGCCCGGTTTTGTCTTAATGAATTCAAAAGCCGGACGAATTGTGTGTTGCGTAGTATGTGCAGCCCCTGAAACCATTCCGTCTGCATGGCCTTTATAAACCATCATAGTTCCAAGATAGCTTACATCACGCATTGTATCAAAGGCCATTTCTTTGGAAATTCCTTTTTGTTTTCTTAATCGAAAATATGTGGCAGCATAATCATTTATAAGATCATTATCATAAGGATCAATGATATGTGCCCCATCAAGATTTAGATGTAACTCTGCAGCTCTTTTGTAAATTTCATCTTCGTTACCAAGCAAAGTAATGTCAACTACATTTCGACTTAACAACATTTCAGTTGACCTGAGAATACGATCATCCATACCCTCGGGAAGTACAATGTGTTTACGTTTTGAACGTGCCCGCTCAAAAAGCTCATACTCAAACATGATCGGTGTAAGTATTTCTGATGAAGATACATCAATTATCCCCTTTAAGATCGAATCGCTGACAAAAGTTTCAAAATGGCCCAATGCCATTGCCATCTTTCTTTCATTGCCGGGAGTAAGGACAGCTTTTATTTTATTAATATCCAAAGAGGTCGAATATGTATCGGTATTGACTTTGCAAATTGCAACCGGAAGTTTTTTTATCCCTTCGATAAGTTTCATCAATTCTTTATCCGGTTCGTAACCACCCGTTAAAATTATACCGGCAATTTTCGGATGGTTCTCTGATAAAAGAGTCATAAATAAACTGATCAGAACATCTGATCTATCGCCGGGAGTGATTACCAATGTCCCTGTTTCAGTATTTTTCAGGATATTCTCAATGCTCATGGCTCCGACTTTGAAATTATTTACATCATAATCCAAAACATTATCATCACCATAAATCAGGTCAGCTTTAAGAGTATTGCTGATCTGACGGATAGTAAGTTTTTGTAAAAGATCTAATTCGGGTATGACAAAGTCGATCTCATTTCCGGTTTTAAATTTTTCAACTAATTTTTTTATCTCATCAAAATGATTTTTCTCAACTCTGTTTACAAACATGCCTAAATAAGAGCATTTTTCGCGTTGAAGAACTCTTTTGATCAACTGAACCATATCAGAGATATCATTAACACTTTTATTCTTACCATTAACAACAGCTAAAACAGGAGCACCCAGATTGTTTGCCATGTGAGCATTAAAATCAAATTCAAAAAGTTTTAATGAATCGGTATAATCTGTTCCCTCAACTAATATAAAATCACATTCTGCTTCAAGCTTTTTATATTTATCTAAAATTGCTGTAAACAGGCTGTCCATATCACCGGCATGTATCAGGTCAAAAGCTTCATCATTGTTTATGCCATACATTGAACGATATTCAAAAGGAAGGTTGAAGCGTCTCGAAACCAATTCGATATCGTTATCCTTTTCTTCACCAAGTCGAATAACAGGCCTGAAGAATCCTACTTTTTTAATGTGCCTTGTTAATAAACTCATTATTCCGAGAACAATAAGTGATTTACCTGACTCAGCTTCGGCAGCAGCAATATAAAGATTTCTTGACATTAATTCTTTATTAATAATTTATATTCAAATTAATTTGAGGTTGCAAAGGTACAAATACCAAATCGAAACTCATTATTAAAATTGGAATTATCTAGATAACCAAATTTTGTGTTTTATGATTTGAAGATGAAATAGTGTAGTCTGGTAATCCAAATATCAAGGTTTAAACAATTTTAAAAGACTTTACTGTTTGTTTTAATCACAAATATTTAAAACACTTTGTCGTTTTCTGTTTATTGTCAATTGAGTTACGTCGGGGCGGGAATAATGCCCCGAAGGATCAAAATTTTGTCGTTCCTGTCTGACGAATTCATGATTAATTTCAATTGTATAAAGTTCTTCTTTGTCGATTTGTGGCGATAAAATCCATTCTCCATCTGGGCCTGAGAGGCATGAGCCACCGTTAGCAACGATTTCGTTTGAATTTTCTCTAATAAGCTTATAGTGCGGAATATCTTCCGTAATATTTTCTTTTCTAAATAAGCCCGAAACGGAAATTACAAATGAACGGGATTCTTTGGCAATAAATCTTGTAATATCTTCGGTATTATGAATTCCACCGGGCCAAATTGCTACATGAAGATCCTCGCCAAGTCCGTAAAGTGCAGCACGAGCCAAAGGCATCCAGTTTTCCCAACAATTTAAGGCACCAATAGTGAAAGATCCTAAATCATGGACTTGTAATCCATGTCCATCACCTGGCGACCATGAAAGCCTTTCTTCATAAGTGGGGACAAGTTTTCGATGAACTGACTTGATTTCACCACTATTGTTTATATAAATCAGTGAGCAATAAATACTATGATTTCCCCTGTCTTTAGCCAGTTCAATACAGCCCAAAACAACGGCAATCTTTTTGTTTTTGCATGCTGAGCATATTGAATCTAAATCGCCCTCCGAAATTCTGACTGCCTGTCTAAGGTAATGCGAATGAAGTTCTTTTTGTATTTGCGAATTGAACCTTGCACCATCAGTTAGTGATATCCAAAACGGATATCCCGGTAAAATTGCCTCTCCGAAAGTAACTAATGAGCAAGCTTTATCACTTGCTTTTTCAATATAACGAATGATTTTTTTTGTAGTTTCTATACGGTTTAACCAAACCGGAGATATTTGGGCTATGCCAACTTTTATTTTATCCTGAACTGATTTTTTCATGCACAAATATAAATAATTCTGTTATTTTGGAACAAAGTGTGAAAAGGATAAAAGTTAGAAAATGGAAATATTGGAAAAAATAGAAATGAGGCAATAATGGGTTTTGACCTGAAATTGGTTTACACAAAAAAAGTATTAAATTAGTATTCCATCATATAAATTTAACTGTTTTAATCATATCATTACTCGCTGATTTTATCAATGATGCTGAAATTTGTGAGCTTACAATTTAGATAACGAGGTAAAATTCTTTTAGTTATTTTTAAAAGGTGCAGTAAAAAATTATAAATAATTTCAATTGTAATATTGAAAATAATATTCTATTTTTGCAGCCTTAAATTTTTGAGTAAATAATAATAAACTTAAACACATGCAGAACAGAGGTGCAATTAAATTTTTTGCGATCGCATTTGCTGTAGTTTGTCTTTTCCAACTCTCATTTACATATTTTACTTTCAGAGTGGAGAAAAGAGCAGCTACGTATGCGAAAGATCAAATTACCACAGACTTAGCCAAAACGCTTGCCGATGGTAACGAATTACTTGAAGGATATTATTTTGATTCTATATCGAAATCACGTGAGAATTACTATTTAGATTCAATGGCGAATAAGGTCGTTTACAATATTCTTGTAAGAGATTATACTTACAAAGAATGTAAAGAACGTGAGATCAACCTTGGCCTTGACCTTAAAGGAGGTATGAACGTTACCCTTGAAGTAAAAGTTGGCGATATTATTAAAGCATTAGCCGGTAGAAATAAAGATAATCCTATTTTTGTTGAAGCTCTTAAAGAAACTTATCAAAAACAAAAAGATAGTCAGGAGGATTTTGTAACACTTTTTGGAGAAACATTTACTGAAGTTGATCCTAATGCAAAATTAGCTTCTGTTTTCAATACGGTTGAATTAAAAGACAGAGTTAGTTTTAATTCTACTAACGAAGAAGTAATGCAGGTTATACGTAATGAAACCGATGGAGCTATCGACCGTGCATTTAACATTCTTAATACACGTATAAACCGTTTTGGTGTAGCTCAGCCGAATATTCAGAGAGTAGGGACTTCGGGAAGAATTCTTGTTGAACTTCCGGGTATTAAAGATCCGACCCGTGTCAGAAAACTTTTACAGGGAACCGCAAAACTTGAGTTTTGGGAAACCTATGATTATCCTGAACTTTATCAATATTTTGCTGATGCCAACAAACAATTACGTGGCCTTGATGTAACTGAAGATATTGAGGAAGATGGAATTGAAGAGGTAGCTGCCGGTGAGGAAGCAAAAGCTGAAATCCCTGAAGTAAAAGAGGAGTTGGTTGTTGAGGGTGATACAACAGAAAGTTCGACATTACTGGAACAGCTAGAAAGCGACACAACCGATCTTTCAGCACAGGACCAATCATTTGAAGATTATGCAAAAAACAATCCGTTAAATGCATATTTAACTCCTGCTTTTTATCAAAACGATCAAGGACAATACTATCCGTCGAAAAGTGCAACAGTAGGTTATGCTGCCATTAAAGATACTGCAAGAGTAAATGCTCTTTTAAAGAAAGTAAGCGAGGTTTTTCCAAGGAATTTAAAATTATTATGGACAATAAAACCGCGTCAGGAAGGAACAGAAATCCTCGAACTAATTGCTTTAAAAGTAACTTCAAGGGATGGAACTGCTTCTCTTGGTGGCGATGTTATTGTTGATGCCCGTCAGGATTATAGCCAAACCGGCCAGGTTGAAGTTACAATGCAAATGAATGCGGAGGGAGCAAAAGCCTGGAAACGACTAACAGGCGATAATATTGGTAAACAAATTGCCATAGTTCTTGACGACTATGTTTATTCGGCACCAAATGTTAATAGCGAAATTCCAAACGGACGTTCATCAATAACCGGTTTTGATGTTGAAGAAGCAAAAGACCTTGCAAATATTCTGAAAGCCGGTAAATTACCAGCTCCTGCACGAATTGTTGAAGAAGCTGTAGTTGGACCTTCATTAGGCCACGAAGCTGTAAACGCAGGTCTTTGGTCATTTGTTTTAGCTTTTGTTCTGGTTCTTTTCTATATGATATTTTATTATAATAGAGGAGGGTGGATTGCCGACCTTGCATTATTGACAAACATATTCTTTTTATTCGGAGTTTTAGCTTCATTCCAGGCAGTTCTTACATTACCGGGTATTGCAGGTATAGTATTAACCCTCGGTATGGCCGTGGATGCTAACGTAATTATTTACGAGCGTATAAAAGAAGAAGTCCGGGCCGGTAAAGGAATGCGATTGGCTATTGCCGACGGATATAAAAATGCTTATTCAGCTATTATTGATGGTAACGTAACGACATTATTAACAGGTATAGTACTTTATGTTTTTGGTTCAGGACCGGTTCAGGGTTTTGCAACAACATTAATTATTGGTATTTGTTCGTCTTTATTCTCTGCAATTTTTATTTCTCGTTTGATTTTTACCTGGTTGTTATCTAAAAACAAAACCGTTAATTTCTCAAACAAAAGAACTCATAATGTTCTTTCAAATACGAATATCAATTTCTTAAGCATGAGAAAAGGAGCATATATTTTCTCATCAATTATTATAATTATTGGTATTACTTCTTTAGCATTAAGAGGATTGAACATGGGAGTTGATTTCTCGGGAGGACGTACTTATGTGATCCGATTTGACCAGGATGTTAATACCAATGATATTAGAAAAGTGTTACAAACCGAATTTGAGAGTGCAGCACCGGAAGTTAAAACTTTCGGCCCATCGAAGCAGGTAAAGATCACAACAAAATATTTAATTGAATCGAACGAACCTGAAGTTGACTCAATCATTCAAACAAAATTGTTCTCAGGTTTAAAAGATTTTTATTCTAATAAGAATATAGAATATCAGGATTTTATTTCGGATACTGATAATGACGAAAAACTTATCGGAATTTTAAGCTCTCAAAAAGTTGGGCCAACAGTTGCCGATGATATCAGAGACAAAGCTGCTATGGCAATAATATTTGCCTTAATTGTAATATTTATTTATATTGCCATAAGGTTTAAGAAATGGCAATATGGCCTGGCAGGTGTAATTGCACTATTCCATGATTCACTGATCACTATTTCGTTATTCTCATTATTTTATAATATCTTACCGTTTAATCTCGAAATTGACCAGGCATTTATCGCCGCTATTTTGACTATTATCGGGTACTCAATAAATGATACGGTTATTATCTTCGACCGTATTCGTGAGTTTATGGGACTCTATCCGAAAAAAGATCTTAAAACCAATATTAACAACGCTCTTAACAGTACTTTAGCCAGAACAATAAATACTTCAGGTACAACATTGGTTGTATTGTTAGTAATATTTATTTTCGGAGGTGAAATAATCAGAGGGTTTACCTTTGCATTATTGGTTGGAGTTGGAATCGGTACTTATTCTTCTCTTTTCAACGCCAGTCCGATTGTATTCGATTTAATTAGTAATAAAGGTTCAAAGAAATTAGCAGAAAAAACCCAGGGAAGAAAGAAAAAATAATTATTTTACTGAATTCCTTTTTAAAAGTCCCGAATGTTTTAGTTTTAAAATATTCGGGATTTTTTTTATCCTCAATTATCCATAAAAGCAGCAAATTCGCTAGTTATAATATAATTATATTTTTAAATTTTTAATGTTGTTGCAATTTTAGTTGATTACATCCTACTAAATTCAGAATGGTAATTGGTACCGGGTACTCAGGACAAACTTCATTTAATAATCATTCTCCTGCTTGCACTTTAATAAGTTGAATAGGGTGTGTAAAAATTGCTTAACTTTTGATGTTTCTTGTTTCATGTTCATTGTTTCTTGTTCCTTATTTTTTAGCCACTTTTTTTGTGTTATGATATTTTTTGAAGTTCTTTGTGTACATTTGCATTTTAAATAAAATTCAAGCCTTGTATAGCATGAATAATATTCTTTTATTTTTTGATATCAGTACCGGTGAAATTTTTATTATACTGATTATAGGATTTTTAGTATTCGGCCCAAAAAAAATTCCTGAGATTGCCAGAAAAGTCGGGAAAGGAATGGGTGAGATTAAAAGAGCCACAAACGATATTAAAAAGGAAATACATGAAGAAATAAATAAGATTGAAAGTTCAGTGAAAATAGAAGACTCACAAAAGAATAATATTAAAGAATCATCGACAAAAGAGAAGGTAAAGCATATTGAACATTATCCACCTGAGCAATCAGACTAGGAATAGTGGTGTGGTGGAAGAAATATTTAAGTAAACAATTAAAACTGATAATACAAAACCTGAAAATAAACAAATAAATTAAAAACTTTTCCGTTTATTTAAAAAACATATAAAAATGAAAATCAAACAAGTATTATTTTTTATACTCATATCCCTGTTTATTTCCCCCGGAATAATATTTGCTCAGCGAAATCCGGCACGAACTGCTGATGTAGCTTTCGAGAACCAACGCTATTTTATTGCAATTGATAAATATAAAAAAGCATATTCGAAGGTTAAAAAAAATAAACCGGAAAAAAATCGTGTGATTTTTCAAATTGCCGAATGTTACCGGCATACAAATAATTTAAAAAGGGCCGAATCGCAATATAAAAGGTTAATAAGAGCAAAATATGACAAAAAAGAACCTTTAGTGATTTTGCATTACGCTGATGCTTTGAAAGCGAATAAAAAATATAATGAAGCATTAGTTCAATATAATAACTACAGCGAATTAGTTCCCGATGATCCGCGTGGTCTGTTTGGAGCCGAGGCATGTCGGCTGATTAAAGATTGGGAAGAAAATCCTTCAAAATACGAGATTATAAAAATTAAGAAAATTAATTCAAGAGAATCGGATTTTTCACCATTTTACGAAAACAATAATTTTAATTCAATAATATTCACTTCAACCCGCGAAGGTGCAACCGGAAAAGAAACCGACGACTGGACAGGCCAGAATTTCAGCGATTTATTTTCAACTAAAATCGACAGAAAGGGTGAATGGAGTACACCTAAACTTCTCGGCGCTGAAGATGTAATTAATACAAAGGCTAACGAAGGTGCACCTTTCATGAACAGCAGTTATAATGCCTTATATTTTACTCGTTGCCCGAATGATCCAAAAAAGCAATCGGGATGTTTTATTTGCTATGCCGAAAAACGTGGCCGTTCATATAGTTCGCCCAAAGGCCTTGACCTGGGAGGTGACAGCACAATTGCTAACGGGCATCCGACTTTAAGTAATGATGAATTAACAATTATTTTTGCTTCTGACCGCGAAGGGGGTTTTGGTGGGCGAGACTTATGGATAGCAACCCGAAAATCTAAAAATGAGGAATTTAACAGGCCGCAAAATATCAGTCCTGAAATCAATACATTAGGCGATGAACTTTTTCCTTTTCTAAGAAACGATTCGGTTCTGTATTTTTCATCCAACGGCCATCTTGGAATTGGTGGGCTTGATATTTTCAAGTCAACGAAAACCGAGGAGGGCTGGAGTACTCCTCTAAACCTAAAAATGCCAATAAATTCAAATGGTGATGACTTTGGGATTGTTTTTCATCCCGATAAAGAAAGAGGTTTCTTTTCATCATCCAGAAAGGGGGGAAGAGGAAAAGAAGATGTTTATGAATTTATTGAACCACCTGTTTTGTTCACTCTTACAGGAGTTATTAAAGACGACCGGACTTTGCAGTATGCTCAAGATGCCAACGTGAAAATAATCGGATCCGATGGAATTTCACTTTCAACAAAAACCAATGACCAGGGTGTTTATGTTTTTACCGATTCCCAAATACTTGAGGGCACTTCTTATGATATTATCGTTTCAAAAGAAGATTATTTCGTTTCCAAAGGAAGAATAACAACAATAGGTTTGGAGTTTTCAAAGGATTTCGAACATGATTTTATTATTGAACCTATTCCGGAAAAACCAATTGTTTTGCCCGAAATTTTATATGATCTTGCAAAATGGGATCTTAAACCACAATATAAGGACTCCTTACAAGGCCTGATAAAAACTCTTGATGAAAATGAAACTCTTGTCATTGAATTGGCTTCGCATACCGATATTCGTGATTCGGATGAAAAAAACGATATTTTATCCCAAAAACGTGCTCAATCAGTTGTTGATTATTTGATTTTAAGAGGCATTAACCCTGAAAGATTAATTGCAAAAGGTTATGGCGAAAGAGTTCCAAGAATGCTCTTAAAAGACATTACCCGCGATGGTATTACATTCCCTGAAGAAACAGTTCTGACCGAAGAGTTTATTGAGTCACTCGAAACAAATACCGAAAAAGAAGCTGCTCATCAGTTAAATCGTCGTACCGAATTTAGTGTTTTACGCAAGAACCACGTCCCACGGCAAAAAAATGCACCCGTAACAGGAGGAGAAGTTGACATAGTTGTAAATCCGGAAGAACGTTTTATTAATTATGAAATTGAAAAAAAGACAGGCGCTTTAAAAGCCGAATGTTTTATTAATGATATCTCTATTGATTTTTATTTTGAAGATCATGCAAGGCCGCAAATTTCTATCTCAGAAGCACTAAGGCTTTTAAGAGACGGTGCTTTAAGCAAAGAAGATTTCAAAGGCGATCCAAATGTGGTCCTGGCCAACGGAACTATTGCCAATAAAGCTGTTTTTACGGTAAAAGATTTTACAATAGCAAATATTACTATTCATGATTTTGAAATAACTGTTGATAACCGTGTAAGAGTTCCATTCGTTATCGGAAAATCAACTTTATTACTTTTCGGAAAATATACAATTGATAAAGTAAAACAGGAAATAAGGTTTGAGTAGTTACCATACTTATTAAAAACAATAGGATTTTATATTTAATCCCAAATTAGTTTTCAATTATGTTAATTTCTGTTGTACCTTTGAATTAAAATTTGTAGAAATATGGAAGGTTTAAATTATATTACAGATGAAAAAGGGAAGCGAAAAGCATTGATTATAAACCTTGAGGAGTATGGAGAATATGTTGAGGATATTGAAGATATCCTAATCTGTTACAAGAGGCAGGATGAAAAACGTATATCTCTTGATCAGGTCAAGGAAAATCTAAGTAAATACAGAAATATTAATGTATAAAATAGTATTTACTGCTTCTGCTGAAAAGGAATTGCAGCAATTACCGGAGGTTGAAATTATTAGAATACTTCATAAGATTGAAACTCTTTCTGAGAATCCTAAATCTTTAAACGCCGTTAAAATAATAGGTAAACAAGGGCTTTGGCGAATTCGTTCTGGAAATTACCGCATTGTTTATTCTATTCAGAATAGACAACTAATAATTGAAATCATCAGAATTCGTCACAGAAAGGAAGCTTATAGGAGACTCTAAGAGTAAAGCAAACGGATTAATGATAAGAATAGGAGATGGAAGAAAGATCAATCATTAAATGTTGATTATAAGAAATGTATTGAATTCAAAACCTATATTGAACTAAAAATAACACGATTTACATAATACACGAAAAGCATTTAAATTTTTTATATGGAAAATACAAAAGAGATTAAAAAAGAAGGCTTTCCACGAAGTTTCTGGACTGCAAATTTAACAGAGTTATTTGAAAGAGGAGCATATTATGCAATGGCAAGTTTTGTTGTTTTATATTTAGGACAACTGGGACTGGGCGATTATTGGCCAAGCAATTTGAATGGAATATTATGGGCATTGGTCTTTTTCCTTCCCATTCTTTCAGGAACCATTGCAGATCAAATTGGCTTTAAAAAATCACTGCTAATCGCTTTTGTTTTGCTTGCTATCGGATACTTTATTATGGGTTATCCGGTATGGTTTGGGAACCAAATACTTAACAAAACCATTGAAAGCGAAATGACAGCAGGGATAGGTGTTCTTCTCCCGATAATTCTTGCGATCATTACTATAGGTATTGGCGGATCCATTATAAAACCCTGTATTGCGGGAACTGTTCAGAAAACAGCCGGTGCAAAAGTGACCCTGGGATTTGGGATTTTTTATATGATTATTAATATCGGATCTCTTATAGGTAGAGGTGTCAGCTTTGTAGTTAGAAAAGAATTTGACCTGAGCTATATTTTTGCCGTTTCTGTATTTTTCTCAATCATTGCCTTTTTTGCAGTATTGTTCTTTTATACAGATCCTGATAAGATTTCCGGCCAGACTGAAATAGAAAAAAAACCAAAAAAATCCATACTAAAAATTCTGGCTGATATGATCCTGGTTCTTAAGAATGCCAGGTTTGCCTTATTTTTAATCGTATCGAGTGGTTTTTTCTTTATCTATGCTCAGGTGTATAATGTACTGCCTCTTTACTTGCAGAAAGTTGTTGAGTTAGACCCGGCTGTTGACATCATAACCATGGCAAATCCTTTTGTAATCGTGTTTTTTCAACTTTTAATAACCAAGAAGTTCGGTAAGATGAAACCGATAAATTCAATTGTTGTCGGTATAATTATCATAGGTATATCAATGATGATAAACCTTATTCCAATATTTATGAGTGGAGGAGTTAGATCACTTACACTTGGTGATTGGGTCCCTTTAGGAACACTTTTTATTACCCTGACGGTTGCTTTGATAGCTTTCGGTGAATTATTTACATCAGCCAGAACCTATGAATTTATTGGAGCACTTGCTCCAAAAGGACAAGAAGGATTATTCCTCGGTTATGCGAACCTCCCATTGGCTATTGGAGCCTTAGTTGGAGGACCTGCCGGAGCATTCATCTTTCATGAAATTATGTGTAACAGAGCTGTCAAACTTGAATCCGGTTTGTTAGAACTTAATCCATTTTGGAACTCAATGGGGTGGGTTGTTCTCATGGGAATTGGTTTTATCTCAGCATTTTCGATGTGGTTATATAATAAATGGTTACAAAAACATCCTATTTAAGGAAAAATATCAAATTATGAAAATATGATTAGGATGCATTAAATAATTATTCAGGCATTCACTCATTCAAGCATTAATCAACACTATCCGACAAAACAATCCCAACCCTCGGAATACTTTCAATTTTGATGTTCGGGTCTTTATCTAAGTGTTTGCGGAGTTTCGAAATAAAAACATCAAGGCTTCTGCCAATAAAATAATCGTCAGTGCCCCAAACAGAGGTCATAATATCATTACGTTTAACAATTTTGTTTTTTGAAAGACATAAAAATCTGAGTATTTCATTTTCTTTAGACGTTAATCTTTTTTTCGAGTCGTTAAATTTTAGCATTTGGTTTTTATAATCGAAATTATATTTACCAATTTTAAACAATATCGCATCCATAATATTTTCATCAATGCCAACTCTCATAAGAATTGCTTTAATACGGCAAACGAGTTCTTCTTCATCAAAAGGCTTAGTTATGTAATCATCAATACCGATATTGAAACCTTTGATTTTATCTTCTTTTAATGAGCGTGCAGTAAGCATAATTATAGGAATCTTCTTGTTTTCGGTCCTGATTTTTTTTGCAAGCGTAAAACCGTCGCTGTTTGGAAGCATTACATCCAGAATGCAAAAATCGAATTGTCCGGTTTGAAATCCTTTAAATCCCGATTCGCCATCACGGTATAATTTCACATCAAAACCATTCGATTCGAGAAATTCAATTAATAGAAACCCAAGATTAACGTCATCTTCAACAAGAAGAATTTTAATAAAATTCTTTTCCATTTTCTTAATGAATTATTCAGAATACAAAGGTAGTTGAATTTCGAAACTACTGCCTTTTCCTTTAAAACTGCTGACAATTACCTTTCCTCCAAAAGAATCAATAACCATTTTTACATAAGAAAGGCCTATGCCAAAACCTTTTATGTTATGTAGATCACCGGTTGGAATTCTATAGAATTTTTCGAAAATTTCTTTTTGATGTTCTTTAGCAATACCTATTCCGTTATCTCTAATCCTGATAAATATTATTTCGTTTTTAATGAAAATGTCAATTGTAATTTTTGGAGGCTTTGTCGAATATTTTATTGCATTGTCAATTACGTTGGAAATAGCCAATAATAGATGCTTTTTATTACCGTAAGAATAGCTTTGCGAATCACATTCTTTTACAATAATAGTTCCTTTTTTTTGTGTTATTTGAACATCGAATGATTTGGCTGCTTTTTGTAATAAACTGCAAATATCAATTATTTCATTATTATCATTCGTACCATTTTCCAAACATGCCGAATATAGTAATCCCTCAACATGATCCTGAAGTTTTTCCTGTTCAAGATTAATAATAGAGGTATATTTTTTTAGTTTTTCAGACGATAAAATATTCTCGCTTTTCGATATCATATTATTGGCAAGTGCAATATTTGCAAGAGGTGTTTTAAATTCATGGGTCATATTATTGATAAAATCTTTTGTTTTTTCAGCGAGTTTCTTTTCTTTTTTGTAATAATTAATTATGACTATCAGGGAAATCATGATTAAAATTATTAAAAGAATAGATGTGATAAACATAGTTCCAATCTGAGCAAGAATGAATTCTTTTCTTTCCGGAAATTTAATTTTCAATTGAATACCTGATTGCTGCAAGGCTCTCTCTAAGCTTTGGGTATAATAAGGTTTGTGTACAATGCTAATGATAGAATCATTTTCGCTGTCAACTATTTCAAATTCATATTCAAGATTAATATTGTAATACTCGAGATTATTTTTGATTATCGAATCTACTTTTAGCCATTCATTATAATACCTTGTTCTCAAACAACAAGGTGTTGAATCATTAGCAATAAAACAACTTTCGACATTTTTGCACATTTGTTTGTCTCTTGAAATATTTTCCACAATTCGGTTTAAGGTCATATTCACACTATAGCTGAATTGAGATTCCTGAATTGAAGCTGCATTTAATATCCAGTTAACTTGTATTATCACAAGCGCGATCAGAAATCCGAAAGTGAAAATTATTAATGTCAGTTGTTTTCTTTTTTGTTTCATTTCTACGAAATTATAGATATTTTAGATATGCAAAATAAAATTAACATCATCTTAACATCAATTAACATGCAAATAACATTAGTTGATTTTTTATACATTATTTTTGTGTTCAATATTAATAAATTATTTAATTTAAAAAATTATGAAAAAACTAGTTTTAATTTTATCCGGTGTTGCGTTAATGATTTTAGCTGCACCTATTTATTCGTTTTCACAAACTACTACCGAAGCAGGAAAAGCAAAAACTACAATAACTAAGACTGATGCTAAAAAAGCTGATTGTACAAAAACCTGCCCTGAGGCAAAAGCCTGTACTTCAAAAGCAAAGAGTAAAGATGCAAAAGCATGTTGCTCAAAAGCAAAAAGTAAAAATGGAAAAGCATGTTGTTCAAAAGCAAAAAGTAAAGATGGAAAAGCATGTGATCCTGCAAAATGCCCTGAAGCTAAAAATTGTAATCCTGCAAATTGTAAATCAGGAAAATCATCTTGCTCAAAGTCTAAGAAAGGCAAAAAGTAGATGTGATTTCATAAATTGTTGTTTAGGAGCAGTAAAAGAAATTTTACTGCTTTTTTTTTATTTTCGTTTTTTTACTTCAAGTTTCTAAATATATCCTTCAGATCCGTAATTATTTTTATTTTTGACAATTAATATTTATAAAATAATTTAATGATAATAGTAACAGGAGCAGCAGGTTTTATTGGAAGTAGTTTAGTCAGTAAGCTTAATAATAAAGGTATTAAGAATATTGTAGTTGTTGATGATTTTACAAACCCTGAGAAGAATAAGAACCTAATCAATAAGGTAATAAAAGAAAAAGTTGATAGGAATTTGTTTTTTGATTGGCTTGAAAATAATTATCAGGATGTTGAATTTATTTTTCATATAGGAGCAAGAACCGATACAACTGAATTTGATGTAGCAGTTTTTGATAAACTAAACCTCAATTATTCAAAAACTATCTGGGAGGCTTGCACTAAATACAAAATTCCTTTGAATTATGCTTCCTCGGCTGCCACTTATGGGATGGGTGAACTTGGTTATGATGATAATCATGAGATTATTGAAAATCTAAAGCCTTTAAATCCTTACGGTGAATCGAAAAATGATTTTGATAAATGGGTTTTAAAGCAAAAGAAACAACCACCTTTTTGGGCCGGAATGAAATTTTTTAATGTTTACGGCCCAAACGAATTTCATAAATCGCGAATGGCATCGGTAATTTTCCATGCTTTTAATCAAATAAATGCAACGAATAAAGTTAAACTTTTCAAATCACATAATCCCGATTTTGAGGATGGTAAACAATTACGTGATTTTGTTTATGTGAAAGATGTTGTTGATGTTTTGTATTTTCTTATGACTCAGCAAAAATATTCGGGAATTTATAACCTTGGAACGGGAGAAGCCAGATCATTTTTGGATTTAGCTAAAGCTACATTTTCATCCATGAGCAAAAATGAGAATATTGAATTTATTGATACACCTGTTGATATTCGTGATAAATATCAATATTTTACGGAAGCAAATATGGAAAAACTTCGATTGGCAGGATATTCAAAAGTATTTAGTTCGCTCGAAGAAGGAATTGAAGATTACGTTCAGGAGTATTTATTGACTGGGAAATATTATTAGCATCTTCTAAACTCATAAAAAGAGTCATTGAAAATTATAGAATAATTGTTAAATTGTTAAATTGCTTTATTGTTGTTTTATAGTAATTTAGCAATTTAACCATTTAACCATTGAAGGTCTTTTTTTAACAAGTTGACAAACATTTGTATATTAATTAATAGTTAAAGATTTAACTATCCATCATTAATTACAAATTTCCTTTTACTTCAAGCAGAAAAGCTTTAATGTTTTTCAGTGTTTTTATTATCTGAATATTTTCAAAATAATCAGTTTTTTTTTCTTTAAGTTTAATTTTTGCTCCCTGAAGTGTAAATCCTCTTTCCTTAACCAGGTGATAGATTATATGGAAGTTATCAACATCCTGCTGGGTAAACATGCGGTTGCCTTTTTTGTTTTTATGGGGCTTTATAATGTCGAATTCGTTTTCCCAAAAACGTATTAATGATGTGTTTACACCAAACGTTTTAGCCACTTCACCTATGCTGTAATATGTTTTTTCCATAAAGGATGTTATTCAATTTCAAAATTAGCAAAAAATCCTGAAATGAAAATAATAAATTCAAAATAGGAAGCTTTATTATTCGAAATCATTTGATGAAGGTTTAATTTGGTCAATGCCGGAAGATATTTCATTATGAATGATTTTATTATCGATTTTTATTTATTTATTATATTTGACATGAACTAATAATATAAATGTTTTCAATAAAAACAACTAGCAATGAAAAACAAAATATTTTATCTATCCTCTTTTATTTTTTTATTTTGTACATTTAACACCCAGGCTCAAATATCAAGAGGAGCTGAAGAAAACGAAATCTACTTATCCACCGATTGGTATATGGATAACTATGGTTATTTATATTGGGCTATTTTTCATTCTACCGACAACGGTGAACACATTTCATTAAAATACGAAAATATTGAATCCCCACCTGCCGGTGAAATGATGGTTGGAAAAATACTTGGTGATGCAACACCTGGTGTTTTGTATAACTTTGGTTTCTATGAACTTTGGGTAAGTTTTGATTATGGGGAGAATTGGATGTACAGAGAATACCATCCTACAAGTTCAAATTACTTTAGTGGGCAAAATAACGGAACTATTTTTAAAAGAATAAGTTATCAATTATTCCAAAGTGATGATTATGGGAATTTATTTGCATTAATTACAAACTCAATTAGTTGTCCAATTATTGAACCAGGATATTATTTAGGAGAATTTTTTGGAATTAATGGCAATACTGGTGAAAGATTGTTTTTAGACCATACTTTAGATTATGCAAATACTTATACCGAAATCTCAATTGATAGTGCTGTCGCTTTTTGGTCCCCTAGTGGTCAATATCCTCAAATTAGCAGGGGATCGGGAGCTGGTGAACTTTATCTGGTTTCATGGTGGCCAGATTATCATTATAAAATTTTCCACAGTGTTGATACCGGTAATAACTGGGCAGAAAAATTCGAGTCTGAATTTATTAATGTTTTTTATTGGCAGCTTTCATATACGGCCGGTAGGGAGCCGGGTTCGTTTTATGTGATGCGGTCAACATTGGATCCAACTTTTAATCATAAATTACTTTATATTGATTATAGTATAGATTATGGGGAAACTTTTTCTACTTATTTTCATGATATTGATTCCACACTTTCCTCAATAAATTCTGTCAAAAAGAAAGCCTTAAAACTAACATGTTTTCCAAATCCTTTTTCAGAAAAAACAACAATAAGTTTTGAATTACCGGAAAATTGCAAAAATCCTGAGTTAAATATTTGTAATATCAAAGGGAATATGGTCAGACAATATGATATTTTGGGTAAAAAAGCACAACAATGGGATGGAAAAGATAATAATGGAACACTTATTCCAAATGGAGTTTATCTATATAATATTAATTATGATGATTTCACATCAAAGTACAAAAAAATATTATTAATTAATTAGACATAATGGTGTTCATATTCATAGCTTGACTCAAAGTCAAGCCATGAATATCCTAAATTGTTAAAAAATTTTTAAAGAAAAATGGTTTTACAGGGTTACCTTTTGCTCAATAACAGAATTAACTGAAAAAATCTTCTGATCAAATATTTTAAAATAAAACCGGGAAATTAAATAGGCATCGGATAATATTTAAGAAAACGTTTTTTGATTTTTTGATTTTTTGATTTAATAGAGTTAACAGGAATATTCATGTTAAGACTATGTTTAAGATAGAACTAACAGGAATATTTATGTATAGTCTATCACTACGTTAGAGCAAACAGGAACGTTTATGTTGAGGCTATCACAACGATAGAATAAACAGGAACGTCCATGTTAGGGCTATCATCATGATGGAGCAAACAGGAACGTTTATGTTGAGGCTTTCGCAACGATAGAACAAACAGGAGTGTCCATGTTAGGGCTATCCCAACGATAGAATAAACGGGAGTGTTCATGTTATATCTATCTCCACATTTGAGCAAACAGGAACGTTCATGTTTTGGCTATCTCCATCATAGAACTAATATGAACATTCTTGTTAATGCTAAATAATAATTTATCTATGTAACAATTAAACAATTAAAACAAATTTAATATGACAAAAAACACACAATGGCAGGCTGAACAAAACCAGTTCGATAACTGCACAAAACAAAGTAAAAAGCGGATGAGCGCCATCTCAGCCGATCATGATGCTAAATTGCAAGCCCAATCAACTGATCCCGACATACTGGTTTTGCATGAGTTCTTTCATCCAAAGCATCTTTCATATACCTCAAAATATTCGGAATGGAAATTTGTAAAAGCTGCCTATAAGGGTGCTACCCGGGCAGCCGAGAATTTATGGCATGAGCTTCGTTCCGACAAAATTGAAAGCTGGGATATACGAATTCAGGTTGTGTATCGTAAGGGTTCACCGGAATATCTTGCCCTCTTGCCCAATGGAAGAAGGCCTTTTCAATCAACGGCTTATGAGCTTCGTCTTTCGGCAGTTGAAACACTTATCAGCAGCATTGGCGACGATGCCGCTCTTTCAGAATTAAAGACAGATGTAGAGGGTTTTTATGCTTTGCTTTTAGCAGCACGAAACAACCAACAAGGTAAGGAAGGGCTTGTTGACATTCTTTCCGGGCAATTGGAGGAGGAACGTGTGATATGTTCACAGGCAATGTATTATACATTAGGTGGATTGATGCAAAAGTATTATAAAAATACTAACATGATATCAGGTTTTTATGATATGGAAAATATACGACAGACCGGCAAGGATGAGGAAGAACTCCTTGAGCCTCAAATTTTAAATATTGAACCTTTAGAAACAAAAGAGGCAGGAATAACTTTCGAGGATACTACACGTTTTATGTTTATTAACACCGGTACAGTACCGGTTACAATATTCACAGACGGAAGTACTCCGGAAGTTCCCGAAAATCCTTATATCCTTGAAGCAGGTGAGGAAATCGAAAAACTTGCAACTGAGCTGGGTGAAGCAGACAGCAGGTATTTATACCTGATTAATAATAATCCCGACCTGACAGCAAGTGTTGACATACTTGTATTGTAAGGAATGTATTTATGTAAAAAGTCATCCGATGACTATCAATATCAAGCATAAGGTTTCCAACCCCTTTGGGGATTTGAAACCTGAGCGTTGGGTTTCAAATCCCCAAAGGAGTTGGAAACCCTAAATACATAAGATTTTAGAAATTAACCACGAAGTGGTTTAAACGTGAATAGCCATAGGTGAAACCTATGGTAATAGTATGAAAATTAAACAAAAAACCCCAGCGGGGTTTTACATATAAAAATAGATGCTTTTCATCAACCTCAATCCCATGGTCCCTTAACAAACACAAATTCAGAACTCAGTAATTTTGATGTTTTAAAAAATCATAAGCAAAATAGAATGTTTAAAAAGTTTATTTGGAGTAATGGAGTAGTGGAATATTGGAAATAGTAAATGCCTAATATTATTACATCTTCCCATTAATCCATTACTCCAATGACCAGAGGGAATCCGTATGGATACTCCATTTTGGGTTAATATAATCAAATTATGACTTGCGATTTACAATAATGAGTTCAGTATAAAAACTAACAATTTTGGGCTAAAGCCCACTAATTGTCTGGTTTTTAATAACCCCACCCTTAAGGGTGGGGTTAGTTATTATCTTATCAACCTGGGCTTTAGCCCTAACGATTAAACTATCCATACCTTTTTATACTGAACTCAACAATAGAATCACATAAAGTACTGAGCTCTGAAATTCTTCTTTAAAGCTTTTTTTTGTTGCGAAAACTACCCGACAGGGGATTTGTGTATATATACTCATCATAAAACTTTGTTGTTGAACCTTTTCAGGGTTTTTTAATAATATTTGCTTCAACCCTACATTCTGTGTAGGGCTATTCACGTTCAATCCTTTCAGGATTTAAATTCCTTTTATAACTAAAAAACATGTAACTTAAAAGAATGTATTGCGTCAAAATTAAATAATAAAAAAATTATTACAAATGAAAAATATATTTTCTACCCTAATTTTACTTGTTTTCTTTCAAGTGACGCAAGCTCAGGAAAATGTCAGGTATAATCATATTTTGATTACCAATGATGATGGTATTGAGGATACCGACAGATTATTAGCATTAGCAAAAAGTGTAAAAAAAGTGTCAAATCGTGTTTCAATAGTTATATCATCATTCGACAGATCAGGAACATCCAATCATACTACTTTTGGGAAACATCAATCAACTTTAGAAGTAAAATGCAAATATTTTGATGAAGAAAATAATATAACTGCATATGTTATTCCGGGTAATCCGGCTGATTGTGTGTTGTTAGGCCTGATTGGTTTATTCCCTGATGATAAACCGGATCTTGTTTTATCAGGGATTAATGGCGGAGCGAATATAGGGCCTGATTGGTTTGGATCAGGTACAATTGGAGCAATACGCATGAGTGCTTATTTGGGAGTTACAGGAATTGCCTTATCAGGATTTGATGACAATGATGAGAGGTCTTTTAAACTAATTCCACAATGGATCACTCAATTTATTTCATCAGAAATTATAGATGAAATTGATAAAAACAGTTATCTGACTGTCGGATTTCCGGATGTTCCTTTAGAAGAAATCAAAGGAGTAAAAATAGCCAAAAGGAGAATCTCTATTGATAAACCGGAATCGGTCGGCTTTTATAAAATACTGGGAGATGATCCTCATACACCTGAAAATAAAACCGTATGGTCATTGAAGTATGTTGATAATCCTTCTGATAGTTCTATTATATATGATGATACATACTTAAACGAGGGCTATATTGTTATTACACCTATGACTATAAATGAAAATAATATAAAATTATTAAATTCTTTTCAGAAAAAAATGGTACAGATACCGGATTTTTCATTAAAATAAGCAATAATACTATTAACCTTTATCTGTAATTAGCAACAAAATATTCCAACCTCAGTATTTTTTTTATTTATTTGAAACAAATCGCAAGTCATAGTTTAAAAGTATTTATCAAATCCTGAGTCTCTATACTATCTTTCTCCAATTGTTGGAGTAATGGAATGATGAAATACATATTATTGATTTTAAATACATAGGAGGATGATTATAAACAAACATATTTCTGTCGATAACGCAGATTAACGCAGAGACGCAAAGACGCAGAGAATAAGCTGCGGGAAACAAAAAATAAAACCATGAAACTGCCAATTAAAAAAGCAAAAAAGATTGAACCGCCAAAACCGCATAACAACACAAAATTTTTGCGTTAATTAGCGTACTTAGCGGTTAATAAAAAATATGCATGAAAATCGAAAGGAATGCCGGACCTAACTGAAATCCGTATTTATCCCAAATTATTAATAAGCTTTTTGAAAAAAATGAATTTTTAGGCTTACCTTTTGCTTAAAAAGATCTTTAACTTAAAAGATCATCTTATTAACCATTTTAAAATAAAACTTAGATAGTCATCTGCGACAATCAATGCAAATTCTGCTTTTCATCCCAGGCTCATTGCTCTAATTTTTTATTATTTTATTAAAAGTAGTTTTACCATTGATTTCCAAACGCAAAAAATAAACTCCAGGTAGCATATTTTTCATATTTATTATTCCCGTATAATCAAAATCCATAACATAAAACCGATTTTCATAAACCTTTAACATTGCTGAATTGAAAACTTCAGCGAAGAGATTGTTGTTTTTATATCCTTTCAGGTTAATGTTAATCAGATCTGAAGTCGGGTTTGGAAAAACACTAATAATATTTGCTTCATCAGGCAGGTGTTCAGTTCCTGCAAGATCAACAATTCCAAATTCATATATTGCAAACCTTCCAAATTCCGGTTCAAAATTTTCAACTATTGCGCCGGCACTATTTAAAAGCCTGAAATATCCTGTTCCTTGCGATGAATTATGCCACCAATAAAGGCCGTCGTCTCCACTGTCGTCAATCCGCAGTTTGTAGCAACCCGGTTGAAGAGATACTTCATTGGTATAAATAGTATTGTTTTCCAAGTCGTCCATCTCTAAAATAATATTTCCTTCAAGGTCGGTTAATGAATATGAGGTCTGATAACCACGATTGTTGGTTTTACATTCTATGGTAAGGGATTCGGAGACATCATATAAATCAACTTCAATGAATTCAATAGTATAAGAGTTATTATATTGATATTCATCATCCTGTCCGTTCGGATTACTTATATTTACAATAAACTTATTATCGGAGCCTGACCAAAATGAATAATCGGGAATAAGCAATTCTATAGCTTCTGTTTCTAAAAATTCGAGTGAACCGGTCCATGGATAATTCATGGGTTCTTTTCCCTGAACATAATATTCAATGTTGAGAGAAGTTAAAGTGGTTGAGCCGGTATTTTGAATTACTACCAAGGGGTAACTGCATGCAGGATTAAAACGTTCGTAAGCAGCAATCTCACCATTTGGTTTAGTAATATTTATCACGGCTGCATCGAGGTTGAAGTTAGAAGGGCCATAAGTAACCAATTGCTTGTTAACTCTGTAAGTTGATTGTCCAAAGGCATAAGTCAGCCCATAGTCGATTGTATGTGTTTGACCGGGAGTAACATATTCGGTGATATCGTATTCATAAATGTCGCTGGGATCGCCCGGGCACCATCCTGCACGATCGTATATCCATGTACCTCCCTGAGGGTAAATAGGGATGGTGGAGCATTCCGTCCATACTTTCCATTCAAATTCCACTTCGCCTTCATCAATATTTATAGTATGGAAACGTGGATTAAACTCACCTTGCTGGCCATGCCCTGTAATTACCGACTTAATTTTAAAACTCTCACCATTTGGATTCATTTTAAACTCTCGTGGTTCAAAAACTCTATCATTCATTATATTAGTGAAATAACTTCCGGTTGGCCTCCAAATTTGGTTATTATCAATTACATCATGTGGTGGTGTACCCTCAATAAATAAAAACCTGATATCCATATCCTCCTGTCTTTGTCCACCTAATTCTACAGTTAATCTTTTCCATCCTTTTAGAATAGGAGCATAATCGCTTACATCAAAATACCATGTTTTACCGTCCATTCCAAGGTCAAGGTAAATACCATAGGGTGTAACAAACGACATAATTTCGTATTTTGCCGGGTATCTTGAATAATAAGTTAATTCGGAAATATCTATCGAAGCTGTTGGCAATACTTCAATTGAATCAATAAGAGTTCCGTCGGGGCCGTAGATATGTTCGTAACCGGCTTCCCAGAAAAAGTTGCTATTCGATACATTTATACTATCATGAAATGTTGTTCCGTATCTTGGAATTATTTCGTATTCTTTAACTACATTGGCTATTGTTTCAACTGAATCGACTACAATAGTATCACTAATGGTCAGATTATAATCTCCCTGCAGAAATACAATATTTGGCCTTTTTGAAGTTGCACTAAAACCTCTTGTAAGTTTATTACCCCTCTCATATCCCCATAATACATAATCGTGAATTTGAGCCGTTTCACCGTAAGGCGAAGAGTCAGTAGTAATTTCACCATTGCCTTCATCGAATTTATAATACGCTACCAATTCATTGTAATTTGGATGTGAATCATTGATTTCAATATTCATCCAATCCTGAATTGTTGCCTGTTCAATTTCTTTACTCCAAATTGTTAATTCATCAATTTTACCAAAATAATTAATGGTTCCGAAATGAACGTTGCCAATAATAAGATCATGAATATCTATAGGTCTTGTTTTATCAGTACCTGAATGCCAAAGTTCACCATTGTAAAATATTTTCATTTCACTGCTTGAGGTGTTTTTGATAAAAGCCCAGTGATTCCATTGCCCTTTGATTTCGGATGTAGTTGCTGCTTTATTTATTCTATCGTATCCACCTTCGTATCCGCAATCGAAATAAATATTAGAGTTACCCCAAGGGTGGTGGATATTTAGTTGACGGTTGTTATCATTGTCAACTCCACTAATTATACTTGTATTTGCTGGAAGAAAATCAGGATCGCCATAACACCAAAATGTAACCGTTATCTCTTCCGCAATTGATGATAATGGACCTGCCGGAACCTCAGTATAGCCCATGTCATTTATAATATGGGTCCCGTTTGTAGCAAAGATTCCATAATTTTCTCCTGTATCTTCTCCTTCAATCTCTAATTGGTTCGATGGGTTTTCATTAGTAAAAGAGAGCTCAATAATTAAATTTGAAACACCATCCCAGTTAAATGGATTATAAAACTGTATTCTGTTTTCACCCATTGCAAAAGAATAGTCAGCAAAATATACTTCTGTAAATTCTTCAAATTCAGGTGAATTTATTTCCAATAAGACATTTTCAGTATGTTTAATTTGTATCCGAAAAAATTCTGCATCACCATTATTCATGGCATACAATATTATTCCGTTTATATCACCTTGTGTAAGTCCGGCCTGATTTAGTTCTGATTGAGTAATTAAGAACTGTGATTTACCGGAATGTTCATTAGTCTGAATGACATGGTTGAGCGGTAATGTCCCCATTCCGACTGTCGATTGGGTTTCTGAGATAATATTGTCAACATGGACTTTTTTTTGTAAATGCTGGTAGTAATTGTGTAGTGGAGTTTCCACATACTCAAAAGTTTCACCTGTAAAATGAGAGATAGAATGTGAATTACAATAACTTAGTATTGAATCAACTCTTGATGAATCGGTGATATAAGTATTACATGAGTAATCCCACTCTCCGCAACCGAGGTTTGTATTACCGGGTACGGAAACCAGGCCATCTTTGCAACGCATATTGTACGACATGATTATCTTCTCAAATGCCTGCACTGGATTATCGGGGAATAATATCATCGTATCCCTTATTCCTGAACCCTGGGTCTGGGAATAATTAATTGTGGGAACAACTAAAGTATCACCAATTGATTGCGATAAAACTGCAATTGGAAATAAAAGAATTAGGAAAAAAGAAAATGTCTTCATTTTTTCTATTTTAGAATTTATATTAATATATTTTTTATTCATAAAACTTAAATTGGTAAATTCTCAGTCAGGTGGCTTTTTGTATTTCAATGCGTTTTGCCCTTAATACACGAATAATCATTTATAGTTCCGGTTCACCTTTAAATTAATTTTATTCCTCTAAATCACTTTATTATTTACCATTCTTTGGATAGTCACTTGAATAATGCAGCCCGATACTTTCCTTCCTTTGTATAGCCATTTTAATTATTAAGTAGGCGACGTTTATTAAATTCCGAAGTTCACAAATTTCAACTGAGAGAATTGATCTTTCGTAAAGCTGTTCTGTTTCCTGATAAATGATTTCTAAACGGTCTAAAGCTCTTTTTAATCGAAGATTTGACCTGACAATACCAACATAATTACTCATTAGTTGCTGTAATTCTTTAAGAGACTGGGTTATGAGGATCATTTCCTCATTTAGTACCGTTCCTTCAGCATCCCATTCCGGAATTTTATTAAAAAAATCAATATTTATAATATTCTTAGCAGCATCAATACTTGCCCTATGTGAAAAAACAGCAGATTCAAGTAATGAATTCGAAGCTAAACGATTTGCTCCATGAAGGCCTGTGTGAGCACATTCACCTGAAGCATATAGGTTTATGATTGATGTTCTTGAGTATTCATCAACTTCTATTCCACCGCATGAGTAATGGGCAGCCGGAATAACCGGAAGCATTTCTTTTGTTATATCTATTCCAATGCTTAAACATTTTGCATATATTGTCGGGAAGTGAGTTATTAATTCGTTGCTGTCCAAATGCCTGCAATCCAGATAAACGTGTTCTTCTCCCCTGATTTTCATTTCATTGTCGATTGCCCTGGCAACTATGTCGCGAGGAGCCAGTGAAGCCCTTTTATCATACTTCTCCATGAATTCTTTCCCATCCAATGTTTTCAAAATAGCACCAAAACCTCTTAAAGCTTCAGTAATTAGAAATGAAGGTTTTTCTTTTGGATTATATAATGAAGTAGGATGGAATTGGAAAAACTCCATGTTTGCAATTCGTCCTTTTGCTCTGTAAACCATTGCTATTCCGTCTCCTGTGGCAATTTTAGGATTTGTAGTTGTGTTATAAACATTTCCGGAGCCACCAGTAGCTAATAAAGTTATTTTTGATAAAATTGTATCCACTTTTTTTGTTAACGGATTCAAAACATAAGCACCGTAGCAATGAATATCCTGTGAGTTTTTAAATAATTTTTTTCCAAGATGATGTTGCGTAATTATATCCACAGTGAAATAACTCTCAAGGATTTCAATATTCGGATGTTTATTGGCCTGATTCAATAAAGCTCTTTCAATTTCAATTCCGGTTTTATCTTTATGATGTAAAACACGATACTCGGAATGTCCACCTTCTTTAGCCAGATCATATCTTCCTGACTTGGCTTTGTCGAATTTTGCCCCCCAATCAATTAATTCATTTATTCGCTCCGTCGATTCCCTAATTACGATCCTTACGATATTTTCATCTGATAGATTGTCTCCTGCAACTATAGTGTCGTTAATGTGTTTTTCATGAGAATCAGGAGTGTACATTACGGCAGCAATACCACCCTGAGCATATTTTGTTGCTGTTTCTTCGGCATTTGATTTTGTTACTATGCATACTTTTCCATACTTGGCAACTTTAAGTGCAAAGCTAAGTCCTGCTATCCCTGATCCAATAATTAAAAAATCAACTTTTTTTCGCATTTCATTTTATTAATATTAGGCCAAAATTACTAATTATTAACGAAACCAGTGAAAAAATGCAATAGATTAACAGATTATAAATTAGTTATTAAATATCGTAACAATATTGTAATAAGTTTGTAATAAAAATGAAACATATAATTTTTATTTTTGTAAATGAGAAAGTGAAATATTTGTGATTTTGATAATACTTTAATAGATACAGGGAAGAATTGCAAAATTTTTATAGTTAATACATTTTTAAGAGGCTGCAGGTTATTGAAAAATAGTTATAAGTTGCAGCCCTTTTTATGATGATTTAATAGTGTACTTTTGCTGAAAAATTAAACGGCTTAAATAGAATGCTTATGGATAATGCAAATTTAAACATTTTGATTGTTGATGATGAAGAAGATTTATGTGAAATATTGCAATTTAACCTTGAAAACGAAGGATTTAGTACTGAAATAGCTTATTCTGCTGAAGAAGCTTTAAAAAAACCATTAGAAGAATTTGCAGTAATTCTACTTGATGTTATGATGGGTAAAATGTCGGGTTTTAAATTTGCTGAAAAAATTCGAAAGGAAAGAGAATTAGATATACCGATCATTTTTTTAACTGCAAAGAATAAGGAAAACGACACACTTACCGGTTTCACTCTTGGGGCTGATGACTATATTAATAAGCCTTTTTCAATAAAGGAAGTTATTGCAAGGGTAAAAGCTGTTATTTCCCGGACTTCGGCTGATTCTAAAAAAAATAATGAAATTATTAAAGTCAAGGGATTGCTTTTTGATATTAAAAACAAAAAAGTTTTAGTTGACGATGAGGTTGTAAATCTCACAAGAAAGGAATTTGATATCTTACAATTACTTCTGCAAAACACAGGACGAATCTTTTCAAGAGCTGATATCCTTGATAGAATCTGGAATGATGAAGTAATAGTTGTTGATAGAACTGTCGATGTTAATATAGCCCGTATTAGAAAGAAAATCGGCCAATATGGAAAATATATAATAAATCGCTCAGGTTATGGTTATTGCTTTGAGATTTAATATTTTTAAAAAACTTGTATTATGCTAATAAAGCATTCTTTTAAGAAAAAACTTTTTTTATTTTTCTTTTTGATTTTTACTTTTATAATACTTGTTATCGCACTATTTCAATTTAAACGTGAAAAGGATTATAGAATTCATCAATTAGAAAATACTCTTGATAATATTACCGAATTGACAAATCGTTTTATTGAGCGCAGGTCAATTATAAAAAACAATGAATTACAGTTGATAGACTCAATTAGTAATATTATCCCTCAAGATGATACAAGAATTACCATAATTGACATTGATGGAAATGTTATATACGATAGTTTTGTTGAGGATTACAGACAATTAGAAAACCATAAAAACAGGCCTGAAATAGAAAAGTCATTAGAAGCTGATTTTGGGACAAGTATTAGAAAATCAAGTTCTACAAACAAGGAATTTTATTATTATGCTAAATATTATGAAAATTACTTTATCAGAGTAGCAGTGGTCTACGATGTGAATATTATTGATTTCCTTAAGATTGATATGTTTTTGTTTTATTTTATTGCAGTTTTGTTTTTATTAGCTTTAAGTGTTTTAATATATGTTACAAACAGGTTTGGTGTTTCAATTTCAAAACTGGAAGATTTTGCCATAAAGGCCGGAAATAATGAAATAATAGATTCAAAAATTGTGTTTCCTAAAAATGAATTAGGTGTGATTGGTAAACAAATAATTCAAATTTATAATAACCTAAAAAAAACAAAGGATGAGTTAATAATTGAAAAGGATAAACTGTTCCATCATCTTTTTGTAATAAATGAAGGTATGGCTATTTTTTCATCAAAAAAAACAGAAATACTTTCAAATCATCATTTTATTCAATTTATCAATCTTATTTCAAATGTTTCAGAAATTTCTTCCGAACGAATTTTTGTAATGAATGAATTCAAGGAATTGAATCAATTTATCAATGATAATATCAACATTAATAGAAAAGGCATAAGAGATTCAGAAATTCAAGGACAGTTTAAAATTAATCAAAACGGAAAATACTTCGATGTACAGTGTATAATATTTACTGATAATAGTTTTGAGGTAATTATTAGAGATATAACTGATCAGGAAAAAAACTGGTTGATTAAACAGCAGATAACCAATAATATAGCACATGAGTTAAAAACACCTGTCAGTTCGATCAAAGGATATTTAGAAACAATAATTAATAATGAAGATATTGAAAAGAAAAAACAAAAGTATTTTACTGAACGGGCACTATTTCAGGCAAATCGTTTGACTGATTTGATAAATGATATTTCGATATTAAATAAAATTGAAGAAGCAGAAGATCTTTTCAGGCTTGACGACATAATAATTGTTCAGGTTATTAATGAGGTCATTGAAAATTTACTTTTGAGGCTTAAAGAAAAGAATATTGTAGTAAAATTACAAGTTAGTGATTCAATAATAGTAAAAGGAAATAAGGAATTAATTCATTCAATATTTCAAAATCTGATTGAGAATTCAATAGAATATGGAGGTGAAAATATTGAAATATTCATCTCTAACTATTTAGATGATAAAAATTATTATTATTTTGCTTATTATGATACCGGTGTAGGTATTCCGGAGGAGCATCAACAACGAATATTTGAACGCTTTTACAGAATAGATTTAGGCCGTTCACGAAAAAAGGGGGGAACAGGCCTTGGTTTATCAATTGTAAAAAATGCTGTTAATTTTCATAATGGAGAAATCTCAATTAGAACCCGAAAGCCCCAGGGGGTTGAATTTGTTTTTTCGATTATGAAATAATGCCGGTAACTATTTCACACTTGCTTCAATTTTCAGCAAATGTTTTGTTTTGTTTGTGACTCTAAATCTATTATCGATCCTGTGGCCAATAAGCCAAACAATTATATCTTCAGAACATAAAAACCAGCTTGCTTCCTTTTCTATGATCGAAAACTTATTATCAATGAAAAAATCACTGAGTTTTTTCTTTGAATTTGAACCAAAAGGATAAAAATAATCTCCTTTTCTCCATTTTCTTATACTTAACGGAAACTTAAGTTTTTCGAAATCAAGCATCGCTATATTACTAGATGATCTCAATTGAATTTCTTTATTATACTGGATTTTTTTTATAGTAAGTTTTATAGGTTTAGTAACAATATTATCTTCTTCTGAAATATAAAATATTGCATCTCTTTTTGTTTTAAAAATTGGCGTAATAATTAAGCTTTCCCGATCTTTTAAAAGGCGATGAGTTGATGAATAGAATTCCTTACCTGAGATATTATTAATGGAGTTAATAATATCTTCAATAATGGAAATATTAAAACCGAAGGATTTAAGAAATTCGTAAAGATAAGTTCTTAATGGGCTTAATTTCAATAACTCGGAAATTGAATAATAAGTAATCCCATTTTTTTCTTTCAGAATTCGCTTTTTCTGGCGAGAAATTTCATGTTTGAAGATTTGTTCGGTTTCTTTAAAATTTTCAATATCTTTTTTGATCAATTTTTCAAACTCCGGATTAATTTCCGTTATCAAAGGAAGTAATTTATGCCGAATTTTATTTCTGATATATTTATCCGATTTATTTGAGCTGTCTTCCCTGAATAATAAATTATTATCAACCACAAAAGCCTCAATATCTTTTCGTCTGGCAAACATCAAAGGCCGGATAATATTTCCCTGTTTTGGCAGAATACCGTGTAAGCCCGAAATCCCAGTTCCTCTAATAAGATTTATAAAAAATGTTTCCGTTTGGTCATCAAGATGATGAGCGGTTGCAATATATTTATAAATCGGAGAATTATTTTTTAACAAATCGTTGAACCAATTAAACCGAAGTTCCCGTGCTGCCATTTGAATTGAAATGCCTTTATCTGAGGCATATTTTTTAGTATCGAATTTCTTGCAATAAAAATCGACTTCTAAATTTTTCGCTATTTCTTTTACAAATATTTCATCTTCGTCAGATTCTTTTTCTCTTAAACCGAAATTGCAATGAGCTATTGAAAACAGAAATCCGGATTTATTAAACAACTCACACATAGCCATTGAGTCGATCCCTCCACTAACTGCAAGAATGGTTTTGTCAGAAGGAGAGAATAGTTTGTTCCTAATAATATATTTAATAAAGGCCTCAGTCATAGAAACAGAAACTTAATGGCTAAAATAATCAAAAAACCCCAACTTAAAAGCCGGGGTTAGATTTAGTTTTATAATAGATTTTTTCTTATTTATTTTTTCCAGGTATTTCCACTGTTTAAAAGATCGTTAACGCAATGCATTGAAGATTTTTCCTTTGCAATGTTGATTTTTTCTTGTAACAAAGCACCATAACCTCTGCTTTCAAAAGAACGAATAATTCCGGTAGCAACAGGGTATTCAGGCAGAGTCATTCGTGTTAAAAGATAATGCATCGTATCATCCGAATCTAAGGCATTGTGAATTAGAATATCGTCTTCGGTAATTCCATTTTCACCAATTGTTACAACTTCCAGTTTTAATCCGTTTAAAATTAAACCTTTATTGCCTTCTTTTCCAAAAATCATTGGTTTTCCGTGTTCCAGATAAATTTGATGATCGTCTTTAACATCTTTACCTGTGATTGAAGCATGAACCTGATTGGCAAAGATTACACAATTTTCAAGAATTTCAACCAGGGAGGTACCGTTATGTTTAGATGCAGCTATAAAAACTTCTTTCATCCTTTTAGGATCTGTATCAACCACACGTGCATAGAAAGTTGCTTCAGCACCCATTGCCAATTCACCAGGTTTAAAAGGATTTTCAATCGTACCTTCAGGTGAAGTTTTTGTTGTACTTCCAAAAGGTGTCGTTGGTGAGTATTGGCCTTTTGTTAATCCATATATTTTATTATTTATCAATAAAATATTTATATCGATATTTCGACGTAAAATATGAATAAAGTGATTTCCACCAATTGCCATAGAATCACCATCACCGGTGATCATCCACACACTTAAATCAGGATTAGCTAATTTTATACCTGATGCAATAGGTGCAGCCCGGCCATGTATTCCATGAAAACCGAAAGTGTTTACATAATACGGAAAACGGGATGAGCAACCTATACCTGAAACAAATACAACATTTTCTTTTTCAACACCAATTTCCGGAAGTGTATTTGTGACCGCTGATAATATTGAATAATTACCGCATCCGGCACACCATTTTACCTGTTGACCAACAGCAAAATCTTTTTTGGTCAAATTATTATTATTATTGTTTTTATCCATAATTATTCTTCCTCCAAAATTTTTATAAATCGTTTCTTTAACTCATAAATCATAAAAGGAAGCCCCTGTATTTTATTATATTGAAGATAAGTGAATTGAGGATATACTGATCGTAAGTAACTTGCAAATTGACCCAAATTTAATTCACAAACAACTATTCGTTTAAATTTACTAAAAATTTCTTCAGTATTCTTTGGTAAAGGTTTGATATAATTAAATTGAGTAAAACTGATGCTTTTTCCTTCTTTCTGAAGGTCGGTAGCAGCAGTTAATAATGCTCCATAAGTTCCACCCCAACCAACAACAAGAAGGTCGCCGGATTCTTCTCCAATGACTTTTTGTTCCGGTAGTTCCCCAACAACTCTTTGAACTTTTTGCTCTCTTAATTCAACCATTTTTTGATGATTCAGCGGATCGTGTGATACTGTTCCTGTTACATCTTCTTTTTCTAATCCACCTATGCGATGCCTTAAACCTTTAGTGCCCGGTAAAGCCCAAAATCTTGAAAGTGTATCCGGGTTTCTCAAATAAGGTTTGTAGGTTTCATCATTTTCCTTAACGATGGGAGGGTTGATTTCAGGTAGGTTATCAACATTTGGTATTTGCCAGATTTCAGAGCCACTTGCTAAATAACCGTCTGATAATAAAATAACCGGAGTCATGTGTTCAAGTGATAATTTCACGGCTAAGTATGCGAAATAAAAACAATTAGCAGGAGTACTTGCTGCCATAACAATAACAGGGCTTTCACCATTTCTTCCGTACAATGCCTGAAGCAAGTCTGCTTGTTCAGGTTTTGTTGGGAGACCTGTCGCAGGGCCACTACGTTGTACATCAACAACAACAAGTGGAAGTTCGGTCATTACGGCAAGGCCTATAGCTTCACTTTTTAAGGAAAGGCCAGGCCCTGAAGTTGTAGTAACGCCAATATTACCTGCAAAGCTTGCTCCAATTGCAGAACAAACTCCTGCAATTTCGTCTTCAGCCTGAAAAGCTTTTACTCCAAAATCTTTTCTTTTTGATAATTCCTGAAGAATTTCTGTTGCAGGTGTTATAGGATAAGAACCTAAGAATAATGGCCTTCCTGATCGTTCAGAAGCAGCCATAAAACCCCATGCAACAGCTACATTTCCGGTAATATTTCGGAATCTTCCTTTTCTTTTTTTAGCTGGAAGAACGCGATAGGTTGTACTTAAAGCTTCTATAGTTTCAGCAAAATTATAGCCTTCACGCAAAACCTTAATATTTGCTTTAACTAATATGGGTTTGTTTTTAAATTTTTCTTTTAAAAAATCTTCACCCAACTTTAAATCTCTATTAAGTAGCCAATATAAAATCCCTGCAGCAAATTGGTTTTTTGTTTTATCCATCGTTTTATTATCTAAACCAAGATCGCTGATAGTTGACCTACTTAAAACTGTAATTGGGGCTTTAACAATGTTAAAGCCTTCTAAACTACCATCTCCAAGAGGATCTTCGACAAATCCTGCTTTTTTATAGTGTTTATTATCAAAATTATCAATATCGATAATAATTGTTGCTCCGGGCTTAACCCATTTCATGTTAGCCTTTAACGCAGCAGGATTCATTGCAACGAGGACATCTGCCAAATCTCCGCTTGTATGAATTTCTTTTCCTATGTGAACCTGAAAACCGGATACTCCTGCTATTGTACCCTGAGGTGCCCTTATCTCAGAAGGATAATCTGGGAATGTTGCTAAATCATTGCCTACAAATGCTGAAATGTCTGAAAACTGTGTGCCGGTAAGTTGCATACCATCGCCTGAATCACCGGCAAACTTAACAACAACATCATCAAGTTCAATTACTTTATTATTTTTACTGCCCATAATTTATAAATTAATAATGTTGCAAAGTTAAAAGTTTTATTTTGTTAATATCCTAATTATTTTCTGATATTTTTTATTTTATTATTAACAAAAATCTGATTCATTATTTTTAATTTAGAATTATTTTAAATTATAGTTTGGTGCAATTTTTTAATAAATATATTTAAATTTGCTTTTTTTAAACTTAATAAATTTTTATAAACAATTAAATGTTATTATTATGGCTTACAAAATTAATGATGATTGTACTGCTTGCGGTACATGTATAGATGAATGTCCCGTTGAGGCAATTAGCGAAGGTGATATTTATGTGATTGATCCGGATATTTGCACTGATTGCGGATCGTGTGCTGATGTTTGCCCTGTAGAAGCTATTCATCCAGAATAAAACCTTGAAATTAAGTTCTTAATAATAGAACAAAAAAGATTGTGAGCCTTTCCCTATGGAAGGGCTTTTTTTATGACAAAAAAAAACTGTTGTTTGAATATTTCAAACAACAGTTTTTTAATTGATTATAATTATTCTATTCCGGACACTATTTGTCTATTATTATTTTTTTGCTAACTGAACCTTCGTCTTTTTGGAGTTTGATAATATAAATTCCGTTTGAAATATTGTCAAGTAATATTTCTTTAGAATTGAAACCTGCAACAAATGATATTTCTTTTTCAATGATCACTTGTCCGAGTAAATCCATAACAAATAATTGAATTGTGGAGTTTTCGTAAGATTCGGTTGTCAGGAATATTTTTCCCGAATTTGGATTAGGGAAGACATTAATTCCGGCAAGATAAGAATTGTTTGTTTCAATACCGGTTCCGGTTTCTGTTGTGAATGACCACACATCTGTCCAACTTGATGAATCGGCTTCAACCCATGCCCTTACTTTCCAGAATATTTCTATATCGTTTTCAAGATCAAAGAGTACAGTGAAACTATTGTGCGAAGGAAGAATTGATTCAACAATAGGATCTGAGAAATTTTGGTTTGTATCGTAATGTAATTCATATGACGTTATTCCATCTAATTTTGACCATATAAATTTTGGTTTTAGAGAAACCTCCGTAGCACCATTTTCAGGAGCACTTAACTCTGGCTTATCAATAGTTGTAAAATTCCATACTTCTGACCAGCCTCCCTGATCAAATTCATGAAAGCAACGGGCTTTCCAATAATATTTTTTGTCGAAGGTTAAACCACTGGCGTCAACAGATTTGTTATCTGATATTAATGTTATTGGGTTTGAAAAATTAATATCAGTGTCAAGAACAAATTCATACATAGCATCAGTCGATGGTTTCGTTTCTGTTTTAAGAGTAACATCTAACATTTCACCTGTAGAGCCGCTTTCAGGATCTTTAAGTTCTTTTATGTTGAAAGTTAAAAATTGCCAGGTTTCAGACCAAGTTGATATGTCAAGATTATGTTCAGCTCTTACCCTCCAATAATAAATGGTATTAAACAGCAGGTATTCTAAATCAGCTTCTACTATGTCGCTTGTACCTGAGATTAATGGATTAGAAAAATCTTCAGTTGTATCAACCTCATAATAAAAATCTACACCTGAAATAATTTCTCCTGAACTACCGTTTGTTCTATTTTTCCATTTCAATGTTTCAAACACATCTCTATCATCATCTTCATCTTTAGGCAAACTTAATATAACCTGATCGAATATTGAAAATGGCCATGTTTGTGACCATTCACTTGTGTTTTCACCTTCTTTTGCCCTGACTTTCCAAAAATATTCCTGTCCGAAAAGTAATTCTGAATTTGGAACAGCTGAAAAGTCTGTATTGAAAATGACAGGTGCAGGGAAAGATGGGTCTGTATCAAGATACACTTCATAAGAAATTGTACCTGTGCCTATAACAGGATCCCAGTCAAGAAGTTGATCCGGTGTCTTGTAAAGTTCTGCACTATCAGGTGATATTTGTGTTGGAGCAAAAAGATTGGATTGGGCTATCATACCAATTGATACAATCAAAAATATAATTGCTGTAAATATTTTTTTCATTTTTATAAAATTTTAATTATTATAATATTTTTTCTTTTTATTGGGCTACAATGAATTTTGCCGATGTTTGTTTTTTACCTTCAATTAGACGAAGTATATATGTTCCTTTTTGTAAATCATCTACATTAATTTTACAATTAATTGTACCGACAGATTCATGTTGTAAATCAATTGATTTAACTATTTTTCCTGTTAAATCATAAATAATAATTAAAGCATTCGATGATTTGTCTAATTCAAAAGATACTGTTAATTGGTCAATAGCAGGGTTTGGAAATAAACTGATTTCAGATTGTTTCTTATCTTCAAAATCATCATCATCAATGCCAACAATATGAAAAGTGTTGTCAACAAAAACGCCTCTTCCATAAGTAGCACCATAAATGTAACCGAAATTTAATACGGGTGGAAATATATCGTATGATGATGTAAGAGTATCGAAAACTCCATGAGTTAATGTAACTTGTTGTTTTAACATAAACACCGGAGTTTCAAGAATATTGTTGGATTGCTTTTCCCAGATTGGTGAAGCATCGAAAATATTTTCTGAAACATAGACTCCTTTTTCTGTACCAATTATTGCAAGATTTGAATTTTCCATTTCGATAATTGAGGAATAAACCGGCATTTGAGGTAATCCATCATTATCCGGATCACCCTGAATAGATTTGAATTCAGGGTTTTGATCCAATGCATTTGTGCAAAGGTAAACATAGTCGGTGTTTCCGTAATTTCCGAGAGTAACAATAACATTTTTTGGGTCTTGAGGGTCAATATAGACCGATGTAACTGCTTGTGTGTTTTCAATGCCACCTTCATGTATTATTGGAATTTCGTTTGTTGAGATTGTACAGTATGGGCTATTGACATCAGCTTCATCATAAGAAAATGCGTGAGCTATATTCGCAATCCTATATAGTTTCCCTTCATCTGTTCCGACATAAAGGAAATTTGCGTCCTTCGAATAGCCTAAACATTGCGGTAAACCTGAAATATCAGCGATTTGAAACCATTCCGGAGTACCTGCAAAATCAAGTATTTTAATTGTCATAAAAACTTTATCTTTTTGTGCCCAGAAAAATTTTGATTGGATAATATCTTTAATCATTATACTATCTCCTATTTCAAGAGCATGTGGTAGAGTATAGTCAAATGGATAACTAAAGTTATTACTGCCAACACTTATTGTTTCATTAGTTTCATAACTCCTGTCTCTTGCATAGAACTTAATTGAATCCTTGCTATTTTGGTCATTAAAACATTCCCAAAGCATAAAAGGATTAATAAATTCACCACTTGCCATTCCGGAACCTAAGAAGGTGTTTGAAACATCATCTCCTCTAGTTTCAGACCTATATACTTCACCTTCCGGCCTTGCAAAAATATAAACATTGGGGTTGATCAAAGATAGTGCATTATAACATCCATGCCCGCCTAAAATTTGTTCAGCTTTTTTTTCAACTGCCGGATTGCCTTCACCTTTAATGTATAATATACCGTTATCTTGCGTTCCACCTAAAATTTCTTTTTTATTTCCTGAAATGGCAACCGTATAAAATTGCGAGGTAAAATAGTTTTTGTTCATTGTCATGAATTGTTCGTCACCGTCTAAAGATATTGAAATACCTCCATCCGAAGCAATAACAAACTGGCTTGGAATTCCCGGGCGAAAAACGTAAGCATGATGGCCGGAATGAATATAAAATGTAGTTAATTGGAAAAAAGAAAGTGATATTGAATTTTCATTCCATTCGAAAAATCCTTCATCATGTTTTGTACCTTGCCATAAATTTACACCTCCAACTAATATTTTATCAGGATTATTTGGATAAACTGATAATGTACTTGCATAAATTCCTTCTCCTTCGAACATATCAATAGTAGTATTTGCTCCGGGAAGAATAATATTCCAGGTTGCACCTTTATTACTTGATCTGTAAATGTTGTAAAGGAATCCCATTGAAGTAATTACATTTGCATAGATTATGTTTTGATCTGATGGTGCGATAGCAAAATCGATTTTAGCAACATTATCATTTGGAAGATCACATAGCGAATTGCCGGGTAAAGGAGCCCAATTTGCAGAATCATTATAGGCGTATGTTGTATCTAAACCAATATTAGTAACTGTTAAATTATTTTCAATGCTTGAAAATGATTTGGTAATGAAATGTGGATCGTTAGGATATTTGGCAATATTCATAAATTGTGTTCCATCGTCACTTGTAAAAGTAAGATTATCAAGTAAAGTGATAACCGACCCATCGTCGTAAGTTTTTACTTCGGGTGAGTTACCAATAAGAGGAAACATAGTTCTTGATATTAACAGCGGAATAGTATCAATTGTTTTTCCGGTTGTGTCAGGATTAAACATTGTTATTTCCTCGCCATTAATTTCTATTGAATCACAAGTAATATTATATATTTCATCAACTTCATAAAAAACGCTGTCATGCACGAATTCGGGAATATTCCATGTTTCACTTCCCTGATCCAAATATTTTAATCCTGTGTTTGTGGATGCATAAATACGATTTGTATTATCATCAATAGCAAGTTCGTTAATATATGCCCAGTCAACAGTATCATTATCTTGTGTGATTATAGGTTCTGTTCCCGGAACTAATTCAAAATTATCGCCATCTGTTGATTTGTAAAGTCCATTTCCAACAATACCTCCGAATTCTGTGTAATCCTGAGTTTCAAATCCTTCACCCGTTCCGGCATATATGGTTCCATCCGTGGCTTGTATCATGCAACTTACTGCTAAGCAGGCTGTACCGCTTGAGGTGTTAACCTGGTTCCATGAACTTCCAACATTAGTTGACTTCCAAATTCCACCGCTGACACTTCCGGCATAAATTGTAGAGGCAGTTGCATCTTGATTATCAAAAAGAACTGCTCTTGTCCTTCCACCAAAATTATCAGGACCAATTCCAACCCAATTTAATTCTTTTGCATTGCCGGATTTTGTTTTGCTTTTGGCAATTTGTTCTCCTGCTTTCAAAACATCATTTGGATCTATTTTTCCCGTTATCTGATTGTTTCTGAGTTTTGCAATATAAGATAAAGCTTTCTGCTTAATCTGAATATTTTCTTTCACAGAGCTTTTTTCCGGTTCGTATTTTTGCTCTGATTTAAATCCAGCTGATGAAAGAAAAAACGCTGTAAATCCAATAATTATAGCTACTAAGCCAAATGGTAAAATTTTATTTTTCATATCAAATAATTTGATTAATATTTATTATTAAATTATCTTCAAAATAGTGGCACAAGATACACCTTTTTTAAATATTCGCATTAAATTTTTTTTAAAAAATATTCACAAAAAGAATTACACACCCCATAATCACAAATTTATGATGTTTTTTAATATTATTTTATCTAAATCAGTTTTCGGTAATATTTAATCAGTTTTCGGTTTATACGTCTCCGTAGATGAAATTCATGAATTTTATTTACTGATTTGACATTTATTTTCTATTTCGCGGTTTAAAAGTAAAATCTCTGGCATAAGGAGAAATATCTTGAGCAGAAAATTCCTTTTTTAAATATTTAAAATAACCTGTAATAGCGATCATTGCTGCATTATCAGTGCTATATTCAAGTTTTGGAATAAAAATTGTCCAATTTTTCAGTTTTTGGGTTTTGACCAATTCACTACGAAGTTCGGAATTGGCCGAAACTCCACCTGCAATTGCAATTTCTTTAATACCAGTTCTTTCAGAGGCGTTTATGAGTTTTTTTATCAAAATGCTAACAATTGTTTTTTGCATTGAAGCACAAAGGTCATATAAATTATTTTCTATGAATTTCGGATTTTCTTTTAAACGGTCGCGAATAAAATATAAAAATGAAGTTTTTAGTCCGCTGAAACTAAAGTCCAAATCCGGTATATTTGGTTCGGGGAAAGAAAAAACATTTTTATTACCAAGTTTTGCATATTTATCAATCAATGGCCCGCCAGGGTAGGGGAGTCCTAATATTTTTGCAGCTTTATCAAAAGCTTCTCCGGCAGCATCGTCAATTGTTCTACCTATTATTTTCATTTTAAAATGATCATTCAGAAGAACAATTTGTGTATGGCCACCGGAAACCACAAGGCATAAAAACGGAAATTTCGGGATTCTTTGGTTTTCCTTATCTATAATAAAATGTGATAAAATATGTGCATGTAAATGGTTTATTTCAATCATTGGAATATTTAATCCCAGCGAAAATGCTTTAGCAAATGAAGTCCCTACCAGAAGTGAACCCAATAATCCCGGCCCAAGAGTAAAAGCAACTGCATTCAATTGATTTTTGTTTATATTTGCAGCATGTAAAGCTTTATCAATAACAGGAATAATGTTTTGTTGATGAGCTCGTGAAGCTAATTCGGGAACTACACCGCCAAATTCGCGATGAACCTCTTGGTTAGCTATAATGTTGGATAGTACTTTGGTATCTTTAATGACTGACGCAGAGGTGTCATCGCAAGATGATTCAATACCTAAAATGTAGATGCTCATTATATACTATTAGTATAAAAAAATGCAAAACTATTAAAAAAAGAGTTAGTAGAATATTATTATATACCGGAGTAGTAATTTTTACTTTACCGATTGTAATTTACTCGATTTTACGTGATCCTGTGGTTCAAACTTTTGTTGCACGTACAATTGCTTTTCAATTGTCCGAAAAGTTGAATTCTGAGATCAAGATAGGGAGTGTGTATATTTCACTGTCTTTAGATGTTGTTTTAAAGGATGTTTTGATTAACGACCAAAAAGGTAACAAAATCCTGGAAGCCGAAAAACTGGAATTTGATGTTGACAGAGTAGATGTAAAAAATAATTTCTTAAAATTTGCAGGGATTAAACTCAAAAACCCTGATATTAATCTGATTAAATATAAAGGCGATTCAGCATTTAGCTTTAAATTTCTTACAGAATATTTTAAATCAGAAGATAATAATAAAGATACTACTGAAGTAGAAACAAAAGAAAAGTGGAATTTCGATTTAAGTAAATTCAGTATCAGTAAAGGACACTTTGTTTTTCAGAATAATAATAAACGAAAAAAAGAAAGAGGACTTGGTTATGCCGACATGGATATTAATGAAATAGATTTAGATATTCAAAACATCAAAATCAAAAATGATACTTTTAATTTTATTATCGAAAAACTCAGTGCAAAAGATAAATGCGGAATAAACCTGAAAAATTTTAGTGGAAGATTTAGATTGTGTTCAAAATCATTATATGCTCGTGATTTAAAAATCAATACAAATAAATCCGACCTTTCGCTTGACCTTATATTTACATATTCCGATTTTTCCGATTTTAATAATTTTGAAGAAAAGATTACTATCCAAACTATAATTCAACCATCTCAGCTTAATATTTATGATATTGGGTTTTTTGCTCCTTCAATATCTATTATGGATAATCCATTATCAATCTCAGGAAATATCAGCGGGAAGGTAAATAATTTGAAAGCGAAAAATTTTACCTTTAATTATGGTGAATCATCAAAATTTGATGGGAATATTAATATTAATGGTTTGCCTAATATTGAAGAAAGTTTTGTTCATTTATCGATCAATGAATTTAAAACAAATATCAGGGATGTTGAATCCTTAAGGCTTCCGATAGAGTCAACTTATCTTCAAATACCCGATATTTTGAAGAAATTCGGAAAAATTGATATTAAAGGTTTTTTTACAGGATTTTATAATGATTTTAATGCTAAGTTTAATTTAAATACTTCTATTGGAAATATAAATACCGATGTTATTCTAAAAAATAATCCGGAAAAAGAACTTATTGAATATAATGGTAAAATTATTGCCGATCAATTTGATCTTGGTGATTTTCTTTCTTTGGACAAATATCTTGGTCGCCTGAATTTTAATGCGGGTTTTTCAGGCTCAGGATTCTCATCTGAGTCGGTAGTGGTTGAATTAAACGGAATGATTGATTCATTACAGTTTATGCGTAATAATTTTAATACCATTAAACTTAAGGGTGAGTTAGCTGAAAATAAATTTAATGGTAACCTAAATATTAAGGATGAATTATTGAATTTTTCTTTTGATGGAATTATTGATTTCAAACAAAAACTTCCGGTATTTAATTTTTCTTCAAAAATCAGAAATGCAAAACTCTTTGATTTGAATATATTAACTCATAACCCTACAATTGATTTTTCCTCGAATTTGCTGATTAATTTTGTTGGAAGTGGTGTTGATGATGTTTTTGGAAGCGTCATTATTGATAGTACTGAATATTATGAGGAAAACAAATTGTTTTATCTTGATCATTTTGCCTTGATCACATTAAATGATACCAGCGTTAATAAAAATATAAATCTCACTTCCGATATTGTTGATGCTGAAATTAAAGGAGATTTTCTTTTAACAAAACTATTTCCTTCAATCGTCAACTTTGTTGATAATTATATCAACGCCGATAAACTCTTTGAAGTTGATTCAGTTAAATTAGAAGATTTATTCACTCAGGATTTCGAGTATTCCGTTAACCTGAAAAACACTACTTCGTTAAGTGAGTTACTGTACCCGTCAATAAAAATTGCAGAGAACACTAAACTTAACGGAAAATTCAATTCAGAAGAAAAGCTTTTCGAACTGAAGGCAAATTCTTCGCAAATAGATTTTAAGGGTTCAAAAATATTTGATTGGTTTTTAGAAAGTGAATCTGCCGAAGAAAAGTTTTTGATTAAAACGGGCAGCAAGCGTTTTTCGTTCAAAGAAACCAGCGAACAGGATACTTTACAACTTGGCCTCGATAGTTTGATGCTATCATCTGAAATTATAAACGATAGTATTAATTATGATATTTGTTGGAATAATGTTTCGGAAGATAATTATAAAGGTGACCTTGCAGGATGTTTTTCTTTTAGGGACAAATTGATCAGGGCTAAAATCACCAATGCTGATATTGTAGTTAATGATACTATATGGACGATCAGTAAAGATAATTTTATTGAAATTGATACAACTTCTTATACAATAAATGATTTTTCTTTTTTAGGAAACAATCAGAAACTACAAATTGATGGAATAATATCGGTTTTACCCGAAGACACAATTAATTTTAAATTCTCGAACTGGTCAATTTCAAATTTTGATATATTTCTTGATAAAAGTAAATTTGATATCAAAGGAATAGTCAATGGTGAGGTAAACCTTTCCGATTTATTAAAATCACCAAGTTTTTTCTCCGATTTAACAATTGATAGTTTATATTTTAATGGTGAAAATCTCGGAGAGGCAATTTTCTTTTCCAAATGGAATAATCATACAAATTCAATTGATATTGATGCCGAAATTTTTAGTTTTGGTAATGTCGGTAAAACAAAGTCACTTGAAGTTTCGGGGCATTACTTTCCTTTAAATGCTTCTGATACTTATGATTTTGAAATAAATTTAAGTAATTATAAACTTATAACCCTTTCGCCTTTCATTAATGTTTTTGCCTCTGATATCGAAGGGCTTGCCTCAGGTAAGTTTACTTTAAAAGGCCCATTTGACAAGCCTGACCTGATCGGGAAGTTATCCCTGATAAGAGCAGGTTTCCGAATAGATTATTTAAATACGAAATATTCACTAGCCAATGATATTGAGTTTGCTAATAATCAAATTATTTTTAATGATATTGTTCTTTACGACACATTAGGAAACGAAGCAAAATGTAATGGGAAAATTGAACATAATTATTTAAATGATTTTTTTCTGAATTTAAATATTTCTTTAGATAAATTTTCGTGCTTAAATACCGATATTTATCAAAACAAAGAATTTTATGGAAATGCAACTGCAAGTGGTAATGTGAAAATGAGCGGGCCTTTTGATAATATTGTTATGGATATTGTGGCAAAACCCGATAAAGGAACAAAAATTAATATTCCATTATCTTCGGCTGTCAATGTTTCAGAAACCAATTATATCGTTTTTGTAAATAATGTTGATACGGTTGTAAAGCAAAAAGATTACAAAGTTGATCTATCAGGAATAAGTATGAGTTTAGATATTAATGTTACTCCGGATGCAGAAGTTGCAATATTTCTGCCATCACAAATGGGTAATATTAAAGGTGTTGGTAGTGGTGATATTAAACTTGACATAAACTCCAGAGGAAATTTTAGTATAAATGGTGATTATGTCATTGATCATGGATCTTTCTTCTTCACGATCCAAAATATGTTGAACCGAAAATTCGAAATTATTAAAGGAGGAAAAATTTCATGGACAGGCAGCCCTTATGATGCCGAAATTAATATGAAAGCATTGTACAAAGTAAAAACATCATTGGCTGGCCTCGGAGCAAATATTGATACTACTTCAAATTTCAAATCAAGAGTTAATGTTGATTGTATTCTTGGTTTGAAAAATCAATTGATGAATCCCGAGATCACTTCAAGCATTGAATTCCCAAATATTGATGAGCAAACCAGCCAGGCTATTTATACTGTTCTTGATACTTCAAATCAGGCTTTAATGAATCAGCAAATGATTTCGTTATTGGTTTTGAATAATTTCAGTTATAATGCCGGAGATGTAGGCTCTCTGGGAGTTTCTTCATTAGGATTTATTTCAGGGGCGTTAAGCAATTGGCTTTCACAAATTAGCAAAGATTTTGATATCGGAATAAACTACACTCCCGGTGATAAAATTTCAGAGGAAGAACTACAGGTTGCACTTTCAACACAATTATTCAACGACAGAGTGTCAATTGATGGGAATTTTGGCGTCGTAGGTGATCAGAACTCTCAGAGAACAAGTAATATTGTTGGTGATGTTAATGTTGAAGTAAAAATAACTCCCGATGGCCGCTTGCGTGTAAAAGCCTTTAACCGTACAAACGATATTGATATTCTTGAAGATAACACACCTTATACCCAGGGTGTGGGTATTTTTTACCGAAAAGAATTCAATAGTTTTAAGGATTTGTTTAAATGGTTGAAAAGGAAAAAATAACTATCAAGTGTAGTTAAAAAAATTTAAACATTATTTTCAAATTATGAAGATAAATGTAATATCTTTGGAGCAAATTACGAATTCAAAATAAATAAAATGAATATCCACGAATACCAGGGAAAATCATTACTAAAAAAGTTAAATGTACTTGTACCCGAAGGCATTATAGCAAACTCACCTGAAAAAGCTGTTGAGGCAGCAATTGATATTTACAGGCATACCGGCACTGAAAATTGGGCAATAAAAGCACAAATTCATGCCGGAGGCCGTGGAAAGGGTGGTGGCGTAAAAATTGCAAAAACTTTGGATGAGGTAAGAGAATATGCCAGTCAGATTATTGGAATGCAATTAGTAACACCTCAAACCGGGCCCAAGGGCAAGAAAGTTAGAATGGTACTGGTTGAGCAAAACATTTATTATAAAGGAAAATCGGAAACCCTTGAATTTTACATGAGCATAATGCTCAACAGGGCAAGCGGAAAAAACATGATCGTGTATTCCCCAAAAGGTGGAATGGATATTGAAAAGGTAGCAAAAGAATCGCCGGAAGAAATCTATCGCGAAGAAATTGATCCACAAATCGGAATTAAATCATTTCAATGCCGAAAAATTGCTTTCAATCTGAAACTAAGCGGATTTGCATTTAAAAATATGGTTAATTTCGTAAAGAATTTATACAAGGCCTATCATGAATACGATGCCAGGCTTTTTGAAATTAATCCTGTGATAAAGGCAGCTGACGATAAAATTTACGCTGCAGATACTAAAGTTGTTATCGATAGCAATGCTTTATATCGTCAACGTGAAATTGAGGTTATGCGTGATATATACGAAGAAGACCCAAGTGAAGTTGAAGCTGCAAAACATGATTTGACATACATTAAACTTGACGGAAATGTAGGCTGTATGGTTAATGGAGCAGGACTTGCAATGGCTACAATGGATGTTATTAAAACATCGGGCGGAAATCCGGCAAATTTTCTTGACATCGGAGGTGCAGCCGATGCAAAGCGCGTCGAAGAAGGTTTTAGAATTATCATGAAAGATCCCAATGTTAAAGCAATTTTTGTTAATATTTTCGGAGGAATTGTTCGTGTTGACGAAGTAGCCCAGGGAATTGTCGAAGCATGTAAAAAATTAGGAGATAATCATGTTCCGATAATTGTCAGATTACAGGGAACAAATGTTGAAGCCGGAAAGAAAATTATTGATGAATCAGAATTAAGAGTTCATTCTGCCGACCGTTTAGGTGATGCTGTTAATAAAATAGCGGAAGTTATTAAATAGAATTGTTGCAGGTTTCGGGAAAGTGTCTTAAAAAGTTTTAAGTTTACTTGATTCTCTTATTTCCTTTATTCCCTATTTCTATTATACCCTTTTTTCCTCTATTTCCCTATTTTTATACCTTTGACAACTAATAAAGAATATTTATGTAAATAAATTTTAATCCGTGTTGTCCAAAAACGAACATTTATATTTCGATAACGAACATTTATCATTGTGTTTCTCTTATGTAAGACATAAAGTAATCAGATAATGAAATGCTTATAAATATTGGTATGAAATTAGCTTAAACCGAATAATCTAATAAAATGTTGATGATTTGAAATTCAAAAAGAGAAAATACAAAACTTTTGCAACATCAAAACTTTAATTACTTGGATGTTTAATAAGTTTGAGTGTTTCTGTATAAAATGAAAAAATATTATACATTCATTATTTAATTAATTAAACCTGCAGATGAAAACAAAATTTTTAGAACTTTTATTTTACCGGATTTTCCCCATTCCCAATAAAAAATTAATAAGATTAGATATAAAAACTAATAGTAATAAATTAAATATTAAAAATAATAATATGAAAAAAATCATAACTTTTTTAGCCGCAATAATTCTCTTTCAATGCGGTTTGTTTGCCCGGGAGGAGGCAAGATTAATGCGATTTCCAACTATCCATAGCGATAATATCGTTTTTTCTTATTCCGGTGATCTTTACACGGTTTCAAAAGATGGAGGCACCGCACGCAAACTTACAAACGATATCGGATATGAAATGTTCGCAAAGTTTTCACCCGACGGAAAACAATTGGCATTTACCGGCCAATACGATGGAAATACAGAAGTGTATTTAATGCCTGCCGAAGGTGGAGTTCCCGAACGATTGACTTATACTGCAACTCTTGGAAGAGATGATATTTCTGACCGAATGGGCCCAAATAATATTGTAATGTGCTGGAAAGACAATGAAGATATTGTTTATCGCTCACGTAAGAAATCCTTTAATTCCTTTAAGGGACAATTGTTTATGATTTCAACAGAGGGTGGCTTATCCGAAGAGCTTCCATTACCTGCCGGTGGATTTTGCAGTTATTCTCCGGATAAAGAAAAGTTAGCTTACAATCGTGTTTTCCGTGAATTCAGAACATGGAAATATTATAAGGGCGGCATGGCAGATGACGTTTGGATTTATAATTTCAAAACCAGGAAAACTGAAAATATTACTAACAATCCTGCCCAGGATATTATCCCGATGTGGAAAGGTGATCATATTTACTTCCTCTCCGACAGGGATAGAATAATGAATTTATTTTCATATAATACTACAACAGGCGAAACAAAAAAGCTTACCAACTATACAAAATATGATATCAAATTTCCTTCGCTGGGTAATGAATCAATAATTTATGAAAACGGCGGATATATTTATAACTTTGATTTGGCAACACAAAAAGCCGAAAAAATAAAAATTATTATTGCCGACGACTTTGCCGGTGGACGTAGTGAGTTGAAGGATGTAAGTAAACTTATAAATTCCTATGCTGTTTCTCCCGATGGAAAAAGAGCAGTATTTGGTGCGAGAGGTGATGTTTATACGGTTCCGGCCGAAAAAGGAATTACCAGAAATCTTACCGAATCGTCGGGTGTTCATGATCGAAATGTTGAATGGTCGCCAAAAGGAAAATATATTTCCTATATTTCGGATGAAACAGGTGAAGATGAAATCTACATCATAAACCAGGATGGAAGCGAAGCTCCAATTCACTTAACCGGGAAAAGCGATACTTATAAATACAATCCTGTCTGGTCGGATGATGGTAAGAGGCTTCTTTGGGCCGATAAAATGTTACGCCTTCAATATATTGATGTTGACAGTAAAAAAACAATAGTAGTAGAACAAGCTACCGATGGTGAGATCAGGGATTATTGCTGGTCGCACGATAATAAATGGATAGCTTATGCACTTCCAAAACACAATCAGGTTTCAAGAATTTATCTGTATAATATTGAAACTAAAGAAAAACATGTAGTAACCGAAGAGTGGTACGATTCGGGTAATCCTTCATTTAGCTCCGATGGAAAATATTTGTTCTTTACTTCTGCACGTAATTTTTCTCCGATATATAGCTGGACAGAGTGGAATCATGCTTACAGAGATATGTTTAAAATCTATTTCATCACACTTGCAAAAGACACTCCTTCGCCTTTCGAACCCAAAAATGATGAAGTAAGTATTAAGGAAGATGAAGAAAAAAAGGATGACGAGAAAGACAAAAAAGATGAAGCTAAAAAAGATGAAAAGAAGGAAGAAAAATCAAAAGATATTAAAATTGATTTCGATGGAATTATCGGCAGAACAATAGAATTGCCCGTTAGTGCCGGAGTTTATTGGAGTATTAATCCAATTGGAAACAGCATTTATTATTGCTCCTTCACACGTTCGGACGGCAAATCACATTTAAAAATATTTGATCTGAAAAAGAAAAAAGAAACAGAAATAGGAGGTTTCGGAAATTATATTATTTCATCTGATAATAAGAAAATGCTAATCTCAAAAAGTGGCAAGTATGCAATTGTTGATCTTCCCAAATCAAAACTTTCAATTAAGAAATATCTTGATCTTTCAAACATGAAAGTTTGGGTTGACCTTAAAGAAGAATGGCAGGAAGTTTATGATGAATCATGGAGACAAATGCGTGATTTCTTCTACGACCCGAACATGCATGGAGTCGACTGGGAAGTGATTTACGACAAATACAATCCATTGATTCCATATGTAAATAACCGTAATGATTTAAATTACATTATTGGTGAAATGATTGGAGAGTTAAGTGTTGGGCATGCTTATGTTAGTGGTGGCGACAAGCCTTCTCCAAAGAAAATAAAAACTGGTTTACTTGGTGCCGAATTAAGTAAAGATAAGTCGGGATATTATAAAATTGATAAAATATTAAATGGTGAAAATTGGAATAAATCATTGCGTTCGCCATTTAATGACATTGGAGTGGATGTTTCGGAAGGCGATTATATTATTGCTATAAACGGAAAACCAACCAATAAAATGAATAATATTTATGAAATATTGCTTGATACACCCGGCCGGCAGGTTGAACTTACCGTAAATGATAATCCATCGGAAAAAGACAGTAAAAAAGTAATTATTATTCCGATAAGCAACGAAAGTGATCTTTATTATTACGAATGGGTTCAAAATAATACTAAAAAAGTAAATGATGCAACAAACGGAGAAGTGGGTTATATTCATATACCTGATATGGGCCGTGAAGGTTTGAATGAATTCATTAAGCATTATTATCCTCAATTAAATAAACGTGCTTTGATTATTGATGACAGAGGAAATGGTGGCGGAAATGTTTCACCTATGATTATTGAAAGGTTAAATCGTGAACTTGCAATGATGAAGGTAGCTAGAAACACATCACAATCAATCAGTCCCGGAGCTATGATCGTTGGCCCGAAAGTATGTTTAATTAACTGTTATTCCGCTTCCGATGGCGATTTATTCCCTTATCAGTTTAAAAAACTTAAAATAGGAACATTAATAGGAACACGAACCTGGGGTGGTGTAGTTGGCATCAGGGGTTCATTGCCAATTATTGACGGTGGCTCGTTAATGAGACCTGAGTTTGCACATTACGATTCGGACGGAACTAAATTTATTATTGAAGGACACGGAGTTGAACCGGATATTTATATTGAAAACGACCCCGCAAAAGAATATGCAGGCGAAGACGAACAATTAAATAAAGCAATAGAAGTAATTCTTGAACAATTGAAGAATTATCCTAAAGAAATAGCCCCGATTCCTGATTATCCTGATAAATCGAAATAAGAAATACTTAGAGTGAACTAATCCTGAAAGCTTTCGGGAAGAGTGCCTAAAATAAATACTAAAAACCCTGCTGAAAAGTGGGGTTTTTTGTTTTTAGATATTTCTAATATTTTAAATATATTTGCCTTATAAAATTATGAATTATTCGGTTATAGAGAATAATGAGATAAAAATGACGTAATTATTAGATAAGAAAATAAACTAAAAAAAAGACATGAGAATTATAATTGTTTTAACCTTACTGTTCACATTTCTATCAAGTACCGGACAAGAATCAAAGTTTTATAAAATGTCTATCAATGAAATTTTAGAAATTGATAGTACCGACTATATTCTAATCCCAATTCAATGGGAAACGAATGCCAAAGTAAATGGAGTAAAAATTTCGAGTTATAATTGGTATAGAAATATTTTATTATATAATCCATCTGATGATAAATAAGTTTAATATTCAATGATAGTATTCAAATTATAGCACCTCTTTCGAATAATTCATATTACTATTATCGTAAAGATATAAAACCAATACGGTTAATAAATGAAAAATATTTATTAATTTCCGCAAGGAATGATGACTTTGATTCAAATAGGAGGTTAAATCATAACGATCCATTATATTTATTTATGTATGATGTTCAAAAGTTAGAGCTCACACAAATTTCACCGAAGAATTACTCTTTAAAAGGGTACAAATATTTGCGATCTAAAAACATTGTTTTAGTTACATTAAGTGAGGATTCAAATAATGACTTAGCTTTTGATAATAAAGATAAAGAAATTCTATACAAAATAGACTTAGATAATTTAAATGAATCCAGGGAACTTTATGAAATTAAGATTAAAACAAAATGATTTGGGGAAAATTATTGAGTTAATATTTAATCAATGCCTTGTAATAAAAATTATGTTAGCAATTATACCGTGATAACAAAATGAATTTCAATTGCTTTATATTGATATTGATTGTTTCTAATATTTTAAATACATTTGCTTTATAGAATTATGTAAATAATTACTGTTTAAAAATGATTCAAAATAGAATTGAACAAACCTGGCATAAATATAGTAATTTTGTTAAATCGTTAAAGCATGTCAAAATTTAAAAATAAAAGAAGATTCTGGAGCAGTGAAAAAATATTAAGTATTTCTGCAATACTTGTTAGCATAGGTACTTTTGCTATGTTTGCATATCAGACAAGTATAATGAGAAAACAACAGCATATGTCCGTTTATCCTTATTTACAGTTTGCGAATTATTATAATTATTCAACAAATTATAAATTTGTACTTTCAAATAAAGGTGTAGGACCTGCAATTGTAAATTTTGCTAAGATCAGTATTAAAGGAAGAATTCAAGAAAAAGATTTAGCCTTCTATTTAGGTAAAATCACGACTAAGAGAAAAGATAGTGTTAATTTTTATACTTCAAATATAAATAAAGGACAATTGATTGCTGAGAAAGAAACTATTGAAATTGTGGAGCTTATAGAGGGGAATAGTTTAAAAAGCTCCATAGAATTATATAATTTAATGCATAATGATAGTCTGGATTTTATTATTGAATATGAGTCTGTTTACGGAGAAAAATGGAGAATAAACATGAGGGATAATATTCCTGAAAGAGTTGATTAAATTAAATTCTTTGTTGCTGAAAAAACAATTAAGATAGGTTTTACTAAGTCTCCGGTTTATTTTAATAATTAAAATTAAAACTCCTAACGCAGGCATATAAACCTTTTAAACCATGGACTTGCGCACCAAAAAAATTATTATTACTTAAATCAAATTTACCATCTCTACCTTGATAGTCAATCATGTAAATTAGGCCGTTTAAACTTTTAGGCAATCTTTTATCCATAGCATAATGTTCTAAAATATGCGCAGTTGCAAAGGTTTCGCCTTTAAAGCCCCAGTACTTATTATTTATCATTATTGATTCGTAAAAGCCAAAAACTTCATTAAGAATTTCGTCGTATTTGTACGAAAAAAATTCTTCTGCATATTTATTTTTAAAAACAATTAAAGAAGGTGCTAAATGAAGCAGCATGTCTGAAGGAATACCGCCCGGGCCCAAATTCTCTTTAAGTTTTTCTTCTCTCCACTTTGTTATTGCATTATCAATTAAAATCTTCAATGAAACAGTTTGTCCGGTAGCAGTTTCCCATGAATCATCAATTGAAACTCCACCATACATCAAGGCTTGTATCCTGATCCCTATGCTGTATTGATCATTGTCAGGATAATATTTTAACCAATTCGTAAATTCTTCGATTGAATATCCTTTTAATTTAGTGATGTTTGCATTATTCATACCTATCAATGCAACAGCGGTTTCATGCCCTTCGGGAAATCCGAGACAGGATGGATTGGCAGGATAGTCGGGATAATCAAGTGCATCAATACCAACACCAAGAGAATCGGAACTGATACATATTGAATCAGACACTTTCTCAAACCATTCTATATAGGTTTTTTTATCATAGTATCTGTAAATAAATGGTTTAAAGTATCCAATCATAACCAAACCATGTGGGTCGTGCCATTTATCCGGCTGCGACATGGCAAAGGATAATCCGTTTTTTAAGGAATTAATTAGTTTTGAATCAGAATCAATTGAAATCTTTTTATTACAATTCACAAAAGTTAACATCAACAATATTAGAATGTATTTCCAATAAACAATTCGTATTTTTTTCATTTCAGGAAAATTAATATGGTTAATAATTTCTTTTCAAATATATAATAAATAATTGTAAGGTGGAATGATTAAACCCTCTCCCCGCAAATTTTACAATATTTTGCATCCTTATCAATATCTCTGTTAAAACAGTTTTTGCAGTAAATATAGGATCTGATCAACCAATAGGTTTTGGTAATGGAAGTCTGATGGTTAAAACGACCAAAGCTACGATAGATTTATTAAATATTGTAAATAAAGTAGAAGTTGAAGCACAATATAATAACAAATACTTTTGACATCCTCTAATGAGCCGGCAGATGTGTTGTTAGGTGGAAAATATCCAAAACGTTGGCCAATTGAAGAATTCTTTAATTTTAATGGAGCAATATGCGTGAAAGATGATAAAATAAATGTATTTTCAAGGTAGGATTGGGTAGGTGAAACCTAAGGATAAACCAACTACTTTAAAGTTCTGCGTCTTTGCGCCTCAACGTTTTTATTACTTACGCCAAAGCTCCATTGGATAAATTAACACTCCCTCCCCATTCATCTTTATCAAGAAACCTTCTCCCGTATAACATTCACCAATTCCATTAACCCAGTTCGGTCCTATCTTGCGTAAAACACTTCCTTCTGAATTTCTTATAAAATCAAGATCATCATTTAAAATGCTTTCAAAAGCTTCCTGTGCATTCATTGATTCATTTGGTAAAAAACTGATAAACTGATAACCCGTATTCAAATTTATTGGAGTTTGTGGATCAACTGTTGCTCCGTCAATTACTAAAATATCTGGCTCACTCATTTTAAACAGATAACCTTCTGTACTTATCCAGTCACCTATGCCATTAATCCAATTTTCACCTATCTTTTGTAACATCTGGCCTTGTGAGTTCCTGACATAATCAAGATTATCATTAATATTATTTTCTAATACTTCAAGCATATCGGGATTTTCAAACAAACGGTTTGATGAAATAAATTGATAGCCCGGATTTAAATCTATTTGCTGGGAAATACTTTCTACTACTTTCAAAACGAGGCTTGTACTGTTGCAAATAATTTCGAAAGTATAATTGTAGCCTTCAAATTGCGCTGTAATAAGCTCCGGGAAATCACACGACATGATTTCACTGGCAACAAGTACCGGGAATTCATCGCCAGGTGAGGGTGCAAATGCAAGGTTCACAACAATATCCCCCTCAAGGTTTGGAAAACCGGCAACGTCAATAACATCAAATTCACCATCCATTATACCTGCAATATCAAATTCAAGTCTAGCCTGGGGCGACAAGTTCAGAAAATTTGTAATTTCCAGTGTTCCTGTTGAATCCTCACTCCCTGGAGCAATAGTACCAACATTCATAAAGTTTGAAGTAATGTCAAAAGCACCAAAGCCTTTTAACACCCCTGTTTCCATATTATTTAAAGTAATATTGGAACCTAAAAACAGAAATTGTTGATTTTCTTCTACCTCAAGAATTCCTGCATTATTCATATCAAAGAGCATAAAGAAAACACCAAAGCTTCCGTTTTCATCAACTAATTTCCTGATGCTACCTTCATTGTTCACTGTATTTCCGGAATCCTCCTGTGCAAGTCCACCATTACTCAATATTTCAATGGTTCCCATTTCAGTGTTATTAATCACACAGCCCCCCGAAAGTTTGATTTCACTCGAATAGTTGATATAGATTTCACTATTGTTTTCCAGAGTAAGGTCAATTAATTTTTTATACTCAAGGCTTTCTATATTAATCAAGCCATTGTTTTCAATTATACCCCCGGAAATAATCCCTTCTAACCAGTTAATATCACTATTCATAGAAATAGATATTTGATCCGAAAGATTTAAATTATTCCCAATAATCAAGGTAGAAATACCATCAATGCTAATCGAATTTGCAGTAGCAGCTTCTGTGCTAATTTCAACCGTATAACCGCTTGGAATAAAAACATCACTTTCCATTGAAGGAACAGAACCGGAGTCCCAATTTTCATAGTTAAACCAGTTATTATTCCCGCCGTTACCGGTCCAGGTGTGGGATTGAGAAAAGATTGCACTATGAAATATAAGCAGTGCAATAATTAGAAAGTAGAGTCTTGTTTTCATAATAAATAAATTATGGTTTATTAATATGCAAATATATAAATGTTTTAATAAATCTGCAATAATTCAAAAAATGGAGTTTTCTTGGCGTAATAGCTATGTAACAAAGAACCACAAAGAAATCCCGAAGTTACGCAAAGATTAATAATATTGAACGCTCTTTAATTAAACCCTCTCCCCGCAAATTTTACAATATTTTGCATCCTTATCAATATCTCTGTTAACACAGTTTTTGCAAACTTTTATTTTTTTTGATTTATCTCTGGCACGGCTTATTTCAACTGAAATTATACCTGTAGGGACTGCAATAATTGTGTAACCAAGTATCATAATTATTGAGGATAAGGCTTGCCCTAAAACCGTATTTGGTGTAATATCTCCATAACCAACAGTCGTTAAGGTTACTATGGCCCAGTAAATGCTTTTTGGAATATTTGTGAAACCATTTTCAGGCCCTTCTATCAAATACATAAGTGAACCCATTATAACAACAATTGTAAAAAGAAACCCAAAGAATACGATAATTTTATGCCTGCTTGCTTTCAATGAAGATTTTAGGTATCCTGAAGCTCCTACATAACGATCTAATTTCAAAATCCTGAAAACTCTTAATAAACGAAGTATTCTGATCACAAGAAAATATTGTGTTCCAATGAACAGCAAACTAAGATAGCTAGGCAAAACAGCCAGGAGATCAATAATTCCATAGAAACTGAAAATATATTTTGGAATTCTTTTTACTGAAATAATCCGAAAAACATATTCAATTGTAAACAAAACCGTAAAAAGCCATTCGGCAAAAATTATAGCTTTTCCATATTTTATTCTGATTACCTCAACACTATCTAATATAACTGCGATAACACTTAGAATAATTGAAAATAAAAGTATGATATCAAAAGTTTTTCCGGTTTTTGTATCAGCCTTAAAAATTATTTGAAAAATTTTTTCTCTCCAGGCAGGAAAGTATGATCTTTTTGGTGAATTCATGTTTTTAACAAATGAAGTTTATGAATCAACAAAAATATGAATTAATCAGAAATCGGCAAAATAGTGGATTCACAGAAAAGATTCCGTTGATTCAACTCATTAAATCGTAAAGAGTTTATAAGAATTGCTATCCATACGGATTTGTTTCGCTTCGTATTGTTATAATATCAGGATTAATATATTATATTTTATCATTCAATCATTATCGCATTAAATCATTCAATACAAAAAAACACAATTAAATCTCACTCCTTTTTCACTGTTTTTTATTAAAAAATTCATCGAAAATTCCAACATGTAAAAAAAAATGAAATTTTTTTTCTCTCAGTTACACTGATGTTTACACCTCTTTTTTTGAACATATCTAAAAAACCTTTGCTAACAAAAATCAATTTTTGGTATTAATAGGTAGAAAGCACTGAAAAAGGATAAAAATTTCGGATGTATTTGCCGGAATTTTTACTCAAAAATCAGAAGTGGTTCTTTGAAATATTGAAAGAATAAATGGAAATGAAAAAATGATTTCCGAGCACAAGAAATGGTTTCTGAGCAGAAAAAATGGTTTCCAAGTCGATCTAGGAAACAAGCCAACGCCTAAAGCTGGTTTCATGTTTTGTATAATCAATCTTTTCAACATGAAAACCTTCCATGTTGTCACTTAAATTGGAAGAATTTTGTTCCATAATAACTTAATTTATGCGTCAAACTATTTTAGAGTAAGACACTTAGAGGATCAAAAAGTAATGTTGCCATTAAAATTGCATTAAAAACAAAATCATTTACAAAAAAAAATAACATAAAAAGTATATTTTTAACTAAAATGTATTAGATTTGAACTTTTATTACAATAAAAATAATAGGATTTTAACAACCCTATGTATAAAGTAGGGAATAAGAAACTAAATGTGAAAATGTTAAAAACAGAATAGATTGCAAAATTCTACCCAGTTTACTTATTTAACTCATTTCCTCATAAGCGTAACATAGTATTAAATAGATATTAACGATATAAGTATTAACATAAATTAAATTAAGAAATTATGAAAAATCCTAACAAATTCTTTTTAGTACTTCTGACAGTGTTATTTACTTCAGGAGTTATTTTTGCGCAAAATGCACAAAAATGCAAAGGTGTAGCAAAAGACGTACAATACCAAACAATAACAAAAGCTTCTGATTTAGCACAAAGCCCGATGGCAACAAGCACAGAAATTGATTTTGAAGATGAAGTTGAATTCACTTTTGATTTTGATCCCTGGACAACAAATGATATTGATGGTCTTGCTACATATGGTTTTCCAGGAATTGATTTCCCGAACCAATATGCCGAAATGGCATATATAGTATTCGATCCGACAAATACAATCCCGCCAATGACTGATGATCCTGAAATTCAACCTCATTCAGGCGAAAAGTTTGGTGCTTGTATGGCTTCAGTACCTACTGGAGGTGATGGGAATGATGATTGGTTCATTTCTCCTCAATTAACTTTAGAGGATGGTGCATCATTCACTTTCTGGGCAAAATCATATACCGATCAATATGGCCTCGAAAAATTTAATGTAGCAGTTTCTACAGAATCAAATGCTCCGGATGACTTTACAGTTATTTCAGGAGGAACTCCAATTTCAACACCTGTCGCATGGACTGAATACACTTACGACCTCAGTGCTTATGCAGGTGAAGATGTTTATATTGCAATTCAATGTGTTTCTTATGACGCATTTGTTTTTATGATTGATGACCTGGTAGTTACCGGAGCAGCAGGACCACAAAACGTTCTTTACGAAGATGATTTTGAATCATATACAACAGGCGGTTATATAGCCGAACAAAATCCTGATTGGTGGGATACCTGGAGTGGAAACGTCGGTGGTGGCGAAGACGGCATGATCAGCGAAGATGTCGCAATGAGTGGTTCAAAATCTGTTCTCGTTGATGAAACCGGTGGTGCAACTGATTTATTAATGTTACTCGGAGATAAAGTTTCAGGTGCATTTGACGTAAACTTCTATTTGTATATTCCTGATGGCTATTGCGGCTATTATAACTTCCAACACATGGAAGCTCCCGGAGTTGAATGGGCCTTTGAAATGTATTTCCATACCGATAGAACCTGTAAATTCTTAATCGCAGGTGAAACACTTGAAGATTATACTTATTCACATGACACATGGATTTACCTTGAACATAAAATTGATCTTGATAATGATCATGCTGAACTCTATATTGATGGAGTATTCTACAAAGATTGGCAATGGAGTTTGCAAGCTCAAGGAGCTCAGGGTGCTAACCAATTGGGTGGCATCAACTTCTTTGCAGGATTTGAAGGATTTGATTTACCAAAATATTATTTTGACGATGTAGAATATCTTCAAACTGCTTTCCAAACCGATCCGATTATCACTTTAGATCCAATTATGTTTGAACAAACCTTAGAACAAGGTGAAACTGCAACTCAAACATTAACAGTTGGAAATATTGGAGCAACCGATCTTGATTATGAAATAGCTGTAATTTATGATCTTAATAGTGACCGTACTCCTATTACTCCAAATGTAACACCAACAAATAACCATATCCTCGGTTTATCACCTTCAGCAACTCCAACAGGTAATTCTCAAAGCCCTGCTGCTACTGATGATGAAGTAACATTAAATTATGATGGTGATAACAGTTCTGCTATTGGATGGGCAAGCGCTCCTGTTGACGCAGAAGTTGCCGCAATGTTCCCAACATCAATGACTGGGCCTCATACAGGAATGGAACTAACTTCAGTTTTTGTTTATATTAACGATCTTGGTGAAAACTTTAAGCTGAAAATATATGGAATGGGTACTGCTATTTCACCAGGTTCTCTTTTAGTTGAACAAGAATTTTCTCCAGCCGCCTCAAGTTGGGATTATATTGAACTTGATGAACCTTTGACAATTACAGGTGAAGACTTTTGGGTTGGATATTCATACACACAACAAACAACAGATATCTTTATTCCCGGTTGTGATGCAGGCCCAAACAATCCAAACGGTGACTGGTTAAAAATCGGTGATAGTTGGGAGCACCTTTCTTCAAATCCTGACCTTCCATTTAATTGGAATATCAGAGCTAATTTAACAGGCGAACCAATTACTCAATGGTTAAGTGTTAATCCAACAACAGGTATTGTTGCTCCCACTGAAACCCAAGATGTAAATGTTAATTTTGATGCTACAGGTGTTGAGGCTGGTACTCATGGTGCTGACATAGTTGTTTTTAGTAATGACCCTGAAAATAGTATTGCCAATATTCCGGTAACTTTAACAGTTGAAAGTTCAGGTTCACACTGGAATGTATCCGGTGATCCTACAGGAAGTATCTGGGCTATTTATATAGGTGGAGCCACAATTGATGGACAAAATATGGTGCCTGGCGACGAAATTGCTATTTTCGACGGTGATTTAATTGTGGGTGTTATCACATTAACACAAATTTGTACACCGGATAATCAATTCGACAACGTTCTTAATGCATATTCCTTATTATTTGGTGAGCCGGGATATACTGTTGGAAACACGTTTACAATGAAAGCGTGGGATCAAAGCGAAAATATGGAATTTGGTGAATTTAATTGTACCTTTTACGATCCTTACGGAGATGCTTATGTAGGAGATGTATTCCCTGATGGCGAACCTTATAGTATAGTAAGTAGTGATTTTTCTTTTAACGAACCAGCACCAATACTTACGAGTGCAACACCAGGCTATAAAGAAGTAAGCCTTGAATGGGAAGCAATTCCTGATAAAAATAAAACAAATCATTTTGATTTCGTAGGAGGTGACCCCGGTCATGCTTTATGGTCAATTTATATTAGTAGTGCTACATTCAATGGATCAGATATGGAGCCGGGTGATGAAATAGGTATTTTTGATGGAGACCTGCTTGTAGGAATTTTCAATTTAGATCAGGTATGTACTCCCGAAAATCAGTTTGATAATGATTTGATTGCATTTAATGTTCTTTTTAGTGGGAACGGATATCAACCGGGAAATCCTTTTACAATTGTTGCATGGGACGAAAGCGAACAAAAAGAGTCAATTAGCTTTGACTATATTTTCAGTAATCCTTATGGAGATGCATGGACAGGTGATACATTTCCGGAAGGTGATTTTCCTTACAGTATGGCTGATTTTACTTTTTATGGCTACGTACCAAGTTTTAATATTTATTATGAAGATGGAACATTGGTTGCTGCCGATGTAGAAGGAAATACTTTTACCGACACAGAGCTAATAGCAGGTGTTGAATATTGTTATTACATTACTCAAATCCTTGAGAATGGTATGGAATCGCTTCCATCAAATATTTTATGTGCAATTCCTTATTCAATAGGAAATATTTCCGGAGTTGTATGTGATATTGATAACAATCCAATTGAAGGAGCAAGTGTGATCATTGAGGAAACAGCGGAAGAGGTAATTACAAACGAAATGGGTGAATACTTCTTTGAAGATGTTTCTACAGGCACATATAGTCTTACAGCTTCACATTTTAGCCACTATACGGCTACTATTTATAGTGTTGAAGTTTTTGAAAATGAAACAACAATTGTTGATTTCTTCCTTGAACCCAAAGCCCCGACACTTATTAGTCTTACACCCGGAATAGAAGAAATGACACTTGAATGGGAAGCTATCCCTGATAAGAATAAAACAGGACATTTCGATTTTGGAAATGGAGGTGATCCGACCGGAAGTATATGGGCAATTTATATAGGAAGTGCAACATTTAATGGAGCAGATATGGAAGCGGGCGATGAAATTGCAATTTTTGACGGCGATTTAATGGTTGGTGTTTTTACTTTATCCCAGATTTGCACACCTGTCAATCAATTCGAAAATCCACTAAACGCTTTTGCATTATTATTCGACGGACCCGGATATACAGCCGGAAATTCTTTCACCCTGAAAGCATGGGATCAGAGCGAAGGTATAGAATCAACAAGTTTTGAATACGTTTTCAATAACCAATATCCATATGGTAATGCTTATGTTGGTGATGTATTCCCTAATGGCGAACCTTATAGTATAGCAGAATTCACATTCACAGCTGGTTATCTCCCTGCTTTTAATATTTATTACGAAGATGGTACTTTAGTTGCTTCAGAGGTAGAAGGAAATACTTTTACAGATACTGATTTAATAGGAGGTGAAGAATATTGTTATTATGTAACCCAAATTTTTGAAAATGGATCAGAATCTGTTGGATCAAACATTTTATGTGATGTTACATTAGCCGTAGGTAATATAGAGGGTATTGTTTATGATGTTAATAGCAATCCATTAGAAGGAGTAAGTGTTAAAATTGAAGAAACAGGGGATATGGTTTCAACTAATGAATTTGGGGAATATCTTTTTGAAAACATTACCCCCGATACATATAGTTTAACGGCATCATTATTTCTTTACTACTCATCAACTATTAATAATATTGAAGTTATCGGAAACGAAACTACAATAGTTGATTTCTTTCTTGAACCCAAAGCCCCGAATCTAATATCTGTTACCCCCGGAATAGAAGAAAATACACTTGAATGGGAATCAATTGTTGATGATAACGAAACAGGACATTTCGATTTCGGAAATGGTGGTGATCCTTCAGGCGATATTTGGACAATATACATTGGTGGTGCAACATTCGATGGTTCAGATATGGAAGCAGGAGATGAAATTGCAATTTTTGATGGCGAACTAATGGTTGGTGTTTTTACCTTATCTCAAATTTGTACACCTGATAATCAGCTCGAAAATGCGTTTCTTGCATTTAATTCCTTATTCATTGGACAGGGTTATTCACCCGGAAATAGTTTTACTTTCATTGCCTGGGATGAAAGTGAAGGTATTGAATCAGGAGTTTTTAATTATACATTCTCCGATCCTTACGGTAGTGCTTATACAGGCGATGTTTTTCCTGAGGGTAATGCACCATACAGCATGGCAGAGATTACTTTTTTAGGATATCAACCTGTTTTTAATATTTATTATGAAGATGGCTCACTTGTAGCCGGAGAAGTAGAAGGAAATACTTATACCGATACTGATTTAATTGGAGGGCAAGAATATTGCTATTATATTACTCAAATATTTACTGGCGGGCAAGAGTCGGCAATTTCAAATGTTTTATGTGCTACTCCTACCGGAAACACAGGCATACAAAACTATGATCTTCAATTTGGATTTCAATTTATATCCTCACGGCTAATATCAGAAGATCCTGATATGCTTGTAGTAATTGAAGAAATATTAAATGATAATCTTGATTTTGTAAGAAATTCACTTGGACAGTCATTACGCAAAATCGGCCCCATTTGGGTAAACGGCATAGGAGATTGGATAGTTGACGAAGGTTATCTCGTTAAAATGTTTGCCGCTGATTCCTTTACAATCGAAGGAGATATAGTTGATCCTGCTACACCGATCCCGGTTGAAACAGGATTTCAGTTTATAAGCTATTTCCCCGAAAATCCAATGGATGCTTTGATAGCATTTGAAACCATTATTGGAGACGATCTTGATTTTATTAGAAATTCCCAGGGACAGACATTACGCAAAATAGGCCCTATATGGGTTAATGGTATAGGTGATTGCCAGCCCGGCCAAGGCTATCTTGTTAAAATGTACGCCGATGATATTTTGATTTATCCCGGCTCTTCATCATTTACCTGCGGCGATCCGTTTACCGATCCCCGCGACGAACAAACTTACGAAACCGTACAAATAGGCGATCAATGCTGGATGGCTGAGAACCTTAATATTGGTGAAATGATAAACGGAACTGTAGAAATGACAAACAATGGAGTAATTGAAAAATACTGCTACGATAACGATCCTGCAAACTGCGAAATTTACGGTGGCTTATTCCAATGGGATGAAATGATGGAATATGTTACAGATACAGCCGTGCAAGGTATTTGCCCCATAGGATGGCATTTACCCACCAACCATGAATGGAAAATACTTGAAGGCACTGTTGACAGCCAATATCCTGTTGGCGACCCTATTTGGAATAATTCAGGATGGCGAGGTTATGATGCAGGTTTAAATCTTAAATCGGTAAGTGGTTGGCATCTCGGCGGTAATGGCTCGGGGCTATATAATTATGAGGCTCTTCCTGGCGGTTTCCGTCATGACAATGGTAATTTCCACGATCTAACCATCAACGCCATCTTTTGGTCCTCGAGCGTGTTCAATAGTTCGGACGCCTGGTACGGGATACTCTACTATGACTATGATGAGATATACAGAAGCGACAACAGTAAGCTCCTAGGTTTTTCGGTGCGTTGCCTTCAGGATAATTCGATATTTAATAATTTGTCTATTTTGGAGAATGGCCGGCCTAATGAATTGTTAGGACAAGAAGTTAAGAATTTGGTAGCGGCTAATTTAATATTTGAAGGAGGAAATCCCGCCGATCCGGTTTATTCAATTTATGTTCAAGGCCTGGAAGTTGGTGATGAAGTAGCCGCTTATGATGGTGATATTTTAGTAGGAGCTATGAAAATAAATTCAACAGAAGATTTTGAAAATGAACTCCCTGTTTTTAGCACCTTAACAAACGGACAAGGCTATGAAGAAGGCAAGCCGATTTCGTTTAAAGTCTGGTCTGAAAATAAACTTGTTTCTACCGGTTTTACTATGGAAGCAATTTACGATGCTTATGTTTCGGATGTTTATCCTGAAGGAGACGGCAAATATAGTATTGTAAATATTACAAAAGAAAGAATTGAAAAAGTTGAGGAATCTATTTCAATCTTCCCAAATCCTTCAGAAGGAATATTTAATATCTCAATCGAAGGAGTGAGTGGAAAAGTTCAAATAAAAGTATTTGATGTTCATGGAAACGAATATCGCTTCTTTGAAGTTGAAGGGACAAAAAACATTATAACAGAAAAACTTGATCTGAACGAATTAGCTGCGGGAGTTTATTTTATAAGCTTTAGTGGAAAAGATTTTAGCCAGGTTAAGAAAATTGTGATTCAATAAAAAGCAAGGCCTGACCGGTAACGGTCAGGCCTTTAATTATGAAACTAAATAATCTCACAGAAAGATCAGATAACATTGATTCTATCAGGGAGAGATAGATAAGGTCTGTATGGTTTGTTATGCATAGCAGGCCTCTTTCATCAATTGATGCCTAACATTGCATAGCTGATGCTCAACATATCATAATTGATGCCTTACATTCCACAGTTGATTCATAACATGTCCTATTAGATGCATTACATCCCATAGTTGATGCATCACATGTCATAACTGATGCCTTACATTCCACAGTTGATGCATAACATGTCATAATTGATGCCTTACATGCCACAATTGATGCTCGACATCCCATAGCTGATGCTGTCAATTATCAATTGCAAGGCATCAGCTAATACTTGAAACGATATGATAATTAATAGAGATGTTGTAAATAGCAAAAGACAGGTTAAAATTTATTTTGAGGTGATGGATAAGAATAATACACATTACTAAGTCAATATT
>CAYWXI010000013.1:0-102993 GCA_964462015.1 uncultured Bacteroidales bacterium | reverse complement strand
TATCATATTTTTAAACCCTTAAATTTTTTATAAAAAATATGGCTGAACATTTTTCATTTATCGACCAGCAATTAGTTAATATTTTAAAAATATCAGGCTTACTAATTCCTGGAATTGAAAAGGTTGTTGCCATTTATTATGATCACAAGCTTGAAGATATTTATGCAAAGTCATTGAGAAGAAATTCATCGGATTCAAAGATTAAGGATTTTTTAATTGATGGCAGGAGAAACTCAATAATAAACTTAAGGCTTCAAAAAGAACCGGTTAACTGGTACAAAAAAGGAGAACTTCCATTTGAAACAAAAGATGTCAATAAAGTAAAAATGGAAATTTTTGACGAATTAGAAAATGTTGTTTTACTATTACGTTTTTACAATGAATATGACAGGAATTATGATCTTTTATTTTTTTATTTTAATGATAATGCCGGAAATTTCGAGGTTAGCAATAGCAATAAATCTTTAAGTGTTAAAAATAAAAACATCATAGGATATTTATTACTCAATAACATTAATGCAATAATTGAGACAAACCGGCAAGATTTGGAAATATTACAATTGCTTGTTGAGAACACAAAATCAATTATTCAGGACAATAATTTAATTAAAGAGGATCTAAAAATAATTAAAAAAAGATTTGGTGAAAGTTTGGGGAATTTGTGTAAATCATATGTTAATGAGCTTTCTTCAAAAAGAAATAAAGAATACAAGCTTTCAGAAAAGGCATTAACAAAAATCGGTAATTATATTGGCGATATAAATAATTTAAAATCTATTATCGAAAAAGCCATCAATTGTATTGAAAACACTAATTTCGATAACGATAACGAGATTCTTGAAATTAACGAGTGGGATATTAGGTTTTTTGATTATGATGTAAAAAAAACAAAACCTATTGAAAAGAAATTAGCTATAGAAGACAAATATACTAAAACAATTTTACTGTTAGATAAGCTTGAAAAGGCATCGCAAGAGGTTAAATCAAAAAACTTTAGACTAACAAGCTCTAATGTCGGAAAGTGTATCCCCTCCCCTATTACTGCTCCGGCCATTTCGGATGCACTAAAAAAACATAGAAAAAAAATTTTATATTTATTGAATAAACATCCTGATAAATGGAGAATCATACGCAATGAATTCAGGCCTTTATTAAATGTTATTACTACCAAACCGGAATTGGAAGATTATTATAATATTGGGAAAAGAAATTGAAATTCTATCAAAAAAGCCAATTATTAATACTTTAATACCTCAATAACATTCAAGTAAGACAATAAAATACGTGAACACAAACCAAAAACAAATTCTTAAATATCAATATTTATGGTTTTAAAGGTAAAAACAAATTATTTAACCAGGTCCGGAAAAATTATTTTTTTAATATTTATTATAAAATATAAGAAAACATTGTAAATTTGATAAAATATTTAATGGAATAACAGTGGTAATTTGAGAATATTTTAATTGATCATAGTTCTTACACGTGTGAAAAAGCATATAATAAAATTAAACTCCTGAATTCTAACAATAAGGAGGGAAAAGAATAATGTTACATGGAAAAATTAACAAGAAAAGAGCTAATAAATGAGATAAAAGAACTTCGAAATCGCATTACCGATTATGAAAACAAAGAAATTGAGACTGAGATAAAAAAATACAAGGTGATTGTAGAATCAGCTCATGACTCAATATTCTATAAAGACCTTGAAAGCCGGTATGTAATTGCAAATAGCGAAAAATTAAAGTCGTTTGGTATGACTCATGAGGAGGTTATTGGAAAGACTGATCTCGAATTGATGCCGAATAAAGCGGAAGCAAAGAAAATTATCGAAGCCGACCGTGAAGTGTTTCGAACAGGTAAGCCAAATTTGATAACGAAACATATGACGAATGGAAATGGTACGGAATACTGGTTTGAAGCAATCAAAGTTCCTCATTACAATAAACAAGGGAATTTGGTTGGCCTTATTGGAATAGCACGCGATATTACAAAACGAAAACAAGCCGAAATAGCTTTGCAGAAAAGTGAAGAAAAGTATCGTAACCTTGTTGAACAAATGAATGAGGGAATAGCAACTGTAGATGAAAATGAAAACTTTATATTAATAAATAATGCTGCTGCCCGAATTTTCGGTTATACCAAAGATGAAATATTAAAAAAGAATTTAAAAGAACTTACAACAGAAAAAGAATTTCAACGTATTCTTGAACAAACAAATATTAGGAAAACTGGTAAATCAAGCAGATATGAAATAAATATTATCAGAAAAGATGGAGATTCACGCATTCTTTATGTAAATGCTTCTCCAATAATTGATAAAAAAGGAAGACACAAAGGAGCTTATGGAATATTTGCTGATATCACAAAACGTAAGCAAGCAGAAATAGCCTTGTCACAAAGCGAAGAAAAATTCAGGGTATTAGTAGAAAATATGTCTGATTTTGTTTTTCAGATTGATCCTGAACTTAGAGTTATTGCACTGAACAAAGCTGCCAAAGCATTTATTAATAGAAAATCAGAAAATATTATTGGTAAAAAAGTCTCTGATTTATTTCCACCTCAAATTGCAGAAATATATGAAAAAAGTTTGCAAAATGTTATTGATACGTCTCAACAATTGGTAAAAGATTCAATATTACAAATAGGACACTCCAAAATATTTATTAATACGAGATTAAACCCGCTATTAGACAAAACAGGAAAAGTCAAAGCAGTAATTGGTGTTAGTAGGGATATCACCGAACGCAAGAAGCTGGAGGAAGAAATTAAAGAAGCAGCGGAACGTTATCACGGTTTATCTGAGGCTGCATTTGAAGCTATCTTTTTATCCGAAAAAGGTGTTTGTATAGAACAAAATTCTGCTGCCGAAAAAATGTTCGGATATACATTATCCGAAGCTGTTGGTAGATATGGTACTGAATGGATTATTCCTGAGGACCGTAAAACAGTGATGAATAATATGCTGTCAGAGTTTGAGGAACCATACGAAGTTACAGCTTTATGCAAAGATGGTACAACATTTCCATGCGAAATACAGGCAAAGATGATGCATTATAAAGGAAGGACTGTACGTGTAACTGCATTAAAAGACATAAGCAAACGAAAAAATGCTGAACTGGCCCTGCATCAATATACCATCCAGCTTCAGGAACGAAACGAAGAACTGGATGCCTTTTCACATACGGTTGCTCATGATTTAAAAAATCCTATGGGAATAATAATGGGTTTTGCTGAACTTTTATTTGAAAATTACTCTGAACTTTCTAAAGATGAGAAACTTAATTACTTGAAAATAATAATTGACGACAGTAAGAAAACTCAACAAATTATCAATAGTTTACTACTTTTTGCCAATCTAAGAAAATCTGATATCCGCCTTAGTAAATTAAACATGGGCAATATTGTTGATGAAACAATAAAGCGTTTAAAACCAATAATAAAGAGCAGTAATGCAGAAATAATATTACCCGAAGTTTGGCCTGTAGTTATAGGTTATACTCCCTGGATTGAAGAAGTATGGATAAACTATATTAGTAATGCCATTAAATATGGGGGCACACCACCAGTTTTAGAAATTGGAACCGATAGTGGCAACGGAAAAAACATACCTGAAGGAATGGTGCGTTTTTGGTTACGTGATAATGGGCCGGGTATTTCTGCTGAAAATCAAAAACGATTATTTAAAAAATTCGAACGTCTTGATCAAGTGAAAACAGAGGGACACGGACTTGGATTGTCAATCGTGCACCGTATCATCGAAAAACTAGGTGGAGAGGTTGGTGTTGAAAGCGATAGTGGAAGTCTTTTTCATTTCACTCTTCCTAGTATTAAAAAAAGATAACCTAATAGGTAATAATTGGAAAATATCTTAATAAAAAATGCCGTTATTTTGCAAAAAATCTTGCTGCCGATTTTACTGAAGTGTTGTAAAATAAAACGCAATTAAAGGAGAGAGAAATGAATAAAAACAAGTATCAAAATGGAAAGACCTAAAATACTGATTGTTGATGATAAACCTGAAAATCTGATTGCACTCGAAAAAGTACTTAATGTTTTCGATGTTGATTTTCTCAGGTCCGAATCTGGTAATGATGCACTTGTTAAGACATTGATACACGATTTTGCACTGGCTATTGTCGATATTCAAATGCCCGAAATGGATGGTTTTGAAACCGTCGAACTAATGCGGCAGGAAGAAAAAACCAAATTATTGCCGGTTATATTTGTATCTGCTATTTATACCGAGGATTTTCATATCGTAAAAGGTATCGAAACCGGAGCAGTTGATTTTATTCCAAAGCCCATTATGCCTGTTATTCTTCGAGGAAAAGTAAAAGTATTTCTTGATCTTTATAGTCACAAAACTCATCTCGAAGATCTTGTAAAGAAACGAACAATTGAACTAAATAAAATAAATAAAAAACTGAAACTGGAAATAGCAGAAAGAAAAAAAGCTAACCAACAACTTAAAGAAAGCAACGAAGAACTGGATGCCTTTTCCTACACGGTTGCCCACGACCTAAAAAGCCCTCTTGGAATAATAATGGGTTTTGCTGAACTTTTATTTGAAAATTATACTGAACTCTCGAAAGATGAAATATTAAAGTATCTGACAATAATAATTAGTGATAGCCAAAAAACTCAACAAATTATCAGTAGCTTACTACTTTTTGCTAATATAAAAAAATCAGAAGTCCGCACCCAAAAATTAAGCATGGGCAATATTATTGAGGAAACAATAAAACGATTAGAACCAATAATAAAGAAGAACAAAACAGAAATAATATTACCAAAAATTTGGCCGGAAGCCTTTGGATATGCGCCATGGATTGAAGAAGTCTGGGTTAATTACATAAGCAATGCCATTAAATATGGCGGCAAACCACCTTTAATTGAGATTGGTACAGATAATCCAAAAACAAAAAATGTATCAGAAGGAATGGCGCGTTTTTGGATTCGTGATAATGGACCGGGGATTTCATCCGAAAATCAAAAGCGGTTATTTGAAAAATTTGAACGTCTTGACCAGTTAAAAACCGAAGGACATGGATTGGGTTTGTCGATTGTCCGTCGTATTATCGAAAAACTTGGTGGAGAGGTTGGTTTTGAAAATCAAAATGGTAGCCTTTTCTATTTTACACTTCCTTATACGGAAATAAAGTTGAATTAATTTACAATTAAACCGAATTGAAATAAACACATTTGTCGAAATGATGGAAAAGCCTAAAATACTGATTGTTGACGACAAAGTTGAAAACCTGATTGCACTCGAAAAATTACTTAATGTGTTCGATGTTGAATATGTCAGATCCTATTCAGGAAACGATGCTCTAATCAAAACCTTAATGTACGATTTTGCTCTGGCTATTGTCGATATTCAAATGCCTGAAATGGATGGATATGAAACCATTGAGTTAATGCGGCAGGAGGAAAAGACCAAAATGTTACCGGTTATATTTGTCTCGGCTATTTACAAAGATGACTTTCATGTAATTAAAGGTATTGAAACTGGCGCTTTTGATTTTATTTCGAAACCTATTGTTCCGGAAATATTAAAAGGTAAAGTGAAAGTTTTTCTTGATATTTACACTCAAAATAAAGAGATCGAGCGAATGAATACAGAACTGAAGCTTGATATAATTAAACGTAAAAAAGTAGAAAAAGCTCTAAAACAGCATGCCCAACAGCTTCAGGAACGTAACGAAGAATTAGATGCCTTTTCACATACGGTTGCACACGACCTAAAAAATCCACTTGGAGTGATAATTGGTTTTTCGGATCTTTTAATTGACGATTTCTCTGAGTTTTCAAAAGATAATATTCTGAAACAAATCAGGACAATTCATAAAAGCAGCAACAAAATGCAAGAGATAATCAATAGCTTACTTCTTTTGGCAAGCGTTAGAACAGAAGAAATTAGCGTTGATGTTTTATATATGAATAATATTCTTAACGAATCATTAACCCGCTTGTCAGTGATGATAGAAAGTAGTGGATCAGAAATTATACTTCCCGAGTCATGGCCGCTTGCTGTTGGTTATGCACCCTGGATTGAAGAAGTTTGGACAAATTATTTGAGTAATGCTATCAAATATGGTGGCGAACCATCGTACATAGAAATTGGTTCCGATACCGAAAAATCTGAAAAAGTACCAGAGGGAATGATTCGGTTTTGGGTGCGTGACAATGGCCCCGGAATTTCTGAAAAAAATCAAAAACTATTGTTCAAAAAATTTGAACGCCTCGAACAGGTTAAGACTGAAGGTCATGGACTAGGTTTGTCCATTGTCCGTCGTATAATCGAAAAATTAGGTGGTAAGGTTGGTGTTGATTGTAATAATGGAACACTTTTTTATTTTACCCTTCCCTCATGCTAAAAATAAATAACATAATATTTTCGTGTGCTATTAAAGAAATGTACACATCATGAATAAAAATAATTATAAATATGATGTTATTATTGTCGGAGCAGGTCCGGCAGGTTGCTCCTGCGCATTAAGTTTAGCCGGTTCAGGCCTGAAAATAGCTGTTCTTGAAAAGGAAAAATTTCCAAGAGATAAAATTTGTGGCGACGGCTTGTCAGTTGATGTAGCCAACCAACTTGCCTGGATTTCAGAAAAACTAAGCAATGATTTTTACAAATTTGAAAATAAATTGCCTTCATCCGGAATGCGGATTTTTTCTCCTGATAAAAGTGTTGTTGATATTTTAATAAAAAACTCAAAAACCAACAAAAATGCTTATACATGTAAAAGGGCTGACTTCGATAATTTCTTATTCAATCAGTTGAAATGTTATAAAAACATAGAAACTTTTGAAAACTGTAATGTTAACAAGTTAAGTTTTCTATCAGCAAAAGCCATTGTAGAATCAGATGATTCTCTTTTTGAAGGAGATTTGCTTGTTGGAGCGGATGGAACAAATTCAGTTATCTCAAAAAATTTAAATAATAATTACAAAAGAAAAAAAATAAATACAATCGTTGCCTTAACGCAGTATTACGAAAATGTCACTGACTTACATCCCGATAATCTCATTGAATTTCATTTCATAAAAAATTTATTACCTGGGTATTTTTGGATATTTCCTTTACCTAATGGTCATGCTAATATTGGATTGGGAATATCTTTGAAAAAAAAAGTAAGTAAAAGAATAAATCTTAAAAATGAATTTTACTCCATCATCAATGAGCATCCAACAATAGCACGAAGGTTTAATAATGCAAAACAGGTCGGCAAAATAAAAGGTGGCTCATTAATTGTTTCCGGTTTGAAGAAAAAGAAAATATCCGGAGAACGTTTTCTATTATTGGGAGATTCCGCTTCATTAGTAAACCCGTTTTCGGGAGAAGGTGTTGCTAATGCAATACGTAGCGGAAGAATAGCAGCTGTTCATATAATCAAAGGTTTTGAAATGAAGAGATTTGATGCGGAATTTAATAGAAATTACGATTGTGAAATTGATAAAAAAATAAGAAAAGAATTAAGAAAATACTATTTTCTCAAAATGATTCTCGCTAACCAGGTATTATTGAATTTTGGACTTAAAATTATCAATAGAAATCCAAAAATCAAATCTCAGATGGTTATGGGATTCATAGAAAATTATAATGTTTTTATAAATATAATAAATCCTCTTTTCTATTTGAAGAAATTATTTAAGTAAAATCAATTTTAAAAGTTTTTAATCCTCCTCTTTTTTTAATACTAATGTAATTTGCTATATGTCATTACTATTATTATATAAACTTATCCGGTCTTACCTGATAAGTTATATCTATTCCTCTCTTTAATCTTGTAAAAAATTATTTTATCTCTTAAAATGGCTTTCTTTTTTAAAAAAAATTATATATTTGATTTGTGTTTTGTTTATTACTATTTTTACATGCAATATGATATTAAATAGAAAAGCATTTATAAGTATATAAAAAAATCAACAAAAAAATAAACGCAATAACCATATTATCTTAATTAATTATGAATACAGAAGACAATAATATTAAACCAAACAGGAAGAATAATCGGGTTTCCTTTCGAAAAGGACTTGGTAGATTAATTATTATAATCTTGTTATTATTCTCAATTGTGCCCAGTGCTATTTTAAGCATAATAATTGGAATTGACGGATATATTGGAATGAATAAAGTAAAGAAAAATTCAATTACAACACTAACTTCACTTAGGACAATAATTTTGAACGACTTTTTCAGGACTATTCAAAATGATATTTTAGTTGAATCTTTAAAAGCTGATAACATTATTTTGTTTTCTGAACTGCAACACAAACTTGCTTCTAATAATTCAGATTTACACGAAATTACAGATAGTGAAAAATGGAAAAGTCTTTCAAAGGATCAAAAGAAGACTCATGAATCTTTCATTGAACATAATGGATATAGTGATCTGTTATTTTTAGACTTAAAAGGCAATGTATTATATAACGTAAAAGAAGATGATGTTCTGGGAACGAATTTGTTAAAAGGCAAGTATGCTCAAATTGATTTTAGTAATTCTTTTAATCGGGCAGTTGAAAGCCACAAACCAATTATTACTGACCTTGTTGAATATGGCCCTGATAGGGAATTAGTTAATTTTATTCTAAATGGAGTATTCAAAAACGAAAAGCTTATTGGTGTGATAGCTATACCATTGCCATTAAGTAAACTGAATGAAATAATAAAAGATCCATCCGGTATGGGAAAAACAGGAATTGTTTATTTTATTGGTAAAGATAATTTAATGCGATCATCACCCCGTTTTGAAGATAACTCCGTTGTACTTAATAAAAAAATTGCGAGTAGTTCAACAGAAAATTGGATAAACGAGAAAGAAAATTCAAATGACCCATATCAAAATTTCAAAGGAGATATTGTTATAGGACATTATTCAAATTTAGAAACTTTAAAAGATCTTGAACTGGATTGGGCACTGATTACTGAGATTAATGCATCAGAAGCAGATCCTGTATCCGGAATGATGACACTTCATATTATACTTTTAACACTGGCAATGATTATTATTGTAATTATTATAGCATTAATCATTACCCAAAAAATGGTATCTCCAATATTAAAGTTGACAAATTGGGCAAAACGGGTGAGTAAAGGAGATTTATCCTACGAAAACATCAAAATTTCAAATAATGAAATGGGTGAGATGAATAATAGCTTTAGAGAAGTAATTAACACATTCAGGGCAATATCTGAAGTAAGTGAAGCAATTGCAGTTGGAGATTATAGTAAATCCGTTCCCATCAGAAGTGACAAAGATCAACTTGGAAAATCCGTTAATTTGATGAAGGATAAATTAGAAACCTCATCAATAGAAAATAAAAAAGCGAATTGGGTAAAAGATGGCACATCCCGGCTAAATGAAAAAATGAGAGGTGATCTTGATGTTGTTACTATCTCCAGAAATATTATTAATTTCATTGTTAAATATCTTGATGCTCAAATTGGAGCTATTTATTTGGTTGATAAGGAAATGACAGAATTGAAACTCACTGCCAGCTACGCTTTCTCTTCCAGAAAAGGTGATAATTATAAAGTAAAATTTGGAGAAGGATTGGTTGGTCAGGCCGCTTTTGAAAAAGAGCTGATTTCTATCTCAGAAGTTCCTGATGATTATATCCGGATTAAATCAGGGCTTGGAGAAACAGTCCCTCAAAATATTGTAGTTATCCCGATTGTTTTTGAAAAAAAATTAGTGGGAGTCATTGAAATTGGATCCATAAAGAATTTTGATGAGTTTCAACTTGATTTTTTACGCTTGATTATAGAAAGTATTGGGATTGGTATTAATTCATCGGCTACCCGAACTGAATTGCAAAACATGCTACAAATAACATCAGATCAGGCTGAAAAACTTCAAATCCAGCAAGAAGAACTCAAGAACACGAATGAAGAGTTGCAGACACAGCAGGAAGAACTTAAAATAAGTAATGAAGAGCTACAGGTTCAACAGGAAGAACTTAAAGTTGCTAATGAGGAACTTGAGGAACAGACCAAAGCTCTGAAAAAATCAGAAGAGGATCTTAAAACCCAGCAGGAAGAACTACAAGTGACCAATGAAGAGTTGGAAGAAAAAACCAAGTCGCTTGAATTTCAGAAAAAGAAAATATCTGATAAAAACCTGGAACTTGAAGTTGCCCGCGATAATATTGAACAAAAAGCAAAAGAGCTTGAGATTTCAAGTAAATATAAATCAGAATTTTTGGCAAATATGTCTCATGAACTTAGAACACCTCTAAACAGTCTTCTGATACTTTCAAGAGACCTGGCTGATAACAAAAATAAAAATCTATCGGATGATCAAATTGAATCATCTGAAATAATTTATAAAAGCGGTAATGATCTTCTAAACCTAATAAATGAAATACTCGATCTTTCTAAAATTGAGTCCGGCAAAATGCATCTCAACTTAGAAAAAATAAAAATTCAGACAATAAAAGAAAACATTCTCCATCAGTTTAAGCCAATCACAAATCAGAAACAACTGTTAATGAATGTAAACATTGACACTAATGTCCCCAAAAGTGTGGTTACTGATATTCAAAGGTTAGAGCAAATAATCAAAAATCTCATGTCGAATGCCATAAAATTCACTGATGATGGGGAAATTAATTGTCATATTCATCTTCCAAACCCGGGAGTTGATCTTTCACGTAGCGGACTAAACGCTGATGAAACACTAGCCATATCAGTTATGGATACCGGAGTTGGAATTCCAAAAGACAAACAACTTGCTATTTTTGAAGCATTCCAACAAGTTGATGGCGGTACTTCAAGAAAATACGGTGGCACCGGACTTGGATTATCAATTTCAAGGGAACTTGCCAAATTACTTAGAGGTGAGATAATGCTTCGAAGTGAACCCGGAAAAGGTTCAACATTTACATTGTACATTCCTTTAGATCTTAAAAAGACAGAATCTGAAGCTGAGAAAGAAGATGAAGAAAGCTTTATTGCAACTCAAAAACCTGTTAAGAGACATGTACGGAAACATTCGGAGAACATTGTACAACCTTCAATAATTAAGCCCCCAACTCAAAAAGTTGAAGCAATTGATGATGACAGAAATAGTATTAAGAAAAATGATAAAGTTATTCTGATTATTGAGGACGATCCGGAATTTGCAAAAATCCTGCGTAAACAAGCACATAAAAAAGGTTTTAAATGTATTGCAACTACCATGGGTGAAGATGGCTTGATTTTGGCTGAAAAATATATGCCTGATGCAATTATTCTCGACATTAAACTTCCCGGAATTGATGGATTGTCGGTTCTTGATAAACTTAAAGAAAACCCAAAAACACGTCATATTGCAGTTCACATGATGTCGGCCATTGAAGAAACTCTTAGTGTGTTTAAGAAAGGCGCTATCGGTTACCTTACTAAACCTGTAAAATCTGAAGATATCATGGAAGCTTTCAATAAAATTGAGGGCTTTATCGACCGAAAAATGAAAAATCTACTTCTTGTGGAAGACAACGACAACATGAGGAAAAGTATTAAAGTTGTCATTGGAGAAGTCGATGTTAAAATATCAGAAGTTAAAACCGGTCAGGAAGCAATAGAAGCCTTAAGGAAGAATACATTTGACTGCATGGTTCTTGACCTTGGCCTTCCTGATATGAGTGGCTTTGATGTTTTGAAAAAGCTTGAAGCTGACGAACATACCGAAATTCCGCCAATTATTGTTTACACCGGCATGGAACTTACAAAAGAAGAAAATGATGAACTTCAGAATTATACAAATACTATAATAATTAAAGGTGTTAAATCTGCTGAAAGACTCCTGGATGAAACTGCCCTTTTCCTTCACCGTGTAGTTGATAATCTGCCTAAAGATAAGCAAAAAATTATTTCAAATTTACATGATAAAGAAAATTTGTTCCATAATAAAAAAATTCTCCTCGTTGATGACGATATGCGAAATGTTTTTGCATTATCAAAAGTACTTATTGGAAAAGGATTTAATGTAACAAAAGCTGTTAACGGACAAATGGCACTCGAAATACTCGAAAAAAATTCTGAAGTAGACCTCGTTCTTATGGATATTATGATGCCGGTTATGGATGGTTATAATGCAATTAAAAAAATTCGTGATCAAAAAAAGTTTGAAAAATTACCCATTATTGCCCTTACTGCTAAAGCTATGAAAGATGACAGAGAAAAATGTATTGAAGTTGGTGCAAACGATTATATGGCTAAACCTGTTAATATAGAAAAATTACTTTCTCTAATGCGTGTTTGGTTATATAAATAATAAAACAAAGATGAAAGAACATCCTAAAATACTTATTGTTGACGATAAAATTGAAAATCTGATTGCACTCGAAAAAGTACTTAATGTTTTCGATGTCAATTTTTTCAGAGCTACATCCGGTAACGAAGCACTTGTTATGACGTTGATGAATGATTTTGCACTGGCTATTGTCGATATACAAATGCCTGAGATGGATGGCTACGAAACCGTTGAACTAATGCGACAGGAAGAAAAAACCAGATTATTACCTGTTATATTTGTTTCGGCTATTTATACCGAAGATTTTCATATCGAAAAAGGAATTGAAACCGGAGCGGTAGATTTTATTCCAAAGCCAATTGTTCCGGTTATTCTTCAGGGAAAAGTAAAAGTATTCCTTGATCTTTATAATCATAAAACTCACCTTGAAGATCTTGTGGAGAAACGAACACTCGAGTTGAAAAAAATTAATAAAAAGCTGAAGCTGGAAATTGCAGAAAGAAAAAAAGCTAACATTATTGCCGAGGAGGCAAAGGCTAAAGCTCTTACAGCTGATAAACACAAATCTATATTTTTAGCTAATATGTCGCACGAAATTCGAACTCCGCTCAATGGAATTATCGGTATGACTGAAATACTTAAAAAAACACCTCTTAGCAAGAAACAAATTGAATATGTTGACATAATAAGTTTTTCCGGTACAAGTCTGATAAGTATTATTAATGATATTCTTGATTTTTCAAAAATCGAATCAGGACAGGTTCAACTCGAAGAGATAAATTTCAATTTACATAATAAAATCCATGATATTTATAAACTCTTAAAACATAAAGCACAGGAAAAAAATCTTAAATTAGATATTAAGATTAATCCCGAAGTTCCGGTCTTCGTAGTAGGCGATCCTCTTAGACTAAAACAAATTTTTATTAATCTTATTAATAACGCAATAAAATTTACCGAAGAAGGAAGTATTAAACTTGAAGTTAACACACTTACACATGTTGGCGAAAGCATTGAATTGAAGTTTAGTGTTGTTGATACAGGAATTGGTATTTCAGAACAAGGAAAAACAAAACTCTTCAAGGAATTTTCACAAACCGATGCCTCAATTTCAAGGAAACATGGCGGTACGGGACTTGGTTTATCAATTTCTAAAAACCTTGCAAATTTAATGAAAGGAGACATCGGTGTAATCAGTGAGCAGGGAAAGGGTTCTACATTTTGGTTTACGGCAGTTTTTAATATTGGAGAGAAAATAGAAGAAGAAGAAAGTAAAACATGTAATGAGGAAGAAATAGTTACAAAAAGAAAACTTAAAATACTTCTTGCTGAAGATAACAAAATTAATCAGCGTGTGGCAATTGTAAATCTCAACAATTTAGGACATAAGGTTGATCTGGCCAACAATGGAAAAGAAGCAGTTGAACTGTTCAAAAAAAATCTGTACGACATCGTTCTTATGGATATTATGATGCCGGTAATGGATGGAATTGAATCAACCCGATTGATAAAAAAAATACAAAATGATCAAATAATAAAAAAAGGAATTCCAATAATTGCAATGACGGCAAACGCTTTGAAAGGAGACCGTGAGAGATTCTTGTCAGAGGGAATGGACGCATACATAAGCAAACCGTTTAGCCCTGCGCAACTCAAGGCAGTCTTAATAAAATCATTTTGTGAGCACAAAAAAAAGAAATAGAATTATATGACCGATAAACCAAAAATACTAATAGTTGACGATAAAGTAGAAAATCTTATTGCGCTTGAAAAGCTTTTAAATGACTTTAATGTTAAATTTGTAAGAGCTTTTTCCGGGAACGAGGCCTTGGTCAATGCTTTACTTCACGATTTTGCACTTGCAATCATCGATATTCAAATGCCGGAAATGGACGGATATGAAACTGTGGAGCTAATGCGTCAGGAAGAACGTACAAAATATTTACCGATTATTTTTGTATCAGCTATTTACAAAGATGATTTTTATGTAATTAAAGGCATAGAATCAGGAGCTTATGATTTTATTTCCAAGCCGATAGTACCGGAGATATTAAGAGGCAAAGCAAAAGTATTTCTCGATATGTACATCCAAAAAAAGGAGCTTGAACGAATGAATGCCGAATTGAAAATTGCAAAAAATAAAGCTGAAACGGCAACTCACACAAAATCGCTTTTCCTTGCAAGTATGTCACACGAGATTCGTACTCCGCTTAATGGGATTATCGGTATGGTTGATATCCTGAAACATACAAAACTTACAAAGGAACAAGAAGAGTTTATTGAAATTATTAATATTTCAGGAAATAATCTTCTTTCAATCATCAATGATATTTTAGATTTTTCAAAGATCGAATCTGACCAGGTTGACCTTGAAAATATTACATTTAATATTTATAAAGAAATTGATGACATCATAAAGTTATTGAGTCTGAAGGTAAAAGAAAAGAGATTAGATCTGATCACTGAAATTCACCCTTCAGTTCCAAAATTTGTTAAAGGTGATCCTCTTCGTCTTAAACAGATTATTATCAACCTCATCAATAATGCAATCAAGTTCACTCATGAAGGAAGTATTTCTCTAAAAGTTAATATGCTTCAGATAAATAATGAAAAAAACAGTAATAGTCATAACAAAATAAGACTAATTTTCAAAGTAATTGATACCGGTATTGGAATTTCTGAAGAAGGAAAAAGTCGACTCTTTAAAGTGTTTTCACAAACAAAAAGTTCAACATCAAGAAAATATGGCGGGACGGGATTAGGACTTGCCATATCCAAGAATCTTTCTAAAATGATGCATGGTGAAATAGGTGTTGAGAGCTTAGAAGGAATTGGTTCAACATTTTGGTTCACAGCCGAGTTTGAAAGAAGTGAAATTACACCAAAAGATATTGAAGAAAAAATTGAAAAGGAATATAAAACGAAAAATATTTTAAATATCCTTCTTGTTGAAGATAACCTGATCAATCAGAAAGTAGCGCTGTTTAACCTGAAAAAACTTGGCCATAATGTTGACCTGGCGGAAAACGGTAAAATTGCTTTTGAAAAATTCAAGAAGAATAATTATGATCTGATTTTAATGGATGTTCTTATGCCGGTAATGGACGGTATTGAAGCAACTCATAAAATCAGGGCATTTGAAAAAACAAATAAATCTCAGAAACGTATTCAAATAATTGCTATGACTGCTATGGCACTCAAAGGGGAGCGAGAGAAATTGATTGCTGAAGGTATGGATAATTTTATTAGCAAACCCTTTAAACCTGATGATCTGATGAAAATGTTATCTTGATTATTCATAAAATTATTTTAACAATCAGTTTAATTAAAATTAATCATTATTTTTATTTCCTTCAAAATCATGCAGCGAAGCACATTTTGTTTTTCATGGTTTTGTTTTTGTTATCCACTAATTACGCTAATTATGCTAATTTTCACTAATTTTATCATGTTTATTTTAACCGCTAAGTACGCTGATTAACGCAAAATTTTTGCGTTGTTTTGCGGTTTTGGCGGTTTATTTTTTAATTATTTTAATACTTTGAATAACTTTTTCATTTGCTGATATACAAGCGAAGTAAATCCCTGCTTGTACCTCCCTGCCTGCCTCGTCAGTGCCATCCCATTGGCAGGCAGGCTTTCCGTTAAGATCATCTCCATTCCATATTATTTTATAAACTCCGGCCTGGGGTTTGTTATCAATAAATGTTCTGATTAATTTTCCTTGTATATCATATATTTCTAATTTTATTTTTTCGTTTTTGTTTAAATTTATAGAAATTGTTGTTTTATCAGTAAATGGATTTGGATAGCAATGTAAGTTTGGAGTTTGGAAGCGTGGGTTTGGAGCTTCAATAATACCAACCGGATATTCAACAAAGTTACCATTACCATCATTGAATAATACCTTAAGAAAATAGTCGGGATTTAGATTTGCGTTAAATGTTGCAATGTCGTTAAAACCATTATTGTCAAAATCATTTAGACTCAAGCCTCTTGGAGCAGAATAATCTATCGAAATAAACTGGTTAAATTCAAGTTGAAATTCTCCTTTATTATAATAGATATGTAAACCTAAATAATCAGAATCATTAAAAACCATATCCGGTAATGAATCATTATTAAGGTCTGCTATTTGAGCATAGCTGCAAAAGGGAGTAAACTCGAAATACGGATGTTCGTAGAATTCATTATGCCCGAGGTTTTCATACATATATACCGCACCATGATTGTTATAATGAGTAGCATAAAAAATAACATCTTTATCATAATCATTATCAAAATCGGAAATTAAAAGAGTATGGCCGCCTAATGACCATGGCAACAAATAACCCAATGTTGATTGTTCAAAACCTGTTTCCGTACTAAAATATACTTCGATATATGAACCGGCTATTATTACATCACTTCTGCCGTCATCATTCAAATCTGCACATGCAATATCAAGAGGCGGGTAGTCAAGATCAAAATATTCGGGTGCGGAAAAATTTCCTGTTCCATCATTGTAAATTATTCCCCACAGAAAATCATTATTATGTGCAAATAGCATATCGTTAAATCCATCTCCATTAACATCGCCGCTTGTAATAAATGGTACGGGCGGGTCAGGATATATGAAAAACTCTTTAATGCTATCAAAATGGGATTCACCATAGTTATAAATAATTGAAATATTTATTGTATATGGATTAGTCGTAACTGAACGACTGAAAATATCAATATAGTTATTTTCATCGAAATAATCCCCATTGACATCTGGATATCCATGTTCAAAAAATATTGAATCATATAAACTATAGTATCCTAACCCATCATTCATTAGAAATGCCCCCCCTCCCCATTGGGTTTGAGATGAGTAGGAATGTCCGGTTTGTATATCAATATCTCCATCCAAATCAATATCACATGAAAATATGGATTCAGGATTATTGGGTACATGATAATCACTCCTACCATCCCCAACCGTAAACGCTATGAGGAGAAAGGAAAAAAGAATTATAAATTTTGAGAGATGGGGGCTTGTATTTTGTATTGTGTTTTTCATGGTTTTGTTTTTGTTATCCGCTCCCGATAGCTATCGGGATGCTAATTTACAGTAATTTTTTTGTGTTAATCTGTGAAAATGTAATAGGTGTTATCTGTGTTTATTTTTTTTTCCACAGATTAATACACAGATTTTTTCTGCCTTCTTATTAGTGGGAGATTATTTTCATGGTTTTTTTTTAATGCAATCATTCTTTATAATCAGTTATTCAAAATTTAATATTCGCTTGTAAAAACGGTTATGCCACATTACAAGGCAATCAAATACGGTTATAGTAAAGTTTTTATTAGAGATGGCTGCCCTTAATGCCCCTTAATAAAAAATCTATACCATACAATATCACAAAGTTATCAAATATTTAAATAATCTTAATTAAATATTTAAAAGTTTTCAACAAAATTAATGATTAATTAACAAACACTTGCATTCATTTTTGTTTTGTTGTATATTTGAAAACTTTTTTGCTTAAAAACCAAAAATTACATTTTAAACATATTAACATAAATTAAAAACATTTCCTTTAAAATATTCAATCAATGATTAATATTTTATCCATTATACAAAAATGCTTCAACTATGGCTTGAAATGCTCCATGAATGGCCTGGAATGCTTTATGAATAAGCTGAAATGTTATATGAACATACTAAAAACATTCAATGACGTGCTGAAATACTTTATGAACGTGCTGAAATGCCATATGAATGTGCTAAAATGCTTAATGAACGGTCTGAAATGCTTAATGAACATTCTGAAATCTAATTCTAACGAAAAAAAATATTTTGAGAAACTACATTTAATAAACAAGCCTCTTAATTCATGGATTATTAACAGAGTATTAATATATTCAATGCTCTTTGAATAATATTTTTTTTATTAGCGCATTCGCGGCAAAAATATCTTGAGAAAATATCAAATATTAAAATGAAAATTTAGAAAAACATATTTTTTACCAACCAAAAATTAATTATCATGTCAAAAAAAAATCCAACACAAACCGAAAAATTAGAAAAAAGCCGTATTGCAATTGAAAATTCACGATCTAATCCTGAAATTGCCGAAACCCTCGCCGAATATGGATACGACGCAGCCAAAATAAACGAGGGAAAACAAATTTTAACCGAAACACGCCGCCTTTTCGATTTTAAAGAAACCGAAGTTGACGAAACCAAAGCAAGTAAAACAATTCGCGACAATAAGTTTGACGACCTGCACGAAATATATATGAAACATCGTTCAAAAGCAAAAGCTGCATTCCGTAAAGACCCCGTAATTCTTAGCCAACTCGAAATTGACAGGAGAATACCAACTAAGTATATAAAATACATCGAAATGGTAAGAAAATTTTACACAGTCCTTCTCGCCGACGAAACTCTGCAACAACGCCTGCTCTACTTGAAAATCACCCCCGAAGTATTAACCCAGGCCAACAACCTCATGTCAGAAGTCGAACAAGCCCAGGCCGGTTATATACGCGAAACCGGCGAAACCCAACAAGCCACCGATGCCAAAGACGACGCATTCGAAATCCTCGACGAATGGATGTACGATTTCAAATTAGTAGCATGTATTGCCCTCGCCGATAAACCACAATTACTCGAAGTACTTGGGTTTTTCGTAAGAAGTTAGAAAATATAACATGTAATTATTGAGTTCGGTCTATAAACGGAAAATCCTTGATTTTTCATTTTTTAATCTATTGATAAACTGATCAAATTTTTTTACAGCACATCAAAATAGATCAGAACACAAAAAAACGTAATTTTGCTGCCTTTTATCAATTTCAATTTTTGGAATTTTTAGTATGAGTTCAGCAGCATTAAAAATACATATAAAAGGTTTAGTTCAGGGCGTTGGCTTCCGGCCTTTTATTTACAGGCTTGCAACGGAATTTGATTTAAAAGGCTCGGTTGAAAACCGAAACGATGGCGTAATAATTTTTATTGAAGGCCTTAAAAACAATGTCAATGGCTTTCTTAAATCAATTGAAAATGAAGCTCCGCAAGCATCAAATATTAATTCAATTACTTCTAAAACTTGTTCTGTAAATAATTATAAAGATTTCAGGATTATTAAAAGCACAAATAAATCGGAAGAAATTACAGAAATAAGCCCGGATATTGCCGTATGCAAGGATTGCCTGCAAGACATGGAAACACAATCACATCGCATTGATTACCCTTTTATAAACTGTACAAATTGCGGGCCTCGTTTTACAATCATCCGGGACCTTCCTTACGATCGCGATAAAACTACTATGAAAGTGTTCCCAATGTGTAAAAAATGCAAGGCCGAATACGAAAATGTTCTTGACAGGCGATTTCATGCACAACCGGTAGCATGTAATGATTGCGGGCCGGTTTATTCTCTGAATTACCAAAATAAAAAATTCACTGATCTTAATGATATTCTAAGTATCTCAGCAAAACTTATTGAAGATGGTAAAATAGTTGCAATTAAAGGTTTGGGTGGATTTCATCTTGCATGTGATGCTCAAAACGAAGATGCAGTCAGCCGTTTAAGAAAAGCTAAAAACCGGGATGGAAAACCTTTTGCTGTTATGTTTGCAGGTATTGATGAATTAAAGGAATATACGAATGCAAATACTATAGAAATTGAATCATTGCTTTCATGGAAACGGCCAATATTAATTCTTAAGGAAAAAAAGAAACTCGCTAAAAGTGTTAGTGTCGGGTTTAAAACTTTGGGTGCAATGCTGCCATATATGCCATTTCATTACCTGCTTTTCAAAGTTTTGAATCTTCCGGTAATTGTTCTGACAAGTGGAAATATTTCTGACGAGCCGATTATAATTGATAACAAAACTGCTTTAGAAAAATTATCACCTATTTCGGATGCACTTATTACTTATAATCGTGATATTTACAATCGTACTGACGATTCCCTTGCTGTTGTTTTTAATAATAAAGAGCGGCTTTTAAGAAGATCGAGAGGTTATGCTCCTGCACCCATAAACCTAAACCTCAATGTTGACGGGATTCTTGCTACAGGTGCCGAGCTTGTGAATTGCTTTTGCCTTGGAAAAGGGAAGCAGGCTTTTTTAAGCCAACATATCGGAGACCTAAAAAATATGGAAACTTTAGAGTTTTTTTCTGAAACCATCGAAAAATACCAAAAACTTTTTCGTATTGATCCTTCTTTACTTGTTTGTGATCTTCACCCCGATTATTTATCATCGAAATATGCAAACGAGCTTAACATTACAACTATAGCCGTACAACATCATCATGCACATATTGCTTCTTGCATGGCTGAGCATGGCCTTGACGAAAAAGTTATTGGTGTTGCCTTCGATGGTGTTGGCCTTGGAACTGATAATAAAGTTTGGGGTGGTGAATTTTTTATTTGCAATTTGCTTGATTTCGAGAGATGTTCACATTTTGAATATATTCCAATGCCTGGTGGTGATAAAGCCACAAAAGAACCCTGGCGTATGGCTGTTTCCTACCTTTATAAATTTTATGGAAAGGATTTTCTTAGCTTTAAACTTCCATTTCTTGAAAAGATTGAAATCGAAAAACTTGAATTACTAATTTCAGCTATCGAAAAAAAGATCAATTGTCCTGAAACATCAAGTGCAGGACGCTTTTTTGATTCTATTTCGGCCATGATAGATTTATGTACACATTCCACATTTCATGCTGAAGCTCCCATGCGTCTTGAAGCTATTATTGATGAGAATTGTTCGGAAGAATATGATTTTAAGACAGGTAAAGAAATTCTGGTAAAAGAAATAATTAAAGGCGTAGTTGATGATATTATTAATTTAAAACCACAATCAGAAATTTCAGCAAAATTCCACAATACAATAATTTCTATTATTTTTGCACAGGTTTTGGAAATCTCAAAAAAACACAGCATAAACAAAGTTGTGCTTTCGGGAGGTAGTTTTCAGAATCGTTATATTTTTGAAAAAATTGAAAATTTATTAATAAAAAATAGTTTTAAAGTTTTTACACCCTGTGAGATTCCTGCCAACGATGGAGGAATTGCACTCGGACAACTTGCTATTGCAGCTAAAAGGAGAGAAATATGTGTTTAAGTATTCCAGCTAAAATCGAATCGATTGACGGAGAAATGGCTGTTGTTTCAGTCGGAGGAGTTGAGTATAATGCAAGTTTACAGCTAATTGATGACCCTTGCGTTGGTGAGTATGTTTTATTGCATACCGGTTTTGCGCTTCAAAAAATAAGTGAAGAAGATGCTATGGAAACCCTGAAAATCTTTAAAGAGTTTGAGGAACTGAATGTTCAGATGGACGAAGAAGAAAGGAAAGAAGGAAAAAGAATAATATGAGTCCGGTCTAATGAGTAAAAATTCATGTTGATAGTAACATTAAGAGGAAATTCTCCACCAAATTTTAATTTAGTAAAATGGTGAATAAAGGTTGGTTCTGCGACTTTGTGCCAAAAGATCTGATAATAAACCGCTATTTTAAAACCAAAAAATAAAGCAATTGTTTATTTTGAAGACGAAAAAGGTTTGGACGAATTGAAAAAATGGGATTTAGTATAATTATGAATATTGAATTATGAATGAAATAATACCAATAGACGATATTCAAAACCGAATTTATACTATTCGTGGCATTCAAGTTATGCTCGACAGTGATTTGGCAGAAATGTATCAAGTAGAAGTTAAAAGACTGAATGAGCAGGTAAAAAGAAATATTGATAGATTCCCGGAAAAATTCAGATTTCAGCTCACAAAGGACGAGTCGAAAAACTTGAAGTCGCAATTTGCGACTTCAAGTTTAGAACATGGTGGAAAAAGGAAATTACCTTTTGTCTTTACAGAACAAGGTGTTTCAATGCTTTCTGCTGTTCTCAGAAGTGATATCGCAATTAAAGTTAGCATACTGATAATTGATGCTTTTGTAGAAATGCGAAAATTCCTTTTTGAGAATGCAAGTGTTTTTAGTCGCTTGGACAGCATGGAACAAAAGCAATTAATATACCAAATAAAGTCAGACGAAAAATTCGAACAAATTTTTAAAGCTCTGGAAAATAAAAGCATTACACCAAAACAAGGCATTTTTTACAACGGACAAATTTTTGATGCTTACACACTGATTGCCGATATTATTCGCTCTGCAAAAAAATCTATTATTCTTATTGATAATTATATTGACGATACTGTTTTTAAACAATTAGCAAAAAGAGCTAAAAATATAAAGACCACTATTTACACAAAAACAACAGATAAAATAGTAAAACAGGATTTACAAAAATATAATGAACAATATCAAAAAATTGAAATTAAAAAACTAACAACAATACACGACCGTTTTTTAATTATTGACCACAAAATAGTTTATCACTTTGGAGCTTCATTAAAAGATGCAGGTAAAAAATGGTTTGCTTTTTCTAAACTTGATATTGATGCGAATAATATTTTGGGGAAACTATGATTTGTGAATTATCAATGATGAAAAATACTGTGACAGAAAACAAAAATATAAACACATGAGACAAATAAATACTTCGAAATTATCGCCCGACGAATGTTGGGGTGTCCAGATAAACGGAACAAAACATTGCCTGAATTGTAAATGGACAGGCATAAGTGCTTGCGAGGGAAAAAACATTGTTAAAACAGGAAGAAATTCAAAAGGTTATAAAATTGGTGAGAATGGTTTGGAAGAAGTTAGTCTTCTACCAGAGCCTCAACTAACTTAAACATTCTTACTATTAAAATTCAAACATTCATTCAATTACGGTGATGGGAAATAAAGGGAATAAGGAAATATGGGAAATGGATTTAGCCTTTAGACTTTTCACTATAAAAAACTAAATAATGAAGTATATAGATGAGTACCGCGATAAAGAAATTGTAAAAAAGATAGTCGCAAATATTAAAAAAATCTCGAAAAAAAACATTTCTTTAATGGAAGTTTGTGGTGGGCACACCATGTCAATCCATAAGTTTGGAATTCCGTCATTATTACCCGAAACCATTAAATTATTATCCGGCCCCGGATGCCCAGTTTGTGTTTCAAGTAGAAAATTTATCGACCAGGCAATTGCATACAGCCGTTTACCTGAAGTTATCATTGCCACATACGGGGATCTTATTCGTGTTCCGGGTTCAACTTCATCATTAAATAAAGAAAAAGCAAAAGGTGCTGACATAAGAATTGTTTATTCGGTTCTGGATGCTATAACGATGGCACAAAATAATCCTGACAAAAAGGTTGTTTTTCTTGGGATTGGTTTTGAAACTACAGCTCCCTCAAGTGCAGTTGGAATATATAATGCCAACAAATTAAATCTTGAAAACTTTTCACTTTTCAGTTCACACAAAATAATGCCTCCGGCCATGGGTGCTCTTATAAACGAAGGTATTAAAATTGATGGATATATCGCTCCCGGCCATGTTAGTACAATTACGGGATCAGGAATTTACAAAGATGTTGCCGAAAAATATCATGCTGCCTGCGTTATTTCCGGTTTCGAACCCGTCGATTTATTGCAATCAATTTATATGCTTGTAAAACAAATTGAAACAAACGATTTTAAAGTAGAAATAGAGTATAAAAGAGTTGTAAAACCAGAAGGAAATCTGAAAGCCAAACAAATGCTTGACGAAATTTTTTACCTTCGTGATGATTGGTGGCGTGGTCTTGGGATTCTACCAAAAAGTGGCCTCGGAATTCGAGAAAAATATGCCCGCTTCGATGCCGAAAAAGTTTTTGATGTTGAAGTAGAGCAAACAAGAGAAGATAAAGGTTGTATTTGTGGCGAAATATTGATGGGCCTGAAAACTCCAAAAGATTGCAAATTATTCGGTAAAGCTTGTACACCGGGTGATCCTGTGGGTGCTTGTATGGTGTCTAACGAAGGCTCATGTTATGCATATTACCGGTATAAAGTTTAGTTGGAAACTGGATTCTGGATACAAGATATTAGATACTTGAAACTTGAAACAATAAACTTGAAACAAATTAAATAATGAAAACCAAAAATAAAGAAACCATACTTCTCGGACATGGAAGCGGAGGGAAATTATCTCATGAATTAATCAATAAAGTTTTTGTAAAACATTTCAGCAATCCGATACTTTCTGTACAAACCGACTCGGCACTTATTTCTTTAAACCAATCTAATCTGGCTTTTACCACAGATTCTTTTGTTGTTGATCCGATTTTTTTTCCGGGTGGAAACATTGGGAAATTAGCCGTTTGTGGAACAGTTAATGATCTCGCAGTTTCAGGGGCCTCTCCCCTGTTTATCAGTTCTGCATTCATTATTGAAGAAGGTTTTTCATTGGATGCTTTGGAAGAAATTTCCGAAACTATGGCAATTGAAGCCAAAAAAGCAGGAGTAGAAATTGTAACAGGCGACACTAAAGTTGTTAACAAAGGAAAATGCGATAAGGTTTTTATAAACACTTCAGGTATTGGCCTTTTAGACAAGAAACACATTGATATAAGTACCGGTGCAAATATTTCGGTTGGTGATAAAATTATCGTTAACGGCTCGGTTGGTGATCATGGAATGGCGATTTTAAGTGCCCGTAACGAATTAAACCTAAGATCAAACATTCAGTCTGATTGTGCATGTCTTAATCATTTAATCAAAGATGCTCTTGATGTTTCCGATGAAATTAAATTTATGAGAGATGCCACCCGCGGTGGAATTGCAACGGTTTTATATGAACTGGTGAAAAGCAAAAACTATGGTTTGGTAATTGAGGAAGACTCGGTTTTTGTTAATGAAAATGTCAGAGGAATTTGTGAAATGCTTGGTTTCGATCCACTTTATGTTGCCAATGAAGGTAAAATAATTATGGTTGTAGGTAAAAATGATGCCGACAAAGTCCTGACTAAAATGAAAAAGAATCAATTTGGAAAAGATGCAGCAATTATTGGTGAAATAACAGATAAACATCATGGCAAAGGTTGGATCAACACTGAAATTGGTGGAAAGAGAATTATTGATATGCTTAGCGGTGAGCAATTACCGAGGATTTGTTAATTTGTGTAGGTTATAAATTCGTTTTGAAAAAATGAATAGACACGAATTACACCAATTTACACTAATTACATTCGTATTAATTCGTAAAATTTGTGTCTAAAACTAAATTTGGGATTCGCTTCAAATTAGAGAGACTAAAAAAGGAAGGAAAAAATAATGCACGAATTATCAATCGCAATGAACATTGTTGAAATCGCTGAAGAAGAAAGCAAAAAAGCTGGTACTTCAACAGTAAGCGAAATTGAACTTGAAATTGGAACAATGGCCGGAGTAGTGATAGAAGCTCTTGATTTTGCTTTAGCGGAAGCCAAAAAGAACTCGGTATTAAGTAATGCAAAATTTATAATAAATAATATTCATGCAAAGGCGAGATGCCTGGATTGCAATCATGAATTCGATGTTGAAGAACTATTTACACCATGTCCGAAGTGTAATTCCTTTAGAAATGAAGTTATTCAAGGAAAAGAACTGAAAGTGAAGAGACTAATTGCGCAGTAGAGACGTTGCATGCAACGTCTCTACATAAATCCCTAATCCCTGAGATTTTGAAATGAACAATCATAGGATGAATAGTTTATGGAATTACTAAATAATTTTAATTTTTCTCAATATGTTTGAAATAATTCATTCTATGACTTTTGATAAAAGTTACTCCCATGACTATCAACGCCTGATAAACGTAGAAATTTTAACCGAAATTTTTCCAGGCAATTTCCAACAAATTGACATTTTTAAGTAATTTTGTACTTAAATTAAAAATTAATAAAAACGAAAATATTATGTGCGGAACATGCGGATGCGGTGAAGACAATACCGTAAGAATTCAAAAACCCGGAGAATCATCAGAACAACATAATCATTCACATTCTCACACTCATAATCATGACAATACCGAGCATACTCATGATCACTTGCATAAGCATTCTCATGACAATCAACACAAGCACGATGATTTACACTCCAGGCAACATGCACACTCACAAAGTCATACTCATGATCATTCTCATAGTAATGAAATTTTGATCGAACAGGATATTCTACAAAAAAACAACCTGCTTGCCGAAAGAAACAGGGGCTATTTTGAAGCCAAAAATATTATTGCTTTAAATCTGGTAAGCTCACCTGGTTCAGGAAAAACAAGCCTTCTGGAACGTTCTATTAAAGAACTCGGTAAGGAAATTAATTTTTTCGTGATTGAAGGAGATCAACAAACCATGAACGATGCCAACCGTATTCATGAAGCCGGAGCTCCGGTTGTTCAGGTAAATACAGGCAGCGGTTGTCATCTTGATTCCGATATGGTTAACAAGGCAGTTAAAGAACTTGATGTAAAAGACAATTCGGTTTTGGTGATCGAAAATGTCGGTAATCTGGTATGCCCTTCAATGTTTGATCTTGGTGAATCAAAACGGATTGTCGTAATCAGCGTTACTGAAGGTGAAGATAAACCTATCAAATATCCTGCAATGTTTGCTTCATCTGATGTTTGTATCATTAATAAAACCGACCTCCTACCCTATGTCGATTTTGATATTGATAAGGCAAAAGAATATGCCTTGCAAGTAAATCATCATTTGGAAATTATTGAATTATCGGTAAAAACAGGCGTAGGAATGGATAAATGGTACGATTGGATTAAACAGAGAACTTAGGATTCATGGTCAACCTATATCAGGGAAGGACAGAAACGCATAAACTTCACATTAGATGAAAACAAAGAAGGATCGATAATTCATTAGTTATGTCGTGAATTTTTTGCATTTTCGTACAGTGTCAGTTTAAAAGAAGTTCACAAAATCCGCAGAGCGGATTTAATATGAATAGCCCTGTACGTAGTGCAGGGTAATAAGACAGTAATAACAAACTAACCCTGAAAGGGTTCAATATTAACTACAATCATGAGTACTTATACACAGATTCTTTATCAGATAGTTTTTGCCACAAAAAACCACGAACCAACCATGATTGAATCAGATCAGGAAAAACTTTATAAATATATTTGGGGGATACTAAAAAACAGAAGGAGCATCACAAAAAATTTAGTTTCCGTGATGAATATATCAGTTTGTTAAATGAACATGGGATAGAATTTGATGAGAAGATTTATTTTGATTTATTGAACCCCGTTGGGGTTACTGATATGGTTTTCATATTTTTAACCACAGGTTTCACCTGTGGCTATTCACGTTTAACCACTTCGTGGTTTTATATTGCAGCTGTAAGTAGCAACCGGCAATCGTCAATTTTTCGCAAAATCAATTAATCTGTCTTCTAATTTGAAACCCATTTACAATCCAAGAAACTGTATCCCTAATCCACTGATCATTATCGTTGCACCGGCAATAGCGTGAGTATATTTTTCAATCTTCCTGAAAGGAAGTAAATTAATCCCGAAAGAAGCTAAAAGCACAACAGAAAGCATAGTTAATATTGTTACTAAAGCAAAGGCCAAGGTAACAAGGATCATTCCGCCTATACTTTCCTTTGCTGCCGGATACATCAACAATGGGATCAAAGGTTCGCATGGGCCGAAAACAAAAATCGTGAACAAAATCCAGGGGGTCAGATTTTTTTTACCTTCGGTGGCATGAACATGTGAATGTTCATCCGTGTGGGTATGCATATGTTTATGCTCAACACCGTCATCATGAAAGTGCTTATGATGATGGGGTTTGTTTTTTATCACGCGTTTAATTCCATATATCATATATCCGAAACCAAAAGCAATAAATAACCAGGCTGCGAGATTTCCTCTGAATGATTCAAATATCTCTATCTTGCCGATAGCAATTCCGAATGCAACACCAAGTAAACCCAGTACAATTGAGCTTCCAACATGGCCTAAACCACATAAAACGGTGATCCAGCTTGTTTTAATTATTGACCATTTTCTGGCCTTTGCCATAACAATAAAAGGTAAATAATGATCAGGCCCGAACAATGTATGAAAGAAACCTATCGAAATGGCTGTTACTATTAATATTGATAATTCGTAGTTCATAATGACGGCAAAAGTATAAAAATTTTCATTTGAAAGAGAATGTATTTCTTACAATCAAACTAATTTTGGAATTATAAAATTTTTCTATATTTGTAAGAAATAATTAGAAATCAATTAATGATTAAGAATATTGGATATTTATTATTGAGGCATGAGTCCGAAAACAATTCAATATTGCTTGATTCTATATCATATTCAACTATAATTTAATACATTAATTATGAAAAAAATCATATTATTAATAGCATATTTATTAATAGCAACAATTAGTTTACATGCACAAGACACTACTAAAATCATCAGACACATTGATAAAGGTTTAATTGGCTTTGGTTTAGGGCTTGATTATGGAGGTGTTGGAGCAAATTTCTTGTATTATGCTACCAGAAATATCGGAATATTTGGAGGTGTAGGATATAATTTTGACGCAGTAGGAGTTAATGCCGGAATTAAATTCAGGCTAATAAAAAAGAAACCAACTTCAAATCTTGATCCATATTTTTTAGCAATGTATGGATATAATGCTGCAATAATTATAAGTAATTCTCATAGACGAAATAAAACATTTTATGGACCTACTGTTGGAATTGGCCTTGATTTTCGACCAAAGCCATTAAGTAGGGGTTATTTTTCAATTGCTTTGCTTATACCAATTAGAAAATCAGAAGCAGATGAATATATTTCTCAGCTTAAAAGAGGCAGTAATGCAATTTTTGCGAATGAATTATTACCAATTGCAATTTCAATAGGATATAGATTTATTTTAAATTACAAAGTTTATAATAATGATTAGAAGTAAATAGGGGCCGGTGTTCATTTCCGTCGGAGGTCGGAAAAATGTTATGAGTACCTTTTTATAAGTCGTTTTATACCTTTATGAATGTTATTGTTTTATTTTTTAATAAACTTTGCCAGGAATGAGTAATAATTACCTGATAGTTTTATAAAATATAATCCATCAGCAAGATGATTAACATGTATTTGTCTATTACTGATAGAATCAATATCAATAACTTTGCATCCACTACTATTGAAAACTTCAATCTTTGAAATATCCTTTATCTTTAGATCGTCCGGAAAGATCACTACATTGGTAACAGGATTTGGATAAATGAATATTTCATCAGAGAAATAAAATTCCTCAATAGAATAAGCGAAAGAATCGAAAAGCCATAAATAAGCCTCCCTGAATTGCTGTTGCCAAAGAAATTCATTGTGTTGTCCATTTGGAACTACATTAATATTTAGTTCATTAGCCGTAAAACCAACATTTAAAAGCGTGTCGTACATTGATTGCATATCGGGAACAGTTGCACCTGATTCCTGATCACCGGCCATAAAAAAAATACGCATATCATGTTTTTTTCCCATTTCTTCAGCAAATAAATATACACTGTCGGAAAACCAAAAAGAAGGTGAAAATACACCAATTTTACTGAAAATATCCTGATATTTCAAACCTGCATAAAAAGAGATCAGGCCGCCTAAGGAACTACCCCAAACAGCTGTATTTTTTCTATCGGTAAGAGTTCGATAATTTTCATCAACAAAAGGTTTTAATGTTTCAATAATGAAGTCGGTGTAAAGCTCACCTTGACCACCACCATAAGTTGGGTTAGTCCATGGAGTTAATTCGTCAATTCTATATGAACCGCCATTATCAATACCGACAACTATCGGTACCTCAAAATTTTCTTCGGCAAGTGTGTTAAGCGTTTCGTCAACTTTCCACTCCACTCCTAAAAAAGAGGTGGCTTCGTCAAAAAGATTTTGCCCATCGTGCATGTAAATAACCGGATAATTTTTTTTCGATGTTTCATAATCAGGAGGAAGGTAAATCCAGATGCGACGATCTCTGTTCAATTGAGGTATAAAGAAGTTTTCGGAAAGAATATATACATTATCGGTAGCCGTATGATTGCCACCACCAAAATCAGCCCAGTTATAAATTATGATTTCTACTGTGTCCCCGTTTCCAAATACAAAAGATCGATTCGGGATTTCTTCTCCTGCCGGCCCCTTTTCTACATTATCCCAGCTTCCTCTTGTAAATTTATATTCGAGAGTACTACCCTCGCTTTGTGCTTCGAGAGTAATAGAATATTTATCCTGTTCATTTTTTTGAAGCAAGAAATCAGGATTACCCGGATTCCATGAATTAAAATTGCCGGCAATATATATTTCTGAATCTTCCGGCGTATAATCAGGAATTGAGTCAATTATGAAAGTTACCTGTGCATGCATAAGCATTGATACATTAAGAAAAAATAATAAAATCAATGTTGTAAATAGTCTGGTGTATTTCATTTCTTTAAATTTTCTGATTATTAGATTTGGCTCAGATGTTATGTTTTCAATGGTTTAAATGTTAAATAATCTATTATCAAGCAGCAATAATGCGATTTGCTTAAATATTCATTTACAAAAATAAAAGAAAATTTGGAACTTTAATATTTAAGGTATTAACGCAACCTTCTTTATAGAAATAGCATCCTTAATAAAAAAGGATTTTATACTATCATAGAAATGAAAAACAATATATTATTATTAGGAATTAGTCTCATATTTTTGTTGCCTTTTATTAGTTGTAACAAAGAAAAAACGAAAGAGCCTATTGGTGAATTAATTAATCACTCCAACTGTAAAGATTTTTATTTAAAATCTAATGTACAAATAGATAACTACGGATCAGACACAAGTTGTGTAACCTATTCTTACAATTCTGTGGATAAAAAATTGACATTTAAGCATATAAATGCTGGTTTTAATTGTTGCCCGGAAAATCTATTTTGTGAAATTACTCTAATTAATGATACTATAAGAATAAAAGAAATAGAAGAAAATGAGGGATGCAATTGCTGTTGCCTATTTGACCTTGATATCAATGTTTCAGCTATTGAATCAGAAAAATATTACATTGTTTTTGAAGAGCCATATTGTGGCAATCAACAAAAAATAATATTTGAAATTGATTTACCTATAAATACAAGCGGTGAATTTTTTGTTCAAAGAACCGAATATCCCTGGGGCATATAATTAAGCCCCTCTATCAACCAATGTGATTTGTATGTTTAGGATGTTTTTCATATTTTTGAAGAAAAAAAGCTATGAGTAAATATTTCGTTAAACAAAACTTATTAATAGCCTGATTATCAAGAAATAAGCACATTATATGAAGGCGAAATATTGCATATGGTATAGTGATTATTTAAGATTTAGAAATCCGACAATTCAAGACAATGAAAAAAGTTATTTACATTTTAATCTTTGCTGCACTTGTATTTTTCGTATTTACCAAAGGTGACCATCAAACGAAAAACTTAAATAAGGCCGAAAACAAAATACATATTCCCGGCTCGTACAAATCACTCACAATGATGAGTGCAATAAGGGCTTACCCCATGGAAGACATTCCAAATGACGGTTACACCAAAGCCTTCAAATATTCTGAAGAAAGCCTGAAAAAAGTTACCCATTTCAATTCTCAATGGAAAGCTATCGGACCGCAAAATATTGGTGGCCGTACCCTTGACATATGTCTCAATCCTCAAAATCCAAAAACAATTTATGCTGCATCTGCAAGCGGTGGATTATGGCGTAGCTATACCGGTGGAATTGGTGAGGATGTTTGGGAAAGAATATCACTGGGATATCCCGGATTAGCTATTGGAACTGTGGAAGTTTCCCCGGTGGATTCCAACGTTATTTTTATTGGAACCGGTGAATGCTATGGATATGGAGAATATTATCCCAGTATAAGTTTCAGGGCAACCCGCGGATTGAGTGGAATTGGAGTCTTAAAGTCAAGCGATAATGGCGAAACCTGGGGCCTTGTTTTAGATTGGTCGTATCACCAACAGCGTGGTGTACAACGGATAAAGTTCGATCCGCTTGATCCAAATATCATTTGGGTAGCAACAACCGAGGGTACATTCAGATCAGTGGATTCAGGTAATAGCTGGGAGTTGGTTAATGATGTTATTATGGCAACAGATATCGCAATTAATCCCGAAGATCCTAATCTTGTATTTGTTGCATGTGGTGGAATGTTCAGCCCCGGCAACGGAATTTACCGGACACAGGACGGAGGAGAAAACTGGGAATTAATGAATATGGGACCTGGGGGCCCGGCATCTTTTGGTGGTAAAGCCCGAATCATGATAGCACAATCATCACCGGAGAGGATCTATGCAAGTATCGGCAATTCACAAAGCTATGGTAGCAGTGGAACCTGGCTCTGTGTTTCCGGCGATTATGGTGATTCATGGGAAGTCGTGAATACAGAAAATTATTCGGATTACCAGGGTTGGTATTCACATTATGTTGGTGTAAGTCCTTTTGACGAATACAAACTCTTTTGCGGGGGTATTCACATGTACCAGTCGCAAAATGGTGGATATACGCTGGACCTGGATGAAGGATCGATCGGTGATTGGTTTCACCCTGACTGGCTGCATTTAGATCATCACGACATTGAATTTCACCCAACTAATCCCAATGTGGTTTATTTTGCACACGACGGTGGTATTCATCGTACTGATGATGGTGGTGAAACTTTTTACAGCTGTAACTGGGGTTACCAAACGGCTCAATTTTATCCTGGTTTTTCAAACTCTTTTACTGATTCTCTCTTTGCTACGGGTGGACTTCAGGATAATTATTCCTGTATTTATGAAGGTGACAAATATTGGCGACGAGTTGTGATAGGCGATGGTTCATGGTCGGCCATTAACCAGAACGACAATGATATCATTTACAACTCCACCCAGTACCTGAATATAAATCGGTCAAACAACAATGGTTATAATTATTCCAATATTGCTCCACCTACATCAGGCTCAAACACAAACTTTATTGCACCGTACGTATTGAGTCCTGTTGATAATCTGACCATGTATGCCGGTCGAAGCATCATTTACAAATCTTTGAATGGAGGTTACGCCTGGTCAGCAACCAACACCTCTATCCAATTCAACAACAATCCTGCTTTGACATTAGGGATATCTTCAACCAGTACTGATGTGGTATATATTGCAACCATGCCTTTGAACTCCATGTCGCAGCTTTTTAAAACAACAAATGGTGGTGATGAATGGGTGGATATGAAAGGTGATCTTCCCGACCGTATTATCACTGACATCCATGTTGATATTTCCGATGATAATATTGTATTTGTTACACTGGGTGGATTTGGTAGCTCCCATTTATTCAAGACTATGGATGGCGGAGAGTCATGGACAGACATTGGTTCTTCCTTGCCTGATATTCCAGGATGGACAGTGGTTAACGATCCCTCCTACCCTGAAATAATTTACTATGGAAATGAATTTGGTGTATATGTATCGCTTGATGATGGTGAAACATGGACAGAGTTTAACGATGGCCTTGGTGATGGAGTTTTTGCAATGGATTTAAAGATTTCTCCAGCTAACCAAAAATTGAGGGTTGCCTCACATGGAAATGGTGTTTTTGAGCGTCCACTGGAAGTGACTAGCTCTATCGCAGAAATTACTTCTGAACTGAATGATTTTGGTTTAATAAACTATCCCAATCCTTTTTCTAGTGAAACAACAATAAGTTTTAAACTTAAAGATAAAGCACAAGTAAATGTATCAATATTTGACATCTCCGGTATATTGCTGGATATACCTCTGAATACCAAACTCAATAAAGGCCGGCATGAGCTAACGTGGACAATAAAAGACTGTCTTTTTACAAATGGAATTTATTTATGCCGGTTAACTGTTGGAAACAGGTCGCAGGCAATAAAAATGAAGGCAAAATAATATTCCCCCATTCATAGAGTCTCCTTATTGATTAACACTTACATAGATAATAAATGTTCAAGTTTTTTACATTAAACTATAGTGACTATTAATTTTCAGAAAATTTAAGCTAAAACTTTTTCAACCTCGCTTTCTTTGTGCAATATACATTCGTGATCAACACCCAATTCTTTTGCAAGTTCACATATATCTTCCAGAATTACACCCTTAACAGGAATACCGTCTATTTTGCGAATTTCTGTTAGTTCTCTTTCCGGGTCGCCAGGAACAATCACTTTATCCTCTCCTTCAATGGTTTTAGAGTTTCTAAAAGTTTCTATCCATTTGTCCATCATCTCTTTAAACCTATCAGCAGGCCCAAAAGCATCAATACGCATTGCTCCGAAAAAATGACCGGTACCTACACCGGGCATATCATCTCTAACATTCTGATAGCTGGCAATTGGAGGCACCCAAAGGCCAAAATTAGCACCTGAAAGTACACCAGAAAGAATATCAACAATACCACCTAAACAATAACCTTTATGGCTGCTGTGTTCCCTATCTGAACCTAATGGTAACAGACAACCTCCATCTAATACTTCTTTCGGATTTTCGGTTGGTTTACCATCTTTAGTCTGGATAAAACCAAACGGAATTTTCTGATCGGCACGCATAGCAATTACGACTTTTCCTCTGGGAACTGCCGAAGTAGAAAAATCGGCAATAAACGGAGGTTGCAGTTTGGCCGGTGCAGCCATTGCTATTGGATTTGTGCCTAATAATCGTTCTAACGAAAATGTAGGAGCAACTGAAGGATTTGCATTAGTAAAAGTAAGTCCGATCATATCATGCTCAAGAGCCATCATTGCATGATACCCTGCAATTCCAAAGTGATTGGAATTATTAACAGCTACCCAGCCTGTGCCGGCTGTTTTTGCTTTTTCGATAGCAATCTCCATCGCTTCTTTTCCGACCACTAAGCCGCAACCTTTATCGCCATCAACAGTAGCAGTAGAGGGTGTTTCGTAAAGAATTTCAAGCTTCGGATTGGGAGTAAGTCGTCCTTCTCTGTAAAGTCTAACATAGTCGAGGATTCGTATTAACCCATGTGAAGGGATACCTCTTAATTCTGCAGTAACAAGGTGATCTGCACAAATTTCAGCATTAACTTCTGAAGCATCAATACTTCGAAAAATGGCTTTTACAAATTGCTTTAGTTTTTCATGATTAACTTTTTTCATAAGTACTACATTTTTATATTTATAAATATTGAATTGTATTTCATTTAAACAAATTGATTAAGAGTATAAGATTTCATACTGTTTGTAATCATCTGATTCATCTCAACCCAAAAATCTTTTGCGGTGCAATTCTTAATTAGAATACAATCGTTTGAAGGCTTTGAACAATCCACTAAGCAAAATTCAGGTTCAAATGCCCTGTATATATCATAAACCGAAATTTTATCCGGGTTTCTGGATAAAACATATCCACTACTTTTACCTGAATAATTTGTGATTAATCCGGCATTTCTTAAACCTGTAATTATTACATCAAGATACTTCAGTGGAATGTTCTGAGCTGCTGAAATTTCTTTCTGCAGAATGCCGGTAGAAGATTTATTTTCACAAATCTCTATCATAGCTCTTAATCCGTACCGTACTTTTTTGTTTAATTTCATAATTCTACTTATTCTATCTAATTAATAGAATGCAAATGTAATTTAAATTTTGATAAATAGACATTTTTTAAAAAAATTAATTTCATAATAAATAATAAAATTTCCTGCATCTCCATTAGATCAAATTATTTAACTAAATCAGAAATTCCTCAAACTGAATTGGCGGTTTGCATTTGAATAAAATTTAGTGCACTTCCGGCTTTAAACCACATGATCTGAACTTCGTTGTAAGTATGATTTGTAATAATAGTATCTTCTGAGCCATCACTGTGAGTGATAATTACTTTGAGCTGTTTGCCCGGAGTAAAATCCTTAATATTTTTGATTGAAAAGGAATCATCTTCCCGAATCTTATCATAATCATCAGTGTTATCAAAAGTTATGGCAAGGACTCCCTGCTTTTTTAGATTTGTTTCGTGGATGCGGGCAAAAGATTTCACCAAAACCATCAAAACATTCAGATGACGAGGTTCCATTGCTGCATGTTCACGTGATGATCCTTCTCCATAATTTTCTTCCCCAATAACAACGGAGTATTTATGGCTTTTTTTATAGTCACGGGCTACAGCAGGTACTTTATCGTAGTTTCCTGTGAGCAGATTCTTAACATTGTTGGTTTTGTTGTTGAATGAGTTAACACCACCTATTAGTAGATTATTTGAAATGTTGTCGAGATGTCCTCTGAACCGAAGCCATGGACCGGCCATAGATATATGATCGGTAGTGCATTTACCTTTAGCTTTAATTAAAAGTTTCATCTTGTTGTACTTTTCCGGTGTCCAGGAATCAAAAGGTTTTAATAATTGTAACCTTTCTGATGTAGGATTAACGAGGATTTCAATATCATCGTAATTTATATCCGGAGCTATAAAACCTGATTCTTTTACCTCAAATCCTTTAGGTGGCAGTTCAATTCCCTGTGGTTCATCAAGTCTTATTTCTTCACCTTTTTTATTAATGAGTGTATCAGTTAACGGATTGAACTGGAGGCTCCCTGCAATTGTAAATGCGGTAACAACTTCCGGTGAAGCCACAAAACAGAAAGTATTAGGATTTCCGTCATTACGCTTAGCAAAATTCCTGTTAAATGAAGTGATGATTGAGTTTTTTTTCTCCGGGTCGTTGGTATGTCTTTTCCATTGGCCGATGCAAGGCCCACAAGCATTTGCCATTACGGTTCCTCCAATGGCTTCAAATTCTTTTAAGATTCCATCGCGCTCGGTAATATATCTGATCTGTTCAGATCCAGGGGTAATAATAAATTCGGATTTCACACTGAGATTTTTCTCTTTCGCCTGTTTTGCTATTGAAGCAGCACGGGAAAGGTCTTCGTATGATGAGTTAGTGCAGGAACCAATCAACCCAACCTCGAGTCTTTCCGGATAATTGTTCTCTTTAACGGCTTTTGCAAACTGTGACACCGGCCAGGCAACATCCGGAGAAAATGGGCCATTGATATGTGGTTCAAGTGTCGAAAGGTCTATTTCGATAAATTGATCATAATACTTTTTTGGATTTTGTAAAACCTCATCATCAGATCGCAGGTGTTTTGCTACAGCATCAGCCAAACCGGCAACTTCAGATCTTCCTGTTTTTTCAAGATAGATTTTCATTTTATTATCATATCCGAAAACTGAAGTAGTAGCTCCGATTTCAGCACCCATATTGCAAATCGTTCCCTTGCCGGTAGCTGAGATTGATTCGGCACCCGGCCCAAAATATTCAACTATTGCACCTGTTCCACCTTTAACAGTGAGAATACCTGCTACTTTAAGTATAACATCTTTGGCTGAAACCCATCCTGAAAGTTTTCCTGTAAGCTTAACACCGATGAGTTTTGGCATCTTAAGTTCCCATGACAAACCTGTCATCACATCAACTGCATCAGCGCCTCCAACTCCGATAGCCACCATTCCCAGTCCACCTGCATTAACAGTATGCGAATCGGTACCTATCATCATTCCTCCCGGAAATGCATAGTTCTCAAGTATAACCTGGTGAATAATACCTGAGCCCGGTTTCCAGAAACCGATACCATATTTTGCAGATACTGACCTGAGAAATTCATAAACCTCATTATTTTGTTCCAGAGCTGTATAGATATCTTCCTTCGAACCTTTTTCAGCCTGAATCAAATGATCGCAGTGAACAGTAGCTGGAACTGCAACTTTTGACTTGCCGGCATTCATAAACTGAAGAAGAGCCATTTGGGCAGTAGCATCCTGCATTGCTACCCTGTCGGGATGAAACTCTATATAATCTTCACCTCGTTTGAATGGTTTTATCTTTTGCGGATTATACAGATGGTTGTATAATATCTTTTCTGCCAAAGTCATAGGTCGGCCAAGCATTGTTTGTGCTTTTTTAACACCATCGCTGAAGCTATTGTAAACCTTTTTTATTAATTCAATGTTTAAAATCATAGTGCATAGTAATTTAACTACTTGATCTTTCCTGAAGTCTTTTTTGCATCCTCAACATATTGTTCAAGAATTTCCGTTGTAAGCGATCTTGGCCGCTCAAGTGGGTAACCGAGTGCCCTGTCCCAAATAATGTTGGCGGAAATACCAATTGCACGACCAATACCAAAAAGAACAGTATAGAAATCATACTCCCTGATGCCATAATACCACTGTATTACACCAGTCTGTGCATCCAGGTTTGGCCATGGATTCTTTGCTTTACCATGTTCCATCAGAATTGGAGGTACTACTTTATAGAGCATGTTTACATATTTAAAGATAATGTCATCCGGCATATGCTTGAGACAGAATTGTCGCTGAATCTCATACCTTGGGTCAGTAATTCTCAAAACAGCATGGCCGTATCCTGGTATTAACTGCCCGGAATTTAGGGTATCCCATACAAATTTTTTCATCTCCTCTTCAGAAGGTAAATTTTTACCATATATTTCAATAAGATTATTGAGCCACATAAGTACCCCCTGATTGGCAAGCCCATGCAGTGGGCCTGCAAGTCCGTTTATCATTGATGAGATTGAGAGATAAATGTTAGAGAGGGTACTTCCGACCAAATGACCTGTATGAGCACTTACATTACCACTTTCATGATCACTATGTATAATGAAGTTTAGGCGTGATACATCGTCGTAGGGTGGATCTATACCCATCATATAAGCAAAATTATGTCCCAAGTCAACATTTGGGTTCGAATGAATTGTCTTCCCGTCACGATATAGTTTTGCATAGATATAAGAGGCAATTTCAGGAAGTTTGGCAAGAAGATTCATGGAATCCTCAAAAGTGGAATCCCAGAAATCATTTTTATTGAGGCCTGCCTCATACTTTTTGGCAAAGAACGACTCCCTCGACATAGTGAGAATTGCAGTTGAGAAAATAGTCATTGGATGGCTGTTACATGGAAAAGCATCAATCACATCATAGACATACCTGGGTAGAATTCGTCTTTTATTAAATTCATCAATCATGTCATTAACCTCCTCTTCAGTTGGAATATCACCGGTTAATAACAGGAAAAATAGTCCTTCTACATAGGGCATTTCGGCATTCTTTGGTTTGGGTAACTTTTCCAGTACTTCGAATAGTGAATACCCACGATACCTGATACCATGATTTGGATCGAGATGTGAGATATCGGAGATCAGGCATTTAAGGCCTCGTAAACCTCCCAGGATGTGCCCCACAGTTACTTTATCAACAACCACATCGGCATTTTTTTCCAACTCCTTGATGCGAAGACGTTGATCGATTATTTTTTGACGAAGTTTTTCTTTAATAATTGACATAATATTTGTTTATTAAATTCCTTTTAGATGATTTATTATTTGCTTTCATTAATGTTTTTGATAATTTCATCACCAAAAGCAGAACATGTAAGTTTTGTTGCTCTCTCCATCAGGCGGTGGAAGTCATATGTAACTTTTTTACTTTGAATTGTTTTATTCACATTATCATAAATCAATCGTGCAACTTCATTCCATCCCAGGTACTCAAACATCATCGCTCCAGACAAGATTACCGAACCCGGATTCACCTTATTCTGACCGGCATATTTTGGTGCTGTCCCATGAGTAGCTTCAAAAATAGCATGCCCTGTTTCGTAATTGATGTTAGCTCCCGGAGCAATACCGATACCTCCAACCATTGCAGCCAATGCATCTGAGATATAGTCGCCATTGAGGTTCATTGTAGCAATTGCCGAGTATTCAGCCGGGCGCAGAAGGATTTGTTGAAGGAAAGCATCGGCAATTACATCTTTAATCAACAAACGGCCTTCACCTAAAGCTATGTCCTGAGCCATATCGGCTGCCTCTTTTCCATCTTTTTCAACAATTCTATCGTATTGATCCCATGTAAAAACCTGGTTACCAAACTCCCTTTCAGCCAGTTCATATCCCCATTTTTTAAATGCACCTTCAGTAAATTTCATGATATTACCTTTGTGAACCAGTGTGAGTGAAGGTAGTTTCCTGTCAATTGCATATTGTATAGCAGCACGAACCAGACGCTCTGTGCCTTCAACTGATATTGGTTTAATACCAATTGAAGAGGTTTTTGGGAAGCGTATCTTATTTATTCCCATTTCGTTTATCAGGAAATCTTTTATCTTATCATTATCGGGCTCTCCATACATAAATTCAATTCCGGCATAAATGTCCTCTGTGTTCTCACGGAATATAACCATATCAACCTTAGCAGGATACTTAAGAGGTGTAGGCACTCCATTAAACCATCTTACCGGTCTGAGACAGGTAAACAGATCAAGTTTCTGTCGTAATGCAACATTTAATGATCTGATGCCCCCTCCTACCGGAGTTGTCAAAGGGCCTTTAATACCCACATAATGTTCTTTAAAAATGTCAAGAGTCTCTTCCGGAAGCCATTCACCGGTTTGGTTAAACGCCTTTTCACCTGCAAGTACCTCTTTCCATATTATTCTTCTTTTTCCCTGATATGCCTTTTCAACAGCTGCATCAAAAACTCTTACGGAAGCTGCCCAAATATCGGGGCCTGTCCCATCACCTTCAATAAAAGGAATAATCGGGAAATTGGGTGTTTGTACCCTATTGTCTTTAAATAAAATTTTTTTTCCTGTCATGTTAAATATCTCCTTGTAATTTTATGTAAATATTTTTATTTTGTGCATTTAATTATCCAGTTACACATGTAAGTTTTTCAGAAAATGCCTTTATTGCTGTTATTTGCGCTTAAAATATATAACATTTGCTTTGTTCAACTTTATAATTCCACTCATTCTATCTAATTAATAGAATGCAAATTTAAAATAAATTTTAATAAATTGACAAAATTTTGAAAATATTTTTTATTTTATTAATATTACACAATAAATCAATGTTTTAAGCAATAATTAAAATTCTACCTCAAACCCTAAAATAAATAATCAGAAAGTTTTTTAAGAAAGAGAAATATTAGTATTAAATAAGTAATCAGATGGAAAAAATAAATTTCGTAAATTCGCCAACGGTTATTGAACATTATGAAGAAGAAAACAAATTACTTTATCATTATAATTTTCACCTTTTGGTTAATTGCCTCTTTTGCTCAAGCTCAAGTAAGTGATATTGGAACTCCCTTTATAAAAAATTTTGAGAGATCGAAATTCAAGGCAGGGCAACAAACATGGATGATTGATCAGGAGGTGAATGGTAAAATGTATTTTGCCAATAATGATGGACTGGTTGAATTTGACGGACATAACTGGAAGGTTTACCGCATTCCAAATGGATCGGTAATTCATTGTTTATTAATGTCGGGAGACGGTAAAATATATGTTGGCGGATTTAATGAATTTGGATATTTTAAAGCCGATTCAATTGGTGAGTTACAATATCATTCCATGACAAAACTTTTGCCTGAGGAAAATAGGAATTTTGATGAAATCTGGCGAATCCATTTAACTCCTGACGGGCTTATATTTCAGTCATTCACCAATTTTATGGTATTTAATGAGGGCAATATTCAGATAGTCCCGGCACCTAAGACTTTCCATTTTTCATTTTTTATAAACGGACAGTTGATAATATGTGATATTGAAAAGGGCCTTCTTAGATATGCAATGGGACAGTTTTTTCCTCTTCACGGAACAGAAAAACTAAAGGGAAAGGAGATTTGGGCAATTTTACCTTTCAAAGAAAATTTACTTATAGCAACGGCTGAAAGTGGCTTGTTTTTATACGATGGTAATAATCTTAAAGAATGGATAAATCCCGCGTCCGAGTTTATAAAAAAAAATCAATTATACTGTGCAATCAGGATTGATGAAAAAAACATGTGTTTTGGAACGATCCAAAATGGTTTATTGATATGCAACAACGAGGGAATTCCTTCACAAATTATTAATCGCCAAACGGGATTACAAAATAACACCATATTAAGTTTAAAAGTTGATAGCTTTGGGAATCTTTGGTTAGGTACCGACAATGGAATTGATTATATTGAAATTAATTCACCTTTGAGTTTATTATCATATTGTGATGGTTTAAGTGCTGGTTATACATCCGTACTTCATAAAGGGATATTGTATTTTGGAACGAATCAGGGTGTGTTTTATAAAAAATGGGATGATTTTCTAATGTATCCCGAAAAGGAAAATAATTTTAAATTGATTGAGTCAACACGCGGGCAGGTCTGGAAACTACAGGTTTTCGATGATCAGCTTTTTTGTGGCCATAATAATGGTACTTTTATAATTGAAGGCGAAAAGGCAAGAAAAATTTCAGAAATTCAGGGCGGATGGACTTACCTGCAACTTAATGGTCATCCCGATAAAATTATTGGAGGCACTTATTCAGGCTTAATTCTATTCACTAAAGAATCCGGAGAATGGTCATATACATGTAAAATTAAAGCTTTTAATGAATCTTCAAGGATCATGGCGGTCGACTTAAACGGAAGTTTATGGATATCTCATGGTTTAAAAGGTGTTTATAATATTTCTCTCAATAACTCTCTCGACAGTGTTGTTGGTGCAGATTTTTATAATTCTTCAAATGGATTCATATCAGATCATGGAATCAATGTATCCGAATTGAAAGGAAATATTGTCTTTTCTTCTCCAAATGGAATATTTAAATTTAATTACGATACAAAGCATTTTGTACCCGATACATACCTTAACGACCTTCTTCCTAAACTGGACGTTCGCAAACTATATGAAGATGAACAGGGAGATATTTGGTATTTTTCAGAAAATAATTCCGGTGTGCTGCGAATCCAGGAGGATGGAAGTTATTTGGATATAAACCTTCCTTTTAGGAAGTTAGAAGGTAGTTTTGTCAAAGGATTTCAATTCGTCTATTCTTTGGATGAAAGTAATATTTTTTTCGGAACCGAGAATGGATTCGTTCATTATGATCCTCTTTTCAACAAAGATTACAATAAGGATTTTAATGTTTATATAAACCGGGTTAATTTAAGTAAACCTGATTCTATACTCTATTTAGGCCAGGGAAACAAAGATTCAAATGAACTTACAACAATATTAGATGCTAAATATAACAGCCTTGATTTTGAATTCTCTGCCAACGACTATGAAAACCTGGAAATGACCCATTATTCTACCTTCTTAGAAGGTTATGATGAAGGCTGGTCAAATTGGGATATTAGATATAATAGGGAGTTTACAAATCTTAAAGATGGTGATTATTCTTTCTTCGTAAAAGCCAGAAATATTTATAACGTAGAAACCCAACCTGCAAAATTTAGTTTCACAATAAATCCCCCGTGGATTAAAACTCTTGATGCAATTATCATTTTCAGTTGTATTGCCATACTGATTTTATATGGTGTTTTTTCCTGGATAAGAAAGAGAATAGAAAGATCAAAAAAGAAGGTGAAGCTACTTCAGCAACAAAAATCAAAAGAAAAAGAGGATGAGTTACGACGGGAAGCACTTGAGGCGGAAAAGGAAATAATCAGGCTTCGGAATGAAACTTTGCGGGAAAAAATGATAATGAAAGATAAAGAGTTAGCGAATTCCACCTTGCAAATGATCCAAAAGAACAAGTTGCTTAATACAATTAAGAATGAATTAAAGAAAATAGCTTCGTTTGGACGGGATGAGGATCAGGGAAATCTGATTTCTCAGCTGATTCGAAAAATTAATAAAGATATCATTAGCGAAAATCAATGGGAAGTTTTCGAAACACATTTCGAGAATGTACATGAAGCATTTTTAAAAAGACTTAAAAATCAATACCCTGAGCTAACACCAAGGGAACTTAAATTATGCGCCTACCTTCGAATGAATATTTCAAGTAAAGAAATTGCTTTGCTCATGAATATCTCAACCAGAGGGGTCGAAATTAGCCGCTACCGCTTACGTAAAAAGCTAAATCTTGACAGAGTAACCAACCTTACAGATTTTATCTTATCATTTTAGCGATTTATTAATGAATCGTTAGTAATAGTCTAAATTAATTAATTGAAATTGTAATATCCATTCTGACACACTTCAATTGTTTGAATGATGGAGTAATGTGAAGATAGCATAATATCTGGTATTTAACATTTTTAATCCCCCCGAAAGTTTTCGTTGCCATTATTCCAACCAAAAATTTTAATCGTTTCATTTGACGTTAGATTTTAGAAAAATAGAAAAAAATTTGAACTCTGAATATATTGTATGATGAACTCTACGGAGCATAGATTGTATGTTTGTAAACAACTATAATAGTGCTAAATTTTAGCATTAAGATGTAATTTTGATGTAGTAATATTTCTTTTGTGATGTATTTTTTCTGCAGTAAATAATTTGACCTGGGTGAACAATTGTGTTTTCTTTGTATCAAAATTGTTTAAAAAATGTTATTTTGAATATTAATACTAAATTTTATTCTATGAAAAAAATTCTAACTTTAGGGTTTATTTTAATGTTCTTAATTAATTTAGATGGCTGGGCGCAGAATATATCTGTCTCGGGGGTTGTTATTTCCGCAGATGATAAAGAAACAATACCCGGAGCAACTGTTTTAATTAAAGGAACAACAAACGGAACCATTACTGACATTTTTGGTAAATACTCATTGAATGATGTACCACCGGATGGAACAATAGTTTTTTCTTATGTTGGTATGTTTACACAGGAAGTACCCATCAATGGAAGAGAAAAAATTGATGTTGAGCTAAAAGCCAGCATATCCGACCTTGATGAGGTTGTTGTTATCGGTTATGGTGCCATCAAGAAAAAAGATGTAACAGGATCAGTTTCATTAGTCGATTCAAAGACAATTGACAAAATTAAACCTGTCAAAATTGAAGAAGCCTTACAAGGTACTATGACAGGTGTTAACGTTACACCGCAATCAGGTGCTCCTGGTGCAGGCCTCAACATTCGAATCAGGGGTATTGGAACTAATAATGATCCTTCCCCAACTGTGATTATTGATGGATATGAAGGCGATCTGGGTAGTATTAATCCAAGTGATATTGAAACCATCACTGTTTTAAAGGATGCACAAGCTGCTATATATGGTACTGTAGCTGCTAATGGTGTTATCCTTGTTACTACAAAAAAAGGTAAAAAAAATACACCCACTAAGGTTAGCCTTAATAGTTCTTATGGTATTCAGGAGACTACCAGAAAAATTCCTCTTCTTAATGCAACTGAATACGCAATACTTCTAAATGAAAGTTATGCAGCTGATGGAAAAGCATTACCTTTTCCTGACGTATCAGGCTTAGGCGTAGGAACCAATTGGCAGGATGAACTTTTCTCAACAGCTCCAATGTATAGTAATGATATTAGCATTTGGGGAGGTACTGAAAGTATTGATTACAGATTAAGTGCTTCCGATCTCAGTCAGCAAGGGACAATAGGTGGTGATAAAGCAGAATATGACAGAAGTACCGTACGATTGGCTCTTGGTACAAGTTTTACTGACTGGCTTAAATTCAGGACTTCCACTACTTATACAAATATGAAAAGAACGTCTTTTAATGACTTTGGACTGGCGTCTGTTTTATTTAACGGCTTAAATATGCCGTCCACATATCCTGTTTATGATACTGATGGAGAGTATTTTCGGGCACCTGGAACTCTTGGCATTGAGGTTGTGAATCCACTACAACAGGTTGCAAATACTTTTAATGACTATAATCAGGATAAGTTGAATGGAAATGCCAGCCTGGAAGCCAAATTTGCCAATCATTTTACTGGAACCGCACGTATAGGATTCAATACTGGTAACGACAGATATAAATCCTTTACTAAAGTTGTCGATTATGGCCCCTCTAAAGTTTTTAATGTACTGAGAAGTAGTGTTTACCAAGCCCGTAATAATTACAATAATTATACATTTGATGCATTTTTTACTTATGAAAATACTTTTATTGAAACTCATCATGTAACTGCAACTTTCGGAACTACTGTTTTTAAAGACTGGGGTAATCATCTTGATGGAAGCGGTTTAGATGTTCCTAACAACTCATGGGATTTCGCTGACATAGTTTTGACAGAAGGAATAACTACATCAAAAACCAATGGTTCATGGGTTTGGGATCAACGACGCTTATCCTACTTTAGCAGGATTCAATATGATTATAAAGGAAAATACCTGGCTTCGGCAATGTTAAGAAGGGATGCCTCGACAAAGTTTGGCCCTGAAAATGCCGTTGCATATTTTCCATCAGCAACCCTTGGTTGGATAATTTCTGATGAAAATTTTATGGAAGATTATGATTTTATTGATTTGTTGAAATTCAGAATGAGTTATGGTATTCTTGGTTCTGATAAAATCAGATCCTTTATGTACATTTCTCAACTTAACGGTGAAGCAATGTATGTTCTTAACGGAGGACTTAGTCCTGGCAGAGCAATAGGAGTTCTGGCTGATCCAAATATAAAATGGGAGCAATCCAAACAATTCGATGTAGGTTTTGATGCAAAACTCCTGAATGATAAAATTGATATTACTGTCGATTATTTTCGAAAAACAACTAAGGACTTGCTAATTGGTAATATTCCTGTTTCCGGTATTTTCGGAACAACTGCCCCCGGGGCAAGTAGTCCAACAATGAATGCCGGTACAGTGCAAAACAGTGGATTCGAGTTCTCGTTAGGCTTTCGGGGCAGAAAATCAGAGGATTTCAACTATAGTATAAATTATAATTTTACTACTTTATATAATGAAGTACTTGAAGTAAATAATGGAATAGGTTATATTGAAGGTGGAAGTTTTGGAGTAGGCCAGCCTTTGCCGGCTCGTATGCAGGAAGGATTCCCAATGGGATATTTTTACGGATACGAAACCGATGGTATTTTTCAGTCACAAGCTGAAGTTGAAGCTCATCCTTCACAACTGGCATTGGGTGCAAATGCAATGCCGGGTGACATTAGATTCAAGGATATTAATGGAGACGGCGTAATAAACGTTTATGACAAAACTAATATTGGTGACCCGATACCTGATTTCATAATGGGATTAAATCTCTCAATTTATTACAAAGGTTTTGATTTTATGGCTTATGCCTTTGCAAGCATTGGTAATGATATAGTAAGAAATTATGAGCGGGTACAGCCAAATGTAAACAAACTGGCTTATACACTTGAAAGATGGACAGGCCCAAATACAAGTAATACGGTTCCCAGAGTAACTTATGCCGAAACCGCAAACAATGTGTTTTCTGATTATTTTGTTGAAGACGGCTCGTTTATAAGATTACAAAGAATTTCACTGGGATACAAAATTCCTACGTCAATACTAAATAAAGTACATATTAAAGAATTAAGATTCTATGTAGCAATTACAAATCTTTTCACACTGACAAAATATAAAGGATACGACCCGGCAGCTTCATCAGGTTTACCAATTGGCTCAGGTTTTGACCCCGGATTTTATCCTGCCTCAAGAGTTTATACATTTGGTTTAAATCTTAATCTATAAAAGACATATAAAATGAAAAAATACAGATTACATAAATTATTTATTACAGGGCTTATAACTTTATTAGTGTTGGTCAATTCCTGTTCAGATAAATTTGTTGAAATATCACCAGAATATTCTATAGATTCAGAGAATTATTTCAATTCAGCAGATGATTATTATATGGCTCTAATTGCTGCTTATGATATGCTTCAACCTACTTACGCAAATGTAATAGTTGGTGAAATTGCTTCCGATAACACACTGTGCGGTGGTGAGAATCCTACCGATGTAATTGGTTGGCAACAGATTGATGACATGATACAAACACCTGTCAATAGCAATCTCGGAGATATCTGGAACTGGATGTTCGCCGGTATTCAACGCACTAATTATTTCATGGAGTTCAAAGATAAGACTGACTTTGAAGGTAAAGAACAAATGATTGGCGAAGTACGCTTTTTGAGAGCATATTATAATTTTGAATTGGTAAAATGGTTTGGACCTATTCCAATAAAAATTGATGAAAGATTTAAACTTGGTGATGAAACAACCATACCACGCTTTCCTGTTTCAGAAGTATATGAGTTTATCGTTGCAGATCTTCTTTATGCAGCTAGTGTTTTACCCGATGTTCCTGTTGAAATCGGAAGAGCAACCAAAGGTGCAGCTCAGTCATTGTTAGGAAAAGCTTATCTCTTCCAGGATAAATTCACAGAGGCTGCCGATATTTTAGAACAAGTTATTGCCAGCGGCAATTATTCCCTTGTTGCGGATTATAATTCAATTTTCGAAGCTGAAGGAGAAAACGGACAGGGATCTGTTTTTGAAGTACAATACACTGATGTTGAAGGTGCCGGATTTGGTTGCCTGCAATGTAGTGAAGGAAATGTAGCAGTTGGATTCAGTGGTGTAAGAGGATACGTTGGACCGCTGTTTACACCCGGTTTTAGTTTTAATGTTCCTGTTCAGGAAGCTGTTGATGCATTTGAAGGTGGTGATCTTCGTGAACCTGTGACAATTCTTGATATTGTTGCATGGGCCGATTCTACTGGTGCTGAATATACAACAGGTAATGAGCATACTGGATATTTTAACCGTAAATATATACCCCGTAAAAGAAGTGAGCAATCTCAACCTGATCTGAATTTAACAAATCCTAACAATTACAGGGCAATCCGGTATTCAGATGTACTGCTCATGGCTGCTGAGGCAAATAACCGTGGAGGTATTTCTGATACCAAAGCTCAGGAATATCTTAATGAAGTCAGACGCAGAGCTTTTGGAAATTCAGATCATGATGTAACTCTAACAGGTGCCGCACTAACCGATGCTATCTATCATGAGCGTAGAGTAGAATTGATGGGAGAAGGACATCGCTTTTTCGATCTGGTAAGATGGGGAATTGCAGCTGAACATATCGAAGGATTTGTTGCTGGTAAAAATGAATTATTCCCTGTTCCTCAGGAAGAAATTGGCTTCTCAAATGGAAACTGGACTCAAAACCCCAATTATTAATATAAAATATAGAAAAAATGAAATTTTTGAAAAATATAATATTAATTATGGTTATGCTTGTTTTTGCAAGCGCCTGTAAAAAAGATTATGATAACCTTGATAAACTAAATAGCGTAACTGCTCCATCTAATGTAAGTGTAATCTTCGATATCACTCAGGATAATACTGGTTTGGTTACAATACTTCCCAATGCAGAAGGAGTAACTGAATTTAAAGTTACTTTTGGCGACTCTGTTAGCGTACCTCCCAGAACATATCCTCTTGATGAAGTAATAACCCACATTTATACTGAAGGAGTTTACAATGTTGGAATTACCGCAGTTGGCCTGACAGGTGCAACAACTAAACTTACTAAAGAATTAAATGTTACTTTTAAAGCTCCTGAGGATTTAGTTGTAACTATTGACTATGATCCTGTTAGCCCAAATATTGTTTCTGTATCAGCTACAGCTAAATTTGCCACAATAATGGATATATATTTTGGCGATCAAGAAGACGAAATACCTGTACATGCTTTACCTGATGAAGTTATACAACACACTTACACAGAAGCGGGCGATTATATTTTAAGAGTTGTTGCTAAAAGTGGTGGAGCTGCTACAACTGAATTTAGTGATACAATTTCTATTGCTGCCCCATCCAATCCGGTTGAACTTCCAATAGATTTTGAATCATTTACAGTTAATTATGCTTTTACTGATTTTGGTAATGCTGTATCCACAGTAGTTGATAATCCCGATCCATCAGGTATTAATACAAGTACAAAAGTAGGACAAACTTTTAAACCTGCCGGTGCTGAAACCTGGGCAGGATCATTTTTAACATTAGGACAACCAATTGATTTTACAAGCAAAAAGCTGTTTAAGGTAAAAGTATATTCACCCAAATCAGGTGCAATGGTTAAACTAAAAGTGGAAAATATAGAAGACGATCAAATTTCTTTTGAAAACGATGCTTACACAACAGTTACTAACGAATGGGAAGAATTGTCATTTGATTTTTCTGCCATAGATATCAGTTACGAATATCAAAAAGTAGTGATCTTTTTCGATTTTGGTAATCCCGGAGATGATGCAACATATTATTTTGATGATATTAAACTAACAGGTTCATCACCCGGAACAGGTATAGTAGGAACCTGGAAAGTAGCCGCCGAAGCAGAATCGCTTGGAGTAGGCCCCGAATTGGGAGATATATCCTGGTGGGCAATTGATGAAGCTGGTGTTACGGAAAGAGCTTGCTTCTTTGATGATGAATACGTTTTTAATGCCGATGGCTCATTTAGTAATGTTTTAGGAAGTGAAACATGGATAGAACAATGGCAGGGAATGGATCCTCCTGGATGTGGAACTCCTGTTGCACCTCATGATGGAACAGTTGCAGCAACTTACACTTACGATGAAAACTCTGGCACTGTCACCCTGAATGGAACCGGAGCCTATTTAGGCATTCCAAAAGCATATAACGGTGGAGAACTCACTGATCCGGCTGATGCCCCGCCTTCTATTACTTATGATATTGAAATTACTGAAAACGGAACGGTTATGATAGTAGATATTAATATTGGAGCAGGTTGGTGGAGATTTAAGCTTGTAAAAGAAGGAGGTTCTGCTGTTTCTCCTTATGAAGGATCATGGCAGGTAGCACCTGAACCAGGATCTCTTGGAGTTGGTCCGGAATTGGGAGATATGTCGTGGTGGGCAATCGATGACCTGGGTGTTGCAGAAAGAGCTTGCTTTTTTGATGACGAATACATTTTTGGTTCTGATGGTTCATTCAGTAATGTATTGGGAGCCGAAACTTGGATAGAAGATTGGCAAGGTGGCACAAATGCATGTGGAATTCCTGTTACACCTCATGATGGTACTGTTGCTGCCACATACACTTATGATGAAAACGCCGGTACGGTTACCCTTAATGGTATTGGAGCCTATTTAGGTATTCCAAAAGCATTTAATGGTGGAGAACTTACTGACCCGGCAAATGCACCGGAATCCATTACTTATGATGCTACATTTTCAGAAAACAATACAGTAGTAACATTGGATATTAACGTCGGAGCCGGATGGTGGAGATTTAAGCTTGTGAAAAATTAAAAACTAAATAAAGATGAAAACAATAAATCAATATATTTTAGCAACCTTCATTGGACTATTTTTAATAATAGCCGGTTGCCAAAAAGATGAGTATAAAATGGGTGATTTAGTTACTCCGACAAACGTCAAATTAACATATGAGATCGTTGGAGTAGATGATGAGCATCCAAACGGTGATGGTAGTGGCCTGGTTAATTTTACTGTCACTGCTAATAATGCAATAAGCTACTATTTTGATTTTGGTGACGGTAGAGACATCGAGATAGTACCTGGCGGGAAGATAACATACAGATTCTCAATTAATGGTCTGAACACTTATAATGTGACAGTTTCAGCTGTAGGTACAGGAGGAATCACCAGCAATAAAACAGATCAGGTTTCAGTATTTAGCCTTTTTGAAGATGCTGATGCTTTGGAATTCCTGACCGGTGGAAGCTCAAAAACATGGTATTGGGCAGCCGATCAAACCGGACACGCAGGTATGGGTACCCAGGCAGAAGATTACGGTAATCTTGAATATACATGGGCCAGTTGGTGGCAAATAGGACCATTTGACTCCGAAAAAGAATGTATGTACGAAGCTGAATTTGTATTTACCAAAACAGATAATGGTTTAACCTTTGAGCAATCGACAGGTCCGGCATTTATACCCGGCACATATGCCAGTAAAATTGGAGTAGAAGGCGATGTTTGTCATGGCGAGGATGTTGTCCCATCACTATATGGAGTAAAAACCGTTACTTTCATGCCTTCATCATCCAGAGCCTCTGTTGATGGTGGTTACAGAGGTACAAGCATGAGTTTCTCAGATGAAGGTTTCATGTGTTGGTGGGTTGGAGCAAGTGAATACGATATCATTGAAGTTACCGACAATCTTCTGAGAGTCAGAATTAAGGAAGATGGAACACAAGCATGGTACCACATTTTCACCAATGTAAAACCCGAACAAAAATAATTATGTGATGAATTGTGTTTTTTATGATACATAGTGTTTAGTTAGTTTGATTGATGGTAATACAGGCGTTGCATCGAAGATTTTATTATCCGGTATGCAGCGTCTGTTAGAGCCATTTTACGGCAAATCAGCCATTTAATATTGTAAAATTCATATATTTATAAAAGATATTAACAAATCATAAAACAAAAAAATAATGACTGTGAATAAGTTCGTCAATGTTAACAAAAACATCAGATTAATAATGGTATTTACTATCATGGCTTCCCTATTAATTATTTTTGGTTGTAAAAAAAATAAGGATGAAGCAGAATTTACAGCTGATTTCAATTATAGCTATAATGATGATAATTATGTTCTGTTTGAAAATAATTCGGAGGGCGAATATTATTCATTGATCTGGGATTTTGGTAATGGACAGGCAGATACAACAACAGATAAGAACAAAAGCTATGTGGCTTATTACCCTCAGGAAGGAGATTATGTAGTAACACTAAAATTGACAAATTTTACCGGATCAAACAAAACTGTTCAAAAAACTGTAAATATTAGCACAACTGATCTGCAACTTTCATTTACAGCAGAAATAGATCAGGTGAATCCAAATTATGTTAATTTAGTAAATACTTCTCAAGGAACTTATGATTCATTTAAATGGCTGTATCGAAACATTGAAATCATTGATTCAATGGAATATAAGGCATATTTCCCATTTGCCGGAGATTTCGATATAGAACTTTTGATTACGAAATATAATACTGAATACTCACTTATTAAGACTGTTACTATTGCTCAGGATGATCCGGGTAATCTACCGGGACTTGTTTGGTCAGATGAATTTGATTACACAGGGCTTCCTGATCCATCAAAATGGAATATGGAAACCGGAGGCGGTGGTTGGGGTAATAATGAACTTCAGTATTACACCAACAAAGAAAGTAACGCCATGGTTGATAATGGCATCCTTACTATTACTGCAAAAGAAGAGTCTTTTGGCGGAAGAGATTATACGTCAGCACGAATCACAACTCAAAACAAGTTTGATGTCAAATACGGTAAAATGGAAGCCAGAATAAAACTTCCATATGGTCAGGGTCTTTGGCCGGCCTTTTGGATGTTGGGGAAAAATTTCAGTACGGTTGGTTGGCCTTCATGCGGCGAAATTGATATAATGGAAATGGTTGGTGGTACAGGCAAGGATAATACTGTCCATGCTACACTTCACTGGAATCAAAATGGTGATCATGCTCAATATGGAGAGAGTTATACATTACCATCCGGAATTTTTGCTGATGAATATCATGTTTTTTCCATCGAGTGGAATAGTCAGCAAATCAAAGGATTTATGGATGATATTCAATATTTTGTAATTGATATTACTCCATCACAACTAAGTGAGTTTCATAATAATTTCTTCTTTATTTTGAATGTAGCAGTAGGTGGAAACTGGCCGGGATCACCGGATCAATCCACTACTTTTCCTCAAACAATGGAAGTTGATTATGTTCGTGTTTTCAACTTAGAAAAATAAAAACATTAATTGAATTTTTAAATTCGAAACACTTAATACATTATAGCTTTGTTTAAAATAATCATTTATACAAGTTTACTCATACTGAACGTAAGTTCTAATACTAATAAAAATGATAAATTAAATGAAACACCCTTAAACCCAGAACTCGAAACATACAATTTGGTTTGGTATGATGAGTTTGATTATTCAGGGCTTCCCGATCCAACAAAATGGGACTACGACACCGAGGGAAATGAAGCCGGCTGGGGAAATAATGAAGCACAACATTACACTAAGGCAAATAAAAAAAATGCACAGGTTGAAAATGGCATTTTAAAGATTATTGCACATAAGGAAGATTTTGGAGGAAAAAGATTTACTTCTGCCAGGTTGATTTCCAAAGCCGATTGGAAATATGGAAAAATTGAAGTCAATGCAAAACTTCCTCCGGGCAGGGGCACCTGGTCGGCGATATGGATGATGCCTGGCGGCTGGTCGTTTAACGACGGCAACTGGCCGGATATAGGCGAAATTGATATCATGGAACATGTGGGGCATGACCTGGGTGTAATTCATGCTTCAGCACATTCTAAAGATTACCAGTGGCAGGCAAATACCCAAAAAACAGGAACGATTTCTGTAACGGATGTGTCTGAAAAATTCCACTCCTATATTCTTGAATGGACACCTGATGTTATAAAAGCTTTTGTTGACGACAGTCTTTATTTTGAATACAGGAATGAGAGCTTGGGTGAAACCAAATGGCCCTATGATAAACCATTTTATTTGATTATGAATGTAGCAGTTGGGGGTGCATGGGGAAGTATGCAAGGTATTGACGAAGATGCATTTCCGCAAACAATGGAAGTTGATTATATAAGAATATATCAAAAGAATGTACTAACCGAGAATGAATAAACTTTGAAACATAACAAAGGCCATATCACACTGATTTCATTAATTGTAGCCCTGGGTGGCTTCCTAATGGGATTTGATGCCTCTGTTATTTCAGGAGTAGTTAAGTTTATTGAACCTGAATTTGATTTAACAAAAATTGAATTAGGTTGGGCCGTAAGTTCTCTAACGCTTACAGCAACCATAGCCATGCTGGTAGCGGGCCCTTTAAGTGATTTATTTGGAAGAAAGCGTGTTTTATCGCTTGCTGCAATACTATACGCCCTTTCAGCTATATTATCGGCAATAGCTCCAAATTTTGTTTTTTTAGTAATTGCACGAATGTTGGGTGGATTTGGAGTAGGAGCTTCATTAATTATTGCTCCTATGTACATTGCGGAAATTGCACCTACCAAAATCCGTGGTACAATGGTTTCGTTCAATCAACTGAATATTGTAATCGGGATATCTACAGCATTTTTCACGAATTACCTCATTCTAAAACTTGGTGAATCAAATACAGATTGGACCAGGGCAATTAGATTAGATATATATAACTGGCGCTGGATGTTAGGCCTTGAAGCCATACCGGCAATAATATATTTTATAGCTCTGTTTGTTGTTCCAAGAAGCCCGAGGTGGCTTGTCATGAAAGGAAAGGAAAAAGAGGCATTGCTAATTATGAGCAAGGCGAGCGGAGAAGAATTAGCAATAACAGAAATGGAAGCTGTAAAGCAAAGCCTGAAATCTGCTTCACATACAAAGAAGGTTCATCTTAAAGAAATTTTTAACCCTGCACTGCGAACAGTTCTTACAATTGGTATCGTACTGGCAGCTTTGCAGCAATTAACAGGAATTAATTCGGTGTTTTTTTATGCTCCAATGATTTTTGAACAATCTGGTTTGGGAGTGGATGCATCATTTTCTCAGGCAATATATGTGGGCCTCACAAACCTGGTTTTTACAATTCTTGCCTTAGCGCTTATTGATAAAATTGGGAGAAAACCTTTGTTAATATTTGGTGTTGCCGGAATTGCGGTTTCGATGTTTGTACTTGCCTACGGATTTAACTCAGCAACATTCACTATTTCAGATAAAACAATTGCTTCCCTCCCATCTGATATAAAAACTGAACAACTCGATGGTATTCGAAATATCGAATTTTCAAGTGATGTTGATTTTAAATCGGCTCTTAATGAGGCGTTAGGAGCTTCAATGGCAAGCCGATATGAATCGGAAATTTTATCAAAAGCTATACAGCTTAACTCCGTATTAATTCTAATTGCAATACTTACTTTTGTAGCATCATTTGCCGTTTCCATTGGCCCGGTGATGTGGGTGCTGTTTTCTGAATTGTTTCCCAACAGAGTCAGGGCTGTTGCCATATCATTTGTTGGTTTCATAAATTCGGTAGTTAGCTTTCTGGTTCAGCTAATATTTCCATGGGAGTTATCTTCAATAGGAACTGCACCAACTTTTTTTATTTATGGCCTGTTTGCCGCCTTGGGTTTAATTTTTATATTCCTAAAAGTACCTGAAACTAAGGGTAAATCCCTTGAAGAATTACAAACTGTTTTTTTAAGAAATTCGAAATAATAATTATTAATGTTTCTAAAAGATTAAATGGTAAAAAATAACATATACCTGGGTAAAAATGAAATTAATACAGTTCGATCTGAAATTTCAGGTCAATTTGTCGATATTGATAACGAAAAATACTATCAGATACAGAATTATCATGAAATGCCCGATTTCTTTATAAGTATTGTCAGCGACTCCGATCACTGGATGTTTCTTTCAAGTAATGGTTCTTTGTCAGCCGGAAGAAAGGATCGTGATAATGCCTTGTTCTCCTATTATACAGTCGATAAAATACATGATTATAAAGATATTACAGGAAGTAAAACATATTTCCTCGTTAAGAAAGACGGAAAAACTTTTCTTTGGGAACCCTTCACTGACGAATCACAGAAATTTTACAAAATTACAAGAAACCTGTATAAAAGTATTTACGGTAATAAAATCATCTTCGAAGAAGTTAATTCTGATCTTGGGCTTAGCTTCCGATATGGATGGTATAACAGTGAAAAGTATGGCTTTGTAAAAAAGTCCTGTGTCATTAATCATAATAAAACAAAATCTAATTTTGAAGTGCTGGATGGTATTCAAAACATCCTTCCACACGGCGTTGGTTATACTTTTCAAAATGAATACAGCAATCTTCTGGATGCTTATAAAAAAAGCGAGCGTATTGAAGGTAGTACCTTGGGCTTATTCATGTTAAGTTCTATTCCTGTTGACCGGGCCGAACCCAGTGAAGCATTAAAGACTAATACAGTATGGTCTATTGGATTTGGAGAAAGAAGCAAAATACTGATATCAGATAAGCAAGTAAACAAATTTAAAAACGGACAAGCTATTGAATCTGAGTATGATATTAGGGCTTCAAAAGGAACTTATTTTATAAATGCTCAAATTGAGCTGGATGAAAAAGCTATTAAAGAGTGGTTTACAGTAGCTGAAATCAGTCAGGGCAGTACGGATGTTTCAAATTTAAACTACTTCATTCGTAAAACTGACAAGCTTGAAGATTTGATTAATCGTGATATTGATAAAGGGACTGTGAATTTAAAAAAAATGGTTTCATTTGCTGATGGTTTTCAAATAACCAACACGGATTTGTGTTATGCACGTCATTATTCAAACACACTGTTTAATATAATGCGAGGCGGGATTTTCGCAAACAATTATTTTATTGAAAAAAATGATTTCAAACACTATTTATGGCAGATTAACCGATTGCTCACAAAAGAATATCAAATATGGCTTGATAATATACCGGATAAAATTTCCTACTCCAGGTTAATTAATTTAGCAGAAGAAACTGATAATGCAGATTTACTAAGAATAACCTACGAATATCTACCTTTAACTTTTAGCCGAAGACACGGTGATCCAAGCAGGCCGTGGAATCTTTTTTCAATTGAAACCAAAAACGAAGATGGCAGGGTAAAATATTATTATGAAGGAAACTGGCGTGATATTTTTCAAAATTGGGAAGCTTTGTGTTTTTCATATCCCGAATTTGTTGAAGGTATAATCTGTAAGTTTGTTAATGCTTCAACAATTGATGGATATAATCCATATCGCATCATGCGTGATGGTATTGACTGGGAATGTCCTGATCCAAACGATCCCTGGTCCTATATTGGATATTGGGGTGATCATCAGATTATTTACCTCCAGAAATTATTGGAACTCTCCAATGATTTTCATCCCGGTAAATTAGACAGTTTTCTTGTTAAAGAAATTTTCACCTATGCAAATATTCCATACAAGATTAAATCATACAATGAAATAGTCCAAAACCCTAAGGATACAGTTGTTTTTAATGAAGCCTTAAATAAGCAAATAAAAACTGAAGCTGCACATTTAGGAGCCGATGCAAGCTTACTAAAAAACAAAGTTGGTGATCAGATTTACAAAGTTAATTTAACTGAGAAAATTCTGGTCTCACTTTTATCTAAACTGAGCAATTTTATTCCTGAAGCAGGTATTTGGTTGAATACCCAACGTCCGGAATGGAACGATGCCAATAATGCTCTTGTAGGCAATGGTACTTCTATGGTAACATTGTATTATCTCAGAAGAGCAATAAAATTCTGGGAAAATAAATTCAGTAGTATTCCAATTAATAAAATCAGTATTTCTGAAGAAGTAGCTGCATTATTTAACAGTATTCATAGCTTTTTTACTGATAACGAAAACCTTCTTGCAAAGGGATTTACTGATTCCGATCGAAGAAATTTTGCCGACAAGCTTGGACAGGCACATGGGAAATACAGGAATGAAATCTACAACTATTCATTCTCAGGGATAAGAAGCCTGCTCCCGGTTAAAGACCTGCTTGATTTTACGAGGCTCTGTTTAAAATATATTGATCATTCTATTAAAGTCAATAAACGAAAAGATGGCCTTTATCATGCTTATAATTTGATTTCTATAAATAATGATACAATCTCCATCAGGAATTTATATGAAATGCTTGAAGGCCAAGTCGCAGTATTAAGCTCAGGTTTTTTATCAGTACAGGAAAGCCTCGACGTGTTAAATTCTTTGAAGAACAGCAAAATATTCAGGCCCGATCAGTACAGTTATATGCTCTACCCCGACAGGCAATTACCTAGGTTTATAGATAAAAACATAATTCCGGAAAGTTTTGTTCAGGAATCGGCCTTATTTAAAAAACTATTAGAGGATAAAGAAACTTCCATAATTAAAGTGGATGATGAAGGAAAATTTCATTTTAACGGAACCTTTAGAAATGCAGAAGCTTTGGAGAAAGCTTTAAATAAATTACGAATTGGAAGTTATAGTCATCTTATTGAAATTGAGAAAGACAACATACTTGGCATCTACGAAAAGATTTTTGATCATCAATCATTTACCGGAAGGTCAGGAACTTTTTATGGATACGAAGGCCTGGGGTCTATATACTGGCACATGGTTTCCAAATTATTGCTGGCAACTCAGGAATGCTATTTCAAAGCCATTAATGAAGGAGTAGATTATTGGATAACAAATCAATTGGAAGACCATTATTATGAAATAAAAGCAGGTATAGGTTTATATAAAGCACCGGGATTATATGGAGCTTTCCCAACGGATGCTTATTCACATACGCCTGCGAATTCGGGTGTTAAACAACCGGGTTTGACCGGACAGGTTAAAGAAGATATTATTTCCCGAATGGGCGAACTTGGGGTAGTGATCGATCAGGGAAAAATATTATTTGAAACATCACTATTGAATGAAGAAGAAATTCTGGAAAAGAAACAAGTGTTTGAATTTTATTCAATCAATGAAGAAAGTCGCAAGATTATTTTAAATGAAAATCAACTGGCATTTACTTTTTGTCAGGTACCGGTTATTTACTCATTTTCCGACAAGGAAGAAATAGCAGTTTCTTATGAGAACGGAAGTGTTGAAAACATCAAGGGAAATTCACTTGATAGAAAGTTAAGTAGTTCGATTTTTAATAGAAGCGGGGAAGTGAAATTGATTGAAGTAACAATTAAAAAGATTTAAAATGTTAGCTAACAGCGAAAAAATATTATCCTTGACCGGAGTTAATGCAATAGAGAAAACAAAGGATGAACTGATCTCACTTTTTCATAAGGCATTAAAAGGAGGCATGCATGGACTATGCTTTAGTCCATATATTGAAGGGCAAGAGCCCGGAATGCAATTACCCGAAGAGCAAATAAGAAGAAGGATTGAAATACTTAAGCCCCACACCAAATGGATTAGGTCGTTTTCATGTACTGAAGGAAATGAAATGATCCCCCGTATTGCAAAAGAGTATGGCTTAAAAACCTTGGTTGGTGCATGGTTAGGAACAAATGAGAGCATTAATGAACAAGAAATTACCAATCTGATACAAATTGCCAAAGATGGTTATGCAGATATTGTATCGGTAGGAAATGAAGTCATGTATCGAGGCGATTTATCAGAAGCAGAACTTTTGCTTAATATTTATCGGGTAAAAAATGAAATTCCGGAAATTCCAGTTGGCTACGTCGATGCCTACTATGAATTTGAGGACCGCCCCAGAATTACCGAAGCATGCGATATTATCCTGGCAAATTGTTATCCCTTTTGGGAAGGATGCAGCATTGAATATTCTTTGCTTTATATGAAAGATATGTACAGGAGAGCTTTAAAAGTGGCAAATGGTAAAAAAGTAGTTATAACGGAAACCGGTTGGCCAAATATAGGTGAAAAGTTCTATGGCGCAGAACCTTCAGAAAAAAATGCCCTGATATATTTCTTTAATACCCAACAATGGTCGCAAGAAGAAAACATTGATATTTTCTACTTTTCATCCTTCGATGAATCCTGGAAAATAAATAGTGAAGGTGATGTTGGTGCATATTGGGGACTTTGGAACATGAACGAAAAGTTAAAGTATTAATAATCATGAATAAAATCGGCAAGTTACTTCTAATTGTGGCTTTAATAAGCTTATATGCGTGTAACAAATATATGAATACTAAACAAAATAATATGCGAGAAAAGACCCATCAAGTAAATGATATTAAACAAACAGATAGTGATTTATTGATGGGTGTTTCAAAAGCTGTATGCTATTCCGGATTCAGGAGCGGCCAACATCCCGACAGGGGAAATGGAGCTAAGAATCCATCTTATGAAGAAATTTTGGAAGACCTTAATATTCTTTCTGATAATTCCAATTTCAAGCTTATCCGTTTATACGATAGTGGAGAAAATTCCGAAATGGTTCTAAAAGTTATCAAAGAAAATGACATTGATATTAAAGTAATGCTGGGGATTTGGTTAAGAGCTGAATTGAGTAACCATGAAAGTTGTGAATGGTTAAAAGAACCCATACCTGGAAAAGTACTTCAACAAAACAAGAAGTTAAACCTGATTGAAATTGAAAAAGGAATAAAATTAGCCAATAAATATAAAAATATTATTGTTGCGGTAAATGTAGGTAATGAGGCCTTAGTTGATTGGAACGACCATAAAGTAGATACTGATACCGTTATTTCTTATGTTCATAAAGTAAAACATGCTATTGAACAGCCGCTTACTGTTGCAGATAATTACAGGTGGTGGATAGATAATGGTTCTGAACTGGCAAAAGCAGTTGATTTTATTTCCATACACATTTATCCTGTTTGGGAAGGTAAAGATATTGACGAAGCAATGTCATATTCAATTGAAAACGTACAGGAAATACGAAACACTTTTCCTGATGGTAAAATTGTTATAACTGAAGCCGGTTGGGCTTCAATTGCCTCAGAATTTGGTGAGCGGGCAAGCGAAGATAAGCAACTGCAGTATTATAATGATATAATGTCATGGTCAGGTGAAATGAATATTACAACTTTCTTTTTTGAAGCTTTTGATGAAGACTGGAAAGGTAATCCGGATAATATGATGGGTGCAGAAAAGCATTGGGGTTTGTTTACGGTTGACCGAAAACCTAAAAAAGTGATGCAGCAATTTTTTGTGGAAGATAATTAATTAAATACTAATAATTTGATGTATGAAAAATCAATTAAAAACATTGATTACAAAGTTTAATGAAAGTTCGACTTCAAGTAATTTGAAAACAGAACATTTTATTAATAAATCAAAAGCAGGGAAAATAAAAAAGGAAAATGAAACAAGGCAGCATTTGCCAAACTAAAATTGATAAAATTTGAGCGCTCAATATAAAACAGCAAAGGAAGACAGGGTCCCTATGGGACAAAAGTTTGCATATGGTGCAGGACAATTGACAATAAACCTATATCCTGCTGCTCTTGGAGTTTTTATGTTCTATCTTATTTACGGATTTAAAATGGATCCGGCATTGGCAGGATTGGTGGCTGCTTTACCAAAATTATTCGATGCGATTATCGATCCAATCATGGGATTTATCACCGATAACACACGCTCAAGGTGGGGAAGAAGAAAGCCTTATATTCTTTTAGGCAGTATGATAACCGGACTTTCTTTTATGGTACTTTGGCAACTATACCCTGAAAATACTGAAGCGTATAACTTCATTTATTTTTTAAGTCTCTCCTTTGTTTTCTTTCTGTCGTTTACCGTTTATTCTACGCCTTTTATTGGCCTTGGATATGAAATGACACCAGATTATAATGAACGTACCAGGCTAATGGCTGTCGGCCAGTTTATGGGACAATTTGCCTGGATGATCGCTCCCTGGTTTTGGATTTTAATTGGTAATCCGGATATATTTTTTGAAGAATCTACAGAAGGAGTAAGGGTTCTTTCCATTTGGGTAGGTGGTTTTAGTATTTTCCTGGGGGCTTTGCCAGCTTTATTTTGTAAAGAAATGATACTACCCGATTTGAAAGGTGAATCAAAGCTTAATATGAAGAATATTGCTTCAAACCTAAAGGAATTATGGCAAGCCATTGTTCAAACCCTAACTTGCAAACCCTTTCTTAAATTATGTGGAACCACCTTTTTGGTTTTTAATGGCTTTCAAACCATTGCTCAGTTTTCTTATTTTATCATTCTCTATTACATGTTTGAGGGTAGTATTACTGCAGCCGGAACCTGGCCGCCATGGTTTAGTACCGTTAATGCTGCCGCCACGGCCTTTCTTATTATTCCAATTGTTGCAAAAATTTCCTCACGAATCGGGAAAAAGAATGCCTTTATTGTATCTACCATGCTTTCAATTATTGGTTATATACTGAAGTGGTGGTGCTTCAATCCGGCAAATCCCTGGTTGATGTTTATACCTCTGCCTTTCATTTCTTTCGGTATTGGAGGCCTGTTTACATTAATGATGTCAATGACTGCCGATGTATGTGATTTGGATGAGCTCAACAATGGTAAGCGACGCGAAGGTATGTTTGGAGCCGTCTACTGGTTAATGGTAAAAATAGGTAATGCTTTAGCTATGTTATTAAGCGGCGTGGTATTAAAAATGGTTGGGTTTAATGAAAATGCCGAGATGCAAACAGCTGAGTCATTAGTAAATCTTAGATTGGCAGATATTATCATTCCAATTGTTTTTGCCTTGATGGCTATCTTGATAATGAGAAATTATTCAATCAGCGAAGAAAAAGCGCATGAAATTCGTGAAGCACTTATTGCCAGGCGCGGCAAGGTTAAACACGAAGGTGATAATGGAAAATAATGAATATAAACTATGACTATTTTTAAAAATGTATCATATATTTTAATCCTAGTTTTATTGATGAGTTGTAATCAAAAACAAAATCAATTACAGGTTGAAGTATATGAGACTTCAGTAGAAGGAAATAAGCTTACGAAAGTTTCAGAATTTGAAAATGCAGAGGATGCAATTCAAATAAAGATATTACCAGGTGACAAATATCAAACCATCACCGGATTTGGTGGTTCTTTTACTGAATCTTCGGCTTATTTGTTAAACAAACTAAGTAAGAAAAATCGTGATCTGATTTTGGAAGCATATTTTGGTCCGGAAGGTGCAAATTATTCCTTAACACGTACCCATATAAATTCTTGTGATTTTTCATTGAGTAATTATTCCTATGCACCCGTTGAAGATGACAAGGAATTAAAAAGTTTTTCAATTGATGAGGATCGGGATGATATAATTCCACTGATAAAGGAAGCAATGGCAATATCGGAAGATGGATTTAAAATTATCGCTTCACCATGGACAGCACCACCCTGGATGAAGGACAATAACGATTGGAGAGGCGGCAAATTACTGCCTGAATACTATGATAGCTGGGCATTATTTTTCTCAAAATATCTGAATGCTTATAAAAAAGAAGGCATTGAAATTTGGGGAATTACAGTAGAGAACGAACCACTGGGAAATAATAATAATTGGGAGAGTATGCACTATTCAGCTGAGGAAATGGTGGATTTTGTAAAAAATCATCTCGGACCAAAACTTGAAACAGATGGACATGATGTAAAAGTCCTTGCATATGACCAAAACCGTGGAGGGGAACTGATAGAATGGGCAAGTGTAATTTACAAAGATGATGAATCTTCAAAATATTTTGATGGCTTTGCAATTCACTGGTATGCAAGTACTTTCGATTGGTTTCCAAATTCATTAAATTTCACTCATGATTTAGCTCCTGAAAAGCACCTTATTCAATCTGAAGCATGTATTGACTCAGAGGTGCCTCACTGGAAAGATGATAAATGGTATTGGTCGAAAAAAGCAACAGATTGGGGATGGGACTGGGCTCCTGAAGATCAAAAGAAGCTCCATCCAAAATATGTTCCGGTTTATCGTTATGCAAGAGATATTATTGGTTGCCTGAACAATTGGGTAGATGGTTGGGTTGACTGGAATATGGTTTTAGACAAACAAGGAGGCCCAAACTGGGTTAATAACTGGTGTGTTGCTCCAGTAATCGTGGATCCGGAGAATGATGAGGTTTACTTTACACCTTTGTATTTTGCAATGGTGCATTTTAGCAAGTTTATCAGGCCTGGTGCTGTACGCATTGGATTTGAAAACCCCGATAATGAATTAATGATCACAGCAGCACAAAATCCTGACGGATCCATTGCTGTTGTTATTTTTAACATGAATTCGGAAACCAGGAATATTAAACTTTCAATGGGTGATCGTTCGGTTGATTTGCAGATAAGCGCTCAGGCAATTCAAACGATATTAATTTCATCTTGATAAAAATATTGATAGAAGGAAAAATAAGAAATATGAGAACATTAATACTTATAATTGTCATTTTCGTTTTTTGTGGAATCAACCTAAAAGCTGAGGTTGTATCCGTTTCCGGTCGGCAGTTATTTGTAAATGACACTCCTTATGTGATAAAGGGAATATGTTATCATCCTGTACCAAAGGGTAAAGATAAAAGAGACTTTGAAAACATAAGTGAGGATCTTGCTTTAATGGTCGAAGCAGGAATTAATACCATCAGGGTTTATTCACCCATTGATGAGATTTCTGTATTAGATAAAATACATGCAGCCGGTCTTAAAGTGATTATTGGTTTTGGATACAATCAAGATGGCTATTATGATATTCTTTCCGGTACATTTATCGATTATGTAAATACTTATAAAACTCACAATGCAATACTATTATGGGAGCTCGGTAATGAATATAATTATCATCCTGAGTGGTTTAATGATGATATACAGAATTGGTATTCGGCTTTAAATAATGCTGCAGATTTGATCCATACTAATGACTCAGATCATCCGGTAGCAACTGCCCATGGTGAGTTGCCGGATACAAATATACTATCCTCATGCCCGAATGTTGATGTTTGGGGAATGAACGTTTATCGTTGGGATAATCCGGAGGGTATTTTTTCTGAATGGAGTGCTATTAGTTCCAAACCAATGTATTTATCTGAAGCCGGGGCCGACAGTTATATGGCCGCTACACTAAATTCTTATGATTTTGGCGGAAATGAAAAAGCTCAGGCTGATGCCACTAAAAATATTCTGGATGACATTTTCAGGTTTCCTCTCATTTGTGCAGGTGTAACCATATTTGCTTTTAGCGATGAGTTATGGAAAGCCGGTAATAATTATTCACAAGACCCGGGAGGTTGGGCACCAAAAAGTAGTGGTGTTCCTTATGATGGTGCTGCCAATGAAGAGTATTGGGGAATAGTAGATATTGACAGAAATAAGAAAATGGCTTTTGATGTGGTAAAAGAAAAGTATAAAAAGGTACGCTAACAATTATGAATAAAATTGTAACAAAATTATCAATAAAAGAAAAAATTGGTTATGGTCTGGGTGACACAGCATCTCATTTTGTATGGGATATGGTTGGTTTCTGGATACTAATTTTTTATACTGATACTTTTGGTATTTCTGCCGCTGCAGCCGGAACCATCATGCTGATTGCACGTGTATGGGATATGGTAAGCGATCCTATTATGGGAATAATTGCTGACAGGACGAATACACCATGGGGAAAATTCCGGCCCTATATTTTATGGATGGCTTTACCCTATAGTGTTCTGGCTGTTTTAACATTTACAACACCGGATCTGGGGCCGACAGGAAAAGTAATTTATGCAGGGGTAACCTATCTGTTATTAATGACTGTTTTTACAGCGATCAATCTCCCCTACTCTTCCCTGGGAGCCGTAATGACATCCGACTCTTACGAAAGAGCCGGATTAAATTCATACCGCTTTATTTTTGCTTTTGTTGGCCAGTTAATCGTTACCGGTACAGCCCTTTCCCTTGCACTGTATTTTGGACAAGGTGATAATGCCAAAGGCTATCAATATACCTTAATCCTTTTCGCTGTTATAAGTTTTATTTTGTTTATGGTAACTTTTAAGACAACTAAGGAAAGAGTGGAACCACCAAAACAACAAAAACAAAACCTCAAAGAGGATCTCAACAATTTGTTTAAAAACAGGCCCTGGGTAATTCTTTTCTTCGTTGGTATCGTTTCGTTTGTCATGTTTGCCATGCAAAACCTTTCCATCGCATATTATTTTAAATATTATATAGGTGATGAAGAAAGTGTGCAATTATTCAATGTAATAGGAACCATTGCCCTCATAGTTGGAATACCATTATCAAAGCCTTTATCTAAACGCTTTGGAAAAAGAAATGTTTATGTAGCAAGTTCACTCATCTCTGGTTTTTTCTTCATCATGCTATATCTTCCCGGTACAAATAATATTGTATCGATTTATATCTTAAACATTCTGGCAAAATTCACTTATGCACCTGCTGTCCCTCTCTTATGGACAATGTTGGCTGATACGGCAGATTATTCGGAATGGAAAAATGGCAGAAGAGCAACCGGGCTTGTTTTCTCGGCAGCAACTTTTGCACAAAAAGCAGGTTGGGGTATTGGTGGTGCACTGGCAGGATGGCTTCTGGCTTTGTATGATTTTATTCCAAATGTTGAACAGACAGGAACGGCACTTACCGGAATTAAACTAATGATCTCTGTTTTTCCGGGTATTTTGTACATGTCATGTGCTATTCTTTTATATTTCTACAGTATCGATCATAAAACATGCCTGATAATGCAAAAAGACCTGGATACCAGAAGAGAAAATATAAGTAATTAACAATTTGTAATCGCTTGAATAGAAAATTATAATATAGAAATGAAAACAAACAATTAACTTTTATTAAAACTTAAAATTATTATTATGAAAAAACTTTTTACAATTTTCGCATTCGTACTATTGGGATTAATAGTAAATGCACAGTACATCTACAACGATTTTGATGCAAATCAAAATGAAGAATTTTTAGGTTGGCCAAACATGCCAACCATAGTCGCTAATCCTGATATGTCAGGAGTAAATACCAGTGCCAACGTCGCAGAATTTGTTCGGAGTGAGGAACAATGGGCTCATGCTTATGCTGACTTAGAAGGTTTTATTAATTTTGAAACCGGAACCATCTTTCAACTGAAAGTGTATTCACCTATTGCTTGCGAAGTCCTTTTTAAATTGGAAGGTAGTGGAGGTGCTAATACCGAAGTAATGGGGAATGTAACAACTCCAAATGTTTGGGAACAATTAGAATACGATTTTTCGGGAACTCAATCAGGTATTTACAATAAAATTGTGATTTTCTTTGATTTTGCAACTACCAATGACAACACTTTTTACTTTGACGACATTATAGGTCCGGAATATGGTGGAAGTGTTCCAGGTGATCCTGTTACGCTACCTGTTACCTTTGATGATCCTGAAGTAAACTACGGTTTAACAGATTTTGGAGGTAATGCTTCTGAAATAATTGTTGACCCTAATAATGCAGAAAATAATATTGTTCAAACAATCAAAACTGAATCGGCTGAACTTTGGGCAGGGACTACTGTTGGAGGATCAGTTGGTTTTCCTACTCCGATTCCTTTTGCAGAAGGATCAACCACAATGAGCGTAGCAGTTTGGTCACCAACAGCAGGAACACCTATGAGACTCAAAGTTGAAGACTCCGGCGATCCTACAATCAGTGTTGAGACCGAAGCCATCTCGACCATAGCCAATGATTGGGAAATATTGGTTTTTGATTTCAGCAATGAAGCTCCCGGGACTGCTACAATTAATTTTGCTTATAACTACAACAAAGCTTCAATATTTTTTAATTTTGGAACAACCGGAGCACAAGCAGGTGAACAGACATATTATTGGGATGATATGGAATTTGGTGGTGATCCATCCTCAATTGAAGAAAACAATATTGAAACTTTACAACTATACCCCAATCCTGTTTCAAGTGAATTAAAATTCAACAATCTTGAAAAAGTGCATTCAATTGCAATCTACAACCTTAATGGCCAGAAAATGAATTCACCGGAATTTATTAATGGTAGTTTGAATGTTTCCTATCTAAGTGAAGGACTCTACTTCATAAGAATTAATGAAATCAGCGGCCGTGTACTTACAGGAAAATTTATGAAACAATAAATACTTATATATAAAATTAATTATTAACTTAAAAAAAAAATCATGAAGAAATTACTATTGGTATTAACGATGCTTATGGCATTTACGTACACCTTCTCACAAGTAGAAGGAATTTGGAAAATGGCTCCTCAGGCCGGTGCTCTCGGTGTGGGCTGGGAACAAGGCAATATGGGCTGGTGGTCAAACAGTTTAGAGGATGTGACTACAAGAGCCTGTTTTTTTGACGACACATTTGTCTTTAATGAAGACGGAAGTTTTAATAATGTAATGGATGCTGAAACATGGCTTGAAGGATGGCAGGGAGTTTCACCCGATCAATGTGGCACACCTGTATATCCACATGACGGATCAAACGCAGCCACCTGGGTTTATGACGATGTTAGTGGTACACTTACCCTAACAGGAGTTGGCGCACACCTGGGTATTCCTAAAGCTGCAAATGGTTTTGAACTTACTGACCCTTCGCAAGCACCTGATGCAATTACTTACATTGTATTTGATATAAATGCCACATCTATGACAGTTGATATCAATGTAGGTGGCGGATGGTGGCGATTTATTATGGAGAAATTGCAGGCTGGTGGTTCTGATGCTACTTTAAGCGACTTACAGGTTGATGGTGAGACCATTCCCGGTTTTAATCCGATTATTGACACCTATGAATATGGCCTTCCTGAAGGTACTGTAACTATTCCACAAATTACTTCAGTAACTACAACTGATCCTGAAGCAACCAGCATTATTACACAAGCAGTTTCAATTCCCGGTGATGCAACCGTTGTTGTTACTGCTGCTGACGGTGTAACTATAATAACTTATACCGTATCTTATATGATTACAACTCCAAATTCTGCTCCTGCAGTACCAACTTATGCTCCTTCAGATGTAATCTCCGTTTACTGTGAGGAATATACAAATATCGATCCTGTAAACTATAATCCAGCGTGGGGTCAGCAAACAATTGTTACTGTTGATGATCTGATTGCCGGTAATCTTACCATGAAATACGAAAACCTTAATTACCAGGGTATAGACTTTGATAATAATCCACAGGACGTTTCAGGTTATGAATACCTTCATATTGATTTCTGGACAGGTAACTCAACCAATTTACGCATTTATGCTATTAGTGCTACATGGCCAAATCAAACCGAAGTACCTTTTGAGTTTACTTTGAATAACGGAAACTGGGTAAGTGTTGATATACCATTGTCACATTTTAGCGACGGTGGTGTTAACCTTTCTGATGTACGACAGTTCAAAACTGAAGGTGACGGAGATATTTGGATTGACAATCTTGTTTTTTGGAAATCTCCCGGTTCCGGTATCTTAACCTTTGATCCGCAGGATGGTTCAACAAACGTAGCTGTTGATGTGAATCCTACATTATCATTTTCAATACCCGTTGAAATGGCTGATGGAAGCTCGATTACAAATGGCGATATACCTTCATTATTAACATTCAAAGAAAGCGATGCAAGCGGAGCAGATGTTCCATTTTCAGGAACCATTAATGCCAATGAAGATCTAATAAGCGTTATTCCAACATCAGTTCTGGATGTTAACCATGTATATTATTTAGCATTAAACAACGAAGTTATCAGGTGGCAGGGTGGCGATCTGATTGCTGAACAAAGTGTAACATTTACTACAGTTTCCGATCCATTTAATCTTCCTGTAACTTTCGATGACCCTCTGGTAAATTATGACTTAGTTGATTTCGGCGGTAATATTTCTGAAATCATAGTCGATCCTCTTGATCCTTCAAATAATATTGTTCAAACAATCAAAACTGAAAGTGCTGAACTTTGGGCCGGAACTACTGTTGGCGGAACAGATGGTTTTACCGAACCAATTCCTTTTGCTGAAGGTTATACTTTTATGAGTGTAGCGATCTGGTCTCCTACAGCCGGCACACCAATCCGACTTAAAGTTGAAGACTCAACTGATCCAACTATCAGCGTTGAAACCGAGACCCTCACAACTGTAGCAGAGGAATGGGAAATACTGGTTTTCGATTTTAGTAATGAAGCTCCAGGTACCGCTCCTATTAACTTTGACAATACATACAATAAAGCTTCGATATTCTTTAATTTTGGAACAACCGGAGCACAAGCAGGTGAGCAAACCTATTTCTGGGATGATATGGAATTTGCTGATGATCCCGGACCAGGTAATACTCAATCATTCTCACTAGATTTAGGTTACCAGTTTGTTTCTTCTTATATTGCAGAAGAAAACATGGATATGTTAGTCTTATTGGAAGATATTTTAACTGATAATCTCGCTTACGTTAGAGATTCTGATGGCGGAATGCTTAGAAAAATCGGTCCAAACTGGATAAATGGTATCGGTGACTGGACATCAACGGAAGGTTATTTATTTAAAGTATATGGACCAGAAACCTTTGCTTTTGAAGGTGACTTAGTTCCTGCTGACACACCTATTTCTATTCCAACAGGATTCCGTTTTGTAAGTTATTTACCTGTTACACCTATGGATGCAATGATAGCATTCGAAACTATTATTGGAGATGATCTGGCATATATCAGAGATTCTGATGGTAATATGTTACGAAAAATCGGCCCTGTATGGGTGAATGGAATAGGTGATGCAAATCCCGGAGAAGGTTATCTGGTTAAAATGTTAGCCCCGGCAACATTAATTTATCCCGGAGGTTCACCTTCAACATCAATAATTGAAGATTTCGAGGGTACTCCACCTGCATTTACTGTTTTTGGAGGCATTGATGCAATTGAGGTCGTTCCTAATCCTGATCCAACAGGTGCAAACACAACCAATACTACAGCTAAGATGATAAAAACTGCAGGTGCAGAAGTTTGGGCAGGTTGTTTCTTTGAAGTAGCTGAACCTCTGGATTTCGATACTTACAGCAATGTAATAGTCAAAACATGGTCACCCGTTAGCGGTAAAGTTATTAAGCTAAAGCTTGAAAATGCTGATGCAAGTATTACTCACGAAGTTGATATTACAAATACTGTTGCCACAGGATGGGAAGTTCTTAATTATGACTTTAGTGGTGCACCCGTCGCTGATTATGTCAGGATAGTTATTTTCTTCGACTTTGGAAATTATGGTGATGGAACCGAATATTATTTCGATGAATTTGAATTATCTGCAGGTGCAAAATCTTCAGTTTTAATTTCAAATGCAACACACTTTAATTTTAACGGTGGAAATGCTGCTGATCCTGTTTATACTATCTATGTGAACGGACTGCAAATTGGTGATGAAGTAGCCGCATACGACCAAGATGTTTTAGTTGGTGCGACAAAGATCACATCCGAAAATGAATTATTTAATGCACTTCCTGTATTTAGTACTGTAACTGAAGGACAAGGATATGTTGCAGGTAATCCAATAATCCTGAAAGTTTACAATGCAAAAACAAATGAATTAATTTCAGTTGACTTTGAAATGGAAAACATTTATAATTCATATAATGAAAATGTTTATCCTTCAAATGACGGAGAATTCAGCGTAGTGAATATTTCAAAAAGTTCTGTTACTGACGATTTAAGTTTATCAATCTATCCTAATCCTGCCAACGGAATTGTTAATATCAATTCTCAAACCGATATCGACAGAGTTATGATATTTAATTGTACAGGACAAATTGTTTATGATGAGGTATCTAATAACAAATTCATGACAATTAATACAGAAAGTTTCAAACAAGGATTATATATTATCCGTGTTGAAACAAGCAACGGTTTAAAAACCGAAAAGTTGACTATTAAGTAAAAATAGTAAATTAATAGATTTTAGGGGCTGCTTCCAAAAGGAAGCAGCCTTTTTTAATTAATTCTATCATTGAAGAGACATTTTTTCTTTTTGTTAAGCATGCCAACATACGTTTTATTTTAAAAATATAGCCTGGAATCAAGTTTTCTCGATATCCACATTTCTTAATAAAAAGGAAGAATTCACATTGGCTGAAGTATTATTTAATAAAACTCTAAAACTTACACTTAATTGATGTAATAATGATGTATTTTTCAAAAGGGGGTGTTGTATTTAATATGTATTTGAATTTTTGGTCATTAATTATTTAGAGACGATATTTGCTTCTGAAATATTGTTAAATAGTTTGTTTACAATAAATAGGAGATAATTGAGATGAAAAAATTAGTAAAAGTATCACAACAAACAAAACAATATCGAAAAGAAGAATTTCGCAATAGAGCCTGTACAGACATTTATCCATATTTGAATAGATTAAATATCACCACATTATCAAATCACTAACAATATTAAAAATGAAAATCACAACCACTTTTATCACAGCAATTATTTTGGCCTTAGGATTCTTGACTCCGGTTTCAGGTCAAATTGTTCCCGTGGGTAGCGGGAGTTACACAACTGTTTTTCCAGGAGTCGATCCTGCAGGTAGAAATTCATACCCTTCAGGTACTCCATACACTTCGGGTGTTGCTGCAGAAAAACCTGTTCCTACCAACGACTGGTGGTCATCGAAGGTGAAAGAGCCGCATGTGAACAACCTTTTTAATTACCCAACAGCAATGAGGACCATCAATGAAGGATTGGTACTTAGCTATATCGAAGCGCCTTCAGGCCCTAATGGCAGTAGCCAACCGATGGATGACTTCCTTCCAATAATTGTTGGTGTTGAAGGCCTTAATGATTCCCAGTCCACTGTTTCAGATTTTTCTGACTGGACAGTTACCATCAACTGGTCAAATTCAACACACAGCTTCAACGCAACTTCTGGCATTGCCATGCCTTTTTTCTATTTTACAAAAAATGATGAGGATGAGGCCAGCATAACTGTCAACGAAGGTTCAGTAACTGTTTCCGGTGAAATGATTGTTATTGAAAATGCCCATCAGGGTGCCGACTTTGCCATTTATGCCCCTCTTGGTTCAGTATGGGAGCAAAATGAAAATAAGTACACATCAACCCTCAATGGAAAAAATTATTGGTCGGCAGCCTATCTTGCGCCATCTGCAGTAAATGTAAGCACAGTTGCCACTGAGTATAAAAAATATGCCTATGTCTTTCCGGTAAATACTACAACATCATGGAACTTTGATGAGGCGACATCAGTGATGCGTACTGAGTTTTTGGTTTCTACCGAAATTATGGAAGGTAGTGAAACAAACGTCCTTTTAGGATTGTTGCCTCACCAGTGGGGTAACCTGGCACCTGATTCTCCTACACCCAATGGATACAACTATCCCTCTATCAGGGGAATTATTAAAACTCTGGATGGAAACGAATTTTCAGTGGAAAATGCATTTTATGGAATTTTACCAACACTTCCTTATTTGAATAATTATAGCCAGGGATTTGACCCAAGTTTATTAAACGGAAAAATTTCGTTGATTGAAAATGATGGCCTGGCTTCCTGGACCGATTCCTACAACGAAGGACAGGTGATGAACCGTCTGATACAAACTGCACGCATCGCCGACCTGACAGGTGATGTGGAAGCCAGGGACAAAATGTTGGCTACCATTAAAGAACGTTTGGAAGATTGGTTGAAAGCCGAGCAGGGGGAAGTAGCCTTTATTTTTTATTATAACTCCGACTGGACAGCGCTCATCGGTTATCCTGCTGGTCATGGCCAGGATGGTAACCTTAACGACCATCATTTTCATTGGGGATATTTTATTCATGCCGCAGCATTTGTTGAGCAGTTCGACCCTGGCTGGGCTGACGATTGGGGAGAAATGATTAACCACCTTGTCCGGGATGCCGCGACAACAGACAGGAACGATGAGCTATTTCCGTATTTAAGAAATTTTAGTCCTTATGCCGGCCATTCCTGGGCCAATGGTTTTGCCACCTTTCCGTTTGGCAACGATCAGGAATCATCTTCTGAGAGTATGCAATTCAGCTCATCTCTCATTCACTGGGGAGCAATTACAGGCAACGACGAAATCCGTGACCTCGGCATCTATCTTTACACCACCGAGCACACAGCATTACAGGAATATTGGTTTGATGAAAATGAACGTACCTTCAAGCCGGAATATGATTTCAGTCTTGTTTCAAGGATTTGGGGCAATGGTTATGATAACCAAACATTCTGGACATCGGATATTGCCGCAGCCTATGGCATCGAGTTGTATCCAATACACGGGGGCTCCTTGTACCTTGGCCACAATCAGGAATATGTACAGAAATTATGGACCGAGATGACAGAAAATACGGGAATTCTCAACAACCAGGCCAACGATAATTTGTGGCACGATGTGTATTGGCAATACCAGGCTTTCCTTGACCCAGAAAGCGCCATCGAGTTGTACGATTCCTATCCCGAACGTTCGCTAAAGTTTGGAATTTCGGAAGCACAAACTTATTACTGGCTGCACTCGATGAATGCAATCGGCTTTCCTGTGGCATCAATATCTGCTGATTACCCGATAGCTGCTGCATTTGAAAAAGATGGTGAGATTACATATGTTGCCCACAATTATACAAACTTACAGATTACCGTGTCATTTTCCGACGGTTATCAATTAATAGTACCGGCAGCTTCGATGGCAACAAGCAGGGATATTTCCATCAGCGGGACGTTGAACAGTAGTTTTACCCAGGCATTTCCTAACGGCAGTGTTGATTTAACTGTAACAGTTGAAGGAGGAACTGCCACGAAAGTTGAGTTTCTCGATGGGTCAGAATTAATTGGTGAAGTTTTGCAAGCACCCTATACATTTAAAGCTGAGAACTTAATTCCCGGCAAGCACGCGTTTTATGCCAGGATTTACGATGGTGAGGACTTTGCAGTTAGCAATATTATTACAGTGGTTGTTGGCCGCCAACTTCCCTACACCGGAGCAGCATTTGCAATACCGGGAATTGTCGAGGCCGGTTTGTATGATAAATTCGAAGGGGGCAACGCACAGGATATTTCCTATGTTGATGTTTCTGTTGAAAACGAAGGCGGCTTTCGCCCCGAAGAATATGTTGACGCCTTATTGGTTAACAATGAAGGCGCCACTGTTGGATGGATTGCAGCGGGTGAGTGGCTTGAATATTCTGTAATTGTTGACGAACCAGGTTATTATTCCCTTTCCTTTAGAAATGCGTCCGATAACAGCAATGGAGGTGGTCCCTTTTATCTTGAATTGGATGGCAATGTCATTTCGGATGATATCCCAACAGCTTATACCGGAGGTTGGGATAATTGGGTAAGTTCATCGGGTGGTGAAGTAGCGCTTTCGAAAGGTGAGCATATCCTGAGGGTTATTTTCGAAAGTGGTGAATTTAACCTTGGTAAAATGACTTTCACTTATGTTGCACCACTCAATTACAATCAGCCGGTTGCTGACGCCGGGGATAATACCCTTGTGATTTTACCTGCGACAAGCACATTTTTAGATGGCTCAAATAGTTACGACCCGGGTTCTGAAAATTTAAACTTTATCTGGACACAAGTTTACGGGCCATCAGTAGTAACTTTCTCTGACAACACGATTCCAAATCCGGAAATATCATCATTGGCTGAAGGCGTTTATTTGATTGAACTGGAAGTTGAAAATGAAAGCGGATATTCTGATACTGACGAGCTATTTGTTACAGTGAGTACAACCGCTGTTATTCCACCGGTTGTAAATATTATCTACCCTGATAACAATGCTGAATTCATAGAAGGAAAGGAATTGACAATTATTGCCGAAGCCTCGGATTTGGACGGAACAGTAGAAAAGGTGGAGTTTTTTGAAGATGATGAGTTGATAGGAACTACCACAGAAGTACCTTACGCCCTGGATTGGATGTTCCAGGTGATTGGCTCCTATGTGATAACCGCAAAGGCCACCGACAATGATGGAAATACAACAATGTCCCCGGAAATAAACCTGTTTTGTGTTGAAGCGCCTCCTTGCGATGGCACACATCCAAATGGTGAATGGAGTTATGAGTTTTCTCCGGATGATTCAAATCCAACATTAACTTTTATTCCTTCAGTTCCCGGTGTAGGAAGCCCAACATGTTTGCTTTACTACAGTACTTCACCTAATCATCCCTTCCCGGGTCACAGTGTAACGCCAAACGTTCCCTACCAACTTAATGCAGAAGAAGGAAGCACAGTCTATTTTTACTATACCTACTCATATCCCGGACAAAGTGAACATACTACTGTTGATGAGGTTCTTGCTTTTGAAGTGGGCAATTGTGCTTCCAGTGTAATCATTGTGGAGCGTGATATCAATTCCTTTGTTGAATATACTCCCAATCCTGTGAGGGACTTTTTGAATTTGAAATTTAGAGGGAACCAAAATCATGTGAGGATTTATAATATTCGGGGCATGCTTATCGACAATTTTGAAGTACAATCAGATCAATACTTTTATAATATGAAACATTTTCAACCGGGCGTTTACCTCTTCAGAGTATCGAATAGTAAAAACATCCAGAGCTTTAAGGTGCTAAAAGAATAAAAGTGGGTTCTGAAAATCCATTCTTAAGCTTTTTATTTAACCCAACTTGTACATATTAAATTGTAATTATTCAGATACGTCCGGATTACCATCGTAACGAAGCTCAAACTCGTGGACATGTATTACTCTCAATGCTTTCTTATACAATTATTAAAGAAATGGAAAACAAAATATTAAACCTTTTCAATTGAAGAAAGTTGACATAGAAAAAGACTTGTAGCAACAAAATCAAATTAAAGGATCCACCTTCTTTGAGGGTGGATCCTTTAATGAACCCTGCTGGGATTATAAATGTGTTTTTCACTTTTTTAACCATAGGTTCACCCCGTGGAATAGCAAAGCTATTATTCCACAGGGTAAACCTATGGCTATTCACATTGAACCACTTCGTAGTTTGATATTGCATATAATTTATTATATCCTCTAATTTTTAGCAGAATAATAATAAAACACAAACCCTTTCTTGCAATTATATGTTTGACTATGCACAACCAAAAATTTTCTCCAGCACGTCAAAATAAAATTTATCCAATATATATTCTAAATCCATTTTCCTTATGTTTAATTATTATCTTTGTACTTATATATAATATCAATATCTGCTTTGTATATTAAAATTAGAATATTACTTATTACTGTTTGTTTGACAACAGGTTTTTTGTCGATGGCACAAAACCTGAAAATATCCGACAGCCTTGAATTAGCTTTAGCTTTGGAAAAAGATCCTCAAAACAAAGTAGAAATACTAAATAAGCAGACAGAAGCATTTATAACAAGCGATCCGGATAGAGCGCTTGCTTTTGCTCATCGTGCCTTTGACATTGGCGAAGAACAAAACCTACAGGAAGGCAAACTAATTTCACTGATTAACATGGCTGAGATATATTGGAGTAAAACCAACCTGAAAGCTTCTCTTCAATATGCCACCATCGCAAAAGAATTAGCAAGATCATTAAACAAATTAACAGATTATGCTGAAGCACTTTTAATTATTGGAAAAATTTATACTGACCTGGGAGATTACGAAAAAAGTTCTGAACTGAACTATGAGGCCCTTAAAATACTAGAACAACAAGACGATAAAATTGGTATTGGAAAAGCTATCAACAGGATCGGATATGTGTATTTTGAACAGGAAAATTATGATAAAGCCCTGGAATATTACTTGAAATCATTAACTATTGCCAGGGAAATAAAGGATCAGACAGGCATTGCAAGAGGCCTGAACAATGTTGCTGCTATCTATGGAAATAATAAAGATTATAAAAATTTAGACCTTTATTTACTTGAAGCGATTAAGTTAAATAAACAAACTGGAAAAAGATTGTGGGAGGGGATAAATTATTTAAATCTTGGTGTAAGTAACAGGGAACAAAAAAACTATGACTCAGCAATATTTTATTACAATCAAGCCGAAATAATTTTTAAGGAAACGAATAATATTCCCAAACTTGCATCAGTTTATCTTGGCTTTTCTAAGTATTTTTCTGATTTGAATGATCTGGATAAAAGCCTGTACTATGCAAATCAGTCATATAATCTTGGTAAAAAAAACAAACTAAAAAAGTCGGTTTACGATGCTGCTAAACGTTTGCATGAAATATACCTGGAGCAAAACGATCTTATAAATTCTTATAAATACATTTCAGTTGAATGCCGGATGAAAGACAGTCTTAATATTGAAAAAAGAATGACACGCCTTTCTCAGCTTGAATTATTATATGAATTTGAAAAATCAGATCAGGAAAAGAAACTCCGACAACAACGTCTGGATTATATTTATTTAATCGTCGGAACAATCGTAATATTCCTTTTTATCTTAACGATAATTTTGCTGGCAGCCCGGCATAGAATCAGAGCTAAAAATGCCATCATTTTAAAGAAACAACTGGAAAGCGAGATTGATACTAAAAATAAGGAACTCACCTCCAATGTTATGACATTAATGCGTAAAAATGAAATCCTGTCGGAAATAGCAGATAAATTATTGGATATACGTAACGAGGCTGTTAAAGAAGAAACTAAATCTGCTATAAAAAGAATTGCCGGAGAATTGCATAAAACTACCGATAATGAGATTTGGGATGAATTTGAGATCAGGTTCAGACAAGTACATAGTGACTTTTATGATAAATTAATTAAGCAATTCCCAAATTTATCTCCCAGTGAACAAAGACTTTGTGCATTTCTTCGATTGAATATGACCTCCAAGGAAATTTCAGAAATAACAGGGCAACAGATCAAGACACTTGAAATAGCCCGCTCAAGGTTAAGAAAAAAATTAGGTATTTCTAATACACAAGTTAATCTGGTTACATTTCTTACTCAAATTTAATATTTGGGTAAATCCTCTTATAAATCATATATTTATGCAAACACCTACTTTCATGTAGAGGATTTGTATAGGTTAGAAAACTATTCAATAGATGTTTTGTAAAGGTCGTTTTTTTGTTTTTTAACATAGATGATTCCAATTTTGCCCCGAAATTTTTTTATATAGTTATGGCAAAGAATAAGAAATTGAACGAAAAACAAATAAATCAATGGGAAAATGAAATGGACGATTTAAGATTGTTCATAAAAAAAAAGAAAAACCAAAATAATGCACTTAAGAAAATAATTGAAAACCTTAATACTAAAGTTAAAACAAAGTTTAAGAAATAGTTTTCACAAATAATTAATTCATTCACAAACAAAAATTTATTCGTATGAAAAAGCTTACAATTAGTACATTACTGACATTTTTAATTGTCATGCCTTCAATGATTGTCTTTTCACAATCATTGCATGAACCTTACAAACAAAGTGTCTGCCTGATGAATAATTACCAGGCAACAAATTCTTTAGATGGAGTAAAATCAATTTTTTCAGAAGATTTTTCCAGCGGCACCTTTCCCCCTGCCGGATGGTCTGTTATGGGTGATGGTGCAGATAACTGGTCAGCCGAATCAACTAACAATGCCGGTGGAACAGCTCCGGAGGTAAGGTTTTTCTGGAGTCCGAATTTTGTTGGTAACACAAGGTTGGTAACCCCGACTATTGCCACTTCCGGATATTCAACAGTTTTGCTTAGTTTTAAACATTTTCTGGATGATTATGGTGCAGCAGGAAGTTATACTATTTATGTTGAAACAACAAGTGACGGTGGGACAACCTGGAACGAAGTATGGTCTGTAGAAGATCCCGGAGCTAATATTGGCCCCGAAGAGAAGTTTCTCCTTATCAGCAACGGAGATGTTGGTTCCGACAATTTTCAAATTGCTTTCAGGTTTGATGGCGATTCCTATGAATTAGACTGGTGGAATATTGATGATGTCGTTTTATCAGAAGCATTAATGTATGATGCAGAAGCATCAGCGATCATAATACCTTCCATAGTTCCTGCAGGTGATAATGTTACACCAATTGCAGTAGTTACTAATAAAGGATCGGAAACTATAACTTTCGATGTAAATTTTGCTATTGTTGAAAATGGAGGAGCATCAGCATATAATGAAGATGTTACTGTTACAGACCTTGCTCCATTTGAATCACAAACTCTTACTTTTCCCAACTGGACCTCCTATGAGGGAAGTTTTGATGCAATCCTTACTACCAATCTAAGCGGGGATGAAAATCCGGGGAATGATCAGTTAACTGAAAATCTTGAGGCTGTAACAGGTGTAATTTTTACTAAACCTTTGTATGAAGAGTTTACAAGCTCAACTTGCGGACCCTGTGCAGCAGCTAATCCAATCCTTGATGCAGTCCTTGCTGCTAATCCCGGAACCCACAGCCTGATAAAATACCAGATGGACTGGCCGGGAAACGGTGATCCATATTATACTGAAGAAGGTGGTGCGAGAAAAGATTATTATAGTGTAAGTTATGTTCCGGATATGTATATTAATTCATTTCAGACCTATCCGGGTGATATGACACAGGCTATATATGATTCTTATATTGGCCTTCCAACGGCAATGGAAATCGATGTTATTACAGCTGAAATAGATGATAATTACAACGTTACAGTTACGGCAAATATTGATGTAGCTGCTGATTATGTAGCCGGATTAACCGCTCATATTGTGGTTGTAGAAAAAATTACAGTTGGTAACGTGGGATCTAATGGTGAAACGGAATTTTATAATGTTATGTTGAAAATGTTACCAAACGCTTCCGGAACAATATTGCCTGCTTTAACACCGGGAACTACTGAAAGTATAACCGAAACGTATGATATGAGTTTAACCTTTATGGAAGAACCCAATGATCTTGCGGTTATTGTTTTTGTTCAGGATGATAATGATAAAAGCCTCATTCAATCAGAACAGGCAGATGTACAAGGTGTATTTGTTGCTTATGATGTTACTTTCAATGTGGAAGATGAATTGGGAAATATTGTAGAAGGTGCTGAAGTTTTCCTCGAAGGAAATGGAACTTTATTTACCAATGCTGCCGGACAGGTACTTTATGAAGGCGTATTCCCCGGCACATATAATTATGATGTAAGTGCAGCAGGATTTTTCCCAACTTCCGGCACTGTTGAAGTAGTTGATCAGAATGTGACTGTAAATGTTATTCTTGAAGCTCCGGAGTTTTACTATTTTGAAATGTTTGACACTGAAATTCCGGCAGACTGGACAATTCATACAACAGGCTGGGATTTCCTTTACTGGTATGATGGAAAAGTAGTTTTCTTTAGGCAAAGTGGGACCAATGATCCTCTAATGCTCGTTTCTCCGGCAATTAATATCGATCCTGCAGATATGCTGTATTTTGATGCAGGCGAGCAAAATGGTAATCCCATTATTTCATTTGGAACAGTTACTGATCCCACAGACCCAAATACTTTTACTGAGCTTTCGACATATTTACCCGGTATTGAATGGGAAACTTTCGAATATGACTTGTCCGGTTTAAAAGATATTGAAACAGATGTATATTTTGCCTGGAAATTAAATATATCTGATTATTCCTTTTTTAGTTTTGATAATGTTATCCTAACATCGGGTGGTGGAGCAAATCAAGTTGTTGAATTAAATGTAGGTTACCAATTTGTTTCTACAAGAATTGAAGTTGAAAATCCTGATATGCTTGTTGTTTTACAAGATATTTTAAACGAAAACCTTGATTTCGTAAGAAATTCAAATGGTGAGACACTAAGAAAAATTGGACCTAACTGGGTTAACGGAATTGGTGATTGGATTTCAACTGAAGGTTACCTTTTCAAAATGTTTGGTGCAGAATCTCTTGTGTTTAATGGCCTGGAATTAGACCCATTAACAATTATTGATCTTCAAACAGGTTTCCAATTTGTGAGTTATCTTCCCGAACAATCAATAGATGCATTGTACGCATTTGATGGGATTTTAACAGATAATTTGGATTATATCAGAAATTCAAACGGTGAAACACTAAGAAAAATCGGGCCTACCTGGGTTAACGGAATTGGTGATGCAACTCCGGGAGAAGGTTATCTAATAAAAATGTTTGCCGAAGACGAATTAGTTTATAATATTCCTGTAAAATCTACATTATCTTCATTAACACCTGAAATTGCAAATAACTTTGCTTTTGAAGGTGGTAATGCTGCCGATCCGGTTTACACAATCTATGTTTCCGGTTTGAACATTGGTGATGAAGTTGCTGTTTTAGATGGTAAGAAAATTGTTGGAACCGCTGTGGTTGCTTCTGATAATGTTCTTGAAAACTCAATTCCTGTTTTCAGTACTCTTACAAACGGACAAGGTTATGAAAGTAATAATATGATGTCGTTAAGAATTTGGGATGCAGAAAAACAATCCGAAGTATCAGCCACCTACACTTTCAATAATGAATATTTTGATGCTTATGCAAAAACAGTATTCCCTGAAAATGACGGTGAATACAGTGTAATTAATGTAACAAAAGGAAGCATCGGAATTGATGCTAATGCTTTAACCGAAGTATCAATTTATCCGAATCCTGCAAATGATATTTTAAATGTTGTTTCCGAAAACTCAATAAAGCATATTACAATATTGAATTTCATAGGCCAAACAATGTTTGATAGTGAAGTAAATAATACTAATACAGTAATTAATATCTCTACCTATCAATCCGGTATTTATATCATCCAAATTGAAACAAGCGAAGGCTTAAAAACCGAAAAGCTAACGATTAAATAAAGATCGAAAAAAATAATTTTCAAAGGCTGCTTCATTTTTGGAGCAGCCTTTTTTGTTTGGTTAATTTTTGAATATCTGATGAATAATATGGCGACTAAAATTTAGTTTGAGGTGCTGACTTTAATTTATTACTCTTTTATACCACTTTTAAGCATTGTAATTTGAAATTAAAAAGCAATCCCAGTTTGTATTTTCCCAATCTTAAATAAGTCAGAACTTGTGCAGTATGAACATCATTAAATGCTTCAACAGTTTTGATTTCTATAAAACTTTTTCTTCAACTAATAAATCAATTCTATAACCATGATCAAGCTTCACTTCTTTATATTCTATTGGTATAGGTTTTTCTTTGTGAAACTTAGAGTCTTCTTTGTGGTTCTTTGCGAAATAGCTATTTCACAGAGATACACAAAGAAGACACAGAGTTGATCAAAGGTATAAAAAAATCAATGATACATCAGCAGCACCTCAAAATAAAATTTAGCCGATGTGACTAAATAATGTGGATTAGAAAAAAATATTTATAAATTTGGCAAAAATGGAAATATTAATAAATATTATAAATTTTCAACTAAGAATTTTCATTAAAAAGAAGAAACCAATTCATATATTAATACAAACCAAAAATAAAGGAAATTATAATGAAAGTTAAACTTTTTGCAAAAATTAACACTAATCCTAAAGAGCTTAATGTGTTAGATTTAGAAACCGAAATTAATACATGGTTAGAGAAAAACAATCAAATCAGAATAATTGATACCAAACAGTCTTCCAATGGTGGAAGCTGGAATAACACTAAGATTATTTTCTCAGTTTGGTATGAAGAGACTTCTTAATATTAAATTTACAATTATGATTTTAAAAATATTAGACATTCTACGAATAATAATTGTTTCAGTGGCATTCTTTTTTGGATACCAGATCGGTTTTGCTGATGGATATAATCCTATAGCCCAGTTACATTTCATGATTCCCGTAATAATAGTGGCAATTGCAGGAATATCCGGTTTTGAAGGATTGTTTTTTGCAAAGCAATCGGCAGAAATTAAAGGCTTTGAGGTTGGAAGTAATTATCAGAGGCAGTCTGCCATTGCTCAGTTATCTTATGCAGCAGTTGCGATATTTGTTTATTTCAGTAATTGGGGTATCATTGCCGAGTTAACTATCTTTTTTGCCTTCATCTTCTTTTTCTTTTTTTCCGGGATTAATCATGGTATTGATGCCATAAAAAGAAAAAACTACAAATGGCAGAATATAAACCGGCCGTTCATTACTTTACTTCTGATTGCCGGAATGATATATCCTGTTATTATTGCGTTGAAAAGCCTTTGATAAATTTATTTTATTAAGAGATAAGGATTTGCCCAACTACCGCACGATTGTATCGTGTGGTTTTATGAAAGCTATCAAGTATGAGATTATGAAATTTATAATTTCTGCTCATAACGATAAAGATAATGTTTTTTTATATTGTTATTTTTAGCAAACCACACGATACAATCGTGCGGTAGCGGGGTAATTTTTTGATTTTATATTAATTTTTTGTATTATTGCATAAGCATGTATTCCAATAATTGGATTTAATACATTTTAAAAATAATAAAACAATATTTATTATGAAAAAAATTTACACAATTGGGCTAATAATCGTATTGATGATTATTCAACAAGCTTTTCCACAAAAGGAAAACGCAAAAAACCCTTTAAGAGGCGAACAGCAAATTGAACTTTCGGAAGGTTACAGTTTTGTCTCCTCCCGTATTATTGCTCCTGATCCCGATATGTTAATTGTTATGGCTTCCGTATTAAACGAAAATCTTGATTTTATTAGAAATTCCCAAGGCCAGGTATTACGCAAAATCGGACCAAACTGGGTTAACAATATTGGTGATTGGATAATAGAGGAGGGTTATCTGATAAAAGTGTTTTCGGATGATTCATTTACTATGGAAGGTGATGTAATTGATCCGGTAACTCCGATTTCATTAGAAGCAGGATTTCAGTTTGTAAGTTATTTTCCCGAAACTCTTATGGATGCTCTGATTGCTTATGAAACTATTCTTGGAGATGAACTTGATTTTATAAGAAATTCACAAGGGCAGATATTACGTAAAATAGGCCCTAACTGGGTTAATGGAATTGGCGATTGTAATCCCGGCGAAGGCTATCTTGTTAAAATGTTTGATGCCGCTGATTTAATTTATCCAGGTTCATCATCATTCACCTGCGGCGACCCATTCACAGACGAACGTGATGGACAAGTTTACACCACAGTACAAATTGGCGACCAATGCTGGATGGCAGAAAACCTTAATATTGGAGAAATGATAAATGGAAGTCAAAATATGAGTAACAATGGCGTAATTGAAAAATATTGTTATTCTAATAATACCGCAAATTGTGGACCATACGGTGGATTATATCAATGGAACGAAATAATGGAATATACTACAATTCCTGGAGTGCAAGGTATTTGTCCCTCCGGCTGGCATTTACCAACCGATGATGAATGGAAAATACTCGAAGGCACAGTTGATAGCCAATACCCTATAGGCGATCCTGTTTGGAACAATTCAGGATACCGAGGTTATGATGCCGGATTAAATCTTAAATCCACAGGAGGCTGGAACTATGGTGGTAACGGCTCCGGACTTTATGGCTTTTGTGCCCTTCCCAGTGGCTGCCGCTATATAAATGGTATTTTCTACGATATTGGAGGCCACACCACCTTCTGGACTTCCTCTGAGGAAGGTACGTCTTATGCCTGGCACCGGCACTTGAACTATGACCGCGATAATATAAACCGTTTCGATAACGATAAGAACATCGGTATTTGCGTGCGTTGCTTGCAGGATGAAACCGCACCACCAAACCAACCCCCAGAACCACCATCTTCACCTATGCCTGAGGATGAAGCAATAAACCAATCCATAGAAACAAATATTTCATGGACATGCACCGACCCCGAAGGCGACCCACTGACTTATGATATTTATTTTGGAACAGAAACCACACCACCGCTTGTAGCAATAGCCCAAACAGAAACAACTTACGACCCGGGAACATTAGAAGACAACACAGAATATTTCTGGAAAATTGTTGCTCACGATGACTATGACAACACTACCGAAGGAAGTGTTTGGTGTTTTACCACAAATGATGAAATTTGGGAATGCGGAGAGCCTATTTGGGATGATCGTGACAATCAATCTTATAACACAGTACAAATTGGTGGCCAATGCTGGATGGCCGAGAACCTGAATATTGGAGAAATGATAAACGGTGGTTCAAACATGACAAACAATAGTGTTATTGAGAAATACTGCTTCGATAACAACCCTGCAAATTGCGAAACTTACGGTGGTTTATATCAATGGAACGAAATAATGGAATATACAACAATACAAGGCGTGCAAGGTATTTGCCCTGCCGATTGGCATTTACCAACCGACGGAGAATGGACACAATTGGTTGAATATGTAGTTAGCCAGGGTTATCCAAATAATAATGATCCTAATGGAGCCGGCAATGCTCTTAAATCCTGCCGACAGGTAAATTCACCCCTTGGCGGTGATTGCAACACTTCTGAACATCCTCGCTGGAACGAGTTCTTTACAAATTATGGTTTTGATGTGTTTGGGTTTTCGTCGCTTCCGGGTGGTTACTGCTACGAAAGCTTTTTCGGCCAGCTGGGCTCCGCCGGCACCTGGTGGTCTTCTGCGGAGAACTCGTCAACACACGCATGGATACGGACCATGCACTATGGCAATTGCTACGTAGATCGTGACGACTGCTATAAGATATACGGTTTTAGTGCCCGATGTATCAGGGAATAGACTATTTGTCAATTTTCCTATTTGACTATTTCCACCGCTACCACACGATACAATCGTGCGGTAGCAGCGAAGTACGGCTCTCCATATTTTTTTATGCTGAAAAAAAATTTAATTTTCTTCTAATATTAATTTATTTTCATAACTTGCAGGTTTTTGAAACATTTTAGAAAGTTTTTTGAAATTTTGAACTAACACGAGCGTTCATGTCGAGACTATGGCTACCATAGAGCAAACATTAACGTCCATGTTGAGGCTATGGTTGCCTTAGAGCAAACACGAACGTTCATATCGAGGCTATGGCCGGCATAGAGCAATTCGGAATGGAAATTGTTAAAAGCCGCTTACAAGTGTGCAACCCAGGCAGCCGAAAACTTGTGGGTGGAGCTTTGTTCCGACAAGATAGAGAACCGGGATATATGCATTCAGGTTGTGTATCGAAAGGGTACACCCGAATATCTTGCCCTGCTGCCCAATGGCAGAGGCTCGTTCAAACACTGGCTTATGAACTGCGGCTCTCGGCAGTGGAAACACTTATCAGCAGCATTGGCGATGATCTCGCCCTTGTTGAATTAAAAACCGATGTGGAAGCTTTTTATGCTTTGATTGTAGCGGCTCGCGACAACCAACAGGGCAAAGAAGGACTTGTTGACGGCCTCTCCGTTGAACTGGAACAGGAACGTGTGAACTGATCACAGGCAATGTATTCATACTAAATAATAACCCCGACCTATCCGGGAGTGTTGAAATTTTGGTGGTGTGAATCTTTAAAAAGGTATTAAGCCTTGCTACCGAAAGATTTGTATCGTGTGGAAATTATTTAAAAGTTAGCTTTTATTAATAAATTAAACTATATATCATGAAAATTAATCAATTAAACCTGGCAGCAATCATTTTTACTTTTATTTTACTAATAACTTGTGGATGTAAAAAAGATAATACATCAAAAGAATTGCATGAAGAGGAAATTCCAATAGAAGATCAGGCTTTGCCTTATTTTTATCCAGATTGGATGAGCGAGATTGATGGTTCATTATACCTTACTCAATTTACCATTCCCGGCACTCATGATTCAGGCGCTGACCTTCATACATCATATCTCGGTAACAATCATGATGTAATATGCCAGCATTTCAGCATTCCAAACCAGTTAATTCTTGGTATTAGATGGCTTGATATTAGAGCAGATTTAAACTTTTTAGGCCATTTTCGGATAGTTCATAGTATTTTTGATCTAAATAAAGACCTTCGTGATGTATTAGATTATTGCATAGAATTTCTTGATCACCATCCAACTGAAACAATTGTATTGATGATAAAACAGGCTAGCCTTTCTTACTCTGTGGAAGATTTTGGAAACTACCTATTACATGTTCTTAAAGAGAAAGGCTTAGAACATTTCTTTCTCGAAAATCGTGTTCCAAGCTTGGATGAAGTTCGTAGTAAGATCGTTATTGTACGAAGATTTCAAAATGAGACAGGTCATCCTCTTGGAATATATACAACATGGGATGACAACACCACAGGTAAAGATTACTGGTACGAACCAACCGGCTGGTATGTTCAGGACTACTACAGTGTTAAAGATTCTCACATTCCAGATAAAATCTCTTATATAAAAAATACTATAACCCATGCCCGAAATAATATTGATTATCGTAAATTCCATCTGAATTTTGTTAGCTGTGAATATGTTCCATGGCATTATTTGTACCATACAGCAATACAGGTAAATGTTCCGATTGCTGCATATTTTAAAGACCAACTACCTAACAATATAAGAAAATGTGGAGTAATTATGATCAACTTTGCCGGAGGTACAGATGTTGACAGCGGCCCCAGGAATTGTGTACCCTGGTTTGTAATGTATATATTGCAACAAAACGGGATATGACATTTGCCTCTTTATGACACCCGCTATTGCCCCGCTACCGTACGATTGTATCGTGTGGTTTTATGGTAAATTTATAAAAAGATGGAATCATTAATCCAACCGAATAATTTTGTAAGTTTGTAAAAAAAAGTATTGCCTGCCAACCAATTAATTATTTAAACTGTCGTATATTACAAGACTTTATTTATTATAAACAAAACACAAATATCATGAAAAAACAAAGACTAATTTTTTTATTAATGATCATGTTTTTTGGTAGTTACACATTTTCACAAACTATCACAAAAACCGTAAAATTTGATATGCCCGAAATCATAGCTGCAGAGGATGGCTACTCGAGCATACTTTATAAAGATTCAAAAAACTTCGCCGAAGAAGGTGCTCCGAAAATCCCACATTTTAGCCTTAATACTTTATTTCCGGCAGGTTGTGAGATTGCTAATGTAAAAATTGTATCACAGAATTTATATCCGGGTGTTGATGGAATTTCTATTCAACCGGCTGCACGGCAATTTCCTTTATCAATGATGCCTGATGAAGATGAATATAAAGTTGTTCCAAATAACGAAATTTATTCTTCTGTCCTACCCTATCCTGCCAACGCTATAGAAAATATTTCTACTCATTTTCTTGCAGGCCATCCGATCGGATCATTATCAATTTGTCCGATTATTTTCATTCCTGCTGAAAAACATGTTGATTTCATAAAAGAAATTGTATTGGAAATCACACTTATTTCAACTTCAAAAGCTATTGAAGCACGGAAATTCTTAAGAAGTTCAACAATTATCGAAAATCGTATAAAACGTATTGTCGATAATCCTGAAAAACTTTCCGATTATTCTTATGATGGTGTGAAAGATGATAACGAAATGGATATCTTATTGATTACACAAAACAGTTTTGTTGCTTCGTTTGAACCATATCTTGAATTTAAAGAATCAACCGGTTTTGTTTGTAGTAGTAAAACTGTGGAAGAAATTTATTCGGAATACAATGGCCAGGACGATCAGGAAAAAATAAGAAATTGCATAATTGATTACTATGAGAGCTATGGAATCAGCTACGTAATACTTGGTGGCGATGGTGACGGTGGTGGTACCGGACAGGAAATTATTCCTCACAGAGGTTTTTATGATAATGCTTACGGGATGAACGAATATGATATTCCTGCTGATATGTATTATTCTAACCTTGATGGAAACTGGAATACCGATGGTGATAGCAAATGGGGTGAACCCGGTGAAGACGACTTATACTCAGAGCTTAGTATAGGCAGAGTTTGTGCAAGCAATACCACTCATATACTTAATCACACAAATAAACTCCTGCTTTATCAGGATTCTCCTGTTGTTGAAGATATTGAAAAAGCATTGTTTCTTGGGGAATTATTATGGAATGATCCGACATGGGGGGGTGATTACAAAGATGAAGTTGCTGATGGTAGCTCCAATCACGGATATACAACAGTTGGTTTATCAGATAATATTACTTGTACACGCTTGTACGAAAGAGATATGAGTTGGAGTAAGCAAAATGTTTTCAATCATGCCAGCAATTTAGGTGTTAACCTCCGAAATCATCTCGGGCATTCCAATGTTCAATATAATATGTTAATGTACAACTCTGATTTGACGACTTCAAATTTTCAAAACGATGGAATCACACGTGGATTTATGATTGGTTATTCACAAGGTTGCCTTAACGGTTCATTCGACAATCGTGATGATGGTAGTTCATATATTGGAGATTGTTTTTCTGAGAAAATCACAACTCTTGAAACAGCCGATGTAGCAACAATTGGAAATTCAAGATATGGCTGGGGAGCACATTCAAGTACCGATGGAGCCTCACAATATTTCGACCGACAGTTTTTTGATGCTATTTTCGGGGAAGATATCACAGAAATTGGCATAGCTAATGCCGATTCAAAAGAGGATAATGTTCCATTTATCAACGGTAGTGCCATCAGATGGTGTTTTTATGAATTGAATTTATTTGGTGATCCTTCAATGGATATCTGGACTGCTGTTCCAACCGACTTTAATGCACAATATCCTGCAAGTATTCCTATCGGATCGGTTCAGCTTGCTGTTCAAACTTATGTTCCTTTTGCAAGAGTTGCTCTTGTTCAGGACGATATTTTAATTGGCCGTGCTGTTGCAAATGAATTCGGAGAAGTTATTGTAAATATGTTTTCTCCGGTTGTCAGCCCTCTTCCTATTTCAATCTCAATAATCGGGCACAATAAAAACAGGCTTCAGGATAATATTGTAGTTGTTTCTGATGAACCTTATGTAATTTTTGATTCAAAAGAAATTAATGATGGTGCAGGTAACGGTAACGGATTACTTGATTATGGTGAAGATGTATTATTATCAATGGGCTTAATAAACGTAGGAAATCAACCTACAACAGGTGTTGTTGCCACAATTTCAACCGAAAATCCTTATGTTTCAATTACCGATAATACTGAAACTTATGGAGACTTTGATCCCGGGGAAATAATTTACATTGAAGATGCTTTTGCATTTTCGGTATCAGCCAATGTTCCTGATGGAGAAAATATTGCTTTTGTTGTAACAGCTGAAAACGGTGAAACATCGTGGGAAAGTTATTTTTCAATAATTGCTCATGCACCGGTTTTGAACATTGTAGAATTTGAAATTCTCGGAGATGGTGGTATTGACCCGGGTGAAACTACTGATGTGTCAATTAGTGTAAAAAATTCAGGTTCCTGCGAAGCTGCTGATGCTATGGTTGATCTTTCATCAGTTAGCCAGTACTTGAGCATTAACTCAGGCACCCAATCACTTGGCACTATTAATCCTGATGGTTCAAATGATGCTATTTTTAGTGTTACAGCCGCTTCAGGTACTCCTATCGGACAAGTTGCTGATTTAATATTCGATATTACGGCAGCAAATGAATATAATGTAATTGAAACTAAATATGTAACAATTGGAATAATATTCGAAGATTTTGAATCGGGTGATTTCACTTCTTTCGATTGGACTTTTGGTGGAAACGCTAATTGGCAGGTTGTTAATACAAACGCTTATGAAGGAAATTATTGTGCGAAATCCGGTAGTATCGGTAACAATTCCGAATCTATTCTTATTGTTGAATTAGAAGTACTTTCGGCCGGTGAGATCAGTTTCTTTAAAAAGATTTCATGCGAGAACGATCCCAACGGAACGGGCTACGATTATCTGAAATTCTCAATTGATAACAGCGAAAAAGGAAGATGGGATGGTGAAATTGGTTGGAGTGAAGAAATTTACACCGTAAGTGCCGGTACGCATACATTCAAATGGACTTACCACAAAGACGGGTATGTTACAGGTGGCCAGGATTGTGTGTGGATCGACTATATTATCCTCCCTCCTATTCAACCTGATGAAATTACTCAAACCATTGCTTTAAGCACCGGTTATCAGTTTGTTTCTTCAAGAATTGATGTCCCAAATCCGGATATGTCAGTTGTTTTGCAAGGCATATTAAATGAAAATCTTCATTATGTCAGAAACTCCGAGGGATCCGTATTTAGAAAAATCGGGCCAAACTGGGTGAACGGAATAGGTGATTGGATGGCAACAGAAGGTTATTTAATTAAAATGTACGGTGATGAAACATTAGCATTAACCGGAGATGTTGTTAATCCAACATACCCTATTAATCTAATAGCGGGGTACCAATTTGTAAGCTTCCTTCCGGAAATCAGTATTGATGCCTTGGTTGCTTTTGAAGGAATCTTAACCGACGATCTTGATTATATCAGGAATTCAAACGGTGAAATGATAAGAAAAATTGGCCCGGTGTGGGTAAACGGTTTAGGTGATGCTAATCCGGGCGAAGGCTTCATAATCAAGATGTTTGCCAATGATATATTAGTTTACAATATTTCTGCCGAAACTACTAAAAGCTCAACTCCTGCAAAAGTTATGGATCACTTTATGTTTGATGGAGGTAACGCAGCCGATCCTGTTTATTCAATTTATGTCGCTGGTTTAGATATTGGGGATGAAGTTGCTGTTTACGACGGCAACAAAATGGTTGGTGCAAGTGTCGTAGTTTCCGAAAATGTTCTCGAAAATTCTGTTCCCGTATTTTCTACTCTAACAGACGGAAAAGGATTTGAATCTAACAACCCAATTTCGCTCATAGTTTGGGATGCTAAACTTCAAACAGACGTTCCGGTAACTTATACTTTCGATAATGAATATGCAAATTCTTACACAAAAAATGCCTTCCCGGAAAATGACGGCGAATTCAGTGTGATTAATGTTACTAAGGGAAGCCTTGATATGAAGGAAAATGCAGCTCTTGAAGTTGAAATATATCCGAATCCTGCTTCCGATTTATTGAATATTGTTTCTAATAATACTATCAAACGTATTAGAGTATTGAACTTTGTAGGACAAACAATGCTCAATAAGGCAGTAAGCAAAACAAATCTTTCTATTAACACTACCGATTATCCACCTGGTATTTATATTTTACAGATTGAAACTGCTAACGGTATTAAAACTGAAAAGGTAACAATTAAATAATTGTTTCATTTCAATAATTGAAAAAGGGGGATTATAATTGATCTCCCTTTTTCTTATGTTTTTATTGAAATTTCTTGACTTGTATTTTTATTAATCTTAGTGTATTAATAATCTAAATGATGATTTTTGACCTTAGTAGAATTTATATACAAAACGAGCATTATTACATTATTAAATTAATAAAAGAGTCCGGTCTAAAAAATCATTTCACGCAAAGATCGGAAAGTTTTAACGCAAAGACCGCAATATATGTGTATTTATAATCAATGCTTTGCGTGCTTTGCGATTCGTCTGCGAACTTTGCGTGAACCATTTTTAACCCTTATTAGACTGGACTCATAAAAATAAGGTAATATTGTTTTGAGAAAGACTACAATCATTTATTATTCATTAATCTATAAAATTCTTTCAGTTCCTGTTTTTTTTCATTACTTAATATATGCCATCTAATTCCTTGTATCGCACCTTCTAATGCATATAACATATTTATACAGACTCCGCTATTTTCAATCGTGTCAATTCTAATTATAGCATTTTCACTTCCTGTTTCTTTTAATTCCTGCTCGTTGGTTATTCCAATTTCATTCAATTTGTCAGCAAGAATTCTGCCAATATTTGGTAAATCGGTCAGGCTTTTCATAATCATTAATTATTATTATAACTATCCAAAACCAGGGATAAAAACTTTATTGTAGTTTTAAGAACTATTATATACAATCCTTTTAAAACTGTCGTCTAAATTTCTTTTCAAAATAGCAAATACATATTTAACCAATTACTATTACAGCATTAGACATTGTTTTGATTTTTAATAACAGGAGATATATACTTATATACTAATCCGGCCAAAATTGCACCGACTATAGGGGCCACCCAAAAGAGCCACAACTGCCCTAATGCCCAATCTCCGGCAAAAATTGCCTGGCTTGTACTTCTTGCCGGATTTACTGAAGTATTTGTTACGGGAATACTAATTAAATGAATAAGGGTTAAACCAAGTCCAATTGCAATTCCTGCCAAACCTTTCGGTGCTTTTGGGTGTGTGGATCCCAGAATTATTATTAGAAACATAAACGTCATTACAATCTCAGTTACAAGTGCAGCGATTAAATTGTATCCATCCGGTGAATGTGCGCCATATCCGTTAGCTGCAAACCCACCAATTTCGAATCCTGCTTTTCCGGCAGCAATGATGTAAAGAATTCCAGCTCCGGCAATTGCTCCTAATAATTGTGCCCCAATGTATGGTAAGAGTTCTTTTTTATCAAAACGTCCTCCAATCCATAAGCCAATAGATACTGCAGGGTTGATATGACAACCGGAAATGTGACCGATAGCATATACCATAGTTAGAAGTGTTAAACCGAAAGCAAGAGAAACTCCTAAAAATCCAATACCAAATTCAGGAAATCCTGCTGCTAAAACCGCACTTCCGCATCCTCCTAATACTAACCAAAATGTTCCGATAAATTCCGCTACTAACTTTTTCATTTTCTGTTTATTTTAGTTCTTACTTATTTAAAAATGGTTGTTTTAAAATATAATCAGTGTTATTGAGTTTATTTCCCAAAGATAAAAATTATTTCAATAACCAAACTGACCTTTATTCAAATTCGGGGCAAAATAATATTTTGATAATATATGACATTTTTATTAATGAATTCTATCATTGAAAGTATATATTTTTCTTTTTGTTAACCATACCAGCTTTCGGTTTATTTTATTAATTTTGACGCATAAATTATTTAAATTTCAAATTAATAGCAATATTAAAAGAAAAGAGATAAGGATGGATTATTAATAGTACCTGATAGAGCTAATTTCTTTTATTTTTTAGTAGAAAATAATAAATAATAATGATCAAATATCAAATTTTATTATCGTTTTTCATTTTTATTGCAAATCCAATTTTCTCACAGTTGAATGATACAATTTCGAACTGGGATGGTATTACTGTGGATTGGACAATATATGCTGCCTCAGGTCAGGTTGTTGAAAATCCCGATACACAGGGTATAAATCCATCGGCCCATTGCCTTCAAATTACTACAAGTTCAAATCCTTATGATTTGATTTTTACCGATTTTTCCATACCTGTTAATTTTAACGAGTTTCCATTTTATCGAATAAAAATATTTGCACCTGAATCGGGAGGAGACATTGTGTTGAAATTTCAAGATATTGAAAACACCACATGGAATGAAATTGTGAAAACACCTGTACCCGGCCAATGGGATGACATTGAATTCGACTTCTCGGGAATAAATGCCGATAATTATTACCGAATGGTGATATTTTTCGATTTTTTAGGTTCAGAGGCCGGAAACAATTGGTATGTTGATGATGTTATCAGATCATCTGTTTTAAACGATTATCTTATTTCCAATCTTCCAATCGTAATTATTAATACAGAAGGCGTTGAAATTCCCGATGAACCAAAAATAACGGGACACATGGGTATAATTGATAATGGCCCAGGAAATATTAATAAGCAAATCGACCCGTTTAACAATTATGATGGCATGATCGGTATAGAATTGCGTGGGCAAAGTTCTCAAATGTTTCCCAAAAAAGCTTATGGGTTCGAAACCAGGGATTCATTGGGTGAAAATCTCAATGTTCCCTTGCTTGGTATGCCTGAGGAAAACGACTGGATATTATACGCTCCATACAGCGATAAATCAATGCTTAGAAATTTTATGTCATTTTATATGGGAAGCAAGCTGGATTCGTATTGCACAAGAACGGTTTATTGCGAGCTTATTGTAAATAACGATTATAAAGGTGTTTATATCCTGATGGAGAAAATCAAAAAGGATGAAAACAGGGTAAATATTGCAACTTTAAAACCTGAAGATATTTCAGGGGATGAACTCACAGGTGGATATATAGTAAAAGTTGATAAAATTGACCCTGATTTTGTTTACGGTATCGATGGTTGGAGGTCTGTTCCCTCCCCACCCTACCCCAACGCCATGAATATTACATTTCAGTATTATTATCCTAAAGCAAATGAAATTGCTCCGCAACAAAGCATGTACATCCGTGGTTACATTACTTCTTCCGAAAATTCCTTAACAAATTCAAACTTTGCCGATCCCAATGTTGGTTACAATAAATTTCTAAATACCGGATCGTTCGTTGACCAGATGATATTGTGTGAAATTTCCAAAGAAGTTGATAAGTACAGGTATAGTACTTACTTTTATAAGGAGAAAGACAGTGATGGCGGGAAATTATTTGCCGGCCCGGCATGGGATTTTAATCTTGGCTACTCAAATGTGGATTATTGGCCGCCGGGTAACGATTATACAGGCTGGCTCTACAGTATGGTTGAACCGGTTGATTGGAGTATTATGTTTTGGTGGAAAAGAATGATGGAAGATCCGTATTTCGAAAACCTTTTAAAAACCAGATGGCATAATCTAAGACAGAATGAATTGAGTAATGATAATCTGGAGTTTGTTATTGATTCAATTACTGATTATATTGATGAAGCTCAGCAGAGAAATTATGAGAGATGGCCAATTTTGGGGCAATATGTCTGGCCGAACTATAATTGGATTGGCAATGATTACAACGATGAGGTTGAATATTTTGAAACATGGTTTTTTAACAGGGTAACATGGATAGATTACAATATTCCGGGCAACATGCTTTACCCCTCTGCTATCCTATCCGGAGATTTCCCTGAATTAACAATCACACTGACCGACGATTATTTCAGCCGGCCAATATTGAAAAAGAAATATTTTACTTTAAATAATGCACCACCGGGTATGGCTATCGATACGGTGATATACCAAAACGCCGGTCTGGCAACAATAATATTATCCGGTACGGCATACGGTTCAACAGAAATATCGCTAACCCTTAAAGCTAAAATTCTTAATAGTTTTGAGGATTTAACCAGCAGTGCAATAGTACTTGGAACAGGCTTTATTCACAATGATAAATCTGAAGTAAACTTATTTTCAAACCTAAACACTATCTACCTGAAATGTAATTCACCGGAATTGTTGGGAGATCAGATGGAGATTATTAACTTTTCAGGACAACTGCTTACTACTGTCAGGATTGAAAAGATATCATTAAATAAGTTTACATTAAACATACCGTCCGGTTACTACCTGTGCAGGTATGTTTTTGATAAAACAGAGCAAACTAAGTTTGTTGCTTTTATTTATTAGAATGAGTTGGTCTAAAAATCTATTGCTTTAACAAATATTGTAATTATTTAACTGCTAACATGTCCGTAAAGAAGCGTGAATGGTTTTTAAAAACAAATACATTAATTCGTTTTTAATTAGAGTCTGTCCATAAATTCAGTGTTTAGTTCAGAATGTTCGCTATCGAGGCTTTCGCAGTTTTGAAAATCAAGGAATTTACTATAGTAAATGACTGTTTTCAAAACAAGAATAACGATGATAGCGGACATTATGGACAAACACAAATTAGCGAATTCGCGGCTTTCATGAAGTATATAGTTAGGAAGAAAAACATTCTTTTTTTTGAGATTAATAAAAAAGATACTAATTTAGCCGGAATATAAAATATAAATATGCAACCAATTTTTAAATTTTATTGTCTAAATACATGATAGCAAATAAGCAATTATTTAATATAAACCAAAAACATTTATGATGAAAAACAAACAATTTGTTTCAAAACTAACAAGTATTGGATTGATGCTTGTTATGATGTTCTTCGTGGCAAATACTGCCATTGCAGATAAAATTACTTACAATGACAATTGGGGTAAACAAGGAGTTACTGTTGAAAAACAGAGCACCTCAAGCGTTGAACTAAACTATTCTATTACAGAATTCTATTTAGAATCTGCATCTATTAATGGTGAATCAATGAATATTGTTCAATTACCGGGTCATTTTTTACCAAACGATGAGGGCGCACCTGATTTACCCGGAAACGGTAGATACATTGCTGTTCCTCAAGGAGCCGTTCCTGTTTTGAATATTGTTTCTATGGATATTGAAACAATTCAAAATGTTGACCTTGCACCGGCGCCTCGTATTCCTTTGGATACAGACCAGGGACCTTTGCATTACGAAAAGAATACAAAAATCTATTCTAAAGATGCTTTTTATCCTGCCGATCCTTTTAAATTATCGGATTTAACTCAAATTCGTGGAGTTGATGCTGTTATGCTTGGAATGACACCTTTCCAATATAACCCGATTACAAAAGAATTGAAAGTTTATACAAACGTAAAAATTGAAATTACTTTTGAAGGTGGAAACGGACATATTGGAGAAGATCGTTTACGTAGCCGTTGGTGGGAACCAATTCACCAGGATATTTTTCTTAACAGCCAATCATTACCAAAAGTAGATTTTTCGAAACAATATACCGATGATGAAGACTATGAATACATTATTATCACTCCTAACGGAAGTGAATTTGTTCAATGGGCGAATGTTATAAAGGAATTCAGAAACAAACAAGGTATTAAAACCAATGTTGTAACGCTTAGCGAAATTGGTGGAAATACAACGAATGCGATAGAAAGTTATACAAACGAAGTTTACGGTTGGACAAATCCTCCCGCTGCAATTTTACTACTTGGTGATTTCGGAACAAATGCTCAAAACACGGTAATATCACCTATTTATAACAATTATTGTGCATCTGATAACATTTATGCCGATGTAACAGGAAACCATATGCCTGATATTGTTTTTGCACGAATTACTGCACAAAACGCAAGTCAGTTAGAAATAATGGTTAATAAATTTATTGATTATGAAAATAATCCTCCGGTTGTTGAGCATTATTACGATCATCCGATAACAGCTATGGGATGGCAAACTGAAAGATGGTTCCAGATTTGTTCGGAAACAATTAACGGTTTCTGGGAATTTGCTCTTGGAAAACAACCTAAAAGAGAAAATGCAATTTATCAGGGCTCTCCAACAGGCTCCTGGTCATCTGCCACAAATACAGCCACAGTTGTAAATTATTTTGGCCCTAATGGTTTAGGGTATATTCCTTCTACACCTAACCATTTAACCGATTGGGGCGGAAATGCTACAAGAATTAATAATGATATTAACAGTGGTGCATTCATGATGCAACATCGTGATCATGGCGGTGTAACCGGATGGGGTGAACCTGATTATCAAAGTAGCGACATCAACGGTTTGAATAATGTTGGAATGCCGATACATGTTTTTTCCATTAACTGTTTAACAGGAAAATTCAATGGTTCCGGTGAATGTTTTGCTGAAAAATTCCATCGACATCCACAAGGTGGTGCACTTGGTATTACTGCTGCTTCTGAAGTTTCTTATTCATTTGTAAACGATACTTATGTTTGGGGTATTTATGATAATATGTGGCCCGAATTTATGCCTGATTACGGTTGTATTCCTGCTTCAAGAGGACAATTACCTGCATTCGGTAATGCAGCCGGAAAATACTTTCTGCAACAATCAAGCTGGCCATATAACACTAGCAACAAACAGGTAACTTATAATCTATTCCATCATCATGGCGATGCTTTCTCAACTGTTTATACAGAAATACCTCAAAATTTAACTGTTAATCATGAGCCTGTTTTATTAAGTGGCCCGGATTTCTTCACAGTAACAGCAGATGAAGGATCATTAATTTGTTTATCTGTCGAAGGTGAAATTATTGGTGTTGCTGATGGAACCGGTGGACCTGTTGATATTACAATAGTACCCCAAATTCCTCCAACAATGGTTGACCTTGTTATTACAAAACAAAATTTCTACCGTTACGAAACACAAGTTCAGGTTATTCCTCCTGATGGGCCTTACGTTGTAAAAGATTCTTATGAAATTAACGATGCTTCCGGTAACGGAAACGGACAAATGGATTATGCCGAATCTATCTTACTTTCATTATCAGTTAAAAATGTTGGAAATGAAGATGCTACTAATGTTACTATAACTATCAGCACAGAAGACGAATACATCACAATTACAGATAATACAGAGTTTTACGGAACTATACCTGCAAACGAAATTATAAATATTGTTGATGGTTTTGCATTTGATGTTTCATCTGATATTCCTGATCACCATTTTGTAAACTTCAATGTAGTTGCCTCAGATGGAACAGATAGCTGGAATAGCCAATTTAGTATTGAAGGACACGCACCCGTATTGAGTATTGTCAATTTTGAAGTTCTCGGTGACGGCGGAGTTGATCCCGGTGAAACTACTGATGTTTCTATTACTGTAAATAATTCAGGTTCTTGCGAAGCTGCAGATGCTTTTGTTGATCTTACAACAATTAGTCAGTATTTAAGCATTAACACAGGTACACAAACACTTGGTACCATTAATCCTGATGGTACAAGCGAAGCTATTTTTAGTATCACAGCATCATCAGGCACTCCTATTGGCCAGGTTGTTGATTTAATATTTGATATTACTGCTTATGAATATAATGTTACTGAAACAAAATACATTACAGTTGGAATAATTTTCGAGGATTTTGAAAGTGGTGATTTCAGTTCTTTCGATTGGACTTTTGGTGGAAACGCTAATTGGCAGGTTGTAAATACAAATGCTTATGAAGGAACATATTGTGCGAAATCAGGTAGTATTGGTAATAATTCCGAATCTATTCTTATTCTTGAATTAGAAGTTCTTTCTGAAGGCGAAATCAGTTTCTTTAAGAAAATTTCCTGCGAGAATGATCCCAACGGAACAGGCTACGATTATCTGAAATTCTCAATTGATAATACTGAAAAAGGAAGATGGGATGGTGAAATAGGCTGGAGTGAAGAAGTTTACACAGTAGGTGCAGGTACACATACTTTCAAATGGATTTACCACAAAGACGGGTATGTAACAGGTGGCCAGGATTGCGTATGGATCGACTATATTATCCTCCCTCCTATTCAACCTGATGAAGTTACGCAAACAATTCCTTTAAACACCGGTTATCAGTTTGTTTCTTCAAGAATTGATGTCGAGAATCCTGATATGCTTATCGTACTAAATAGTATATTAAACGAAAATCTCGATTATGTTAGAAACTCCAATGGATCTGTTCTAAGGAAAATTGGTCCTAACTGGGTTAATGGAATCGGTGATTGGATCGCAACCGAAGGATATTTAATTAAAATGTTCGGTGCTGAAACATTAGCATTAACCGGAGATGTAGTAAATCCTATGTACCCGATAAATTTAACACCCGGTTATCAATTTGTAAGCTTCCTTCCGGAAATCAGTATTGATGCTTTGGTTGCTTTTGAAGGAATATTAACCGACGATCTTGATTATATCAGAAATTCAAACGGTGAGATGATAAGAAAAATTGGTCCAGTGTGGGTAAACGGCTTAGGTGATGCTAATCCGGGCGAGGGCTTCTTAATCAAAATGTTTGCCAATGATGTATTAGTTTACAATATTTCAGCCGAAACTAATAAAAGCTCAACTCCTGCAAAAGTTATGGATCACTTTATGTTTGATGGCGGTAACGCAGCCGAACCGGTTTATTCATTATACATTTCAGGTTTGAATATTGGTGATGAAGTAGCAGTTTATGATGGCGACAAAATGGTTGGTGCCAGCGTTGTAGTTTCCGAAAATGTTCTCGAAAATTCAGTTCCTGTATTTTCTACAATAACCGGAGGAAATGGATATGAAGCAAACAACCCAATCTCTCTTGTTGTTTGGGATGCTCAAAATCAATCGGAAATTTCTGCAACTTATACTTTCAATAATGAATATGCTCAGGCCTTCACAAAAACAACTTTCCCCGAAAATGATGGTGAATTCAGCGTGCTTAACGTAACAAAAGGAGCTATTGTAAATGAGAAGACCGGCCTGAAAGAAATAAGCATTTATCCTAATCCTGCAACAGATGTTTTGAATATTGTTTCAAACAATGTTTTAAAACATGTAAGGATATTGAACTCAATTGGCCAGATAATGTTTGACAACGAATTGAACAATACAATTCTAAACCTCAATACTACTACTTATCAACCGGGAATTTATTTCATTCAACTTGAAACAAATGATGGAATAATTACTGAAAAAGTAACAATTAAATAATTTGTTAACAAAATAAATTAAAAGGGGAATCGGTTTCGGTTCCCCTTTTTTTGTGCTTTTTTTCGAGAAGTGCTTCTACTCATTTTGATTTTAAAATACTTTTTTTGGGTGTATGACAAATTTCCCTTTTTGTTTTGACATAATAGAAAAATTTTAATTTATTGAAGTAAGTTTAAATATTTTTCCTATCTTAGCTTTCTGTGTTCATTTGTCAATTGATATGAAGCTAAGAACTGTCATATTTGTTTTTCTTGTCTTTCAACTCTGCCAATTAAATGGCCAGATCGACAAAGAGATGGAAAGGATCAACGCTGACAGTTTGCAAAAGGTTCTTCCAATTGCCCGGAATAATAAAGAGTGTTTTTATTTGATTCCCGTGAATTACAACTTCAGGGGACGAATTATGATGAGAAGTGGAAACTATGATGGTGCTGTTATTTATTATCAAAAGGCACTTGAATACTATATCAGTTACAAAATAGCCAAGGGTCATATGCATATCCGTTTTAACCTAGTGTCATGTCAATACTCTAATTTCGGGTAAAGATGTTTTAACCTTATTCGGG
>CAYWXI010000012.1:0-103032 GCA_964462015.1 uncultured Bacteroidales bacterium | reverse complement strand
AATTTAGCTATTGGTAATGTGTATTATATATAGTTTAATATAAATTATAGTATTAAACAGCTTAGAAGAAAAGAAATTTGATTAGAATTTTAAATAATTATTACTTTCGATATTATGAAACCATTCAATCATATACATAATTTTAAAAACTAATAATGTATGGTAAGAATCAAACGGCCTCAATCAGTTAACGAATGTCTGGAGGCTCTCAGAAATGCAAAAAGCAAAGCCGATGCAATAAATGATGTTTCGAAACTTGCATTTTCTGCATTAACTTATGAAAAGCTTAATGAATTTTTACCGGGCTTCGAAAACAAAATAAATCAACGTAAAGAAGCTCTCGTAAAACAAACTACAAGTACGGTTGAAAAAAATATAGCATTCAGTAAGGCAAAAATGTTTGCATCACATTTTTACCAAGTATTTAACTTTGGTGTGCAAAGAGGAGAATTCTATGATACCGACAGGGCATATTACGGCATGAACGTAAATGACAAGCGCAGGCCAAATATTATGGTTGATTCGGATCTTTTTTTGTGGGGGCAAAATATTATTGATGGTGAAGAAGCTCGCATTGCTGACGGCGGAAAGCCAATGTGTTTGCCTTCGGTTGAGAAATTTGAAGAAGAATTCAATATTTTTAAAACTTTGTACTCAAAACAATCAAAACTTAAAGACATATACGATATATCGCAGGAAAATGTGGCTGCATTACTTGATGATGCCAAATTTTTGGTGAAAGATATTTGGATGGAAGTGGAATTTGCTTTCCGACACGATACCTTAGCCTCCAAACGCCGAAAATGCCGCGAATATGGAATTGTTTATGCTACGATTATTATTTCCCGGAATACAAACAATTTAACAACTTAAAACTCTCTCCATTTCAGACTTTGGATCGGGAACATTCAATTCGTTATAGAATTCAATGCGATCAATTATTTCTCCGGGTATTACGGCAATAAGTATTAAATACAATTCCTGATTTGTGGAAATAAAAACAATGCTCAATACAAATGAAATAATTCTTATAGTTGATAAAAACTTATTGCCGGTTTCTGTTTTGATTTTCCTGTAGAAGTATAGCAAAAACCTGAAAACCGTTATTGCTATAAAAGCCTGATACCAATCGTAAAACAAAGTGAATAAACTTATTCCAATTAACATTGTTTGTGCACTATGAATTTCTATAGGCCATCGCCATTTTGCTGATTTATAAACCATATCAATTGAAAATAAAAATAAAATTCCTAAAGTTATCACCAACAAATCAGGTACGTTAAACAAGTAAAAATTGCAAAATATGGCAGCAAAAAACAGTATAAAAAAGATGATTTCTTTACTTAACCATGAATTTTTTATATTTAATATTGATCTCCATACCCGAATTTTCTTACCTAAATGCAACATACTGAAGAACGCTGCAAGCACTCCAACTGCAATATAAATTAGTTTTGAAGCCGGTGAAAATATTTCCGTCATTCCTGAAATAGATAAACTAACTAATCCGGCTGATAGGAGTGAAAAAACTATCAAAGGCCATTCAATGCGTGCCGAAATTTTTTGAGGTTTCTTTACTTCTTTTAGCCTATTTGTTTGATCTTTAAAAAGTGCATTATCTAATTCAGGAACTTTCTTATTTCTAAGTTTAATGATTTCAATGCTTGATCCAACATCAACAGGTACAGGACTTGATTTTCGTGAGTCATTTTTTGAAAATTCAGTTTTTGTAAAATTCAATGCTCCTGTCGGACATAGCTCGGCACAGGCAGGTTTCAAATTTTCTTCAATCCTGTGATTGCAAAAATTACATTTCTCAATAATATTTATATGCGGATTGAACTTTGGGGCATCATAAGGGCAGGTCCATGTGCAGTATTTGCAACCGATACATTTTTCAGAATCATGAATTACTGCCCCTGTTGCTTCATCTTTGCTATATGCCAAGGTCGGACAGTTTTTCAAACAAGGGGCATCATCGCAATGATTACAAGACAGGGAAAGATAAAACAATGGTAAATCAGGAAAATGAAAATCATTAGAATTATATACATTTCTCCATTGGCCGTGTGATTGGAACCCGTTTTCGTTCATACAGGCAACAATACAAGCATGGCATCCTACGCATTTGTTTTCATCAAAAATAAAAATATTCTTTTCCATTAATTCACTTTCTCGTACTCAACCAAATTATCGTGAAAAGCTGATCCGTATCCCATATCTGTTTCGCGTCCTTTCGATAAGATATTCGGGCATGAACCTTCCTTATGCCAGTATCCGTTTACGATTACAATATTTCCTGGCCTCAAACTTGCATCAATTTTTGATTTAATTTTAAGTTCGCCCCTGTCATTATAAACCCTAATTATATCATTTTCCGAAATCCCTTTCTTCATAGCATCGCTCAAATTTATTGTTGCGAAAGGTTCGGGGTCAATAATTTTTATACTTTCCAGATTCCCAAACTGCGAATGAATTCGGTTTTTGGTATTCGGGCTCATCAAATTAAAAGGAAATCTATTTTCTGCTCCATGTTTTCCCTCAATCGTTTTCTGATAAGAAGGTAAAGGATTTACTCCCCATTTTTCATTCGCAGCCTGACTGTATAATTCAATTTTACCCGAAGGAGTCTTAAATTTATAATCAGAAAAAGCAATTTCTTGCAATACCGGGCCTAAAACCGGGCTGGCCTTTAACTTTTCTATAGTAATTTCAGGAAAAGCTTTTAAACAATTTTTCAAATATCCTTCAATTGCTTCATCCGAAGGATAGGGAATATTCTTTTCTATCTCAGCATCTGAAAACTTCAATTTCTTGGCTAAAAGGTAATAAATCTCCGTTTCAGGTTTTACTTCAGCAAGAGGCTCAATTACTTTTTGTTTTAATTGAATATAAGGATTCCAATATGAAAAAATTATATCCGATTGCTCGAACATGGTTTTTGCCGGAAGAACAATATCAGCCTCCTGTGCCGTATCAGTCATAAATTGCTCAACAACTACGCTGAAATCCAGTTTCCTGAAGGCTTCTTTAACTTTATTGCTATCCGGATTTTGAGTAACAGGATTTCCTCGTTCAACCCAGGCCATTTTCAATTCAGGATCTGTTATTCGCAACATATCTTCTCCTAATCTGGCTGTTGCTACTTCACGCCTGAAGATCCCATCAGGTTTTTCGGGAGGATAATAGTTTTGAGGTTCTTTTATTTCACTAAAAATATCGCCCTGTAAATCGGCATAATGCCAACATGCCCCTGATTTGCCGATATTTCCTGTTATAATTGATAATGCCAAAAGACAGCGCGTTGTCTGGCCTCCGTTTGAATAACGTTGCATTCCGTAACCCGGAATCAAAGTCATGGGTTTTATTGTTGATATTAAATTTGCCAATTTGTGAATAAATTCCAATGAAATCCCACATTCCCGGCTTGCTTCATTAATATCAATGCTTAAAACCGATTCTCTAAATTCATCGTATCCGAGTACATATTTATTGATAAATTCATGATCAACATTATTGGTTTCTACCAGAATCTTTGCAATTGCCAAAGCAAGGGTGGCATCTGTCCCCGGAACCAGTTGAATCAAAAGATCAGCTCTCTCGGCAGATGCAGTTCGGCGCGGGTCAACAACAATAAGCTTAGCTTCCTTTTCCTGGGCTTTTTCAATTGGGATCATTTGCTGAATATTTGATTCGACAGGATTTTTCCCCCACAAAACAATCAGTTTTGCATTTTCCAAATCCCAGGGAACATTGTGTTTGTTTTCACCGAGAGTTAAACGCGTAGCTTCTAAACCGGCAGGCCAGCATAAATTTCCATAAACCGTTGTCGCTCCACCATACATTTTCCAGAAATCCATACTCACGGCATTCAATAATCCCGACATGCCGCTTGCAAAATAAAACAGCACCGACTGAGGGCCGAATTTAGCTTTAAAATAAAGCAACTTTTCTGAAATTTCATTTAAAGCATCTTCCCATGAAATCTTAGTGAAATTACCATTTATCTTTTTAAGTGGATGCAAAATTCTATGTGGCGAATAAACTCTTTCAATATAACTTAATCCTTTCAAACAAATTCCTTCAGGTGTAGCACGGTTTAATGGTTCCGGAGAAATATTTATAATTTTTCCATTTTCAACACCTACCTTAAATGAACAGGTACTATAACAATTTCGGGGACAGGCGGTGGTGTGTACTTTCATTTAGATGAGATATTTCAATTGATAAACTTATTTTCTTTGATTATGATATTTCTTTTTTAGAATCTAATTTTTGTTAATTAATAGACAAATATAAAAATTTGCAACTAATCTGCATCAAAGGATCTCTAAACTTTAGTTCAATCTAAGTTTTGTTATTTTGTTTATTTTTACCACCTAATAATTCTCATATTAATAATAATTTTTGTGAAAAAATTTTAAAAAATAAATGATACATTTCTCAACTAATCTTTCATGTGTAATTTTGGCAGGCGGAAAAAACTCCAGGTTAGGCGGACGAAATAAAGCATTTCTAAAGATAAAAGAAAAAACTATTATCGATAGTACTATTGAAAAACTTGATAAACTTTTTAATGAAATTATCATTGTAACCAACACGCCCGATGATTATAACAACTATTTGAAAAGAATTAATATATTTACTGATATAATAAAAAACACCGGCCCAATTGGCGGTATTCATTCAGGGCTAAGCAATATATCCAATCAAGCTGCTTTTATTGTTTCCTGCGATATGCCATTCTTAAATGTTGATTTAATTAAGCAACAGATACATGAATTTGAAAATAATAAATATGATATTCTTATTCCAAGGATCAACAATTCAATTGAACCCTTACACGCAATTTATAAAAAAAGCATACTGAAAAAGTTGGATAATCATCTAAAAACATGTAAGACGTTTTCGATCAGAGATTTTTTCCCGTTAATAAACTTAGGATATTTTGATCTGGAAAATAATTCTATAAATCAAAAGGCTTTTACCAATATTAACACTGCTGATGATTTTAAGAAACTTTCAGAAAAAGAGAATCTTTAAGCAAAAGTATTATTAAGAATTTTTCCTGAAGAAAGAATTTTATGAAGTAATTTTTCATCAAGAGATTTTTCCAGTCCTTCCATATAAGTTGGATTATGCATATCCGAACCAAGAAACTCAATCATATCTTTTTCGATAAGCTTTTTGGCTATTTTTTTTACCTGCATAGAATAATATCCGCTGATAGAAATTGTATTTAACTGAAAATAAATCTCCCTGTCTTTTAATTCCTCGTACTTTTTAAAATTATTAAACCAATATGTATATCTTTCGGGATGTGCTAAAATTATTTTATAACCGGCAAGTTGCAATTCAAATAAAATTTCTTTCAGATTTGGGTGGGGAGTATAATACGAAAGTTCGATGAGCAAATATTTATCCATTAAAGTAAGAAGATTATTGGCTTTTAGTTTATCCATAAAATAGTCATCGATTAGGTATTCGGCAGCAGCTTCAATTTTAATTGGAATGTTTTCTTTTTTAATAGCTTCCCTAACTTTTTCCAAACCACTGAGAATGATTTCGGGGGTATTTTTAAAAAATTCACCCTGAATATGAGGTGTTGTAATTAATTTTTCAAAACCTAATTCACTCATACGCCTGATCAGATTTATAGAATCTTCCATTGTTTCTGCACCATCGTCGATTCCGGGAACAAGGTGTGAGTGCATATCAACTTTAAGCTCTGAAAAATCCTTTGGTCTTGAAGGTTTATTTTTAAATAGGTTTTCGAATAAACTCATAAATAAAACTTATTATCGAATTCTAATAAATGTTGATTTGTTAAACTGCTGCAATGCTATAGTTTATGCGAAAAAAACTAAAAAGCAATGTTTTTTATCTCTTTACGTATTGTTCTTCATAATATTTTTGATACTGGCCCGAAGTAACATTTTTCAACCATTCTTCGTTTTCGAGGTACCAGCCAACTGTTTTTTCAATTCCTTCTTCAAATTGTAATGAAGGTTTCCACCCTAATTCTTCCTGAAGTTTAGTTGAATCAATTGCATAGCGCAAATCATGTCCTGCCCTGTCTTTAACATAAGTAATAAGCTTTTCGGAATTACCGGTTTCTCTTCCAAGATATTTATCCATTACTTTGCATAAAACTTTTATCAGGTCAATGTTTTTCCACTCGTTATGCCCTCCTATGTTGTAAGTATCTCCAATTCTTCCGTTATGATAAATTGTATCAATTGCAGATGCATGATCCACAACATATAGCCAGTCTCTTACATTTTCACCTTTTCCATAAACCGGAAGTGGTTTATTTTCCTTAATATTATGAATAAAAAGAGGAATTAATTTTTCGGGAAACTGAAAGGAACCGTAATTATTTGAACAATTTGAAATTAAAACAGGTAAATTAAAAGTATGAAAATAAGCACGAACAAGATGGTCAGAACTTGCTTTTGAGGCAGAATAAGGGCTTCGGGGATCATATGAAGTTGTTTCAACAAAAAAACCTGTGTCACCCAGTGAACCATAAACTTCGTCGGTTGAAACATGATAGAATAATTTCCCGTCACTATTATCCTTCCAGATATATTTTGCAGCATTTAATAAATTAGTTGTACCAACGATATTTGTATAAATAAATTCGGTTGGATTTGTAATTGACCTGTCAACATGTGATTCAGCAGCGAGATGAATTACGCCGTCAAATTCATATTTACAGAACAAATCATGAATAAAATCAGCATCAACAATATCGCCTTTAACAAACTCATAATTTGCCCTGTTTTCTATATCTTTTAAATTAGCAAGATTCCCTGCATAAGTTAATTTATCAAGATTAATAATTTTATAATCAGGATATTTATTTACGAATAATCTAACCAAATGCGAGCCTATAAAACCAGCCCCGCCTGTTATAAGGATTGTTTTTTTAAATTTCATTGTTAATTATTATTTCTTGTGTTTATAATTTTTCCCCGCAGATTACGCTGACCTGTCTGCCGACGAGGCAGGTTTTCGCTCATAATTTTTCTTCATTTTCCCAATAAAATCGTGAGTGAATTCTGAGGGAAATAGTTTCATTTGTGGGTTTATGGCTTAATTTTTTCTTCTCCTACTATAAAATATTTTGAATCAAATTTTACTTGTTTTTTGCAATAGCTTTTTCCCACTTCCAGGCCGAAAGTGTCATTTCATCCAAACCTTTTTCGGCTTTCCATCCTAATACTTTTTCGGCAATTTCGGGATTAGCCCATACTTTTGTGATATCGCCCGGACGTCTTCCGACAATTTTATAATTCAGTTTTTCGCCTGTAACCTTTTCAAATGAATTTATTACGTCAAGAACTGAATATCCTATTCCTGTTCCAAGATTAAATATTTCGGGTTTGGTTTCGCATTTATTTGCCACAAGCCGTTCAACTGCAACCACATGGGCTTTTGCCAGATCAACTACATGAATATAATCGCGAATGGCTGTCCCATCGGGAGTTTGGTAATCATCACCGAAAACTTTTAATTGTTCTCTGATCCCAATTACCGTTTGAGTGATAAAAGGCATTAAGTTGTTTGGAATACCGAGAGGCAATTCACCAATGATTGCGGTTTCGTGAGCACCAATCGGATTGAAATATCTTAGTAAAATTGCATTTAATTCTTGTGAATTTGAATTAATCGTATCTGTTATAATTTCCTCTGAGACTTGTTTGGTATTTCCATAAGGCGACATTGCTTTCTTGATCGGAGCCCTTTCTGAAACCGGTAATTCATCGGGCTGGCCATAAACTGTACAGGAAGAAGAAAACACAAAATTTTCTATTCCGTTTTCTTTCATTCCGTTAAGAATATTTACCAAAGAATATAAATTGTTTCCATAATACATCAATGGATTTTCAACCGATTCACCAACTGCTTTATAAGCTGCAAAATGAATTATCGCTTTAATATCATTGTGTTTTTTAAAAAATTCTGAAGTTCTTTTGGGATCAATCAAATCAAATTCCTCAAACCCGGGACGAATCCCTGTGATTTTTTCGATGTTAGATATAACATTTATGTCTGAATTAGAAAGATTATCAACTATAATTACCTCATAACCTTTTTGTTGAAGCTCCACAACAGTATGTGACCCTATGTAACCCGTTCCACCTGTAACTAAGATTTTCATTTCTAAGTTTGTTATTTATTAATAAATTTTTACGAAGATAAGAAGAAATTCTTATTTCCAAAATATTTAGTCTTAAGATTCATTCGTAAAAATAAAATAGTTTTCAAAATTTAAATAGATGTTTAATTTCTTTTAAATGCAAAAAAAATCCTGCTATTTTTGTATTAGCAGGATTTTTCTAATATTATTCAATCAATTTTCAGCAAATAGTTAATTCGCGCTTTTAATTACCTCAATAATCCTATCCTGATCTTCTCTGGCCAAATATGGATGCATTGGCAAGCTAAATACTTGTGATGCAATATCCATACTAACAGGGAAATCATTAGCTTCATGTCTTAAATCAGCGAAAGAATCCTGAATATGAATAGGTTTTGGGTAATAAATTGCGACAGGAATTCCAGCTTCGTTAAGTTTTTTAATAATTTTTTCTCTTTCGGGGTGTAAAACAGAATATTGTGCCCATGCCGAAATATTATAATCATGAATGAATGGAACTTTAACAACATCTTTCAATCCCCGGCTATAATAATTTGCAACATCTTGCCTTAGGTCTATTTCCTCATCAAAAATTTCCATCTTTGCTAACAAAACAGCACATTGCATTGAGTCAATTCTTCCGTTTATTCCTATTCTTACATTATCATATTTATCAATTCCCTGCCCGTGAACACGAATTGATAAAAGTTTTTCATACATTTCTGTATCATTTAAAAATATCATTCCGCCATCGCCGTAACATCCCAAAGGTTTTGCCGGAAAAAAACTTGTCGTTGCTACATCGGCAAGTGAGCAATTTTTTCTGTTTTTATACGAACCACCAAAACTTTGTGCTGCGTCTTCCATAACAAAAAGGCCATATTTTTTAGCAATCTCATTAATTATGTCGTAATCAGCAGCCTGGCCAAACAAATCTACCGGAATAATTCCTTTCAGATTCAGCTTACCTTCTTCCTTAACTCTAATAATTGCTTCTTCGAGTTTAACAGGATCAATATTAAATGTGTCAGGTTCAACATCAACAAACACAGTTGTTGCACCGCATAGTTTTATTACTTCGGCAGTAGCAAAAAAAGTAAAAGGAACTGTAAAAACAGCATCTCCCGGGCCGACTTCATAAGCCATTAACGGCATTAGCAATGCATCTGTTCCGCTTGCTACTCCAACGGCATGCTTAACTCCAACATATTCTGCTAGTTGTTCTTCTAATTGGATTACTTCAGGACCAAGAATATATTTTCCATGGTCAAGGACTTTCAAAATATTATTTTCGATTTTTTTTCTTATTCTTTTTTGTTGTGCGTGTAAATCTATAAATTGCATATCTTTTATTTTATATTTGTTCTACAATCATTCCATTTTTTGAATAGTTTCTACCACATCTCGGGCAGCTTGAAGTTTCATTTGTTTTAGGTTCGATTGACAGTGAAAGTTTTTCGCCGCAGGCACACATCCATCCAACCAGCCTGGCAGGTAATCCTACAACCATTCCATAATCAGGAATACTTTTCGTTACTACCGATCCGGCACCGACAAATGAATATTTTCCTAAGGTATTTCCGCAAACTATAGTAGCATTTGCTCCAATCGAAGCACTTTTTTTAACTAAAGTTTTATGATAAAAGCTTGTACCGCGTTGAGGAAATTCACATCGTGGGTCAAGAATATTAGTAAAAACCATTGATGGCCCACAAAAAACATAATCTTCCAATTCTACACCTTCGTAAACCGAAACATTATTTTGAATTTTCACATTGTCTCCAATACTAACATTATTTCCAATATTTACATTTTGGCCTAAAACACAATTTTTTCCTAAACATGAACCTTTTTGCACATGCGAAAAATGCCAAATTTTCGTGCCATCGCCAATCACAACATTGTCATCAACATAGGCACTCTTGTGTTTGAAATATTTTTCTTCCATGTAATTGAATATATAATAAGCGTATATTTTTTTGTGGTGCAAAATTATAAATATTATCTAACTTATATTTTAAAAATGTTTAATTTTGGCAACTTAATTTTTAAAATCTTAATATAATGAATATTCCTGAAAATTTAAAGTACACAAAAGACCACGAATGGCTTCGTATTGAAGGAGATGAAGGATACATTGGTATTACCGAATTCGCTCAGAAAGAACTTGGTGATATAGTTTTTGTTGAAGTAGAAACAATTGAAGAAACTTTAGAGAAAGAAGAAGTTTTCGGTACTATTGAAGCCGTAAAAACTGTTTCAGATATGTTAATGCCTGTTTCAGGTGAGGTTGTTGAATTTAATGAAAGTTTAGAAGCAAGTCCGGAAGTTATCAATAAAGACCCTTATGGTGAAGGTTGGATTATTAAAATAAAAATTACAGAGCCTGACGAAATTGAGGAATTACTTTCATCGGAACAATATAAAGAAATTATCGAAGAATAGTTCTTTAGAATGCATCTTAAGAATTTTATACCTGTAGTTTTATGGGTTTTAGTAATTCTTGTTCTTACAGGATTGCCGGGAGAATATTTCCCTCAGATCACAAGTTTCTGGGATTGGCTATCGCCAGATAAGTTAGTTCATTTATTTATGTTTGGTGTTTTAGTATTCCTGTTTATGATAGCTAATGTTAAACAATTTAATTATAAAAACAAGCGTTATTATTACATAATTGGTTCTTTGTTTTTTAGCATTTTATTAGGAGCATTAACAGAAATTTTGCAAAAATTTGTTTTTATCGGAAGACACGCCAATATCAATGATTTTTATGCAAACACTCTGGGGTGTTTTTTAGGAATAATATTATTTTTTATGGTTCAAAAAAAAATAATTAAAAAATTTGAATCATAAGATTATAATTAATAATTTAGCGAATTAAAAAAAGAGTGATACTTTTATAATATATACTTAAAATTATGGAAGCAAAAAAATCAAAAAAAGCTGATCTTGAGCACAAAAGAGTGATTTTTATCCAAATTGGATTAATAATTAGTTTAGCAGTTGTTTTATACGCATTTGAATATAAATCGTATGAAAAAAAGGAACTTGACCTTGGAGAAAGGATTATAGAGGATGTTCCTGAAGAAATTATCCCAATTACCGAACAAAAAGTTGAGGTGCAGAAAATTGTAGCCCCTAAAACTATCACTGTTATTAATATTGTTGATGATGACGTTGAAATTGAAGACGATATTGATATTGATATTGAGGCAGACGATGATACCGAAATTGAAGAATATGTTCCGATTGAAGAGGAAGAAGAAGCCGAAGAGCAAGAGATTTTTCTTGTTGTTGAATCACCTCCATCATTCCCGGGTGGTGAAGCTGCAAGAAAAAGGTTTTTAGGTGAAAATCTTAAATATCCACAAATGGCAAAAGAAAGTGGAATTCAAGGAAAAGTATATGTTACATTTGTTGTTGAACCTAACGGATCGGTTACCAATATTAAAGTATTACGAGGAATCGGTGGTGGTTGCGACGAAGAAGCTGTTAGAGTTACCAAGCTCATGCCAAAATGGATTGCAGGAAAACAAAGAGGAAAACCTGTAAGGGTACAGTTTAATATGCCAATAAAATTTACATTGCAACAGCAATAAAAAAATAATCCAAAACAAAAAAACCGGTTATCTAACCGGTTTTTTTTTGCACAAATTTTTCATACACAGTTTGTACTTTCGATTTTCCGCATTTTTTTTGGAACAATTATTGTTTATTTAATGAATAATAATGAAAAGCGTTATATATTATAATTTGTTCTTTGTTTATTAATGTTTTTATAATTCAGAAAAATTGATTCATAATTATTTGATAATCTGACAAATTAAAATAGAATTATTCATCTTTAAATATTTTAATCATGGAAGCAAAAAAATCAAAAAAAGCTAATCTTGAAAACAAAAAGACAATTTTTATCCAGGTTGGATTAATAATTAGTTTAGCAATTGTTCTAACCGCATTTGAATATAAATCGTATGAAAAAACAGATATTGACTTTGGTAATAGAACCACAGAGAATATTGATGAAGATTTAACTCCAATTACAGTCCACAAAGTTGAACCACCAAAGATTATTGCACCAAAGGCTATTACAGTAATAAACATCGTTGATAATGAAACAGATGACATTGAAGATATTGAAATTGAAAATGAAGCAAATGAAAATACGATAATTGAAGATTGGACTCCACCTATTGAGGAAGAAATAATTGACGAAAAACCTTTTGATTTCGTAACGGTTGAATCAAAGCCATCGTTTCCAGGTGGAGAATACGAAAGAAAACGGTTTTTATTCGAAAATTTAAAATATCCAAGAATGGCTAAAGAAAGTGGAATCCAGGGAAAAGTATATGTTACTTTTGTTATTGAACCAAATGGTTCTATTAGTAATATTCATATAAAGCGTAGAATTGGCGGAGGTTGTGATGAAGAAGCAATCAGGGTTACTAAACTTATGCCAACATGGATACCTGGAAAGCAAAGAGGAAAAGCTGTTAGAGTTCAGTTTAATATGCCAATTAAATTTACTCTACAACAGCAATAAGGAAATTGTAAGCCTGGAAATATGGGAATTCTCCCGTATTTCCACTATTTCACTTATCTCCTATTAATTATCAGACTGAAAAAAATCATACACAATTTGTGCCTTCGATTTTCCAATAACTTTTATTAAATCTTCAAAAGAAGCTTCTCTAACTTTTTTTACTGATTTGAATTTATTTAATAATTTATGCGTTGTTGAATCACCTATTCCCTTTATTTCTGTTAATTCAGATTTTATAGTATGTTTTTCGAGTTTTTTCCTGAAATGAGTAATTCCAAACCGATGAGCTTCATCTCTCAATTGTTGTATTATTTTTAAAGTTTCCGATTTTTTATCAATATACAAAGGAACCGAATCCCCTGGGAAATAGATTTCTTCCAATCGTTTTGCAATACCGAGGATTGGAATTTTTCCTTTCAAATCAAGCTTTGAAAGACTTGATAATGCCGAACTTAATTGTCCTTTGCCCCCATCAACAATGACTAAATCAGGCAAAGGTTTGCTTTCATCCAAAAGCCTTTTATATCGACGAAAAACAATTTCCTCCATCGAAGCAAAATCATTGGCACCTGATACAGTTTTAATGTTATAATGACGGTATTCGGACTTTGAAGGTTTTGCTTTTCTGAAAACAACCATCGCTGCAACTGGATGATCGCCTTGCATATTTGAATTGTCGAAACATTCAATATACTCAGGAAGCTCTTTTAACCTAAGGTCTTTCATCATCTGATTTAAAATTCGCTTAGAGTGACGATCAGGATCAACAAAATCAAGTCGTTTTTGTTTTTCGATTTTTGAGAATTTTGCATTTTGCATTGATAATTCAAGAAGTTTTTTCTTATCTCCTATCTTGGGTACAATAAAATTGATACCCGGAATTTCAAAAGCAAAAGCAAAAGGAACAATTACTTCTGAAGCACTGCTTTTAAGACTTTGTCGTAATTCTGTAATTGTATGGATTAATAAATCTTCATTGCTTTCGTCAAGTTTTTTTAATATTTCAAATGTTTGCGCCTGAATAATAGCTCCATTTACTACTTTTAGAAAATTTACAAAACCGGATTTTTCATCAGAAATGATAGAAAAAACATCAACATTCTTAATTTTCGGATTTACAACGGTTGATTTGCTCTGATATTCTTTTAATAGAAATAACTTTTCTTTTAAAATTTGTGCTTTCTCAAACTGGTAATCTTTAGCATATTGATCCATTTTCTTTTTCAATGGCAAAACAACAGAGGCAATATTTCCTTTTAATATTTGCCTGATTTCAAAAATTGATCTTTCATAATCATTTATGGATTGAAATCCTACACACGGCCCAAAACAATTTCCTATATGATATTCGAGACAAACCTTAAATTTTTTCTTTTTTATGTTTTCTTCGTTAAGATTATGGCGGCAATTTCGCAGAGGATATAATTGCTTAATAAGCCCCAGCAAAGTATTTATCATTCGCACCGAAGTATATGGCCCGAAATATTCCGACTGGTCTTTCTCGGTATTTCTACATAAAAACACTCTTGGAAACGGCTCATCTTTTAAACAAATCCAGGGATAGGATTTATCATCCTTCAACATTACATTATAACGCGGTTGATGTTTTTTGATCAGATTGTTTTCAAGCAAAAGTGCATCAACTTCACTTGCTACAACAATATATCTTATTTCTGATATTTTTCTGATCAGCAAAGCCAAACGTCCGGAAGCAGTATTTTCTTTATTAAAATATGATAAAATTCGCTTTTTAAGATTTTTGGCTTTTCCAACATAAATAATATTATCATCTTTATCAAAAAACTGATATACACCGGGTTTATTGGGAGCGTTTTTTGTCTTTTGTAAAAGATGATCTGTGTTTCTCATATTCCGTTTTATAATTTAGAATAAAAGTATGATATATTTTAGAATGTTAATCAATTGAAATTGGAAATTAGAAATTCGGGTAATCCAAATTAAATTGAATATATCTATATAAATTCATCATAATTCCTGCATCCGTAGCTATTGATTTATTTTTTAGTTCAAGATCATATAAGTAGCCGAAATTTGATTAATAACCAAACCTTTCCCAATTTCATTACATCGCTTTCCAACCCTGAGCTTCTAAAGGAATAAGTGTCCCGGAGCGGGTAATCAGGTTTTTACTTTCGCCACTATCAGTGATATGGCCGATTATTGAAATATCTTCAATTTTTTTAACTTTTTCAAAATCATTTTGTGAAATTGTAAAAAGTAATTCATAATCTTCTCCACCACTTAATGCAGCTATTGTCGGGTCAATCTTAAAAAGCTCAGCAACACTAACAGTTGACGGGTCAATAGGTATTTTATCTTCATAAACCGAACATGAAGTGTTTGAGTTTTTGCAAATATGAAAAATTTCGGAAGCCAGCCCATCCGAAATATCTATCATTGAAGTAGGTTTGATACCATTCTTTTGCAGAATTTCGACAATATCGGTTCTTGCTTCCGGTTTTAATTGCCTTCCTAAAACATAATCGTAACCACTAAAATCGGGTTGCACATTTGGATCACTTTTAAAAACCTCTTTTTCTCGTTCCAAAAGTAAAAGACCCATATATGCTCCACCGAGATCACCTGTAACACACAACAAATCATTAGGTTTAGCTCCACTACGATAAACAACATTCTTTTCATCGGCTTCACCAATTACTGTTATTGAAATAAAAAGGCCGGTAGGGCTGGAGGTTGTGTCACCACCAACCAAATCAACATTATATTTTTCGCAGGCAAGCAGCAAACCAGAATAAAACTCGTCTAAAGCTTCAACCGAGAATCGGTTTGAGATCGAAATTCCAATTATCAGTTGTTTCGGAATACCATTCATTGCAACAATATCTGAAAAATTAACGACTGCCGATTTGTATCCCAGATGTTTCAAAGGAGTGTAAACCATGTCAAAATGAACACCTTCGAGAAGAAGATCATTTGAAACTAAAGTTAATACGTTTTTATTGTTAATAACAGCAGCATCATCACCGACACCTTTAATTGTACTTTTATTTCGTATTTTAATGTTGTTTGTCAGATGATCGATCAATCCAAATTCACCTAATTCCGATACTTCTGTTCTGCTAATTTTATCTTTTGACATCTTTTTATTTTTTTGACAAAATTAATGTATCTTTTGAATTATTTGCCACATTATAAGATTCTAACTTTTCAAAAGATGGAATCTTCTAAAAAAAATTAAAATCCATTCAATGGAATTAATACCGTTGGTATAAGAAGCAGAAAACCAAGTATCATTAATATAATCATTAACGGAACTATCCATTTCACCCATTTTTCGTAGGGTATTTTTGCTACTCCAAGCACCGCAATTAAAACACCTGAAGTTGGAGTGATCATATTTGTGAAACCGTCACCAAATTGGAAAGCCATCACTGTTGCCTGCCTTGAGATCCCTATCAGATCTGAGAAGGGAGCCATAATTGGCATTGTAAGAGCAGCTTTTGCCGAGCCTGAAGGGATTACAACATTAATAATTGTTTGAATAACATACATAATCCCTACAGAAGCAACTTGCCCGAGGTTATTCATCGACTGTGATAAACTATGAAGAATTGTATCAATAACATTTCCATCTTCTAAGATTACGATTATTCCTCCTGCCAAACCAACAATTACGGCTGCCGATAAAATATCTTTTACTCCTTCAAGGAATAAATTTGTGATTTTATTTGGGTTATAATTCATTGCAATCCCCGACATCAGCCCCATTGCAAAAAACAAAGTAGCAATTTTCATTATGTACCAACTATAACCCATTACTCCGACAATAAGGAAATAAATTGTGTATAATAATAAAGTCAGAACGAAAAAATGAACAGATTTTCGAAGGCTTAGAATTCCTGTGATAGCAAAAAGTATTGCCGAAAACGGAATGGCCGGCAGACTGGTAGAAGAATTTCCAATTTTTAAATCAGTAACAGGATAGATCACGGAAAAAATAATTAGAACAGTTAATATTATGGCATAAGTTATCCAACCACTGACAGGTGTATGATAAACTATAGTTTCAACATCCTGATCTTCTTTTTTCCTCCAATATTCATCTTCTTTATAAACCAATGAAGATTTTGGATTTTTTTTTACTTTTCTGGCATATCTTAAAATATAAAATATTCCAATAAAATTAATTACTATCCAGCATAACAAACGATATTCAATTCCCGAAAACAAAGGTAATTCTGCAATTCCCTGGGCAATACCTATTGTAAAAGGATTAAGTATTGCACCCGCAAATCCAAGCCCTGCTGCAACAAAAACAAGACAAACTCCGGTTATTGAATCATAACCCATTGAAATTGCAAGTGGAACTAAAATTATAATAAAAGCAATGGTTTCCTCACTCATCCCGAATATTGCCCCAAAAGCACTAAACATAAGCATAATTAACACCATAACAATATTATCGACACCGATCTTTTTAAAGAAATTGATCCTTTCGAGTTTTTTTGTAAATTTCAGGAAAGAAAAAATGCCTACATCAATTGCGCGGCTATTATTCATTATCCAAAATGCTCCGCCAATCATTAAAATAAAAACTATTATTCCTGATTGTCTTTCAAAACCTTTAAAGAGAGCAGCAAAAACCTGCCATGTTTGTGCCTCGTTATCAACATATTTAAAAACTAATTCGGTTTTTTCAACACTATCCTGCATTTTTGAAACTTCAACATATTTTCCACCCGGTATAAACCAGGTCATAATAGCGGCTAAAATAATTATGTAAAATATTATTACATAAGTATGAGGGATTTTTTTGGTTTTTAACATAAATCGTATTTTTTATTAATTGACGAAAATAGTAAATTTAGAATTAAACCCGTAGAAAATAAGTTTACAAAAATTTTTATTGAGAATTGATTGATTATCTATAACATTACACTCTTTATTATTAGCAAATTAATTTCAATGAATTAAATGAAATTTGTTAATTTTGAATAGAAAAAATTTATCTTATGTTTTTAATATTCGGTCTTGGACATCAAACTAATAACTCATCTCAACTTAAAGAATTTCAGTATTGCTACCGCTGTAAAAATAATGTGCAATGGATTTTAAACAAGCAAACTACCTGGTTTTCTTTATTTTTTATTCCTATAATTCCCTTTAAAATCAGCTACGAAATATTTTGCCCTATTTGCAGAAATACAATTAAATTAAGTAAAAAGGAATACGAAGAAAAAGCCTCAAATCAATAAGTATCAATGGTTAAATGGTTGTAAAAACAACAATTTATCCATATAACAATATAACCATTCTATTTATAATAATTTAAAGCAGTGTTTGAACGCTTATGATTAAATTAAAACTTCTCATCATATTTAGTCCAAAGAAAATCACCAAGCTTCCAGGCCTTTTTTACAACTTTATCCCCTTGTTCTATTGAATATCCTGTTAGAAATTCAATGGCCTTTTTTGGTTTTTTATTGAACATTTCCAAAGCTTTTTCGTCAATTTCTTTTTGCTCGTCGAAGAATTTCTTTTGCATGGGATCCCAAACTGCATCAATATCTTTCCTCATGTCACCCCACCGTTGAACTCCAAGAGTTCCTAAACGGTTGAAGGCCCACCATGCTGATTCGGTAGTGTAACCTTTTGTTCTGCCCGGAGTTTTATATGATGTTGGCAAATCACTAACACTGCAATAAACAGGAATATAAATTGATGTTGCAACATTATCCATTGCAATCCATGCTACACCACCGATTTCATCCGGCAACCAATCGCGACATTGAATAATTGTGGCATACATAGTGTACCAGCGTGCAATTGATCGCTCACCACGCCAGCCCCAACCGCCGTTAATTTTAAAAAGTTTATTTTCATCGTATGGCATTTGTGGATTTGCCAAAGGCGAAATGACCATCTTTCCGTCATCATCGGCAACAGTTAGATCTTTAATCATATTAAATGGAGTTCCCTCATAATAATCCTGGAAAAGTGTAACAAGTTTTTCCATGCTAACTAATTTATCCGGTTTTACTGAAAAAGGATAATTTTCAGCATTTGGATCTAACTTTAATGATGATGCAACAAGATCAAAAACACGCCACTCACGTCTTCGGCTGGCGAGTGAGGTTCGGCTGTGAGGTGCATAAGCATAACAGAATCTGAACTCTCCGTCTTCAGGTTTCCACCAGCCGTTATCTATTGCCACCTGAAAAACATTTTCGGAAGCCATGAAATAATCAGGATCATCTAAGTTGATTTCTTTTATGGTACTTGCATTTGCATTTACTGCAAGATGATTGTCGGGTACTCGCTGTGCTGCCCAAATTGATCCAATTTTTCCTTTACCCATACCAACAATTTCAAAATGCCAGACTTCATTTTTATCAGCAATTGTTAGACATTCTCCAACATCAATATAACCGTATTGCTTTGTTAATTCACCAGCCATTTTTATTGCATCTCGTGCAGTCGTGTTTCTCTCTACCATAAGCTGAACAAGAGCCTGGCAATCAATCAAACCATTATCGGATTGAAGGATTTCTCTTCCTCCAAAAGTAGATTCGCCAACACCAAGTTGATGGTCATTGATACAAGGATAAGCAGAATTAATAAAACCATAAGTATGATCTACTTGTGGTATTTCACCAACAAGGTCATGTTGATAAATAGGCATTGCGAAAGTATCGCAGGACACTCTTTTTACCATTTTTGCCATGTCACCTTTTTTATGATCTTTTGCAGGAATAATATTTATCCATGATCGTGTTCTATGGCTATCGCATGTATGTGAGGTTATTACAGAACCATCTGAAGTAGCTTTTTTTCCGACTGTAATTGAAGTACATCCATCGGGAAAACCACCTTCCCAATCACTTTTATCCTGTGAAAAAGTAAAATTAACAATTGTTAAACTAAATATTAATATTAAAATTGTTTTGAAATTTTGAGTACTTGTTTTCATTAAATTATTTTTTATTTTCATAGAACTATTATTTTTACTTACTTATCCGGCAAATATACAAAGTCTGTATTATAAAAGAAAAATAATAAAAGATAAATTGAAGTTACAATAAAACTTAAAATTTTTATTTAGAAAAGCTTTTCTATAAATTTGTAAAAAATATTTACACTTAAATGTTTATAATATGAGTGAATTGATCAAACATGAATGTGGAATTGCTTTAATCAGATTATTAAAACCATTAGGTTATTATCTTGCAAAATACGGCACTTCGTTTTATGGATTAAACAAGCTTCATCTCTTGATGCAAAAACAGCATAACCGTGGGCAGGATGGAGCAGGAATTGCAAATATAAAATTCGATCTAGAACCGGGAAACAGATATATAAACAGAATTCGATCAAATTCTCAATCTCCTATAATTGATGTTTTTAAAAAGGCCTTTCATAAAGTCAGAAAACTTCAACAAGAACATCCCGATAGATTAATGGACACTGATTGGTTGAAACAAAATATTGAATTTACCGGAGAATTATTTTTAGGGCATTTACGATATGGTACTTTTGGATCGAATCTCATTGAAAACCTTCATCCTGTTGTTAGAAAAAATAATTGGATGACTAAAAATTTAGTCCTTGCTGGAAATTTTAATATGACAAATGTTGATGAACTTTTTCAAAAACTAATTGAGTTAGGTCAATATCCTGTTGAAACTTCTGATACAATAACGATCCTCGAAAAAATAGGCCATTTTCTTGATGAGGAAAACGAAATTTTATATCAAAAATTTAAAGAATCGGGAATCAAAAAGAAAGAAATTTCACTATGTATTGCTGAACAAATCGATTTACAAAATGTCTTAAGAAATTCCTCTGTGTATTGGGATGGCGGCTATGTAATTGCCGGTCTTCTTGGACATGGCGATTCATTTGTTTTTAGAGATCCTGCCGGTATTCGCCCTGCATTTTATTATAAAGATGATGAGGTTGTTGTGGCTGCATCTGAACGACCTGTAATTCAGACTGCATTTAATATAAGTGCAGAAAAAGTTCATGAGATAAAACCCGGACATGCTTTGATTATCAAGAAAAATGGAAAAACCGATGAACTTTTATGTAAAACTCCTATTGAAAAACGATCATGTTCGTTTGAAAGAATTTATTTTTCACGAGGAACAGATAAAGATATTTACAAAGAACGAAAAAAGCTTGGAAGCCTACTAGCTCCGGCTATTCTAAAAGCTATTGATTACGATCTTACTAACACGGTTTTTTCATATATTCCAAACACTGCTTCTGTTGCTTTTCGTGGTTTGATAGAAGAATTAGACACCTTTTGTAATAAAGTAAAAAAAGATAAAATATTGAATTTAGGTGCAAGGGCAACTAATGAAGAAATTGAGAAAATATTAAAACTTAAGCCCCGGATTGAAAAAGTGGCAGTTAAAGATCTTAAGATGCGAACTTTTATTACTGAGGATAATCAACGAGACGACCTTGTTGCTCATGTCTATGATATCACCTATGGGACAGTATCTAAGGGAGTTGATAATCTTGTTATTATTGATGATTCGATTGTAAGGGGTACTACTCTTAAAAAAAGTATTTTAAGAATTATTGACCGCCTTGGCCCAAAACGAATAATTGTAGCTTCATCCGCACCTCAAATCCGTTACCCCGATTGTTATGGAATTGATATGGCTAAATTGAATGATTTTATAGCATTTAAAGCAGTTATCGAACTTCTAAATGAAACAAATCAAAAAAACCTCATTAACGAAATTTATAAGAAATCAAAAAATCAGGAGCATCAGCCAAAAGAAGATATAATTAATTATGTAAAAGAAATTTATAAAGCTTTCACACCTGAAAGGATATCTGAAAAGATTTCAGAAATTTTAACTTCAAAAGAAATTAATGCTGAAGTAAGAATAATTTATCAAACCATTGAAGACTTACACGAGGCTTGTCCAAACCATAAAGGTGATTGGTACTTCACAGGTAATTACCCTACTCCTGGTGGAAATAAAGTCGTTAATAAATCTTTTATAAATTATTGTGAGGGGAGAAATGAAAGGGCTTATTAACTTTCAAATTCAGAATTGATTTTTTTTACCAATTCTGAAAACTCATCCTCAGTTAATTTCACCCTGGATTTATTAAAATCTATGTCATTATTACCTAAAAGAGGAATTAAATGAATGTGTGCATGCGGAACGTCAAGGCCATACACCACAAGACCAATTCTAATGCATTTTACGCTTTTTTCAATTGCCTTTGAAACATTTTTTGCAAACAAAAACAATTCATTATACAATTTATCATTGAGGTCAAAAATATAATCAATCTCCTCTTTGGGGATAACAAGAGCATGTCCTTTGGTAAGAGGATTAATATCTAAAAACGCAAGAAACTTTTCATCTTCCGCAATTTTATAGCAAGGAATTTCTCCATTAACTATTTTTGTAAAAATACTTGGCATAGCTTCGAAGTTTATATAAAAATATGCATTTCATTATCTTGAGATTCCAATAATTTCAAATTGAATTTTACCGACCGGAACTTCGATTTCTACTTTATCACCAACTTTTTTCCCTAACAAACCTTTTGAAATAGGTGAGTTAACAGAGATTTTTCCGGACTTAATATCTGCTTCGTTTTCAGGCACGAGTGTGTAAGACATTTGTGCTCCGTTTTTCAAATTTTTAATTTTAACTTTCGAAAGAATTAAGACTTTTGAATCATCAAGTTTTGATTCATCAATTATTCTTGCATTCCTAATAGTTTCCTGAAGTTTTGAAATTTTGAGTTCTAACAAACCCTGAGCATTTTTTGCAGCATCATATTCAGCATTTTCTGATAAATCGCCTTTGTCTCTTGCCTCAGCAATTTGTTGTGAAACTGAAGGCCTTTCAATATTAATTAATTGATTTAGCTCATCATTCAAATTTTTCAATCCCTCTTCTGAATAATACTTGATTTCAGACATTGCTATTGTTTTAGTTTGATAATAAATGACAAAAAGACCCTCGTCAAAGGGTCCTTATGTACAATGTATTTTAATTAAAATATTCTGGTTTTAGAATAATTTAATATTTGACTAATTAAGTTCTTTTATAGAATAAATTTACTTTACAGTTTCAAAAATAATTAGAATATTAAATCTATTATGCTAAGATTATTAATAATTATCTTACAAATCTACTCTTGCACCGATTGAATGAATTCCGTTATAGGGATCAGTTGCTCTGAAAGAGTAGTCAATAGAAAATACAGAACCTGTTTCTTTATTTAAGGGAACCTGTACTGAGAAACCTGCACTTGGCCCGGTAAACCATGTTGTTCGATTTTTCTTTTCAGTAATACCCTCTTCATAAGTATAACCGGCTCTTAGCAATAAATATTGCTTCAAAGAATATTCACAACCAAAAATGAATTGATCTTTAGAAAAAGCATTTGAGGCAAAATTACCTGCAACAGTAAAACGATGGTCATCTCCCCAAAGGAAATCATATGCAGCACCAATATTTAACTGAGTTGGAAGTTCAAAATCTGCTGAACGTTGTTCAACAGTAAATTGGTTATGGTCATCACCAGGGATAATTGCCCTAAATGACATCCCATCACCGTTAAAACTTAAGGTTGGACCAACATTTTTTAGATTAATACCGAATTTGATATTTTCGCGTTCTCCCGTCAAATATTGAATACCGGCATCAATTGCTACACCCTGAGCACTTATATCAGATATTGATTCGGATATTATTTTTAAATTAAATCCGGCATAAATACTATTAGAAAATGCTTTTGCATAAGCAATATTAATATTCATGAAATTCGGATTATATGTCCCAATGCTACCTTCGGGTAAGTTAACCTGAGTAATTTCTATATCTCCCATATTTAAAGACATAATTGCCACACCTAACACACCTGTTTCTCCTACTCGCTGAGAAAAACCAAATGTATTAATTTTGATATCGGAGTTTTGCAGCCATTGTGTATTTGCAAATATCAATTCGGTCCTTTGTGTAAAGGCAAGGCCTGCTACATTAGCATAAATTGATTCAAGCCCTCGTACATTCGAGATATTTACACCACCCCATCCGGCACTACGCGCCCAGGGATTTATTAATAACTCAAAAGCTCCGGCTTCCCCTGATCTGTCCTTGTTTCCTGCTAATAAATTATTAACAGGAATTATCAACAATCCTATAAATATTATTGTAACCAAGTATTTATAAATATTTTTCATACTTTTTGTTTTTATTGTTTTTAATTCAAGTTTACCATATAATTATTAGAAAGCATTTAAATCAATAGGACGCAATGATCCAAACCATTTAACAATTCTTTCACCGACTTCAGACTTAACATGTATTAAATAAATACCCCCTGAAATTGGAATTCCGGCAAAATTCTTTAAGTCCCAATCAATATATGTTGAAGGTTCATCCTTTGTAAATTGTCTAATTAAGGTACCATTTAAACTATAAATTGTAACAGTACAGGTTTTTGGAAGATTAACAATTTTTACTCTATTATCTAACTGACTGATTTCATAACTTGAATATCCGTAGTATGGATTTGGTACAACGTTGATAAGATCAAGGTCTGATTTTGCTTTTTCCAGGTTCGTATATGTAGCAGAAATACCATTTGTTGAAAATGCATATTCCGGATAACGATCATTTGTACCTGCTCCGCCTGCTATTGGTTTTGAGTAATATCTTTGATATGGCTTTTCAATCCTTATTTTTATAGTAACCTCGTTATCCAACCATGTTTCCTCAGGAACAGAAAGAGGAAGTCCAACATACATAGCTCCGGAATAAATTGCCATAACCGAAACATCTAAACCAGAATTAAAAGCGTCTTCAATTGAATACCTCAACATTGATCCTGCATCATAGGGAGGAAAGTCGTATGATAAAGTCGACACTTTACGATCAGTAGTACCAAATACATAAACATAGTGCATTCCACCAAATAAAGTTTGAAAATCAGGTACTGAAAATATATTTGATGTCGGATTCCAAAGCATATCCCTACCATTTTCTGCAACAAGCCATGAATTTTCTCCAAACATCATGTTTAACCTTTCACCTGTTTCTAAATTAACAGCATATCCGGGAAACCATCCCATGCCAGTTTCATTAATATAATTAGGATCATTAGGATCAATACTTGAACCACTTCCCTGCTCAGATGGATTTCCATCTTTATCAACAGAGCTTGCAGCTCTAATTCTGAATTTTTTCACATTTCCTTCAGATAAAGCCTCATCGGCACACATTTCAATAACAGGGCACCTTGTCCAATCCGCTCTCTCATTTGTAAGAATAATATTAACACTGGCTAATTCTTTCATTGAAGTGAAAGATTTCGACATTGCTTTATAAGCAGGAGCTGATATTCCCTGTTCAGGATAATAAGCTGATAAAATATAAGGAGCCCATGTTCCTGTTCCTATTTTCTCGTAAATTTCAGTTGGATCAAGAAAATCATTTGGCCCATTCCAATCACCGTCAGAATTACCTGATCGTATCCAGTTTAGTGGATGATTAGGAATATTATTATCTTCTACACCTCCAAGCCATCTGCTTGAACTATCGGCATAATCAATAGAAGAATAAAGTAATCCATTATTTGCAGTATGTTCTCCATCAGGCAAAGTATCACCCGGGAACAACACCTGATGAATATTAACAGATAATCCTATATCAATTAAGAGTTGCTCATAATTAACGGCTACTGTTGTATCGGAATAATAAACCTGATTATTAATATTATTGGTTAATTTCCATTTTGCACTAACAATATTCGTACTATCCATATCTGTTGAATCCACATCATGAGGCGTTGAACCATCATAAAAATTCAAAGTATAATTTCCATTTTTAACATTTAAGGGGTCAACAACCTTAATATCAACTGGCCCAGATGAAATTTCATAAACCGGATTGTCAATAATTGGAATATTGGTGGAATCACCAAAATATATGGTATCGTTATTTCCACTTTCATTCTTATTAACTACGTAACCATAAGGCTCTTTATCCATTAATAAATCAATTGATGATTTTTTCATCTCAATTGCTCTTCCACCATTTCCATGGCCTTGTATTCTGGTTATTTCAGGCCCTTCACCGTATTCCGAATTAAAGATAACACCATTAACAGGAATATGTGGTATTGTAGTATAAGTTTTAATATTTTTTCTACCTGCAAGATAAGGCATTTTTTGTCCATCAAAGGTTTCATGATCAATTGGATCATAAGTTTTATAATCATTATAGGCATAAGCAATTGCCGTAAAATAATATTGCTTATGATTTACAAGATTTCTATCTTCCTCGCCAAATAAATCCTCAGTAATTTTGAAAGAGTGAACAATACCCTCGTCTCCACCATCACACTCTTCGATTGGAACATTAGCGTTAAGACTTTTGTCAAAATAAAAATTAATTAACCTTCCAACTCCATTTGTAATATCATATTGTGCAACAAGTCTGACTAAATCGGGATCATGAACATTTTCAAGGGTAACGTCGGCATCTTTCAACTGATATATTTGGTAGCCTTCAAATCTATACAAGGAGTCAAATCTTTGAGACTGGGGAACGGAATCAGGATTTAGTTTGCTTATTGTAATATCCCATTCCGAATATTCTTCTTTGTAATTATTTGAACCTTTTGCATTACTTAAATAAACAATAATTTCTTTATCTAATTCAAGGAACGTCAAATCAGGTGCACTCGGGCCGTCAATAACTTTAAAACAAACATCGAATAAAGCCTGACATTTATCATCAACTATTCTGAGAAGTTCAACTGAAGCCCAAGGGCCACCGGAGTTTGCCCTTGCCCAGGGAATACCAACTGTAATATAATTTAATGCTCCCGGTTCAAGAGTAAAAGGCCCTGCAGATTGCATAAATCGCCTGTCATCAGGATCATTAGGAACTTCTTCTTCATTCCAGAATTTGTTGTTGACGTTATATCCTCCGTTAGGAGGTTGTCCGCTTGTTCCCCAATTACAGGGGTCCGTATCATTAGGAAACATAAAGTCGCACTCAGGTCCAACTGCAGTAGCTCCGTGAGCATCACCGCCATAGACCATTCTCGTATTATCTTTCCAAATCCCCCTCAAATAGTTATAATATTCAGGGGCATATCTTGGATCGCCCATGGGCCCTCCGGAATTATTATGAAAAACAAAACGACGCATACCAAAACGCTCATCATCAACAATTCCGTTACCAAAATTAACCCCGTTAATTGCACGGGCATTAACAGGATCGCTTACTATGGAACAATCTCCCGTAAAAGCCGGATTATCTATGCTATCGGGATCCATATAAGGTCCCTGAAAAAAGTCAACACCGATTGCAGGAGGTTGCGAACCATAAGCTTCCGGCTGCCCACCACCATCGATTGGTTTTCCGTTATAACAATATCCCAATCCTCTTCTAACGTCACAACCGACAAAATCGTCCCAGGCATAACCGAGGTCGGTGTCAACCCATTGACTAAAATAAGTGTTTGTTAAAGTATATGTCGAACGGTTTATAATTTCATAACTATAGAATGTCATATTATTGATTTCATCATTGGTAGAAAAACCAAATGCCTGTCCTCTTATTTCCAAGCCAATTGCAGCACCATCAGTTTCTGTATGAGCATTTCCTTTATCGTTAAATACCCACCATAAATTTTTATCACCTTTTATTACCTGGTCTGACAAAATACCTCCCGTTACAATACCCTCTTCATCTTCTCTTGTGGGAGTAGGTACAAAATTCGGATCACCTGCATAATTTGCCGGACATAATACATTATCAACATCATAATATGGATAGTCACCCTGTGTAGGATCATAATCATCATCTCCGTCAACATCTTTAAATGGAGCCAAATAATAACTTTGATGTTTTTCAGTATCTCCGTGAGCAGGCCATTCGAGAATTGAATTAGGTATTTGATATTCGGGATAAGCAGCTTTATCGTCCCACCATGCCAAATATTCATCAATTTCCTGTCTCGTTGTGATAAAGAATTTATCGTATTTCGAACATGTTTCCTCATCCACAGCTGCTGTCCCGTCAATAGTTAAGGGCCCGGGCCAATAATCATTTCCATAAGCCCGATAGCGTTGACCGGCCAATTTCAACTGATCATTAACATCAAGCCCACCTATCCACAATGAAGCATTAAACATAGAAGTTTTAATTGTGTTTGCCGGAATAAAATACCTGGCAACATCAACTAAATCCCACCACATATCTCCACCGGTGTTTATTCTACACCTGACATTATTAATGTCTAAAAACTTAAAAGCCGAACCACCGGCACAACCGGCAGCCGTTTCTTTAAGATTATTTTTTGCAGGTTTCCCTGATTTTTCAGTTATCAGCTTTTCCGCAAAAATAGCATTTGTTATCAGAATGAAAAATACTGATGCAAATAATATTCTAAATATATTTTTCATGTTAATTTATTTTAATTTTTTTTGATTCAATTTTTTCAATTAGAAATTAAATATTACTCCAAGTCGTATTCTTCTCGGCAAACTGTAATTTCCGGGATTATTAATTCTTATTGAATATAAATCCCTAAAAGACTGAGGATCGTAATTTTGATTGATTTCTGATTGATATTGTGAAGCAGCCAGATATCCATCATCATCCGGGTTTCCTGTTGCGCGGTAAACGCCCATAATATTTTTAGAATCTAAAACATTTAATACTTGTAGATAAACATTTAAACTGGCAAATTTAGCATCTTCACCTTCTTTTTTATTAAATTTAATATAAATATCTTTATCAACTCTTAGGTCCATTCTGAATTGCCAGGGTAATCTGGAACCGTTTATTGATCCTTGTAAAATCTGTCCGGCACCTCCGAGGCTAACAATTCTACTGGATTTACTGTAAGGTGTACCGCTACCACCGTTAAATGTCATATTAAACCCTGTGTTTTTAAGTAATTGTATTGTTTTATACTTATCGGTTCCTTTAATCTTTTTCCTGATTGTCGGGCCATTATATTTTTTCCCGTCAGCAAAACGATAATCAATTAAAAGATTGATAGCATGACGTCTATCCCAGTTCAAAGGATTAAGAGTTCTTAAGTTTGGTTGACCTGAAGTAACAAGTGCAGCAGATGTTCCGGTTGAAGAACCTGTTCCATCAGCAAATTGCAGGGTGTATGAAGCTCTTACTCTTGCATTGTTAGTTCTTCTTAAGTCATACGATACTGTCATACCTTTTACTGTACCAAAATCAATATTGACATAAGTATAATAGTCTCTCGGATACGCACCTGCAAATCTGTAAAATTGAATCATATCTCTCATTTCTTTATAGAATGCCGAGAATGAAAGTGAGGATGAATTTGTAAGTTTTTGTTGGAAACCTAATTCATAATCAATTGTTTTAGTTGGTTTCAGGTTTGGGTTACTAATTGCACCCGTACTGGTTTCAAAGAAATAATAACTCATAGGATTCATTCTTAACGAAGAGGTCGGCCTTTGTGTCAGGACATCGTAATGTGCGAAAAACAAAGCTTCATCTGAAATTGGGAAAGAGAATGAAAGACGAGGCATTACACTAATCTGAGGCTTGTAATCCTCAAAGGATTCGATAGTTACATGATCAAGAGTTGGGTCAATTAACAAAGGTTTTACTCCTGAAGGATCAAGAATTATTGGATCCTGAACTTCGGCTCCGTCAGCAGAATACCATTTGTCTCCTTCACGAAATCCAACTATTCTTGTCGGATGCATTTGATCATCAACATAAACTGTAAAATCGTTTCCGATATTTTCGGGAATACCTCCTTCGGGCAAAAGACTTGATGGTATTTGTTCAACAGTTTTAGCCGGGAATAATAAAAATGGATCTTTTAATACCATTTGATTTGCGTCGAAACGGTCAACACGAAGGCCAACATTAAAAATTAAATCCCTGAATGCAAATTTATCCTGAATATATCCTGCCATATAAATAGGCCTGAAAGCATCTATTTCACGAGTATGAACATCTTTGCCACCTATTGATACGGTTTTGTTAAAGAAATCATCAAGGCTTGGATTACTGGTTAACTTTTTTCCTGTATAGTCATATCCATAATATCCAACATAAGAATTACCATCGTTTAATAATTCATCGGGACTAAACATATCAATTGAGAAAATATCTTCATCAAGAGTTACGGATTTTTTGTTTCCGTCTTTATCGTAGTAATTAATTGAGTGTGTATCAAAATCATAAGAATCAATGTTAATAAAATCGGTGCCATCTGTAGAAAGTCCTAATTTTTTTCTTAAATTGAAATCAAAGGTTCTTTGAGAATTTTCATCATATTTTCGATAATAAAATATAGTATCCTGAAAAACACCATCACGATATACTAGTTGAGGATTTTCTACATCGAGCTGTTCTATGTGGAAGTTTGTTAAACCACGCATCAGATTCCATAAACCCATCGGAGAATAACCATATCCACGGTCAGTTCTTTGTTCATAAGATAAACCGAATTGTATTTCATGTTTTCCTATGTCGGCAGAAAATTTGGCATTAATACCAATTTGGGATGCATCGTAAACATTGTAACCATTATATTTTCCACCTACATTCGCCCATAAACCATAAACTCCACTGGGCCCCTGGCCGTTTAACAAACCACCTCCAAGCTGTACCTGATCGCTATTCATCCAGTTACCATCACCACCGTCAAAATAATTACCCCATTTATTCGGATATAGATCATAATATAACTGTGTATAATTAGCTACTTCTGAGTTTATGTCTGATTTAGTAAAAACATAAGCAGTATCCCAAAATCCATTATGTATCCAAACATTTGGCACTCCGACTAATGTGTCGGTTCCAACAGCGTAGGATCTGTTTGTATGAGTATCAAATTTTCCGAGATAACCGTATTTAAAAAGATTATCTTTATGTATCGGATCCTGATTAGAATTATTAATTTTAGTATAATCAGCATGAATTGAGTAATAAATATTTTTTATTAGTGAATTGCTTTCATTACTGGAGGGGAAACGTTGGGTGAATTTACCATAAACTCTCCATGTACTTGATAGACTCTGCGAATTATTTTCATAATTAAAAAGTGATCCAGTATAACTGAAATTACTACTATTTCTATAATTCATTGATCCACCAAAGGTTAAAGTAGTTGTTTCAGTTGTTCTAACATTAATATTTCCTGCAACTGAGAAAGATGTATTTTCAGTATTTAATGTCGAATTTATATGTTCCAAATCGTCCATTCTGGTAAATGCAGCACTTGGGTAAACACCAAAACCTGTTCCTGAAACTCTTTGAGGTGTTTCCTTGAGGCTGGCAAGCACATCATCTTTTACTTTATAAACGCCAATTGCTGTGGGCCGTCCGTCCTGATTATAATTTACATCACCTGAAATAAAATATCCTAATAATGCAGTTCCGTTTTTATCCTTACCTTTTATTAATGGCCCTTGCATATTAAAACCGAGGCGATTATAGCCGAAGGCATCAAGAAATTGTGAAGTTTGCAATTCAAAACCTGCCCCAAAAGTACGTGATGGTCCTCTTGTTGTAACACTAATGATACCACCAGTTGCATCACCATACTCAGCGGGTAAACCGCTTAATATAACGTCAACCTGTTCGATGGCCGACTGCGGCAGGCTTGATGAACCTCGCACTCTTACTCCATCGATGTACATTATTGTACCATCTGACCGGGCACCCCTGACATTACCACGCTCACCATCGGCGGAAAATACTCCACCAACTGTTGAGGCAACGGCGTTTGCCGATCTGTTTGGCATTTTTGCGATTTCTTCTTTTGTTATCGAAGCACCACTCGATGTTTGATCCTTATCAATCAAAGGTACTACGTACTCAACAACTTCATATTCGTCGAGATTTTCGGCTGTGGATTCCATTATCAGGTCATAAAAAGTAATTCTGTTACCAAAAATTACCAAGCCCTGAATAAGCATTGGCTTGTAACCAACATATGAGGCTTTAACATCGTATTTACCCGGTGTAATTGGTTTAATTACGAAATTACCGTCAAAATCAGAGGATCCTCCACAGATATAAGTTCCACCAAGTTCAACTACAATATTTACATAAGGCATCGGTTCGTTTGTTTCTTTATCAACGACCTTCCCCTGAAGGGATCCTTGTGAAAACACTAACACATTAGCTGTTAGTATTATTCCAATGATTAAAAGTAAATTTTTTAACATACCATATAATTTTATGTTAGATTATACATTGTGCATAAAAAGTCGGTAAAGATACTATAATAATTTTCTATTTTCCAAAAAAAAAAGACGTCATTAAAAAAAACAAAAGTATGTTCTTAAGTATAAGGCCTTTTTAAAATTTCAGAATAGATAACCGCCTTTCTTAAATTAAAATCTATATCATTACCATTAAATATTTCTTCTTTTATTATATTATTATCAATATCTTTTTCAACTTCCGCCATTTCAAATGTTTCAGGAGAGGTTTCCTGAAATTGTGATAAATTCTCTGAATAATTAACTTCAGACACTGAAGGAATTATGTTTGATTGTTCAACATTCTCAACATAATGATTTTGTTGAGTATTATATTCTTCTTCGGAAAGTAATGATTCAAACAATGAACTTATGCCTTCTTTTCGAGGTTCGGTTTCAGATTGAGAATTATTTTTTTCAAGTTTTTTGTTTTTCTGCTTTTGATTTTTAGAGTAAATTGTAAATGCTAACCAGGCTGCTCCAATTAATATGTATAAAAAATCATCCATAAAACTCGATTTTGTGTAAAAATAAATATAATTACAAAATTATAAATATTTAATCAGTTATCGGTAAAAAAAAATCAGTTATCGGTATTATATATTATGTAGAATTTCCAATACTTTTTCTTTCTTTCTTCTTGAAACCGGTACTTCACTACCATCGCTCATAACAATGTAACCACCATCGTTTCTGATAAAACTTTTAATATATTTTATGTTAACGAGATGTGATTTGTGAAGCCTCAAAAAATTATGTTCTGAAAGAAGCTCTTCGTTTTCTTTTAAAGTTTTGGATATTAAAATAGGTTTAGCATTTGTAAAAAAGAATCTCGTATAATAATTATCCGATTCGCAACGAATAATATTTTCAATTTCGATAATGTGAATTTTCTCAGCAGTAGAAAGAATAATTTTAGATGATTTTTTACCTGGTGCTTTAATATTGCTTAATAATACTTCAAGATTTTTATCAATTTTTTCTTTCTGCTTTTTAAGTTCAATTTTATTAACGGCATTTTGTAATTCCTCCGGAATAATTGGTTTAAGAAGGTAATCGAGAGCACTGTGTCTGATTGCTTTAATTGCATATTGATCGTAAGCGGTTGTAAAAATAATATCAAAATCGGGTTTTTCAATTTTCTCTAATAGTTTAAAACCACTTCCGTCAGGCATTTGAATGTCAAGGAATACAACATCAATTGTGTGTTTTGATAATACCTCTAATCCTGTTTTTACACAGTCAGCTTCAGCAATCACCTCAACTTGTTTGCAAAACATAACTAAAAGGCCTGTTAAAACCTCTCTCGATTTTTTTTCGTCATCAATTATTATTGCTCTAATCATAAATATATTTTCTAAAAACCCCCGAACAAAAGTAATAAAAAATTAATAACTCTTATAATTAATTATCAAATCAATCTTTGTACCGAGGGCTTTTCCTGAGGGATCTTTCAGGTCTGTGATTTTTACGGAGTATTTTTCATCAATTTGCTTATTCATGATCTCTAATCGTTGTTTAGTGATCATCATTCCTCTTGATTTCTTTTTCAGTCCTGATTCTTCATTTATTTGTTGAGATTTTTCTCTTCCTATGCCATTATCCTGAATAATGCATAAAACACTATTATTATCGTGTAACTGAAAATCAATGTTAATAAATCCTTCTTTTTTACTGTGTAATAATCCATGAATAATGGCATTCTCTACATAAGGCTGTATTATCATTGGAGGGATTTCAAAAAATTCGTCATCAATTTCCTTACTGATTTCTATTTGGTAATCAAACATATCTTCGAATCGTAATTTTTCAATATCCATATAATATTTTAATGCTTTTATTTCTTCTTTCAAAGGGATAAATGACTCGCTTGAATTAGCAAGTATTGAACGCATTAATTGAGAAAATTTTGCCAGATAAAAAATTGCTTTTTTCGTATCATTAGCAATCACAAAACTCTGAATTGAGTTAAGAGAATTAAAAATAAAATGCGGATTCATCTGTAATCGTAAGGCTTTTTGTTCAAGGTCAAAAAGTTGTTTTTCGAAAAGAAGCACTTTCTTTTCAACTTCATGCGACGATTTAATGTGCTTAATTCTTCTGTTAATCAAAAGCCATATCATAGCAATCAATAATGCCATAAAAGAAATTCTAAAAAACCATGTTGCCCACCAGGGTGGATCAATAATAACAGTTATCATTATTTCATTTTCATTCCATATTCCATCATTATTCGATCCCTTTACTTTGAAAACGTATGTACCGGGATGAACTTTAGTGTATTCGGCAAAGCGAGTGTTTGCATCACGAACTACCCAGTTTTTATCATAATTTTCCAATTTATATTTATACATGTTTTTTAAAGGAGATGAATAATTTAAAGCTGAAAATTCAAATGAGAAAAAATTATCATCATAGTTTAATCTGATTGTGTCGTTATTAAATAATTCTCTTTCTTGTTCTTCGTTAAATATTTTAAAAGATGTAAATACCAAAGGTGGTTTATTCAAATTAGTTTTAATTTTTTCAGGAACAAAATAAGTTAAGCCGTTTGTTCCACCGAATAGTAAATATCCATCACTACTTTTCAGCGATGCCCCCAAATTAAATTCATTACCTTGAAGGCCATCAGTTACATCATAGTTGATAAATTTTTGATAAAAAGTATTGAATTTTGATAAACCCCAGTTCGTACTGATCCATAAATTATTATTATTATCTTCAAGAATATCGTAAACTAAATTATGAGGCAGGCCCTCCTTTTTTGAATAACTATTAAACTCGCCTTTTGCTCTGTCCATTTTATTTAAACCACCATAAACCGTACCTATCCAAAATGAACCGGATTTATCTTCAAAAATTGAGAATATTTTATTGTCACTAATGCTTAATGGATTTAGGGAATCATTTTTATATGAAATAAATTTATTTTTCTCACTAATAAATTTATTTAATCCTCCATCAGTTCCTATCCATAAATTCTTATCACTATCTTCGAAAAAACATCTAATAAAATTATGGCATATACTTTCTTGATTTTGAGGATCATTAAAATAATTTATAATTTTTCCGGTTTTTGGATCAAGTTTATTTAGTCCGTCACTTGTACCAATCCAAATGTTTCCTAAATAGTCTTCAATCAAACATGTTGTTCTATTGTCACTTATACAATTAGTATCTAATATTTCATGTGTATAATGAGTGAATTCATTGATTATTTTATCAAATTTATCAAGCCCCGAATGATCTGTTGTAATCCAATAATTACCATTTCTATCTTTAATTATGCATCTAAGATTATTTTCAGCTAAACTATTATTATTGTCCGGATCATTTTGAATTAATGAATGCTCGCCAGTGTTGATGTTAATGATATTAATGCCGGCAAGAGTTGCAAGCCAATAAACTCCCGGCTTATCTTCAATAATCGACCGAATATAATTAGTGCTTTGATTATCGCTACTTGGTAATAATTGCCTATAAACACGAAATTCACCTTTATCCTCATCAATCATATTCACACCGTTAAATGTACCAATCCATATCGTTGAAGTTCTATCTTCATAAATACAAGATATCATATTATTGCTAATGCTTTTTATGTCAGAGTTTTTATTAATATGATGTGAAAACCAACTTTTGTTCTTCTCCCGGATAAATATTCCATTTTCACCCGTTCCAATCCATAGATTACCTGAATTATCTTCAAAAATTGAAGTAATTCTATCTGATCTGATTGAATCCTCACAACAATAATTAACATTAGAAAATGTTTTCGAAGAATTATCAAATTTATTAAGTCCCATATCGGTTCCAATATAGATTTCATTACTATTATCCTTGTAAACAGAAAGGATAGTGTTTGAATTTATGCTCTCGGGATCGTTGGGAATATGATAAAAACGAGTTGTTCTATTATTTTCTTTGTCAAATTTTATCAGGCCGTAATTTGTTGCAATCCAAAGATAATCATTATCGTCAAAACACATTTTGTTTATGTAATTGCTACGAATACCACGATTATCAGCCGGATAATTCAAAAAATTTACAAAGGTTTCAGTCTTTTTTTCAAACTTACTTAATCCGTGGCTTGTACCTATCCATAAATTCTCAAAATTATCTTCAACTATTGAAGTAATATTATTATCAATAAGGCTGTTAGGGCTTTCAGGATTATTCAGATATTGTGTAAAACTTTGCGTTTTCCTGTCAAATTTATTTAAACCTTTATCGGTTCCTACCCAAATAATACCTTCTTTGTCTTCAAAAAGTGCATTGATGGTTTGGCCGCTTAAACCATTACTTTTATTATATACATAGAAATTATAGCCATCATATTTATTTAAACCATCCCATGTACCAAACCAAATATAACCTAACTGATCTTGCAAAATACAAAATACTGAATTTTGTGATAATCCTTTTTCTATTTTAATATTTTCGGTAGTTATTCTGTTAAATGTAATTTGTTCCGATTCTTGTGAATACATTTGAGGAATCAAAACACAATTTGAAACAAATAAAATAAAATTAATGCTTATTAATGGCAATAGGTTGTATTTGATAGTAGTTTGTTGTAATTTAATAAAGAAGAATTGGTGAATTTCCAATAAATATTGGATTGATTTTATCTTTAATAAACTTAATTTTTTTTGCATATTTCCACTATCTTTTCTGCTTTTCTCAATTTCTGCATTTATTTACCGGCCAAATCCACCCAAATATACGTCTAAAAAATGGTACTTTCTTATGTTTATTATTATTTTTTGATTTCCGCTTTGTTTGCTTCATTTGTTGTTTTGTATAGTCTTTCTGCATTTCTTTATGCCTTTGCACACCTTCTTCGTAGATTTTATAGTCTTTTTTTGCCTTCTTTTCAGCAGCTTTTTCAAACTTTTTTTGTTTTTTAATTGCTGATGATGATTTACATCCCAGAGTGATTGAGAATGTGCAAATCAGAAATAAGATTATTAGACGATGTATTTTCATGTGTTAAAATTTTATGCAAAATAATACAAATATTCTTTACCGGATTAATTATTCATTCTTAATCAGAACTGATTATCTTTGTGTAATATTATAAGTTTAATTATTTTAATATGTTGGGGAAGCAAAAAAGCAAGAAATCAGCATTAAAAGTTATTGAAGGTGTTGAACAACCATCATCAATAAATACTGATGCAATTAATAATTTTATCAGAAAAAAAACTTCTTTACTTAAAGCTGATGAATATGTAAAAGGGATTATAGATGAAAATCGGACGATATTAAGCAAAGCCATCACATTAGTTGAAAGCTCTTTACCTCAGCATCATAATATTGCTCAACAAATTATTAAAAATTGTCTTCCTCATGCCGGAAATTCAATGCGAATTGGTATAACAGGAACTCCCGGAGTTGGGAAAAGCACTTTCATAGAAGCTCTCGGGGTTTTTCTATCGGAGCAAAACAGAAAAATTGCAGTCCTCGCTATTGATCCAAGCAGTATGAAAAGTAAAGGAAGTATTCTTGGTGATAAAACACGAATGGAAGACCTCTCAAAAAAAGAAAATGTTTTTATAAGGCCATCTCCCTCTGCAGGTTCTCTCGGTGGTGTTGCCCGAAAAACAAAGGAGATAATTATTTTATGCGAAGCGGCCGGTTTCGATACTATTTTTGTTGAGACCGTTGGTGTAGGGCAATCCGAAATAGCCGTTCACGCAATGGTTGATTTCTTTTTATTGCTGATGATAGCCGGAGCCGGCGACGAATTGCAGGGAATCAAAAGAGGAATTATGGAAATGGCCGATGTAATTGTCATAAACAAATCCGATGGGAATAATATCAGCAAAGCGAAGTTGGCAAAAAGGGAGTTTCAAAATGCACTACATCTGTTCCCACCAACTGAATCGACCTGGGTTCCGGTAGTAAAGCTTTGTTCGTCAGTTGACAAAACCGGTATACTTGAAATTTGGGATACAATTCTGAAGTATTATGAACTTACGAAGAATAATGGATTTTTTATCGAAAATCGACTCCGACAGGAAAAACACATTATGTTTGAAACCATAAACCAAACTCTAAAAGATAATTTTTATTCTAATAATAACATTTCCAAAATTCTTCCGCAATTTGAAAAAGAAGTACTTACCGGGAAAATAAGTGCCTATATCGCCGCTCAAAAACTTTTAGAAAAGTATTTTGATAATAAATTTTGAATAAAGTAAAAGTATTTCATCATCAAGTATTTCTTCTAAGTCGTTACTTTTCCATCTCTTTTTGGAAAAATAATTGATGCAATAATACTTATCCCTAAAATTGCAACGACCAAAAACAAAGAATGTTTGGTTTCAAATCCAATTTGTTCTAACCAATGATGTGCAAGAATCTTGATTCCGATAATAGTTAATAAAACCGCTAGGCCTTCTTTTAAATAATGAAAATAATTGATGACATTCATTAATACGAAAAATAATGAGCGCAAGCCGATGATTGCAAAAACATTAGAAAAGAAAACAATGTAAGGATCTTTTGTAACAGAAAAAATTGCCGGTACCGAATCAATTGCAAAAAGCACATCTGTAAACTCAATTACTATCAGAACAATAAATAATGGAGTAATTGATAACTTACCATGGTCTCTAACCCAAAACTTTTTTCCTACATATTTTGGATAAACAGGAAAATATTTCGATACAAATTTAACTATGGTGTGTTTTTCGGGGTCAATTTTTTCTTCTTTATTTCTATTAACAAACATTTTAACACCGGTAAAAACCAATAAAACACCAAAAATGTATAAAATCCATGAAAAATGCTGAATCAAGGTTGAACTTAAAAAGATAAATAGAAACCTCATTACTATTGCACCCAGAATTCCCCAAAACAAAACTCTGTGGTAATATTTTTTTTCAACACCAAATGCGTTAAATATTAAAATCATAACAAATACATTATCAATCGACAAAGCATACTCGATCAAATATCCTGTAAGATATTCAAGCCCTAGATTTTTATTGTAAATAATAAGTGCTTCATTATAAGTTGCCGTCTCAAGATTAATTGGATGCTGAAATGTAATAGCAAGATGTTTAATGTCTTCAAGATTGTTAATCCCATGAATTAAATTTCCGAAATTCGTAATAAAAAAATAAAAACCCAATGAAATTCCTACCCATACAATTGTCCAAAGCATTGCTTCTTTAAATGAAACAATATGATTTTTTTTATTAAGAACACCCAGATCGATAAACAGGATTGATAATATTAAAATTATAAATAATGAAAATACAATTGTTTCGTTTGGGTTCATTTTTTTTAGAGTAAATTGTGGGCAAAAATAAACAAAGAATTAAAAAAGTAGATAATAAAATTTTACTTAATGGAATATTCTTTTTTTTTATAAGTTTGACGTTTTAAAGAAACATGATAATTTTTATAACATGAAAAATAATATTGAAATGAACCCCAATCCTTTAGTTCAGTATTTGAACAAATCTCCTCAGGACTTTACAAAAGCTGACCTGATCAAATATATCGAAGATAATAATATTGAAATGATAAATTTCAGGTATGTCGGATGGGATTTGAGGTTAAAAACTTTGAATTTTATTATAAATGATAAAGAACATTTAGATACAATCTTAAGCTCCGGGGAAAGAGTTGACGGTTCAAGTATTTTTTCGTTCGTTGAAGCCGGATCAAGCGATTTATATGTGATTCCAAGATATAGAACAGCTTTTCTGAATCCGTTTAGCGAAATACCGAGTTTGGATATTTTATGCTCATATTATAACAAAGATGGCGAGCCCTTGGTAAGTTCACCCGAAACCATTCTAAGAAAATCTCATGAAGTTTTAAAGGAAAAAACAGGTTATTCTTTTGAAGTAATGGGAGAGCTTGAATATTACTTAATTGGTGAAAAAGACGAACTTTTTGAAGCTGAAGATCAAAGAGGCTACCATGAATCTGCTCCTTTTTCGAAATGGGGAGAATTCAGAGCTGAAGCAATGCAGGCAATTGCACAATGCGGTGGAAAAATAAAATATGGGCATGCAGAGGTGGGGAATTTTGTTGTTGGCGATTTAGAATACGAACAAAACGAAATTGAGTTTTTGCCAACAAATCTTGAGGATGCCGCTGATCAACTGGTAATTGCAAAATGGATTCTCAGAACACTTGCTTTTGATTATGGAGTTACGGTTACTTTTGCTCCAAAAATTACCGTCGGAAAAGCAGGAAGCGGATTACATATTCACACTAAACTGCTTAAAGACGGAAAGAGCGTAATGGTCGAAAACGGAAAGTTGAGTGATACGGCAAAAAAAGTGATAGCCGGATATCTTGACCTTGCATCCTCCCTCACAGCTTTTGGGAATACAAATCCGACATCATATTTTAGATTAGTTCCTCATCAGGAGGCTCCTACAAATATTTGCTGGGGCGACAGAAATCGTTCGGTATTGGTGAGAGTGCCTTTGGGTTGGTGCGGAAAAAATAATATGATATCAAATGCTAATCCTAAAGAAAAACTATCTGATAAAGATCTATCCGACAAACAAACTGTTGAGTTTCGATGTCCCGATGGTTCGGCTGATATAAATTTATTGTTAGCAGGTTTATGTGTTGCTGCTCGTCATGGGCTTGAGATGAATGATGCTCTCGAGTACGCCGAAAAAACCTATGTTGACATTAATATTTTTGAAGATAAAAATAAGGCAAAGCTTAAAGAACTTTCTCAATTACCCACCTCTTGTTATGAATCAGCAGAATGTCTTGAAAAACAAAAAAGTCTTTATACAAAATACGGTGTTTTTTCAGAAGGTATGATTGACTGGATAATTGAATATCTTAAAAAGTATAACGATGGAAATATCAGGGAAGAACTGGGAAATGATGAAGAAAAAATAATGGAACTTGTTAATAAATTCTTCCATTGTGGATAAAATAATGGTTAAATGGTTATATTGTTATATTGTTAAAAAAGCATAGCTCTGAATAAAAGCAATTATTCTAATTTATATATTTAAGTGAATGGAAATTAGAAATTAGCAAGCCACAATATACCAATAGGTAATGACATCTTAACCAAAAACAGGTTATATTTTAATAAATAATGAATGTTAAAAACTTTGCTATTATTCTACAGAAAAAAACAATATAACCATCATCCCCTTTTCTTTTTAAAAAAATCAATTAAAAGTGTTGAACATTCTTCCTTCAGAATTCCCGAAATAACTTCTGTTTTCGGATGTAAAACATTTTGAGAAATTTTTGTAAAACCTTTTTTATCATCATTAGCACCATAAACAATTTTTCCTATTTGTGACCATGACAAAGCCGATGCACACATCGTACAAGGTTCGAGTGTAACAAATAAAGTGCATTCGTTTAGATATTTGCTTCCGAGGAAATTTGACGCTGAAGTTATCGCCTGCATTTCTGCGTGGGCAGTGGCATCGATTAAAGTTTCACAAAGATTATGGGTACGGGCAATTATTTTATTATTACTAACTATGACTGCTCCTATCGGAACTTCATTTTTTTCAAGAGCTGTTTTGGCTTCTTTCAAGGCTTCTTTCATAAATGATTTATCTGAAAATATGCTTAATACCATTTGTTTTATTATTAATTAATTAGTTTTAATATTTAAAAAATTCAAAAATAAATACTGACACATGTATCATTAATCTACAGCTTTTTTTGAAAACAATATTCCAATAATCAATACTATAGCAGCCACAATAAATGCAGGAATAAAAGATGATTTTGGCTCAAACTTTTCTGGATCGACAATTCCGTAAATAAAGAACCCTAAATTCACAAAAAAACCTGATAAAATACTCAAAATTGATGAAATCCGGAATTTATAAACATCATTTTTTATTAATGCCAATAATGTTACAGGTACAAATATTACAATTGTTCCAATTCCAACAACCATTAAATCAACAATCTTAGGAAAAACAAGAGCAATCATCATTCCGATTATTCCAAAAACAAAAGTTATAAGACGAATATTCATTTGAATGCTTTTTTTAGAAAGTGTTTTTTTTCTTTTTTTCCAACCAAGAAAATCTTTTACAGCCGAAATCGAAATAATATTTAGGAAGCTATCCCCCGAAGACATTAAAGCCGATAACAAACCAATCACTGCAAAACCAAGAATAAATTCGTTACAATGTTTTTCCAAAAATAAATAAGTAACGTACTTGGGTTCTATTTCTGTGTCGATAGTAATGCGTATTGCCATACCGACCAAAGGGAATAAAATATAAAAAGGAAGCATTCCCAATCCTGAGATTATGCTCACTCGTTTTGCAGTCCTTTGGTTTTTTGCAGCTAAAATTCTTTGCCAGATATCCATTCGCACTAATACCGATGGTGCGAGAAAAACTGGTAATGCAATTAAAAAAAGTAATCCGTAAAATGTTCCGTTAAGCATTTCTTTTGGTAATTCATCCAAAAGTTTTAATGCATTTGTATCAATATAAATACCCGGAATAAAAATAAGAATTATCATTATCAGGATTACAATAAATTGTAGCATATCAGTCATAATTACTCCCGATAAACCTGCAAATGCTGTGTAAGTAATTACCACAATACATGAAATTATTGCAGCAGTTTGATAACCGATATCGAAAGCAAATTTTAACAACGATGCCATTCCTACAAACTGGGCAGATAAAAGAAAAAAGAAAATAAAAATATTAATCCCGCTGACCGATGCGGAAAATAATCGTGAAAATTTTGGATTTGTTTGCTTTGTGTACTTGTTATTTAAGAAATGAGGAAAAGAATATATGTTTTGCAATACTCCGACGGTATGAATTCTATTTGCAAATAATGACAAAATAAAAAATCCTATAACGTAAGCAATTCCTATTCCTATGGCAGCAAAACCCGACTCATATCCCATTGCCATTAAGCCGATTGAAGTACCTCCTCCAACAAAAGTTGCCAAAGTTGTAAACACAAGAGGAAGAGTCCGGGTGCTACGGTTATTTACAAGATAAGTTTCCAAATCGAGTGATTTGATATGTTTAGTAGTGAGGTAAACAATCAAAATCAAATAAATAATTATCCAAAAAACAAACCAATTCATAAATTCAAATCTATTTCAAAAATATGATTTTTTTAATTCTATTCTAAAATCAGAAGATTTGTTTCTGTATATTTTGCTCTCGTGAAAATTGAAGTATTGTAAAATTAAACCGTAACCTTGAATTTTTAAATGATTGTCGAAGGTTATATTTTTAAACAGCAAACGTCTAACTACAACAATTTAGCAATTAATTATCTTTTTTAAAAAACTTTCGTTGAAAAAGAATTAATGAAAACACGCCAATAGTAATTGAAGAATCAGCAATATTAAAAACCGGCCTGAAAAATATAAAATCTTGTCCGCCAATGAAAGGAAACCATGAAGGGTATGCTCCATGAATTACCGGAAAATATAGCATATCGACTACTTTCCCGTGTAAAAAAGGGGCATATCCACCTTCTTCGGGTAAAAAAGTAGCGATTTGATGAAAGCTGCTTTCGTTAAAGATCATGCCATAAAAAGCACTGTCGATAAGATTACCGATAGCACCTGCAAAAATCAATGAAATACAAATTACAAGCCCCGGGTTTATTTTCTTTCGGATAAGATGAAACAAATAAACTCCAATGGCTGAAATTGCAATAATTCGAAAAATACTAAGGATGAGTTTTCCATAGTTACCTGCAAATTGAAGTCCAAATGCCATTCCCGAATTTTCAGTAAAATGAATTAAAAACCAATCACCAAATACAGAAACTTCCTGACCAATAAAAAAATGAGTTTTAATCCAGATTTTCAATATCTGATCAGCAATCAGAATTATTATAATAATTAATAAAGGCTTTTTCAAAAGATGTTTTTTGAATATAATAATTTAATCCAACCCGAAAATAAATATTTCCAATGATGAAGAATATGTCATAAACGATACTAATATTTTCACTTAGGTGATGTTATTACCGCTTAAGTTTAGCGTCAATACTAAGAGTTGCATGAGGAACACTTCTGAGTCGTTCCTTTGAAATCAGTTTCCCCGAAGCGCGGCAAACTCCGTAACTTTTATTTTCTATCCTGATTAAAGCATTTTCAAGATTATTAATAAATTTTTGTTGCCTTGAAGCTAATTTGCTGTTTTCCTCTTTTGATAACACCTGGTACCCTTCTTCCAAAACTTTAAATGTTGGAGATGTATCGCTAATACCGGCAGTGTCAGAGTTTGTATAAGCTTCGGTTAATAATTTCAGGTCTCTTTTGGCCTTTTCGAGTTTCATAAGAATTATTTCTTTGAATTCCAGAAGTTCTTCATCAGAGTACCTGGATTTTTTAGCAGTTTCTGTTGTTTTAGTATTTTTTACCATAGCACAAATATTTAAATTTTATCTAATAAATAATGCACATTTATTTTACACAATCCGCATTACTTTTATTAAAACATTATCATCATCTGTTATTTCTACTGATAATTTGTTATTCTCATCGATTTTATCAACGAAATTAAGCGACTCAGTTAAAGTTTCCGAGCAAATGTATGAAAAATTTTCATTAATTGCTTTATTAATATTTTCGTTTTTTTCAATTTCTATAGATATTTTATCGGTAACTTCAAAATTCAAATCCTTTCTGATGTTTTGAATCCTGTTTACCAATTCACGCGCAATACCTTCACTTTTTAATTGCTCAGTAATAGTGATATCCAAAGCTACCGTAAGTTTATCAATATTAGCAACGACCCAGCCCGGAATATCTTCGGTTAAAATTTCGACATCATTAATATTAATTTCGATTGAATTTCCATCAAGTTCAAATTTATAAATTTCCTCGGTTTCAAGTTTATTGATATCCTCCTGATTGAATTGATTTATTTTAGCTGCAATATTTTTCATCAACTTACCATATTTCGGCCCGAGAGCTTTGAAGTTTGGTTTAACTTTTTTCACTAAGATACCTGAGGCATCTGTAACATATTCGATATTTTTAATATTTACTTCTGAAAGGATAAGATTCTTTATTGCTTCTACCTTATCTTTAAACTCGTCGTTTAAAACCGGAATCATTATTTTATTTAATGGCTGACGAACCCTGATATTTGTTTTCTTTCGTAAAGAAAGAGCCATTGAAGATATTTTTTGTGCAAGCTGCATTCGCTCTTCAAGACTTTTATCAATAAGATTTTCATCAGGTGAAATAAATTCGGTTAGATGAACTGAATTTACATTAACTCTGCAGCTAACTTTATTTAAATCATTAAAAAGTTTATCCATGAAAAACGGTGCAATTGGCGAGGATAATTGAGCTACAGTTTCAAGGCATTTATAAAGTGTTTGGTAGGCAGAAATTTTATCATCCGAATAACTTCCTTTCCAAAACCTTCTTCTCGACAAACGAACATACCAATTACTTAAATGCTCGTCAACAAAGCTTTGAATTGCACGTCCGGCTTTTGTGGGTTCGTAATCAGCATAACTTTCATCAACGGTTTTGACAAGAGTATTTAATTCAGATAGTATCCATCTGTCAATTTCAGGTCTTTCTTCAACCGGAATTTCATCTTCTTTATAGCAAAATCCATCAATATTAGCATAAAGTGCAAAAAACGCGTAAGTATTATATAAAGTACCAAAGAATTTTCTTTGCACCTCGGCAATTCCTTCTTCGTTAAACTTTAAATTATCCCAGGGTTGTGCATTGGTTATCATATACCAACGTAAAGCATCGGGTCCGTATTTATCAATAGTTTTGAAGGGATCGACAGCGTTACCAACACTTTTGGACATTTTATTTCCATTTTTATCAAGAACAAGTCCGTTTGAAACACAGGTCTTATACGAAACCGAATCGAAAAGCATTACGGCTATTGCATGCATCGTAAAAAACCAGCCTCTTGTCTGATCAACTCCTTCGGCAATAAAATCAGCCGGAAAACTGTTTTCGAATTCTTCAACATTTTCAAACGGAAAATGAAACTGTGCATAAGGCATTGATCCCGAATCGAACCAAACATCTATTAGATCGGGTTCGCGGAACATTTTGTTACCTTTTTCAGAAACCAAAATAATTTCATCGATATAAGGACGATGAAAATCAAATGTTTCATAATTTTCTTTTGAATTATCACCGGGAACAAAATTTTCTAATGGATTGCTCTCCATTATTCCTGCAGCAATAGATTTATCAATCTCTGATTTCAATTGCTCAGCCGAACCGATACAAATTTGCTCTTCACGATCCTTGCTTGTCCAAATCGGTAATCCTACTCCCCAATAACGCGAACGTGAAAGGTTCCAGTCAACAAGGTTTTCCAACCAGTTGCCAAAACGTCCGATGCCTGTTGACATTGGTTTCCAATTGATGGTTTTATTAAGTTCTATCATTCTATCCTTATATGCCGTTGTCTTGATAAACCATGAATCCAAAGGATAATAAAGTATTGGTTTGTCGGTTCTCCAACAATGAGGATAGGAGTGTTCGTATTTTTCGGTTTTAAAAGCTTTGTTTTCTTTTTTTAGTTTTACAATTATATCTATGTCAACATTTTCTTTGATTTTCGGGTCATATTCAGGATCATATTCATTTTTAACAAAACGACCTGCAAATTCACCCATTTCTTCGGTGAATTTTCCTTGTTTATTAACGAGAGTCAATGAACCAATTCCATTTTCTTTTGCAACTCTAAAATCATCAGCTCCAAAACTCGGGGCAAGATGAACTATACCTGTTCCGTCTTCGGTTGTTACAAAATCGCCTATCAAAACTTTAAAAGCATCTCCATCTTCGGGTTGGGAATAAGGGAGCAATTGTTCGTAACTAATTCCTTCAAGTTCCTTACCTTTAAAATCATTTGTGATTTCAAAAGGAATATTTTTTTGGCCTTCTTCGTAATCTTCAAGTTTTAATTCTGCATTTTTTTCAGGAAAATATTTATTAACCAGATCTTTTGCAAGAATTATTGTAATTGGTTTATAAGTATATGCATTAAAGGTTTTTACTTTAACGTAATCTATTTTTTTACCAACTCCGAGAGCTGTATTCGAAGGCAAGGTCCAGGGAGTTGTTGTCCAGGCCAGGAATGAAAGGTCACCTTGAATATTATTAAAAAGAAAATCTGATTTTTGATTTCTAACAACTTTAAACTGTGCAACAACCGTATTGTCTTTCACGTTTTTGTAACATCCTGTAAGATTCAACTCATGTGAACTTAATCCTGTTCCCGCAGCAGGTGAATAAGGTTGAATAGTGTACCCCTTGTAAAGAAGTCCTTTTTCGTAAAGTTTTGATAAAAGATTCCAGACAGTTTCAATATAAGTGTTATCAAAAGTAATATACGGATGATCAAGATCAACCCAATAACCCATTTTTTTTGTTAAACTATCCCAAAGATATTTGTATTTCATTACTTCTTTGCGACAGGTTTTGTTATAATCTTCTACCGAAATTGTTTTCCCGATGTCTTCTTTTGTAATTCCAAGTGTTTTTTCAGTTGCAATTTCAATAGGTAAACCATGTGTATCCCAACCGGCTTTTCGTTTTACGTAGAATCCTTTGAGAGTTTTATAACGACAAAAAATATCTTTAATGGCCCTTGCCATAACATGATGAATTCCGGGAAGGCCGTTTGCAGATGGTGGCCCCTCGTAAAAAACAAATGGTTTATTTCCTTTTCTAATAGCAAGACTTTTATCAAAAACCTTGTTTTCTTCCCAATATTTTTCAATTTCCTTTCCAATATTTGCAAGGTCGAGTCTCTTATATTCTTGATATTTTGTTTCCATCCAGGCTGTTAATTCAAATATTTTGTAGCTAATAAAACTGTTTTCTTAAGTTATAAAATATTGATAATGTAAAAATTTTCACACAAAATTTTAAGTAACTTATTTGCCATTTTTTCTATTTATAAAAATTGGCTGCAAAAGTAAATAAAATATTGATTAATCAAATCTTGGTGTTATGAATAATTTAATGATTAGCGTGTATTATTCTAAATCTATGACTATCATTATATTTTCTTTAACTAAATCAATTAAATCATCTGGCAAAACACCCACTTTATTAATCAATCGTTTATTATCAATTGCCCGAATTTGGTCAATCATAATGTCACCGTCATAATGTAAATTTGCTATTCCTTTATTAAGATGAACTCTTAATATATCAGAATCTTTTTTGACATTTGTCGTTATTGGACAAATAACCGTTGAAGGATGTGGTATCTTATTAAGCAAATTAGTTTGAACAATTAGAACAGGTCTTGTTTTACCTGATTCCGTTCCAATCTGTGGATTCAAATCTGCTATCCAAATTTCGAATTGTTTAATCGACATAATCAATCTCCTCAAAATCTTTAAGCGTCGACATCGAATCCATATTTACTAAATAAGACTCATTTTTAAGTCTTTTCTCAAGAATCAACCGTCTTTGAAATCGATTATAATAATCTATTGCCTCATTAATATATCTGTTTCGCGGTTTCTTAATCCTTGAAAGAATCTTTTCAGTTTCTCCAAAAATTGAGTCATCTATTTTTAATGATACTGTTTTCATAATATTATATTTTTATATCACAAAGGTATATCTTTTTTGTATATCAAAACAGGAAATACTAATTAAATTGAAAATATTTTTTCGTCTGAAAGGTCAGGGACTGATTATCATAATCACATTTACAAATTGTGAATTTAATTTATTAACTCTAAAATGGAGGTTAATATATTAATCCCCTGTAATTTTCAAATTAACAAGAATATTACTGAGTATTTCGTTCGAAGTATCTATTCCAAAATTTTTAAGCTTTTCGAACATCAATTTTTTCTTAACATCAGGCTTTTTATCTGATTTAATTGTACTAATAATTTCTTTGAATTGATAACCTTTTAATTCGTCTTGTAATGAAGAAATTATAGAATCGTAGATTTGGGAAGTCTCAATATTTTTTTCTTGTTCAGGTAAACCAAAAGTTTCGATTTCATTTATTGAGGCTTTCAAAATTTCCTCACCGAGTTTTTTACAGGTTTCCATGTATGATGAACTTCCTGAGGTGTCGCGCAACGCCCAGCTACTATAATCATATTCAATACTTTCTATTTGTTTGATTTTTTGGGATTTATCTCCAAATATTCTGGCTATTAAAACAATAGAATATTTTTTCCAGGATTCTAAATCAAAATCTTTTTCATTAAGTTTTGTGATTTGTTGCTTTAATATTGCAATTTCTTTTGATGACATATTCCAAATATTTGAGTAATTATTTTTCCTACTTTTTCTATCATTTCTTTATAGTCTATTCCATTTCAATCAGGTATAAATTTTATTTTTCAGAATCTTTAATATAACGAACCGAAACAGAAAAGTACTCGTTCATTTTATGCCTATCAACACCCCTATAGTTTATTGATAATAAACGAGTCCAATATTTCTCTTCATTTTGCACATTAGTCGAAGTCCAGAAACGTGTTTCATAACCAATATGACCGAATAATTCAAACAATGTATTATGGTATCCAGATGGTAAAACTTCAAAACCTGTACCTCCTCCATACCAAAGAAGGGTACCAATATATTCGCCTCTAAAACCTGATTTATCTATATCACCGGGAGGTAAACCCAAAAATAATTCAAGGCTTTTCCATTCATCATCTGAAGGCAAATGCCAACCTTCCGGATTATTACTTAATGCTGCTTCCCATGTATATAATCTTCCTCTTTCTTCGCAAAAGTATTGATCATACAAAAAACAACAAGATCCTGAGTCGGTTTCATAATTAAAGTTTTCAGCCATCCACCATTGATCTCCAATTTTCACAGTCTTATATTTTTGTCCATCACGTGAATCAATGAATGATGAAGTTTCATTTGGTATTCTAATTGTAAAAACCGAATTGCTCTCATCCGAAATATTATCATCATCTACATTTGATATCTTTATTTTATAGTCATTTCCATCATCCAGATCATTAGGAACAATCCATAAATATTCACCTGAATTATTAGTTGAATTAATAATAGTTTCAACTTTTGAATCAGATTTATACAATTCAATCCTTACTAAATCAGCATGCTTATCAAACCATTTTATATTATATTCATGTCCATTTAAAAGCCACTCACCTCCATTTGGAAATAGCACATTACATTCCTGTATTTCATTCGATTCTTTTTTACAGGAAGTATTGAGAATTATAAATAAAATAAAAATAACTGTTTCTATTACATAAATTTTAGAAAAAGTTTCTTTCATAACATTCATTCTTCGTGTTTTATAAATTTTATCCAAATTATCTATTTTTTTGTAAAATATCAAAAATGAGCATTAATTTCACTTCCGGTTCAAAATTTTTTATTTTAATATCAGGAAAATCGTTCAAATTAATTTCCGTTTCAAACACAACATTCCTGGATTTAATAACCTTGTCGTAAGTTATAAAAATGTTAAATTCATTTTCTATATTTTTATTATCGGTTTCAAAAGTCAGGTGAGATGTGTAATTCTGATTATCCTGTACGTTGTAAAATAATTCATCAGGAGGAATATTTCCTTTAATTTTCAAATGATTATCATACACAACATTTAATGGCGGAAAACTATCAACAGGATGAAGGTTACTAATCCCAACTACAATATTAATATCACCTTCATCTGTAATATTTACAGAAACATCATTTGTTAACCAGGTGACTTCCTTATTGTTCTTTTCACCAATAATTTGAAATAAGGGGGATTGTATTAAGTGCATTTTCTGTGACAGAGCACTCAAACAAACAAACATAACAATTATTGTAAAAATTGATTTTGCTCGAATATTTTTCATTCTGAATATTTTTACTTCTTCTTGTATGATTTATTTACAAATTTAAAAAAATTTATTGACTTTCGTTTATATTAAAATGGAAAATTGGAGTGTTGGAAATTCCATAAAAGTTTTAGAGTTTAATTCTCTCATTCCATCATTCTCTCATTCTCTCATTCAATCATTGTCTATTTAATAAACTTCCTTATTTTTACCGAAAAAAATTGAGTGAGAAATAAAGTATTCTTTTGTTTAATTATATTTCTTCTTATTCCCGTTATAACACTCTTCGCTAATCGGGAAAACCAAAGTTCGATTTTTCAGGATGACCTGGAAATTAATATTTCAAAAATAATTATTAAAAATGTTCCCACTTCAATTGAAATTAATTTTGCAAACTCATACGACCAGACATCTTTGAATAATAAAGAGATCGAGGTTTTATTAAATGATTCCATATATGTTTTACAATTTGTAAACGGAAAGGCAGAATTTGAGTATAAATTCAAAGAAAAGGAAATATTCACTATTGAAATTGATGATTTTATTTTTACAAAAGAGGTTAATCCGATTCCGCTTTGGATGTCGATTTTACCCCCTCTATTGGCAATTTTTATGGCATTGATATTCAGGGAAGTTTACTCGGCTTTATTTTTTGGCCTTTTAGTTGGGACAACAATTATATATTATTTTCAGGGAAGTTATTTTATTTTGGCGATTTTTCAGGGATTGTTTGCCATTGTTGACACATATTTAGTAGAATCACTGAGAGACTCAGGTCATCTTTCAATAATAATTTTTTCGATGCTAATTGGGGGAATGGTAAACCTGATAACCGTGAACGGCGGAATGAAAGGCGTGGTTCAAAAATTATCAAAATATGCAAATAACCCAAAATCAGGACAAGTTATAACATGGTTACTGGGCATTCTTATTTTCTTCGATGATTATGCCAACACTCTTGTTGTTGGAAACACAATGCGGCCTGTTACCGATCGGTTACGCATTTCACGCGAAAAACTTGCCTATATCGTTGATTCAACAGCAGCTCCTGTAGCTTCACTTGCTTTGATAACCACATGGATTGGAGTTGAGTTGAGTTATATTCAGGATGGGATTGATAAGATCGGTTTATCGGAAAGTGCTTATAGTGTTTTTATTAATTCACTTGATACGCGTTTTTATCTTATTTTTACTTTGATCTTTATTTTAATAATAATTTTCAAAAATCGTGATTTCGGGCCGATGTTTAAAGCTGAACAGAATGCAAGAAAAAACGGTTTGTCGTCTGAATCAAAAAAAATTTCAACTCAAAACAATGAGATTAAAGTTTCGGACAAAATAAAAGCACGCTGGTATAATGCAGTAATTCCGGTGCTTGTAATAATAGTTGGAACTATTGTAAGCTTGATTTATACAGGAAGAAAAGTAGCAGGTCCGGAAGCTGATCTTATGGAAATAATTGCAGCAGCCGATTCTTATAAAGCTTTGTTGTGGTCGTCGATTCTCGGAGCTTTAAGTGCAATAACTTTAACTGTCAGCCAAAGAATACTTAAACTCAGGATTGCTGTCGAAAGCCTTGTTAATGGTTTCAGAACAATGTTATCTGCAATAATAATTCTTATTTTGGCGTGGTCGCTTGCATTAATTACTGAAGAATTGCACACTTCTGAATTTATTGCTCAAAGTTTAGCTTACATCGAAATTTCACCTTTTATGTTGCCTGCTTTAACTTTTATCTTCTCGGCTTTGATAGCATTTTCAACAGGTTCTTCATGGGGAACAATGGCGATTTTATATCCCATGATCTTACCGGCAGGATGGTTGATATCAATGGAATACGGTTTGGATCAAGATCAGTCGATAGCAATATTTTACAATATAGTTTCGTCAATATTAGCCGGTTCGGTTTTTGGTGATCATTGCTCACCAATTTCGGATACTACAATTTTAAGCTCGCTGGCAAGTTCATGTAATCATATCGAACATGTTAGGACTCAACTGCCTTATGCTTTAACTGTCGGGCTTGTAAGTATTTTTATTGGAACAATTCCGGCTGCCTATGGAGTTTCGTCATGGATATTATTTCCGTTGGGTATTATAGCTATGTATGTTATCATCAGGGTTTTTGGAAAGAAAGTTGATGGAGGGGTTAAGGTATAAGGGAAACATGAAAATACAGGAAATATGGGGTATTATGAAATTATAGGAAATTCCCTTATACCCAAAAATAGAAACCTTTATCGAGAAATTAAATTAATTTTGAAGCTAACACAAAAAAATGACATACATTGAAATAATAATATTAATTGTAGCCGGAGTTTTTACTGGTTTCATAAATACACTGGCCGGAGGTGGATCAATAATTTCATTATCGGTTTTAATGTTTCTCGGATTACCGCCTTCTGTTGCAAATGGCACAAACCGGATTGGAATTGCAGTTCAAACCATTACAGCGGTAGCAAGTTTTAAAAAGCAGAAAGTTCTCGACCATCGAAAAGCTTTAATACTTGCAATTCCGGCAGTTTTTGGTTCTGTTGTGGGAGCAAATATTGCTATTGATATTAATGATAAAATATTTGAAACAGCTTTTGCTATTGTTATGATCTTCATGTTGTTTTTTATTCTTTTCAAACCTCAGAAATATTTATACGGAAGGAAAGAACTGATTGATAAAAAAATCAGTGTTTGGCAGATTATAATTTTCTTTTTTATCGGGATTTACGGAGGGTTTATTCAAGTCGGGATCGGGTATTATCTTTTGGCAAGTATTATTCTTGGTGCAGGTTATGATCTCGTTAAAGCAAATGCAATTAAAGTTCTGATAGCTCTGTTTATTACAATTATTGCTCTAACAATTTTCATTATTAATGGAGAAATCAGATGGATGTATGGAATAATTATGTCTGTCGGTATGATGGCCGGAGCATTAATTGCCTCAAAACTTGCCGTTAAAAAGGGCGTGAATTTTGTACGCTGGGTAATTATTGTTCTAATTCTTATCTTTTCTTTACATTTTCTGCATATTATCAATATTAAAGATTTGATTCAGGGAAATTAAGTTGAGTGTAAGTAATCAGACAATCAACAATTGAAATGGATTTTTCCAACCTTGAAAAGAGAGTTTATCTAATAAGCTTCAGCGGAAAAGACACTAAACAGATTAAGAAAATTGTGATTCAATAACATTTGGAAAGCAAAATTCAAAAGACAATATAATCAAAAAAAAATGCCCCTCTTTCGGGGCATCTTTAAACCATAACCAATATTCAGGTAAGAAATCTTTTTATGCACAATGTAAATCTTACATAAACTTATACGGTTGTGAAAATCAATTGCTCATTTTGTAATTTTTATTAACGAAACAAAAGTACTGCTGAAAAACAAATCCTATTGTTAAGTAAAATTAATAAACGTTAAATTTTGTTAAACAAAAGTTTGAATACATTTCAAGATGTATCTTTGTATTGATGAATAAAAGAATTATCTTTTTTATAATTACCCTTATCAGCCTGGCATTGATTGGCTTAATGGTAATACAGGTACATTGGATAAATAATGCAATTACCGTAAGGCAAGCAACTTTTGTGAGAGATGTTAACGAAGCTGTATCGAATGTTATCTTTCAACTTGAAAAAATCGAGATGTCCGATCAGATTAAAAACAGGTTTACAAACTCAACAAATAAAACTTCAATTCTACAATCAATAGATTCGATAAATAACTCATTTCTTGAGGATATTCAATCAATTAACAATAGTGATGATTTTCAAAAAGTAGTGAAACGCTCCTTTATGGCTCAAAATCTTATTGAAGAAATGTTTAACATCAAACAAAATCGTCCGATCGAAGAAAGAATCAATAAAGAGTTTTTAGATTCATTAATAAACACTGAATTGGAAAAAAAAGGGATAAATACTCTGTTTGAATTTGCAGTTTTTAATTCGGCAATGAATTCAATGATCATGCAAAAAACAGGAAAATATCCCGAGAAATTACTGAAACACGGATTTGTATTTACTTTATTTCCAAACGATATTATCACCAATCCAAATTATTTAATTGTTTTTTTTCCAAACGAAAAACGATTTATTATAAGTCAAATGTGGGTTTTACTGCTTGTTTCGGCTATTTTGATAATAATTATTATAGTATCATTTGCTCTAACGATTTCAACAATTTTCAGACAAAAGAAGCTGTCGAAAATGAAAACTGACTTTATAAATAATATGACCCATGAATTTAAGACACCAATTTCAACTGTTTCGTTAGCTTGTGAAGCACTTAATGATACTGATATAAAAAAATCGGAGCAATTATATTCCAATTATATTAAAATTATCAGTGAAGAAAATAACCGCCTTGGTGTTATTGCCGAGAAAATTTTACAAACAGCCATTCTTGAAAAAGGACAATTAAATCTAAAAAAGGAGGAAATTGATGTTAATGAAATTATTTCGGATGTTGTAAATAACATTGAAATACACGTTGAAATAAAGGATGGGAAAATCGAAACACTTTACAATGCAGAATCTTCAAAAATTATTGCCGATAAAATTCATCTCACAAATGTTTTTTATAATTTGCTTGATAACGCAAATAAATATTCGCCCAAAAAACCGGAAATAAAACTTACAACCGAAAATTCAGCAAAGGGAATAATTATTACAATCGAAGATAATGGAATTGGAATCAGTAAAGCAAATCAGAAAAAAATCTTCGATAAATTGTTTAGAGTCCCGACAGGAGATGTTCATGATTTTAAAGGCTATGGTTTAGGTTTAAGTTATGTGAAAAAAATTATCGAAAAACACGGAGGGAAGATTAGCGTTGAAAGTGAATTAAATACCGGTTCAAAGTTTACAATATTTCTTCCTTTTATGCAGAAAAATAATTAATAAGCTAAATTTGAAAAAAAAATTATTACTGATGGAAAACACTAAAATAAAAATTCTTTTAGCTGAAGACGATAAAAATCTTGGAACAATTTTAAAAGCCTATCTCGAAGCTAAGGGTTATCCTACAAGTCTTTGTGTTAATGGCCAGGAAGCATACATTTTGTACAAGCGTCAAAATTTTGATTTTTGTATTATTGATGTAATGATGCCGGTAATGGACGGTTTCACTCTTGCAAAAGAAATTCGTAAAACCAATTCAAGCATCCCTATTCTTTTCCTTACTGCCAAATCATTACAGGAAGACAAATTAAAAGGTTTCGAAATTGGTGCCGATGATTACATCACTAAACCTTTTAGCATGGAAGAACTACTTGTCAGAATGAAAGCAATTTTAAGAAGAACCGGGGATTCACAAGACCTTAATAATGAAAAAAGTATTTTTCAAATAGGTGACTACTTATTTGATTATACCCGGCAACTTTTGACTATCAACAATAACGAACAAAAACTTACATCCAAAGAAGCTGAGTTATTAAAATTACTTTGCTTAAATGCAAATAAAGTCCTTGACAGAAGCTTAGCCCTAAAAAACATCTGGTATGACGATAGTTATTTCAATGCCAGAAGCATGGATGTTTATATTACCAAACTCAGAAAATATCTTAAAAGCGATCCTTCGGTTGAGCTTCTGAATGTTCATGGAGTAGGTTTTAAGTTGGTTATGAATATAAAATGAGTTTGTAAAAGTAATTTATGAATTCATAAAAATTAAAGTATTGTAAATCGCGAATATGTGTTACGTATCAATGGTTAAATTGCTAAATGGCTATATTGTTAAACTTCAATCCAGAAGTTTTACGGATAACAATTTAACAATTTTTTCTAATGTAAAACACTTGTGATTTTTTTTGATTATCATTTATTTTCATGAGTTCCGGTTTTTAATAAAATTTTAACTTTGCCAACCAAAAAAATTAGCTTGAAATAAATTTAAAAAAAATGAAAAAAATATTTTTTATGATAATCGTAATTGGAATAATTTTGAGTTCCTACAATAATGGAAACTGCCAAAAAACAGATAATACAAATCCATTTTTCAGTGAATTTGATACACCATTTAACACACCTGACTTTGATATTATTGAACTTAAGCATTATTTGCCTGCTTTTAAAGAGGGCATGAAGCAACAAAACGATGAAATCAAAGCAATAATTGATAACCCTAATCCCCCGAATTTTGAAAACACTTTGGAAGCTTGTGAAAAAAGTGGTGCTTTATTAAGGAAAGTAGAAGGAGTATTTGACAATATGACCGAGGCAAATACCAATGAAGAACTACAAGAAATTTCTTTAGAAATTGCTCCTTTACTGGCAAAACATAACGATGATATTAATTTAAACGATAAACTTTTTAAAAGAATTAAATCGGTTTACGAACAAAAAGAAAAACTTGAACTTACACCTGAACAATATCAGCTTCTTGATAAAATATATAAAAAGTTTGTAAGGGGTGGAGCAAATTTATCACAAGAAAACCAGGATAAACTACGAAAAATCAACGAGAAACTTTCAGTGTTATCAATAAAATTCGGAGAAAACCTTCTTGCTGAAAATAATAATTTTACATTAATTATTGATAAAGAAAGTGATCTGGCAGGCCTTCCTCAATCAACAATTAATGCAGCAGCCGAAACCGCAAAAGAAAAAGGAGAACAAGGGAAATGGGTTTTTACACTTGATAAACCAAGTATGATCCCATTTTTGCAATATGCCGATAACAGAGAGTTAAGAGAAAAGATTTTCAAAGCATATACTAATCGGGGAAATAATAATAATGAAAACGATAACAAAAAAATTATTTCAGAAATCGTTAATCTAAGAATCGAAAAAGCCCACCTTCTCGGATATGATAACCATGCTGAATTTGTTTTGGAAAAAAATATGGCTAAAAACCCCGAAAATGTTAATAACCTTTTGATGGAAATCTGGGAAGCTGCCTTACCTGTTGCAAAAAAAGAAGCATATGAATTACAGGAAATGATTTATAAAAGCAGGAATAAATTCAAGCTTGAGCCCTGGGACTGGTGGTATTATTCAGCAAAACTTAAACAAAAAAAATATGCAATTGATGACGAAGAAATCAGGCCATATTTTCAGTTAGAAAATGTCAGAGATGGAGCTTTTGAATTGGCTAACAGACTTTATGGAATTGAATTTATCGAAAGAAACGATATTCCGACTTATCACGAAGATGTTCAGGTTTATGAAATTCGTGAAGCTGACGGAAGCCATATCGGTATTTTCTATTTAGATTATTTTCCTCGTCCGAGCAAACGTGGTGGTGCCTGGATGGAAGCATATCGCAAGCAATCTGGCTTTGGTGAAGAGAGAGTAAGTCCGATAATTTGTAATGTTTGTAATTTCACTAAACCGTCCGGCGATCAACCGGCACTTCTCAGTTTCGAAGAAGTTGAAACACTTTTCCACGAATTTGGACATGCCTTACATGGTTTTCTTTCTGATTGCCAATATAATTATCTATCAGGGACTTCGGTTTCAAGAGATTTTGTTGAGATGCCATCGCAGATAATGGAAAACTGGGTTCCACAACCCGAAATGCTTCAGATTTTTGCTAAGCATTATAAAACCGGTGAAGTTATTCCGCAGGAACTTGTTGATAAAATTCAGAAAAGCGGACATTTTAACCAAGGGTTTGTTACAATTGAATATCTTGCCGCAGCCCTTCTTGATATGGATTATCACACACTTACCGAACCCCAAGATATTAATGTTGAAGAGTTTGAGAATAACTCTATGAATAAAATCGGATTACTCCCCGAAATTGTTGTTAGATATCGCAGCCCATATTTTGCTCATATTTTCAGTGGAGGTTACTCTTCAGGTTATTATAGTTATATTTGGTCAGCCGTACTTGACACAGATGCTTTTCAGGAATTCAAAGAAAACGGATTATTCGATAAAAAAACAGCTTCACTTTTCCGTGAAAATATTATCTCAAAAGGTGGAACAGAAGATCCTATGAAACTTTATTTGAAATTTAGAGGTGCTGAGCCTAAGGTTGATGCATTATTGAAAAAGCGGGGTTTGAAGTAAAGTAATAGTTTTAATGTTTCTCTGAATTAGGTTGCTAAAATGATTTTGCAATTTGAGAAATAAGTTTCCTTTATTTTTTTTTAATGTAAATTTTTATTAGAACAGTTTATTTATCTTTGTATTAAAGTTAGTTCTAATGAATGAAGAAAAAATTAACATATTAATGGATTTAAAAAGCAGTTTATCCGAAAGATTTAAGGATAGATTATCCAATTTAATTTTATTTGGATCACAATTAACCGATAACACATCCAAAGAATCAGATTATGACATTCTTATAATATTAAAGCAAAAGGCGGATTGGAAAACAGAAAGAGAAATATCTGATATATGCTATGATATAGACTTAAAATATGAAATTCTAACAGATATACATGTATTAAGTGAATCAGAATTAAATTCTCCAAGAGGAAGACAACCGATTTTTATTAACGCATTATCAAATGGGTATTACGCATGATTAATGAGCAAGACAGGGCATCATTGATAAAATATAGAATTGGGCAAGCAAATGATACAATTGATTTAGCTAAATTTTTAATTGATTCGAAAAAATTAACTGTCGCTGTTAATAGGATTTATTATGGATTATATTATGCAGTAACAGCTTTAGCAATAAAACATAAATTCGAGACATCCAAACATTCTCAATTATTAGGATGGTTTAATAAAGAATTTATAGCAACAAGTTTGATAGATAAGCGATTTGGCAGGATACTAAGAAATGCTTTTAAAAATAGAACAAAAAGCGATTATGATGCTTTTGTAACATTTGAATTTATTGAAGTTTCGAGTATGTATAATGAAATGGTCGAATTCATTCAAAATATTGAAAATCTATTAAATGAATAGCTATTAATCCCTAACAAATGCAAAAAAAACGGGTGGATATTATAACCTGAAAAAAACAGTATCATTAAAAAAAAGACTTAATAAAGGAAACTGAAATTTTAGGAGAACAGATTCCACCCCATCCATTACCTTAAATACTCAATTTGCTTATAGAAAAGGCTGTCAACTTCTTGTGAGAGTTCTTCGTTTTTATTTTCTTTTGCAATTTGTGATAATCGCTGAAGAACTGCTATTGCCTGGTGAATATCTTCTTCATAGGCTTTAAAAGTCTTATCATCTAATGAATTATAATAATCAAGATTTTCGATGAATGTATTAAGCAGATTTCTAACCAGTTCGTTGCCTTTTACGGTATCATTGGCAGAGAAATAAGCATCGGCAAAAGGCAATGTGTAAACATCAAAAGGATATTTTTCTTCAGGAAACTCTTCAAAATATTTATCAATAACTAGTATCGCAGAATCCTTTTTGTTTTCTTCGATCAATGACTGAGATAATCTCAGGAAAATATTTTTTGGTAAGGCTGAATTCCGTCTGCTTTCAGTGTCAACAGTTACATCCGGATCGTTTAAGTTACCCCACTTACATTCATTCATAACAATATCATAAGTTCTGTCGGGGTCAACACCTCCCATCCCTGATATCTGGTATTTTGCTTCAACCGGTAAAAACCTGTAAACAAATCCTTCCATATGACAATATTTATCAACATCGAGAACTTTATTAACTGCCGATGGATTAGCAAAATATATTGGCCTGTCCCAATTATTGGTTGCAATGAAATCAAGTAGCATTAAATCGTTCTTATACAATGAACTTTGTCGGGCATCCCATTTAATTTCAGGAACAATTTTATCAGCTAATTCAATTGGAACGGTTCCATTGCTTACAACCGTAGCAGAATCAATTGTTAATTTTAATTTTTTTGTAGGTGAATAATTTATCTTTTTCCCGCTTTGTAAAGGCAGTTTTGTTTGATCGCTTTCATTCGCAATAAAACCAATAACATCTTTCAATTCAGTGTATCCTTTAATACCTCTGTCGTAAAACGGAACCGATTGATTAACACCTTTGTTATATTGCTCAGGTTTTAATGTAAAAGGCAATGGATCTGAATCATAAATTTTATTGGCTAATTGATGAACATACCAATCGCTTCCGGCAAGCATATAATTAACCACCCTAACATCTGTTCTAACTCCTTCGACTTCTTGCACATACCACAATGGAAAGGTGTCATTATCGCCATTTGTAAATAAAATGGCATTAGGCGCACAAGAATTTAAATAGTTTGCAGCAATATCACGAGCAACATATTTTCCAGACCTATCATGATCGTCCCAACCATCTTTTGCCATTATTACCGGAACTAATAAGAAACAAATAAGTGTGGCAATAATTGCTGATTGTTTGGGTTTCATAACTTTACTTATTAGTTCATAAACAGCAAGGACACCAATGCCTATCCAAATGGCGAAAGCATAAAACGAACCTGCGTAAGCATAATCACGCTCACGAGGCTGGTAAGGATACTGATTGAGGTAAACAACAATTGCTATTCCGGTCATAATAAATAATAAACCGACAATTACTGCATTTTTCTCGTTTTTTGAAATCTGATATAAAAGGCCTATCAAACCAAGAATAAACGGAAGGAAATAAAAAGCATTTCTTCCGGCACTTTCCATACTTTTCGGAAGATTATCCTGACTTCCTATCATGTAATTATCAATAAAGTTAATACCACTGATCCAGTTACCGTATTTCGGGCCACCATGTCCTTGAATATCATTTTGTCTTCCAACAAAATTCCACATAAAATACCGAAAATACATATGTCCTAACTGATATTTAAAGAAATATCGTAGGTTTTCACCAAAAGTAGGTTTCACAAGCACTTCGGTGGAACCATCAGGATTTGTAACCCTTATAGGAGTACCTTTGATTTCACCCCAGTATTTATAAGCATTAACATGGCTGGTTTTTTGATTACTCCACATTCTCGGAAAAATTGTTGAAAACTGAGGGTCGTAAACAGGTGAAAATCCGGTACGGTCATCAGTGATTACATATTTTCCTTTCTTTTTATCTTTAATGTAAATAGGCGAACCATCTTCAAAATCTGAAACCGGAGCATTATAGTATTGACCATAGGATATTGGCCAATCTCCATATTGTTCTCTGTTTAAATATGACAATAAACTTATTGCATCACTCGGATTGTTTTCGTTGATTGGAGTATTGGCATTGGCTCTGATAATAAGCATAAAGAATGATGAATAACCTATTAAGATGAACACAACTGTTAATATAATTGTATTTAGGATTACTTTTTTATTTTTAATTGTATATCGTAAACTCCATACAATTAAAGAAATTAAAAGAATAAAGTAAATTATAGTACCTGTATTAAATGGTAAACCTATTGAATTGACAAAGAATAATTCGAATAAGCTTGATAATTTAACAACCCAGGGAACAATAATAAACATTATTGCAGATAATATTACAATTGAAATTATTGCGGTATATAAAATACCTTTTGCACTCACTTTGTACTTTTTAAAATAATAAACAAAAGCAATTGCCGGAATTGCAAGTAAGTTAAGCAAGTGAACACCTATTGACAGGCCTATCAAATAGGCAATTAAAATAATCCATCGAAAGCCGTGTCGTTTATCGGCAACTAACTCCCATCGCAATATTGCCCAAAAAACTAAAGCCGTAAAGAAAGCTGACATAGCATAAACTTCACCTTCGACAGCTGAAAACCAAAATGAATCGGAAAAAGTATAAGCTAAGGAGCCTACAAAAGCACTTCCAAGAACGGCATACATTTTTCCGGTAGTCATTTCACCTTGTCTTTCAACTATTTTTTTGGCAAGAATACTAATTGTCCAAAACAGGAACAGTATAGTAAAACTACTTGATAAAACCGACATAATATTGATCATCAAAGCAACATTAGCCGTATTGCCCAATGCAAAGAGTGAAAAAACGCGTCCTAAAAGTTGAAAAAGCGGGGCTCCCGGTGGATGTCCAACTTGCAGTTTATAAGCTGTTGCAATATATTCTCCGCAATCCCACCAGCTTGCAGTACGTTCGACAGTAAACAGATAAACTATTGTAGCTATAGCAAATGCAAACCACCCCAGATAAGTATTTAGCTTTTTATAATTATTCATTTTAGCAATCTTTTGTTTAAAAATTCTCAGCGAAAATAAGTATTTTAAGAAATATTTATTCTTTAAATTTTCAAAATTAAGTATTTTTAACATTAAAAGAGGTAAATTTCACTTTCTCGGAAAATTTTCGAAAAAAATATTTTGATTTAAAAAAAAGATTGTATTTTTGCACACCTAAAATTTAAAGGATGATTGTCCGATGGTGTAACTGGCAACACGTCTGATTTTGGTTCAGAAGAGTCCAGGTTCGAGCCCTGGTCGGACAACTTAAAGAACCCCGTTTTCGATTAGATTGCGGGGTTTTGTTTTAGGTACTTAACCTGATTAATTCCTAAACGCAGCAAAGCTATAAACAAATTGATTTAAGAACACAGATTAACGATTTTTGATTTTAGAAAATTGTAGTGGTCACAGCTTACTATTCAAATGAAGGTAAGAACTTGGAACTTTCAACCAATTGCGCACCCCAATTTCTATTTTCTAATTAAAACAATTATTTTGTATTAATTTTATTTTGTAATTTTATAAAGTTTTCAGAAATACAAAATCTATGAAAAAAATCATCTCTCTTCTATCATTTACAATTCTGATAATTTTATCAGGCTTCTCTCAAAAATTATCCAAAGCCCCACTATCACAAGATTTCATTAATTTTATTGAAAAAGAAAAACAGGGAGAAATTATCACCGAAACTGAAGAAGGCTATAAATTAGGTGGCGCTCCTCCACCTATTCAATTTACTTTTTCAAAAGAACATAAACCGGTATCAAAAGATTTTGATCCAATTTACGACATGAGAACAAACGGTCGTTTAACGCCTGTTAAAAGTCAGGGATCATGTGGATCCTGCTGGGCTTTTGCTTGCATGGGATCAGTCGAATCACAATGGATAGTCTCGGGTTACGGAGAATACGACCTATCGGAAAATAATTTGAAAAACTGTAGTGGTTTTGATTGGGGCCCTTGCTATCAGGGCAATCATTTTATGACAACAGCATATTTTGCCCGAGGATCAGGCCCAATCTCAGAAGCTGACGATCCATACGTTGACGATCCACAGGATTGCCTGACAGGACTCACACCCAATGCGTTTGTTCTTAATGCAATATACTTCCCAAATGATATTGATATAATTAAGCAGGCTCTTTTAGATCATGGAGGGCTCTACACTATGTTTTATTGGAGCGGTAGTTATTATAATTCTAACGATTACACATATTATTATACAGGTTCACCAAATGAAAACCACTGCGTGGTTATAGCCGGTTGGGACGACACAAAAGTAACCGCCGGAGGAACAGGTGCATGGATAATTAAAAATTCCTGGGGATCAGGCTGGGGTGAAAACGGTTTCTTTTATATTTCATATAACGACCATAGTATTTTAAGGTATAACTCGAACTGGCCGATAAAAAACAATTACTCATCAAATGCTCAAATATATTGCTACGATGAACTTGGAAATTATTCGGCAATGGGATATTACGATCCAACAGGTTATGCACTTGTGAAATATATCGCTACCGAAAAACAAAACTTATTGCAAGTTGCGACATATGCTCATGGCAGCAATACGCAAATTGATATTGAAGTTTTTGATGATTTTGATGGCTCAGAACTTTCAAATCCATTAGGGTCAATAATGAATCAAATTTGTGAGTTTCCGGGTTATTATTCTTTTGATCTTGAATTAGATTTACCGATTGTATTAGAAGCAGGTGAAGATTTTTTTATTAAAGTAAAATATTTTGTTCCCGGAACTGATTATCCTATCCCTATCGAAGATACAATTCCTACTTACGCAAGTCCTGTTATTGAAACAGGTGTTTCATGGGTAAGTGGAACCGGTGATCCGGGTAGCTGGTATGCTGTAGGAGCATCCAACCCATATTGGCCTATTGATCTTTGCATTAATGCTTACGCCGAAAATATTCATGATATTGATCTCCAGCTTGCAGTAGGATATAATTTTATTTCTTCGAATATTATACCTGATGAACCGGATATGCTCCTGGTTTTAGAAAACATTTTAAACGATAACGTGGATTTTGTAAGAAATTCAGATGGATTTATGATCCAGAAAATCGGGCCTGTTTGGGTGAATGGAATCGGCAATTGGGTAACAACCGAAGGCTATTTAATTAAAATGAATTTAGCGGATACTTTCACCATCGAAGGAAATTCAATTGATCCTTTAACTCCAATTGAGTTGGAAAACGGGTACCAATTCGTAAGTTATTTGCCGGAACAACCTCTTGATGCATTGATTGCACTTGAAAGTATTCTGGGAAATCTTCAATTTGCAAGAAACACAGCAGGCCAGATGTTGCAAAAGATTGGTGAAACCTGGGTTAACGGCATTGGTGAAATGAATCCCGGTGAAGGATATATAATTAAAATGAATAATTCGGATATTTTGATCTATAATTTTGAATAGATTAGATAATTGGTGTCCATCCATAAACTTATAAAAAGACACGAATTCCACAAATTTACACAGCCTACCCCGATTTTTCAGGGAATTAAATTAGTGAAAATTAGTGTGATTCGTGTCTGTCTATAAACTATGTTTTCCCGCAGATGTCGCATATTTTCGCTGATACCGATACCTACCGGTACTGTTTATCTTTGTATAATCTGTGTAATCTGTTGACAGACTCAATTTATTTTTTTATAAAAAATTTGTTCATATAAAAATTTCTATTACATTTGCTCGGTTAACAAAAATTTAGCATTCATTATTCAATTTAAACGCTTGAAGGTCGTAGAAAATTTGCAATTCTTTATCAAAAACACTTTTCTTTAATAGCAATAATTAAAAATTGAATAAAATTATATTGAAAATAAAAAATAATAGAAATGAAAATCAGACTTAAAACTATTATTACGGGAGTAATATTTTTATTAATTACAACCTCTTTGTTTAGCCAGAAAGCGCCTATTAAATATGGCAAAGTTGATATTTCCGACCTTGAAATGAAATATTATGATCAGGATTCAAGTGCTCCGGCTGTGATTTTGTGTGATTATGGTGAGTTTGATCCTAATAAATTTGAATTCAGAAGAATACTTAGAATCAAAATTTTAAGAAAAGAAGGATATGATTGGGGAAACAGAAGTTTTAGAAATGACTCAAGAACCAATATCAGAGGAATTACATTCAACTTAGAAAACGGCGAAATCATTAAAAACAAATTAAAATCCGAGTCAGTATTTAGAGAAAGAGTTACTGAAGATAGTTATCTAATAAATATAGCTATGCCAAATGTAAAAGTCGGTTCTGTTATTGATATTGAGTTCACATCTCCCGGGATACCTAATGAATGGAGATTTCAAGAGGAAATACCTGTTAAATATAACGAATTAATACTCTGGCCATCTCAATATATTAATTTTCAAAAAAACTTTTTTGGTTATGAGCCACTTAAAATAGTAACGGATACCAGATGGGTGGCTGAAAACATGCCGGCTTTTAAAAAAGAACCATACATTACGTCAAAAAATAATTATCTGACAAAATTTGAATTTGACATTTATAATATCACTTTCCCGGGATATTTTAAAGAAATATCATCATCGTGGGAATCTATTGCTAATCTCTTGTTAAAAAATGATTATTTCGGAATTCCTATGGCAAGTTCCGGCTATTTAAAAAATATTCGGGATGAAATCAATGAAAAAGATTCTATCGATCTTGAAAAATTAAAATCCGCTTTTAAGAGCATTAGAAAAGTTAAGTGGAATGAAAAAGAAAGATTGCAAACCACATATCTTGACCTTAGAACAGCTTTTAAGAAAGAAATTGGGAATTCTGCCGATATTAATTTAATGCTGATTCAGTTATTACGTAAATTAAAAATTGATGCTCAACCTGTGATTTTAAGCACGAGAGAAAACGGGTATATTTCAAAGATTTTTCCAAGTTTGTATAAACCTAACTATGTAATTGCCTACGCAAAACTTGGTGACGAGGAATATTTGTTTGATGCCACCGAAGAATTCATGCCTTTCGGAATGCTCCCAAAAAGATGTCTCAATGAATATGGTAGATTGATAGACAAAAAAGTAAACAGGTGGATTGATATTAAAACAGATAAAACAGATAAAAAAGTAGTTTTTTATAATTTGCAGATGGATGAAGATTTTAATTTATCAGGGACAATATCATATGCAAGATTTGACTATAACGCGTTTGATTTCAGAAAAAAATATGCTAAATATAACAATCAGGAAGAATTTATAAGTGAATTTCTTAACAACAAAACCGGTTTAAGTGTTATTGATACAAAAATTGAAAATATTGATAGTCTAAATCTACCCGTAAAAGAGGTATACGAAGTTAAAATTGATAACCAGGCAAGTGTATTAAATAATAAAGCTTTTTTAGAGTTAATGCTGTTCGATAAACTTAATGCAAATCCTTTTAAATCGGATAAACGCACCTATCCGGTTGACTTTGCCTACCCAATTATTCGTAACTATATAATTAAAATACAGGCACCTGAGAACATGACTTTCACAGAAATTCCTGAAAGTTTAAGAATGAAATTACCTGAAAATGCTGCAAGTTTTACTTATAATGTTGCAGTAAGTGGAAATATTATTCAATTAACCAGCAAACTTTGTATGAATAAAACATTGTTTTTAATGGATGAATATCCTGATTTAAAAGAGTTTTATAATCAGGTAATCAAGAAACAATCCGAACCTGTGATCATTTCAACAAAATAATTTTATTATGAAGTATCTTTATCTTATTATTTTATCAAGTATATTATTATCGGGAAATAATATTTTTTCTCAGGAAACTAAGTACAATATCTCTGATATTCCCGGGGAACTTTTAAAAAATTCAAAAGCAATTGTTCGTAAAAATGAAGCTGTTTTTGAAATATTATCAATCAATAAAGCTAAATTTAAGGCAATTTATGCCGTAAGTATTATGAATAAAGACGGAATTGAGGATTCGTATTTTTATGAATACTATGATAAATTTCGTAGAATATCTAACATAGAAGCAGTAATTTATGATGAAAAGGGTAATAAAGTCAGAAAGATCAGAAAAGATGAAATATCAGACTATAGTGCAATTTCAGGATTTTCACTCTATGAAGATTCAAGAGTCAAATATATTGATCCAAAAATCCGAAAAACTCCATTCACTGTAGAATATAGTTATACAATCACTTTTAACGGACTACTTAATTATCCGGATTGGTACATTTATTCCGATTACAATATTGCAGTTGAGAGTTCAGTTTATAAAGTTATTACACCTAAAGATATCAGATTAAGATATTTAAACAGTAATATAAACATTGAATCAAACATTACCCATAACCAGAATAATATTGAATATTCATGGAGTGTTAAAAATCAAAAAGCCATAATAAAGGAGCCTTTCAGCCTTGCTTTTAAAGAATATGCACCCATAGTTTTATTTGCTCCAAGTGATTTTGAAATTGGAGGTTATGAAGGAAATTGCGACACCTGGGAAAATTTTGGAAAATGGCGAAGCAAGTTAATTAAAGATAAAGATAAATTACCACCCGAAACAGAGAACAAAATAAATGATATTGTTAAAAATGCCAAAAACGATTATGAAAAAATCAAACTTCTTTATAATCATCTTCAAAACAAGACAAGATACGTTAGCATTCAGGAGGGATTAGGAGGCTGGCAACCTTTTGATGCTGAAACTGTGGATAGATTATCATACGGTGATTGCAAAGCTTTAACAAATTACATGAAATCAATGTTAAAAGTTGTTGGTATTAACTCTTATTATTCAGTGGTCATGGCCGGGTATAATGCACCAAAACTAATAAAAGAATTTCCTTCAAATCAGTCAAATCACGCCTTTCTATGTATTCCACATAATAATGATACAATTTGGCTTGAGTGTACGAGCCAGAGTGATCCTTTCGGCTATTTAGGAAGTTTTACGGGCGATAGAGAAGTTCTTATAATTTGTGAAGATGGAGGAAAAATCGTGAAAACAAAAACCTATCAATTGGAAGATAATCATCAATCACGAAAAGCAATGGTTTCAATAGATAAACTGGGAAACGGGAAAGCAAACATAACAACATTTTACAATGGACTTTTCTATGACAAAATTGAAGAAATCCTTAGAAGTGATAAAATAGATAAGAAAAAGATATTAAACAACAGCATCCAAATCCCCGAATTCAAAATTGAATCTTTTAAACATAATGAAGTTAAAGAAATCATCCCTTTTGTAGAACAAAATTTGAATTTGACTATTAACAACTTCGGAAAAAAAATGGGTGACAGATTGCTTATTAATCTGAACCTTATGAATAAAATTGAGCAAGCTCCCAAAAAAATTGAAAACAGAAAGTCTGATATTTTGATAAGAAATTCATTTATTGAAACAGATACCGTTATTTATAAAATACCTGATAACTATTTCGTTGAAGATTTTCCTAAAGATATAACAATTAATTCAAAATTCGGATCATACGTAATGAATATTGAAAATGGAGGAGAAACAATAAAATATATTAGAAATTTCCAGTTAAACAAAGGTTTATATCCAAAAGAGAATTTCGATGATTTGAAAGTTTTTTATAAAGAAATTATATCAGCCGATAAATCAAAAGTTGTTTTGAAAATGAAAGAGTAAAAATTAAGCAGAATAAAACTCATACTCATATTCTAAAATATAGTTCATATCCGGCATGGAATTATGGCCGTTAATGAAAACCGTAATTTTTAAAATATGTCCATCTTCATCAAAATTTCTTTCAATAAAATGATTTAATGTTTCATCAACATTCATTTCTTTTTGTTCAATTGCATTTCCATTGTCATCATATTTAAAATTACTTAAGCTGTTTTCATTCTGGTTTTCTGCTATTACTTCAATAACACGTCTTTTATCATCGTATTTGTAAGAAAGTTTCTCTGTTAGATCATCATTTTCATTAAACTTAAGAGCTTTGATTAAATTATTATTTTCATCATAAGTGTTTTCTATCCTGTACTTTTCGTTCTCTTCCGAATTAAAATAAATAGTTCGTAAAAGATTCCCCGAGTCATCATAGCCGTTAATTCTTTCCAAAACAAGCTCATCATCCTCGTTATATGAACTATAGCTTATTTCTTTCCCATTTTTATAATCAAATATCTCTTTATTTTCCACTACTCCCTCCGAATCAGTTAAAACCTTTTTCACAATTTTTCCATCAGAATTGTATTCATAAGAAATAGTATCGATGGTTTCGTCAAGATAATGTATGAATTCTGTTTTAAGTCTTCCGTTCTCATCATTTTCATAAGTTTTTCTTTCAGAAAATTCATCTTCACCTAAAAATATTTTCTCCTCAATAAGGTTTCCTTTATCATTATAAACATTTTCAATGATCTCTTCAACCTCTTCAAATTCATTATATTTTATTTCTTTTATAGTATTTCCTGAATTATCCAGTTCTTTGTAATTTAATTTATTACAAGGCATTTCTTTTATATCAGGATTTGAATCCTCATTTAAAATATTGTATTTCTTTAGGGTGATTGATTTTATTTTTTTCATCACTTATTTTTTTTTGATAAAACTATAAATAATTTTGGTTTTAAATATTCTTCCTTAAAAAAGAGGTTCTCCTTTTATAATAAAAAATAGTAAGAACAACGCTTCGTGAAGCCATAAAAAGCAGCAACGAAAGCCATAAACCATGGTTACCAAGACTTTGATATGATAAATAATATGCCGGGAGAAAGACAAACAAAGTTGAAATAATCATTGCATTTCGTAATTGCGAAGTTGCTGTTGCTCCAATGAAAATCCCATCCCATAAAAATGCTGCAAAAGTAATCACAGGAATTACACCAACCCAAATTAAATATTCGGCCGCCTGTTTTATAACTTTTTCATTATCGGTCAAAATAAACAACAAATAATTTCCGGCAAAAATATAAATCACAGTAAAAATCAGGCTTATGATAAATCCGAATAGAAATATCCGGCTAATGATTTTCTTTAGTGTATCGAAATCTTTTGCACCGAAATATTTTCCGATAAGAGCTTCAGCAGCATGTGCAAAACCATCAATCAAATATGAAAAAATAAAGAAATATTGAAAAAGCAAAGTATTTACAGCTAAAGTTGTATCACCAATTTTTGCAGATTGTGCAGTAAAAAATGAAATAGCGAATAATAGTAAAATAGTACGAATCAAAATATCCCGATTTACAATAAAAAATTGCTTCAAGGCTTCGATCTTCATCATGGCTTTTCGACTCCAATGAGAAAGATATTTACGATAATAAAGATAAAAAAGAATGGAACCGCAAATAAAACCTGTGTATTGAGCAATCAAAGTTCCCCATGCAACACCATCGGATTTCATACCAAAACCAAAGATAAACATTAGATTAAGCCCGAGATTAAAAATATTAATGATCAATGCCAGGATCATCGGGAATTTTGAATTTTGCATTCCGAGAAACCAGCCGGTCAAAGCAAATAAACCTAAAGTTGCAGGTGCGGCATATATTCTAATGAAGAAATATTCTCTTGCAAGAAGTTCAACTTCGGGACTTCCTTCTATCAGGCTAAAACTTATGAAAGCGATCGGGATTTGCAATAATATTATTAAAAAACTACCCAAAAATGCGGTAAATAATGATCGGGATAAAACCAAAATGACCTCCCGACTATCATTTTTCCCAACAGCCTGAGCCGTAAAACCGCTGGTGCTCATTCGCAGAAAACCAAAACCAAAATAAATAAAATTGAAAATCAAACTTCCTAATGCTATTGCTCCAATATAAATCTCCGATTCAAGATGGCCAAGTATGGCAAGATCGACCAAACCAAGCATTGGAACAGTAATGTTGCTGATAATATTAGGGATAGCAAGTTTAAAAATACTTTTATTCACTTTTTTGAAATTTTTTGCGAAAGTAAAAAAACAAATTAAAATAACTTAATCTCTCATGCGTTATCAGTTATTAAAAATAATCTGTTAATAAGTTGTGAATTAATGAAAAAATCCTTTTTAATAATTTATTTAATTGCCTTATTCTTTTCAATAAACCATCAAACTGCATTAGCCCAGCAAACTGCCATATATAAAAATCCGCAAGCCAAATACAGGCTTGCAATTGAGCTTTTTAATAAAGAGAAATATTCGGCTTCACAAGAATGTTTTGTGAAAGTAATTGATATGGTAAAAAGCAATAAGTCGGAAATGAAAACTAATGCCGAGTATTATGATGCAATTTGCGCCTATGAATTATATAATAAAAATGCTGATTTCAAATTATACGAATTTATAAAAAATCATCCGGAAAGTTCTAAACTTCAAAAGGTTTACTTTACACTTGCGAATTTGTATTTCCGAAATAAGAAATATAAAAAAGCTATTGAATGGTATAATAAAGTTGATAAATCGGAGCTAAATGATATCAACATACCTGCTTATTATTTCAACACCGCATATTGCTTTTTAATGATGGAAGAAAATGAACTGGCTAAAAAGTCATTTTCAGAAATAATTTTATCAGATAACGAATATACTTCGCAAGCAAATTATTATTTCTCGCATCTTTCATATCTTGAAGGTGATTACGATACAGCATTAACAGGTTTTCAGAAACTTACTGATGACCAAACATATCGTGAAATAGTTCCTTATTATATTGCACATATTTTTTATTTACAGGGAAACTATGCGGAATTGATGGAAATAGCTCCACAACTTTTTGAAAATGCTAATAAAGAAGAAAAACCCGATATTGCTTCAATGATTGGTGATACTTATTATAAATCAGATGATTTTGAAAAAGCACTACCCTATCTTGAGTATTCAGAAAATAATACCAGGTATAGAATGAGTAGAAATGATATTTATCGCCTTGCCTTCACTTATTATAAAACCGGCAAGTATGAAAACGCAATAAAGCAATTTCAAAAACTCACATCTAAAGAAGATTCTTTATCACAAAATGCTCATTATCATCTAGCCGATTCCTACCTGAAAACCGGACAAAAGGAATTTGCCGCAAATGAATTTTATGCTGCCTACATGCTTCCTTTTAATCCGCAAATTAAAGAGGACGCACTTTTTAATTATGCAAAGCTAAGTATGGAAAGCAAATATAATCCTTATAATAAGGCTATTCCGTTGTTGGAAAAATACATTAACGATTACCCGAATTCATCACGTTGCGATGAAGCCTACGGTTATATTTTTGAATTGGTTCTAACAACTAAAAACTATACCCAGGCCCTTATGTGGTTTGATAAAATTAAAACCAAGACATCTGCACAATTAAAAGAATATCAGAAAATTTCATTTTACAGAGGTATTGAATTATTTAATAAAAATAAATTCAATGAAGCTATCAAATATTTCAAGCAATCAAATTCAATAGGAAAGATAAAATCAATGTCGTCAAAAGCATTATTTTGGATTGCCGATGCCTATTACCACCTGAAAAACTATAACGAATCCATTAAATATTTTCGTGATTTTATTAAGAAGCCCGGAACCGGGAAATTGGACATTTATCCCGTTGCACATTACAATTTGGGTTATGCATATTTCAATTTAAAAGACTATAATAATGCAGTTGCTTCTTTTCGGAATTTCGTTGATAAAAAGAAAATTGCCGATAAGAGAATGCTAAATGATGCAAATTTGCGCATAGGCGACTCCTATTTTATCAATAAAAAATATAATGACGCCATAAAATATTATGATAATGCTATCAAAATTCATGTTGTTGATAATGATTACGCATTATATCAAAAAGCTTTGGCTTTAGGTGCTTTAGGAAAATTTCAGGAAAAGATCAAAGTTTTGCAGCAGTTAATAGCTTCACATAGTAAATCACCATATATTGATAATTCAAAATATGAAATAGCCACAACCTACCTTGTTTCAATGGATAATGCAAATGCCTTGAAATACTTTAACATGGTGGTTTCTGATCATCCTTCATCGAGGTTAAAACCAAAAGCTTTAATGAAATCAGGTTTGATCTATTACGAAAACAATGAAAACGAAAGAGCTATTGAAACATTAAAAGCACTAATTGACAGCTATCCCGGTTCTCCGGATTCAAAGGAAGCCTTAAGAAGCCTGAGAACCATTTATATTGACATGAATAAAGTTGACGAATATATAGCTTATGCCAACACACTTGAATTTACCAATGTAAGTATATCTGAGCAGGATTCAATAACTTACATTGCTGCAGAAAATTTATATATGGATGGTGATTTTAAAAATTCAATACCTGCATTTGCACGATATATCACTAATTTCCCTGAAGGTAGTAATATTTTTAATGCAAATTTCTACAAAGCTGAATGCGAATTTCTTGTCGGTTCAAAAGATGAAGCTTTAATTGGTTTCGAATATGTAATTTCACAGCCTGCTTCAAGATTTACTGAAACTTCTCTATCGAAAGCCTCGGATATTTATTTTAATAAAGAAAACTATCCAAAAGCTTTGGAAGCTTATGAAAACCTTGAACAATCGGCTGAAATCAAATCAAATATCTTAAAATCTATTGATGGCCAGATGAGATGTAATTATATTCTCGAAAATAATGAGGAAGCAAAAAATACTGCCTCACGAATACTAACAAACGATAAAGTTACGAGTGATCAAATTAATTTTGCTCATTTGATAATTGCAAAATCAAATTATGCCCTCGGGGATATTGAAGCCGCAAAGCATGAATTTCAGATTGCATCAAGGCTGAGTAATGACGTTATTGGAGCTGAAGCAAAATATTTCGTCGCCCAAATTGATTATGAAGAAGGAAATTTCGAAGAAGCGGAAAAAATAATATTTGAACTGATCAAGCAATTTTCAGCATATGATTATTGGGTTGCTAAAAGTTTCATTTTGCTATCAGATGTATATCAGAAAGTCGATAATTCATTTCAGGCAAAGCAGACTTTGCAAAGCATTATTGATAATTACGAGGGCGAAGATCTTAAAAAAATTGCTCAGGATAAATTGAATTTGATTATAGAATCTGAGGAATTGGAAGTAATTGAAGAAAATTAATTGAATTTTTAAAAAGACAGTGAGTATTCACAGTTTTAGATTTGCTGTAAAAAAATTGAATTGTTAAATTGTTAAATTGTTTATATGAAAAACCATATCTTATCCACCATATTAATAATTATTTTTATTTTCTTAGGATACAACAAACAAACTCATTCTCAAACCAAACCACATTCTGAGGAAATCACAATTATTGCTCCGTATCAACCAAGCATTTCTGATGCAATAAAAATTCATCTCAGGCCGAAGATTGAAGCTGAAGAACATAAATTACCTTCGTTAAGCTATTCTATTGTGCCCGTAAAACTTTCTCCCGGTTTTCAGTTAAGTCCGATCGAACCTATTGAAATCGAAGAAAAACCTTATAAAGACTTGTTCAAGAATTTTGTCAGACTGGGTGTTGGAAATTATGCAACTCCATATTTTGAGTTTTTTGCAAACAAATTGCAATCGAAAAAACAATCCTTTGGAATTCATCTGAAACATTTATCCTCAACGGGAAGTATTAAGGAATATGCATTTCCGGGATATAGCAATAACGAAATTGATGTTTTCGCAAAAAAATTTACCGGAAGCCAGACTTTATCAGCAAATGCTTTTTATAATCGCGATGTTGTGCATTTTTATGGATACAAACCTGATGATTATTCGGATACTTCCATTTCAAAAAATGACAACAAACAGGTTTTTTCAACTATTGGTTTTAACGGACGCATTCAAAGTAATAATCTCCGTAATGGCAATCTTAACCATAATTTAGGATTAAAATATTATTATTTTTTCAATGATTTTAAAAGCCGGGAACACAATGTGTTTTTTGATGCAAAGTTCGATAAAAACCTCAAAATGTTCGATTTCACCGATAATCAAACATTAGGATTTATAACCGAAGTTGATTTTTATAGTAATGACGATATTATGAAAATCACAAATAACGCTGTTCTGCGGCTCAAACCTTTTATTGAAACAAGATTTGAGCAATATAGTTTTTATGCAGGAGTCGATTTGTCACTTATGCTTGATACTGTTACGAAGGTTCATTTCTTTCCTGTTTTAAAGGCAGAAGTGAATGTTGTTCCCGACGTACTTTCAGCTTATGCAGGCATAAGAGGAAAATTTTATAAAAACAGTTTTAAATCTTTATGCGAAAATAATCCTTTTGTGATTTCAGTTATTCCATTAGGCTATTCAACTCAAAAAATAGAATTTTATGGCGGATTGACAGCAACACCCGCAAAAGGATTTGATTTTACTATTAGTGCCGGTGCCTCAAATAACGGAAATATGCCTTTTTTTGTTACCGACACCAATTCCATATTTCAAAACAAATTTACTCTTGATTTCGATGATGTTAAAATATTATGGTTTAATGCCGGATTTGCTTATCAAAGCAATGAAAACCTTAAGCTTATGTTGAATGGGAAATATCAGCAATATACTATGGATGATGAATCAAAACCCTGGTATACACCTGAATTTGAACTTTCGTTTGCCGCGAATTATATTTATAAAGAAAGATTTATTTTTAAAGGCGAAATAATTGCAAACAGCGAAATGTATGCAAAAACCTATGACGCCAACAAAATAATTGCCAAAAAAATTGATGGAATATTGGATATAAACTTAGGATTGGAATATAGGCATACAAAATCTTTATCCGGTTTTATCAATTTAAATAATATCTCTAATTCGAAATATTTAAAATGGTATAATTACCCGGTTCAGGGATTTAATGCTTTGTTAGGGATTACTTATTCCTTTTGATTTAGAAACTAATTATTCTTAGTTTTTTTGCTAAAAAACAAAAATTAAAACAAATAAAAAACGCAATCCGAAACGGACTGCGTTTTAAGCGATTCCGGCAGGATTCGAACCTGCGACCCACAGCTTAGAAGGCTGTTGCTCTATCCAGCTGAGCTACGGAACCATCAACGTACGATTCAAACTAAATTTTTTACTTCATCACTTTCTTTTAAGCGGCTGCAAAATTATTAATAATTCTAATTTCTTTTATGTTTTTTTCAAAAAAAATCCAATTTAACTTATCAGTTTATTAATCAATTCATTTATTCTCCTTATTTCCCCTATTTCCTTTAAATCCACAGTGCATCCGAGTGTATTTCTCTTTTTAATCCGAAAGAAATTCTCATTGTTGTAAATATTGCTTAGCAGCTTACTATTTATTTAATGGTTGTGCAAATAAAACAATATCATTTGCCATAATTACATCGTCGCACAATATTACCAAACGCTCAACAACATTTCGTAATTCACGAATATTTCCTGTCCAACGAATTTTTTCCAATTCTTTTAAAGCTTCCTCTTCAATTTCCATGAGGGATTTACCTTGATCTTCACATATTTCTGCAAGAAAATGTTTAACTAAAAGTGGAATATCATCTTTTCTTTCTTCAAGAGGTGGAACATTTATAAGTATCACACTTAAACGATGATAAAGGTCTTCCCTAAATCTGTTATTCTTAATTTCTTCATTAAGATTTTTATTTGTTGCTGCAATTATTCTAACATCAACAGGAATTTCCTTTTCGCCTCCAACGCGCATAATTTTGTTTTCCTGTAATGCCCTAAGTACTTTTGCCTGGGCTGAGAGGCTCATATCGCCAATTTCATCAAGAAATAGAGTTCCACCGTTGGCCAGCTCAAAATCACCTTTGCGTTGTTTTATTGCCGATGTAAAGGAGCCTTTTTCATGTCCAAAAAGCTTACTTTCAATTAATTCAGAAGGTATTGCTGCACAATTAACTTCAACAAATGGTGACATTACTCTTTTACTTCTTTCATGAATCCAGCGTGCAACCAATTCTTTTCCGCTACCGTTTGGGCCTGCTATTAATACTCTTGCATTTGTTGGGGCAACTCTTTCAATCATTTTCTTGATTCCGGTAATTGCAGCCGATTCACCTATCATTTCATAGGTTTTGCTAACTTTTTGTTTAAGTACTTTGGTTTCTTTAATTAAAGTTGATTTATCAAGAGCATTTCTTATAGTAATCAAAAGGCGATTCAAATCAAGTGGTTTTTCGATATAATCGTAAGCTCCTTTTTTAATAGCACTAACGGCAGTATCAATAGTACCGTGTCCTGAGATCATTATAACCGGTGTATCGGTGATTTTCATTATGTGCTCAAGTGTTTCCAGACCATCCATTCGGGGCATTTTTATATCGCAAAGAATTATATCGTATTTGTTTTCGTTTAGCAACTTCAGTCCTTCAATTCCATCCAAAGCATCGTTAACCGAATATTTTTCATACTCAAGAATATCTCTAAGTGTATTTAAAATACTTTTCTCATCATCAATAATTAATATCCTGGCCATTTGATTGTCAATTAATTTTTATATCAAATTCGTTTAATCCGTATTATGCAAATATACAAAAGACAAAAAGAAAATTTTAAAGATTTTTTAAGCATCAAATCTCTTTGATTTACACTTAAGTCTATGCATAAATCAAATCTATAATTTCAATTAAAAAGTCTTCGGTTTTGGTTGCAAAAATATTCAATTGATAAATAGAAATCAAAAAATGGTTTAAATCATATTCTGATAAAGGCGATCTAATAAAAATTTAATTTTTACATCATATTTCGGATCCAAAGCCCAATTTCCTGATAGCTTTTCAATTGTGGGGGCAATTCCTCGTTTAACAAACCTGAATCTTTTATCTACAATGCGATTATTTAATTTATCTAAACTTGCATAAGCTTTTAAATGTTGAATATGAGCTCTCACACCAAGTCGTTTTGAAGAAAACACTTCACCTTTTTCACTTATTCCGGTTGCGCCAAGGCCACAAAAATTATTTTGTGAACTCTTTACTATTCCATCAAATTTCAAAAAACCTGTCTCCAGGCACATCTGACAAAAAGCAATATCGTGATTAATTCCTTCTTTTTCCGCTTCTTCGATATATAGATTTGCAATTTTTTTTACCGTCATTAAATTCAGTGTTGAATTGTTTTTAATAAGAAATCTTATCAAATCATCAAGGCTTGAATTTCCTGAATTCATTATTTCAACCGATGGTTTTAAAATAGTTTTACTAAAATATGTGTCAGCAATATTATTTCTAGATAATTTTGTTGATCTAAATAAAGCAGGATTTAATAAATATTGTTTACCAAAACAGCTTTCTCTCTCTAAAAATGAAGGTAATTTTATTCTCTCTCCAAATTGTATTGGATCATTTTCCGACAAAGAACCGGATAACGAAACACTTCCATTACTAATTAATAAAATTAGTATGACGGAAATTAATTTTCGACTTTTGAATAAGCAATTGTGCTTCATTACATTTTTTTTCAAAACAAATATCTAATCAAAAGTTGTTGATTTTTTTATAAAAAAAATTATTTATCCACAAAGCATTGTTAATATGTTTGTTTATATTTATCTATCAATGGTTTACATAAGGAAAATCAAATATTTATTTTTTTCTAAAATTTTACAAGTTTACATCAAGCATTATTTTTGTAATTTTATTTCAAAATGTGCTGATATTATATCATTATTTTTGCACAAAAAACTTATAATATTATAAAATACCGAAATGAAACAATTTTTTAAATTTATGTTTGCCTCAATGTTGGGAACTATCCTGACATTTATAATAATCTTTTTTATAATGCTGGGGATAATAGCCACATTTCTTTCTTTTTCAAAAGAAGAAATTGTTATTGTTCCTGACAATTGTTTGTTACATCTAAAATTTACTGACCCAATTCTTGATCGTTCATCTAAAGATCCGCTCAGCTTATATGACCTTTCTTCGATGAGTTTAAAAGAAAACCTCGGTTTAAACGACATTTTAGAAAATATTGAAAAAGCGGAAAACGACCCAAAGATCAGGGGAATTTATCTTGATCTGAGTATTTTGCCATCAGGAATTGCTACAATTGAAGAAATTAGAAACTCATTGTTAAAATTTAAAGAAAGTGGAAAATTCATTGTCAGTTATAGTAACACTTACACACAAGGTACTTATTATCTGGCAAGTGTATCGGATAAAATATTTTTGAATCCTGATGGGTTTGTATTTTTTAAAGGATTAAATGCCCAGGTTACTTTTTTCAAGGGGGCTCTTGATAAGCTTGATATTGAACCTCAGATTATTCGTCAGGGGAAATATAAAAGTGCCATTGAGCCGTTTATAAAAGAAAAACTGAGCGAGCCAAACAAGGAACAATTGCAAATGCTTGTAAATTCGTTTTGGGATAATGTTTTGAATGCAATTTCAACTACAAGGAATATACCGGTCAATGAATTGAATTTACTGGCCGATAATTTGTCTTTACGTTCGGCTGAAGAAGCTTTAAAATATAATTTTGTCGATGATTTGATGTACAAAGATGAATTATTGGATGCCCTTCATACACTTCTGAGTATTCCAAATAGTAAAGAGATCCAAAGCATCAGTTTAGAAAAATATAATTTTGCACCGCCAACCACACCAAAAAAGAAATACACAAGTAATAGAATTGCAGTAATATATGCACTCGGGACAATTATTCAGGGAAAAGGCGACGATCAGACAATTGGTTCTGAAAAGCTTTCTCAGACAATTCGGGAAGCACGGGAAAATAAAAATGTGAAAGCAATTGTGTTACGAGTAAATTCTCCGGGCGGTGATTTTTTGGCATCAGAAATAATTTGGAGAGAAGTGAAATTGGCAAGAAGTGAAAAACCGGTTATAGTTTCAATGGGTAACGTGGCTGCTTCGGGGGGTTATCTTATTTCCAGTCCTGCCACTAAAATCCTGGCTGATCCGACTACTTTAACGGGCTCAATAGGTGCTTATGGTATAATTCCGAACTTCCAAAAGTTTTTAAATAATCTCGGTATTACTTTTGATAATGTTAAAACCAATAAAAATGCCGATTTTTTCAACCTTGTTGAACCTTTGACGGATTTTCAAAAATCACTTCTCAATAATGAAATTGAAAGAGTTTATAAACAATTTGTTAAGCAGGTTGCCGAGGATAGAAATATGACCATCGAACAGGTAAATGAGATCGGGCAAGGAAGGATATGGAGCGGTACCGACGCACTGAAAATCGGATTGATTGATGAGTTTGGTGGTTTGGAAAAAGCAATTGAAACTGCTGCCGACCTCGCCGAATTGGAGAATTACAGAATAATTTCTTTACCAAAACAAAAAGACCCCTTAGTTCAATTAATGGAAGACATAATGGGTGGCAGCACTTCAACAATGATTAAAAGCGAACTTGGAAATAATTATAAATACTACGAATATTTAAAAACAATGTCGCAAATGAGAGGTGCACATCTTAGGATGCCTTATGAAATTGAGATCAATTAAGTTGAAATTGTTAAATTTCAACCACAAAAGCTCCCGATTCGGAAACAGAATAGAAATCAATTTTATTTTCACGGCATTCGTCTTTCCACCTTTTTACAGAGTAAAATGAGTTTGATGAATCAAAAATCAACAAATCAAATTCATATAAGTTTAGGATGTCGCTGATTTTCAAATAGGGATTTGAAGATATTATCAAGTAATCAACCTTTAATTTTTCTTCATTTCCATATTTGTTTTCCGGTTTTTTATTTACCAAAGTAATTGTTTTCTCAAAAAATTGAAAATAGCTCCCGTTTTTGAAAATCAAATTATCATAGCAATAATTATTATTTGAGAAATTTAAAGGATTTATTGTATGATTATTTATTTTGTTGATTCCCAAACCACACCAATTGTTTTTTATTCGATACGACAGAGTTTTTGAATCGTTCATTAATATCGAATCTGCAAAGAAATAGCTCGTCTTTCCCGATATGAAATCATAAGCAGAACTTTTATTTACATTATAAACTATAAACTTTTTGTTAGAAAAACTTTGAACTTTTTTTACAGAAAATGAGAATGTTAAAAGAACAAGGATACTTAAACTAAAATATAAAAATTTCTTTTCTTTCTTTAATAAAAATGAAGAAAAACAAATTATTAAGGCATAAAACATAATTATATCAGGAATGTTTATTGAAATATCAGTAAGTTTTGAAAAAGGAAGACCATCAATAAATTGCACGGAAAAATTTAATGCAAAAAGCAAAACCATCAATATTTTTGAAATAATATAAGAAATGAAATGTATCGGTGATACAATCAATAACAAAAAACCAATACTAATAATTAAAAATGAAAGTGGAATAACAATTAAATTAGTGAGAATAAAATAATCGGGGAATTGGTGAAAATAAAAAACTGCTATAGGAAAAGTACCTAATTGAGCGGCAATTGAAACAGTAATAATTGCCCACCCTTTATCGACAAACCAATTACTAAACACCATCAAACGATACATGGGAGGTTGTAATGCTACAATACCGATTACTGCTGCATAGGATAATTGAAAACCAACCTCAGTAATTATAAACGGATTAATATTCAGTAAAACAAATGCGGAAGCAGCAAGGCTGTTATAAATATTAGAATGTCTTTTTAATGCTTTACCTACAAAAACGAAACTAAACATTGTAGCTGCTCTCATCACCGAAGGGGATAAACCGGTTATCAAAGCATAAATCCAAAGTGAAAAGATCAGAATAATGAAATACAGAATTTTTCCATAGCGGTTTTTATTCAAAAAGCTTAATAATACGCTTAAAAACATACACACAATACCGACATGTAAACCCGAAACGCATAAAATATGCATAGCTCCTGCCCCCGAGAATTCACTTCGCAACTCAGGATCTAATTTATCATCATAACCTAACAAAATTGCTGAGGCAGTTGCATATTCTTTTCCTTCAATTTTGTTTTTTCTTAAAATTGATAAAAATATATTTCTAAGTTTAAATGAAAATTCAAACAAAGGATTTCCCTGATTTTTATCGCTGATCTTCCACTTGTCATAACGAACAAAACCTTGATAATAAATACCTTTTCCGGATAGATAATTTTTATAATTAAATTCACCCGGATTTTTTGGAGGTTCAATAACATTAATATTTGATAATAAAGTCAATCTGTCGCCATAATTAATTTTTGCAGACAGACTATCTTTTTGGAAATAAAATAAACACTTTGCACTTTTTTGAGAAACAACACTATCATCTGAAATACAAACTATCCGTGCAAATATTTTATAGGATTTTTCAGTTTCTGAAGCCGGTTCAAGAACCTCGCATATAAGTTTTTGTTCAATGTTTTTAATTGGCAAAATATTATCCTCAAAAAACTTTTCTGTATTCTGAATACTTAATTCAAAACCAAGTAGGAAAAGCAAAATGTTTAGCAGAAAGCCATAAATCCATCTGAATTTAAATGGAATAAATTTTTGTAAGAAAAATATTGAACAAAGAACAATAATAAATAAAAAGGCGAAAATAAATAAAGGAATATGAAATTCCTTATCAAAAATAATAGCGGTTATAATTCCCAAAATAAATGGAATTAATATTCTCACAAACGGAAATGTTCTCCAATAATTCATGCTTTTCTATTTTTTTAGATTCATAAAAAACACCTGTTTCTATCTATTAATACCAAAACTTTGATTTTGTTATCAAAGAAAATTTAGATATGTTTTTTATGTTTTTGATATTCGGCAAATTAGAGTGTGAAAAAAAATTTTATTTCTGAAAAAAAATTAGCAATTAAATGCAAAAAAAGACTTATGAAACGATCTAAATTTGAATGATGTTTTTTTCTATTTTTGCATAAAAGATTTTACTGATATTCACACCAGAAATATTATTTAATATGAATACATTTAGTCATACTGATAAAGAAGGAAAAGCAAAAATGGTTGATGTCGGGCATAAAAAATATCAAACACGAACAGCTGAAGCAATAGGAAAAATTTCGATGAGTGATAAAACAATTAAGCTTATCGATGAAAATAATATGAAAAAAGGTGATGTTCTTACAATTTCTGAGATAGCAGGCATTCAGGGAGCTAAACGTACTTCTGACCTTATACCCCTTTGTCACCCTTTGCAAATCACAAAAATTGATGTTAAAGCTTCAGTTGAAAGTAATTCAATTGTTGTTCGTAGCTTTGCAAAATGCATCGGGCAAACAGGGATTGAAATGGAAGCACTAACGGCAGTTAATATTGCGTTATTAACTGTTTATGACATGTGTAAAGCAGTAGATAAAAATATGCAAATCGAAGGAATTAAACTCATTAGCAAAAAGAAGCAAGACCTGGAAAATCCTGTATAAAATTGATTTAAATTTGGGAATTCCATATTTTGTAAAAGTTTTATCATGGGAACAAACAAGAATTAAATAATGAAAATTAACCAAAAACAAATTGAAATAATTTCTGTAAATATTTCAGAGAAAAAGGGGACAATTAAAAAAGCTGTAGATAAGATTGTTCTCGATGAAAACGGAATTACAAATGATGCTCATGCAGCACCATGGCACCGACAAATTAGTTTACTCGGAGTTGAGAGTTTTGAAAAATTTGAAATTCTAGCCGGGAGAAAAGTTAATTACGGCGAATTTGCCGAAAACATTACAACTAAAGGAATTGAACTCTACAAAACCCATCCTCTCGATAGATTTACGATAGGCAAAATTGAATTGGAAGTTACTCAAATCGGTAAAAAATGTCATGGCGATTCATGTGCAATATATCGCGAAGTTGGAAGTTGTGTTATGCCGAAAGAAGGAATTTTTTGTAGAGTAATAAATCCCGGGATAATTAAACCCGGACAATTCATTACTTATATTCCAAAAGTTTTTAAAGTGCTGATTATTACTTTAAGCGATCGGGCTTTTAAAGGTGTTTATGCTGATAAAAGCGGCCCGAAAATCAAAGCTTTAACCGAGGATTTTTTTAGCAAAATAAACAAGAAACTTGAAATAGAAACCATAATTATTCCTGATGATAAAGATCAGCTCAAACAACTCTTATTAAAAGCTAAACAAAATAAAATTGATTTTATTTTTACAACAGGTGGAACAGGAATTGGCCCCCGGGATTTTACACCAGAAGTAGTTATGGAGCTTTTGGACAAAGAAATTCCCGGAATTATGGAAAACATAAGAATTAAGTTTGGTAGTGAAAAACCAAATGCTTTATTAAGCCGTGGTGTTGCAGGTGTAATGGATGAATCATTGATTTATTCTTTACCGGGAAGTGTCAGGGCTGTTCAGGAGTATCTTTCCGAAATTTTCAAAACTCTTATACACTTGAAGTTTATGTTACATAATCTTGATGTGCATTAATGGGAGAATAAGAGAGTGCTAAAATGGGAGAATGATTATATTATGAAATTGGAAATTAGAAATTGGAAATTTGGTCTTCGCCTGAATTTCCAATAAAATAACAGTAGAAACAATCTCTTTAAAATAATTACTTATGTCAAAATAAAAAATAATACCATGTCAATCACAAGAGAAGAAGCAATAACCTTATTAAATAAATATATTAAAAAGGAAAACATGATTAATCATTGCCTTGCAAGTGAATCTGTTATGAAGGCAATCGCAAAAAGGCTTGGGAAAGATGAAGAAAAGTGGGGCCTTGCAGGACTATTACATGATCTTGATGTTGAAATTGTGAATGCTGACCCAAAAATTCATGGCCTTGAAACAGCAAATATACTAAGTGAAGAAGATGTTGACGATGATATTATTGAAGCAATAAAACTACACAACAAAGCTGCAACCGGAATTGAGCGAAACACTGAATTTCAACATGCTTTGGCTGCTGGTGAAACAATAACAGGCTTGATTGTGGCAACGACATTGGTTTATCCTGATAAGAAACTTAAAAGTGTTAAACCAAAATCAGTAACTAAACGAATGAAACAAAAAGCTTTTGCTGCAAAAGTAAGTCGTGAAAACATTTTAGAATGTGAAAAAATTGGCATTCCGCTTAATGAATTTGCCGAACTTTGCGTTAATGCAATGAAAGAAATCAGTGATAGAATCGGATTATAATTAAAGTTTTATCTTATGAAAATTCCTTCTTTTCTAAAAAACAAATACTTCTATACACTCATTGGTTTCATTGTTTGGATGTTATTTTTTGATGGGAATAATTTTATATCTCAAATAAAACTCAGTAATCAACTTAAAGAATTAAAACAAGAGGAAAATTATTATAAAAACCAGATCAAAAAAGATAAAGAAATAATAAAAGCGCTTACTTCCGATTCATCAGCTTTGGAAAAGCTTGCACGCGAAAAATATCTTATGAAAAAAGAAAATGAAGATATTTTTTTAATAATTGAAGATGATGAAAAGTAAAAACTCATTAACGAAATATTAACTATTTATTAACAATTTATTAACAATTCCGACAATACACATAGTCAAAATACTTAAATTCATTTCCTGTTAACAACACAACAGAAGGCTTTATTGGCTGACATCTAATTGTTTAACAAGATGTATCATAAATATCAATAATAAGTAATTTATTTCAGCGTTAAAAACCTTAAAGAGTTAACATATTTGGAATTGTATTTTTCTTTATATATTAGCTTTTTTTATAACCGAACACCAATTATAAATGAGAAAGATTTTCATTTTTGTTTTTATAGTTTCCTTGATTTCTTTTAATAACTCACAATTATTTAGTCAGTCCGGAAAAAAAACTACTGCCAAAGAATATATTGAAAAATATAAAGATATTGCAATTAAGGAAATGAAAAAACATAGTATTCCGGCAAGTATAACAATTGCACAAGGAATGCTTGAATCAGGATTTGGCAACAGTAAACTGGCGAAAAAAGCGAATAATCATTTCGGAATAAAATGTCATAAAGATTGGAAAGGTAAAACATACCGAAAAGATGATGAAAAAAGAAGAGAATGCTTTAGAAAATATTATTCTGCAAAGGAATCTTTTAAAGATCATTCAATCTTTTTAAGCCAACGCAACAGATATAAATTTCTTTTTAATTATAAAATTTCCGACTATAAATCATGGGCACGCGGACTAAAAAAAGCCGGATATTCAACTAATCCCCGATATCACAGATTGCTTATTGCGATTATTGAAGAGCATGAACTTTATAAATTTGATAATAGAAGACAAAAAAAATATAGTTTAAAAGAAAAAACAATTAAAACTGATAGTTATTTAGCAAAAAGTAGCCTTTCGAAAGAAACCAAATTCGAGTTAACTTCCGTAAATAGTAATAATAGGAAAATATATAAAAATAATAAAGTAAAACTTATTATTGCAGAGCAAGGTGATACGTATAAAAAAATTGCAGATGAATTCAATGTTTATACATATCAAATTTATAAATATAACGATCTGAAAAAGACAAAAAAAATAACACGAGGACAAATAATTTACATTCAGGCAAAAAAGAATAATAGTGACATTAAATCACATAAAGTAAAGCCAAATGAAACTATGTACACAATTTCACAATTTTATGGAATCAAGCTGAAGAAACTATATAAACATAATAATATAATTCCCGGTACAAAAGTAAAAGAGGGACAAACATTAATGCTTTATAGTACAAATTAATAAAATGCATAAAAAAAGCCTGAAATAATTTCAGGCTTTTTTTTGTTTTAATTATTCTTTGAATCGTCTTTCTTTTTCTTCAGACTTTTTTTGTACTCCCGTCTTTGTTGCTGTAATTGCTTATCTTTCAATCGTTGTTCTTCTTCAATCTTCTTTTGTGCTTCGATTTCTTTTCTTCTTAACTCTTTTTGTTTTTGCTTTTCTGATTGTCTTTGCTGCTTGTTAAGAATTTTTCCTTCATCATCTTTTTCTTTCCTGAGTTTTTTTTGTAATTCTCCTTGAATTTGAAGATCAGGAGTAGTTAAAACCGACACTTCTTTTTTGTCAAAAATAGCTACATTAAAACCGATTCTGAAATTTAATTGCCGTGAATCAAAAGGAGCTAACATACCAATGATATTATCACTAACAAAATATGTTTGAATAGGCCCAAGGTTCAATGATAAACCTAATCCTATGTTTGCATAAGTGTTGTTAATAACTGAATAGGAACCTTTAACATGAAAATTCCTGCCAACAGCCCTTGCATAACTAAAGCTAAAAGCTGGAGTAAAATGTTCATTGTAACTTCTGCCATAAAAAACAAATCCTGCACTACTTTTTTCATCAATTTTATAAGAACCTCCTATATAAAATTTTGTTGGAAGGTTTGTTTTATAGGAATTCACTGTTTCGGTAAAATGAAACATATCGGCTAAACTATCTTTTAAAATATCTAAAACATCAGTTGAATCATTTTTTTCATCAAAGAAAACTCCATCAAATTTGTAATTTGCATTATCACTTTTATAATTTTTTACTTTCGACTTCCAATTAATTGAACCGATATCAAGAACACTGGCCGATAATTTAATTTTCTCATTTAGTGTATATGTCGCACCTAAATCAAAGGCAAATCCATTATTTTTATTATCAGACAAATAATCGGAAAATTCAATCTCATCATCATCAAATTGAACTCCCGAAGTATTAATTGAAATATCTGAATTCCCTTCAATTGAATAAACGGTAAATGGATCGGGTTTTGTAAAAAACGATGCGTCAAATCTTTCAACATCCACATTTGCTAGTCCTTTTAAAAATTTAACACGAGCACCTACAACCAGTTTCTCAAAATCAGGAATAGGCATTGAGTAACCTACATGATAGGCAAGATAACTTAATGCATTAAAATCAGCGCTGCTGAAATCAACCATTTTATTCATAAATCTTCCGTCTGCGTTGCCATACCATACAAATTCAATTAACTCTTTTGGATATTTAAACTTGAAATCAAAATTATGATATGCTCCGGCAGTTAAAAAGCCTTTATTAATCCTGAATCCGACAAAAAGAAAATCATTGTGAATGTTTGTGAGAAAATAATTGTCGTCATCAAGTTTATTAACCACATTTTCAATATCCACTTTAAGGGAATCGTCATGAGTTCTTTTAACCAACACATCATTAATATCAAAAATACTATTATGATATGAGGTTGAAATTGAAGAAATACCCGGAAATCCAACAATCAATTTATGTTTTGGAGTTACTGAAGGATTAGTATATGATGATTGAGGGATAGCATCAAAATCATATAAAAGGATGTTTTGCTGTGCAAAACCGATAGTTGAAAATAAAACAACTAATATTGAAGTATATAGAATCTTTTTCATAATTAATCAATTTTAAATTTACCATCAATTGCAATATAGGCTTGAATATAATAATTTGTGTATAATTTAGCAACACCCGATTGATATGTACTCATTGTCGAAGTAAATGTTAATTGATTTGCTTTCGAGAATGATTCTATTTGATGATCGTTTAAATCTATGCTTAAGCTACAGTTTGTAGTTTCTATTACTTTTCCGGCAGCGTTGGTTTTAGCAGCAATTAAACCTCCGTCAACCTCAATTGTTTCGAGAGTAATAATATTATCAGGACTGATTGAATCTTTTAACACAATTAAAAAATCAGCATTAAACGGAAAGCCATTAACGGCATTTATTTTCAAGGTTGCCGTCTCTACATGTTCACTAAAATTGTCATCAAGATCAACATCAACGGTTTCATCGATTTTTAAATCGCTAGTTTCAAGACTAAGAGGCAATTCCATTTCAACTCCGGCAGTAAATTTGTCATTTATATTTGCAAAATTATATTCATGGGGGCCAATTGGAGTATTAGCTAATCCCGCTCCCGAATATGTTATTTCTTTAGGAGGTAAGGCAAGAAAATCCTGGATTTTTGAATTTTCTTTATTAATTATAAATGAACTTGAGATAATTTCACCCTGAACTTTAGGATATTCAAAACGAATTGTATCCTCACCATCTACATTAATATCAATATCTTGTACTTCACCAGTTTTTGATTTTCCTGTCATATTAAAATTAACTGCTAAAGGTACACCAATTGAATTTGTATAATTTAACTTGATTTCAGGATCGCTGAATACTAAACCTCCCGAAATTTGATCCAAAAAGTCAATATCAAGATCCATTGAATCAAGGTCAACTTCAAATAATTGATTGCCAAAATATCCGTCAACAAATAAAAAATCAATGTCATCTAAAGAGTAATTCATTTCAATATAATCATCTTTATCAAAACCAACTAAATTTTCACCGGAGGATTGCGATGTAACCTCATAAGCAATATGAACCCCGTTATACGGATTTTGAGGATCGGATGTCAGGTCAAATTTAATCCCATCTAAGTTCCATGTACCGTTTGTAGTTCCTAAAGGTGTAATTGTAATATCACGTGGCGTAACCGGATTTCCGTCAATGGTTGCATCCAGTATCATAAGCTTTAGATCAACAGTAGTTTGTATTGTTGAAACAATAGAATAATCTAAGTTAACTTTCGTTAGTGTAATATGTTGCAACTCCGCACCACTTGGAACATCAAAACCTATTGTAGTATCATTATCATAAATTGGTTCTGATTGATAGGGTATTTTTGCAAAACCACTTGAAGCTATAATGTTACTGGTTTTTGCTTCAACATAAAAATTATCCACGTTTACCTCAACCAAAACAAACTTCGAAGGATCCGGAATACTATCAGGTGGAGGGTTAGGATTTACCATAAGTCCACTACCTGGTGAAACAAAATCAGATATCTTTGCCCGTAATGAGTTCGACATTTCAATACCGTCAAGAGGTATTGAATCTTTTACGGTTGCCATTGAATCAATCACCGGAATTAAAATACTACCAATATCATTATTGTTTAAAATATCTTCAATTACGATATTGATATTTTGAAAAGGAACTCTAATATTGTTTGTAATTGAAAGTACCAAATAACCTTCCGCTATCACTACGCTTGAATAATTATCAAATTCCGGAAGGTCAACCAACACAGGTTCTGAAGGGGGATCAGTTGCCGGGAAAAAATCAACTGTTCCATCGTGTGCAATAATTGAGTCTCGCTGATGAGAAGGTATATTTTGGATCATATCATATAAAGATACTTGTTCATTTATTGTAACATTTTCCATTTCAATTATACCAAGATCAAAATGCTCAATAACATCTTCCTGTTCAGGTATCTTTACAATATCATCTATTTTAATCGAAAATAATGAATCATCACTATAAACAATTTTTATTGAGCTATCAGGATTAAAAATTAGATTAGAATCCTGTTCGAGTAAGTGTCCTAATGTCAGATTTGTATTTAGTAGAGGAACCGACATAGTAGGATTCAATGTAGGTGTCACTATTTTATTCAAATCTTTTTTACATGACTGAAATGCCATTAACAGCATAAACAGAATGATAAATATCGAAAAAATCGATTTTTTAAATTTTCTCATCATAGATTTATTTTAGTTTTTTAATTAATTTTCATAATACAAATATATATTGTTTTTTTTATAAGTCAAAAATAAATATTCTTTTTTATTTTTCAATATTCGGATAGATCAAAATATCCGGATTATTCATATTAATTAAGTAGCCTTCATTAGGAATTAAATTCCCTATTCCATTAACCCAGTTTGGGCCTATTTTCACAATCATTAATCCATCTGAATTTCTTATGAAATTTAGATTATCGTTTAATATGGTTGCAAAAGCTTCCATTGCATCTATTGAAGTATCAAGCAGACAACTGATAATTTGATAACCAAAATTTAATTCAATCGGAGTTTGAGGATCAATCATTTCCCCTTCAATATTCAGGATATCCTGATTATTCATTTTGAACAAATATCCTTCAGTGCTTATCCAGTCACCGATTCCATTCACCCAAATAGGTCCGATTTTCCTAAACATTTGTCCATCCGAATTTCTGACAAAACCAAGATTATCATTTAGAATTTCATCAAGTACGATCATCAAATCAGGCTCATCAGGCAATAAATATGATGAAACAAATTGATAACCATCTGACAGGTCAATTGTTTGAGTTATTGAAGATGAGTACACAAAAACCTCAACCGAGCTAATTGCTGTATTTTCATCCGAATCAGTTACAGTGAGTGTATAAATAATTGTGTTTTCAGGTGATGCAATAGGATTTTGAATATTCGGGTCGCTCAAACCTTCAACAGGTGACCATTGAAAACTGTAAGGTTGTGTACCACCGTAAGCAAAAGCACTTAAGCTTACCGATTCGCCTGAAGAAATTGTGTCATTCTCGCCTGCATTTGCCATAAGCTGTTTATAAACAAGATTTTCGCCTTCAAGAAATCTTTCTTTTGCAGGTATAGTCCCGGAATTCAACACATTCGGTATTCCAATTGACGGGAGTTCTGAAGAAACATTCCAAAACTCAGGGGTACCGGATAAATAATATGAAGTGTCGGGCAAATAATTTGTATTCGGAGGCTTGATCTCTCCATCAATATTATTTCCATGAGTAAAATGACCTGTACCGGTTAAAATATAATAAAGTCCGTAATATATTTCAATAATCCAGTTATAACCACCTTTAGTAATCTCGTTTCCAACAAAATTTTGCTCATCGGTAGGTGAACCTTCTGGAGCAAACATTATTATTCCATACCACTCAATCCTGTTTCTGAAGAAGGTGTTAAATGGCCCTGATGGGCCCCAGTAATGATCTATTATCAGATTTTGGCATATATTTCCTTCAAATAAATTAGCAAAAGGATAATGTCCATGCAATGAAATATCTCCACAGAAATCACTTATTGGTTCTGAACGAACAGGTTCAATTGAATAATTGTATGAAAAAACGCTACCATTTGCTCCGGTTTTCACCATCATTGCATGCCGCAAATGTTTGAAAATATTATTTTCAATTAAACAATCTCCGCAATGGTGATTTAAGGTAACTCCATATCCATGAGTTCCAGCCCCGTCATATAAAAAAGCGTCATGAATAAAACAACCACTGACTTCAATTCCCATGCTCGTAGTAATATAGATGTGGCTTCCGGCACTTACATCACTTTCAACTCCGCTAACCCAACAATTATATGAATTCCCGAAATAAATATTATAACCTGCACCCGATCCCGGGTCATCTTCTCTCACAATTTTTAAACATTCAATACCAACATTTGTGCGTGGATTAATTTTCCGGATTTCCGGATTTAATCCGGCTTCGTAATTAATTCTTATAGCTTCCTCAATTTCAATATCGTTACCGGAAATATTTGTAATTTTTACTATTTGCCCAACAGAATAGTCACCCCAGCTTATTGGGTTTGAATCCCATGATCCGTTTTCCTCTCTGATCTCAGCAAAATCACCAATTGAAAAAACCGAGGCATCGGTGATTGTAATTAAATTAGAGCCTTTTAAATATCCCGAATTAATGGATTGAAAATCACTTGCCGTACTTCCTGAAACAGAAATACAGGTTGATGAAGCACCGCCGAAGTTAAAACTTAAAGTCGTAAACTCAGGCATTTCACCTCTTAAAATAACATTATCCGGTAGAGATAAAGTGGACTGAATAAGATAATTTCCGGGAGGGAAATAAACAACTCCCTGATTTCCTCCTAATGCATTGATGGCATCAATAATCGCTTGATAATCATTTGTAGTTCCGTTACCTAAGGCTCCAAAATCCATTACATTCACAACAGTGGAGGGATTAGGGGTCTCACCATAATATCCGGCATTTGTCCAATTAACTCTTTTTGATTCAGGAATTACTTGTGCCCTGGCATTAAGTGATATTATGCTGATAATTAATAATATTAGAAATTTCCATTTAGTTAAAGCCTTCATAACAAAAAAATTTTAGTTATTAATTATTTTAATCTCAAAACATAAAATTCGTTGCAATATACGACAATATGGATGCAAAAGCAATAAAACCTTCAAAAAATTATGCCAAAATTTTTTGCTGCAGCATTTGCAAATTATTATCAAAATAATATATGAGAAAATTTAAGGAGGGATTAGCATGACCATAATATCTTAGTGGCAACATGAACGGTAAAAAAACAACACTCTCCTATTAATTCTTAAATCCTAATTATCAATTTATTATATAGCTACAAAAATAATTATATTGATATATGGTTATAAAGAATTTGGTATTGTAATGAAATGTCATATTTTTGTCAAAAAAAAATATAATTAACAATTTTTATAAACGATTTACAATAAAAAAAGATATGTCAGAAATAATTATTGACGAGAAAAAATTTGAAGTTGATGGAGACGGTTTCCTGCAGAAACCTGAAATATGGAATGAGGAAGTAGCAAGGTTATTTGCAAATAATGATGGAACAGGTGAGCTAAATGAAAAGCATTGGGCGGTGATTAAATTTATCAGATCACATTGGGAAGAAAATGATATGGCCCCAATGGTTAGAAATATTTGTAAAGATACCGGGTTGAGATTACGCGAAATTTATCAACTTTTTCCATTAGGACCGGCAAGAGGTGCCTGTAAAATTGCAGGACTTCCAAAACCTGACGGCTGTGTATAGAACAAAAACCTAAATAGTAGTTATTTAAAGTACTTTTTGTTTGATAATTCAACAAATTACAAGCCTTAAATTATTTATGGTATTCATTTAATTTGAAATTTAATATTTTGTGAGCATGTTTACAATTTATCATTGGATTTTTCTTACCGGATTTGCATTATGCTTTATATCTTGTCTTATCCAATTTATTAAAGTCTTATCATCCGGTTTACCAAAAGATTACTCGCACCCTCTCGGAAAAACTATACCGGCAATTTTTTATTCATTTACGGGTGCTATGTCGCCAACTAAAAAGGAAACCGCCTATCTTCATCTGCCTACTTATACTGCCGGGATGATTTTTCATATTGGTACTTTTTGGGGTATTTTTTGTTTAATTGTATTATTTTTTAACATTCAATTACCTGAATGGTTACAGCTTACATCTTCAATATTATTAATTATTTCAGCCATATGTGGTTTATCTATTTTAATAAAAAGAATTGTAGTCTCAAAATTAAGAAACCTATCGAATCCGGATGATTATATTAGCAATATTCTGGTTACGGGTTTTCACATTTTATTAGCAATTACTATTTTGAATAATCAAATATTATCGGTTTTACTTATCTATTCTACCATATTATTTCTTTATTTGCCTATCGGAAAGCTTAGACATACGATTTATTTTTTTACTTCACGCATTCATCTTGGTTTCTTTTACGGATGGCGGGGAGTTTGGCCAATACGAAAACATAATATTTAGGAATGAGAACAAATTTAACAGATAAACAACAGAAAGCATTAAATGTTTTCGACAGTAAACTTAACGGAAAATTTATTACACATCTAAATTCCTGTGTTCATTGCGGGCTTTGTGGCGAATCTTGTCATTATTATCTTGCCACTAAAGACGAACGGTTTATACCTGCAAGGAAAGTAGATTTGGTTGCAGGAATTTACAGAAGATATCATACTTTTGCCGGACGATTTTTACCAAAACTTGTTGGAGCAAAGGATTTTAACGATAAAACAATCGAAGAAATGATCGATGTTTTATTTGGTGCATGTACAATGTGTGGTCGTTGTTCGGTGCATTGCTCAATAGGTGTTGATATTCCTTTCCTTGTACGATCGGCCAGGAGTATGATTACTGAAATGGACCTTGTCCCAAAAGGCTTACAATCAACTATTGATGCAGCAATAAATACAGGTAATAATATGGGGATTCAGCGTGATGAGTTTGTTGATACGCTGGAATGGTTAGAAGAAGACCTTCAAATGGAAGTGGAAGATGATGCAGCAGAAATCCCGCGAGACCAAAAGGGTAAGAAAATTATGTACACGTTAAACCCTCGTGAACCAAAATTTTTCCCGCTTTCGATCAGTGCAATGGCCAAAATATTTTATGCTGCTAAAGAAAGCTGGACGATATCTACAAATACTTATGATGTAACAAATTATTCATATTATTCAGGTGATACAGATGGTGCACGTGAACTTACAAATCGTCTCTGCAATGAAATGAATATTCTTGGATCTGAAACCCTTGTACTTGCTGAATGCGGTCATGGTTCAAGAGCAATCAGATGGGAAGGGCCAAACTGGATTGAAAAAAAATATCCTTTTAAAGTGATAACAGTAATTGAATTAATTGCTGATTATATTCGCTCAGGAAGAATAAAACTAGATCCTTCAAAAAACACTAAACTTATTACTCTTCACGATCCTTGCAACTTAGTCAGGGCGGGAGGTATAATTGAAGAACAACGTTTTATTTTAAAAAATGCTGTTGAAAATTTCGTCGAAATGACACCAAATCGTGAAAACAATTATTGTTGCGGCGGAGGTGGCGGGCAACTTGCTATGAGTGAGTATAATGAAAGAAGGGTTGAATCGGGAAGAATAAAAGCTGATCAAATCAGGGCTACAGGTGCAAAAATTATTGCAACTCCATGTCATAATTGTATCGACCAGTTAACGGGTTTGAACCTTGATTATAAACTTGGTGTTGAAATTAAAACTATTGGCGAAATAGTTGCAGAGGCCATTGTTTTAGATTAGGAAATACAATTAATATCTTCGCGGACAAACAGGTAAAGGTGCATTTTCAAGATCCTGATTGTGTTCCAAACATTCTTCCGGGTCACAACAAGTATGACATACTCTCTTTAATGCCCTAAACTGCATAAGTTTAATTTCCGGAGAATAAAAACCATCTTTTACTGTTTCCTCTTTTAATAGATCCGTGCTTAAGTATTTTTTATTGTCATCAGGAAAAACAGTCACAACAATAGCATCCGGTCCCAGTTCCTGCTGTACCTTGATAGCACCAATTAAATTTGCCCCTGAAGAAATACCTACACCTAAACCTAATTCATTAGCCAGTTTTTGCGCCATAATGATAGAATCACCATCGTCAACATCTATAATTTTATCGAGACTACTAAGATCTAAGATAGAGGGAATAAACTCATCTGATATACCTTGAATCCTGTGTTTACCAACTTTACATCCGGTTGAAAGAGTCGGTGAGTTTGATGGTTCAAGTGGATGAAGTTTAATTTTTGGATTTTTTTCTCTTAGAAACTGCCCCGTTCCCATGATGGTTCCACCGGTACCAACACCGGCAATAAATGCATCCGGAATCATGGATTTGTATCTAAGCTGCCACCATATTTCAGGTCCTGTTGTATTATAATGTGCTTCAATATTATCAGAATTAGAAAATTGTCGTGGCAAAAAACTATTACTGGTTGATTTCGCCAGTTCTTCGGCCATACTAATACTACCTAAAAAACCACCTTCTTCCTTGGAAACCAGGTTAATTTTTGCTCCTAATCCACCTATCAGATTTATTCTTTCTCTACTCATCCAGTCGGGCATAAAAATGGTAACAGGATATCCTATGGCCCTGCCAATTGCTGAAAATGAAATGCCGGTATTGCCACTTGTTGCTTCAATAATCATATTCCCATGATTTAGCATTCCTCTTTTATACCCTTTCAATAAAATATGATAGGCCATCCTGTCTTTGATGCTACCGGTCATATTTAAATTCTCAGCTTTGGCATAAATCTTATTTTTTTTGCCATTATATTTGTAATGAATTTCCAATAATGGCGTATTTCCAACTAAGCTTGCTAATCCTCTTATTCGCTTATATTCATCTGTTAATTTTAGCATAGAGAGTATTTTAATTGATTGCTATTGTTTAAATGAAACGATTTCCTTTACGGCATTTAAGGCGACATCAATATGTTCTTCAGTATTAAATGGGCCTATACCAAATCTTACAGTACCATGTATTTCTTCAGTATTCATATAACGGTGTACTAATGGTGCACATTGTAATCCGGTTCTACAAGCAATATTATAATCTACGTCTAACATGGTTCCAACATCCAATGCAACCCAATCCTCGATATTGAAACTCAACACGGCGATTCTGTTTTCAGGACTATTAGCACAATATGTGGTTATTCCTTCTATATCCTGAAGGCCTTTTCTTAGCTTATCCCAGAGTGCTATTTCTTGTTTGTGTATATTGTTAATCCCTTGTTTGTTAACCCATTTGACTCCTGCATTTAATCCGGCAACACCAACTAAATTTAAAGTTCCAACTTCAAGACGGTAAGGGTATTCTTCCAGATGAAAAGGATAAGCTGAACGAACACCTGTTCCACCGGCTCTGGTGATTTTAATATCAACACCTTCACGGACATAGGAACCTCCGATACCGGTAGGGCCCATCAAGCACTTATGTCCTGTAAATACAACCACATCAAGATTCATCTTTTCCATATCAATTTCAACAATTCCGGATGACTGACTGGCATCAATTACAAAAATAATTCCTGCTTCTCTACAATATTTACCAATCTCTGCAATTGGTTGAACTGTTCCGATAACATTAGATGCATGATTAATAACAACAAATTTTGTGTTTATTCTAAATGCTTTTTTAATGTCATCAGGGTCTATATATCCATTTTTATCAAAGGGAATGAAGGTAATATCTATAACACCTTCTTCTTTTTTGTGATATAAGGGGCGCAATACAGAATTGTGCTCAAGGTTGGTAGTAATTACATGGTCACCTTGTTCAATTAGTCCGTTTAAAATATAATTCAAAGAATCGCTTGCATTATAACTAAATGTAAGCCTGTTAGGGTCTGTCCCATTGAATAACTTTGTTAATAATACCCGGGTGCTGTGAACAACCTCTTCGGTTGCCATACACAAGTCATAGCCCGATCTTCCGGGACTAACACCATGTGTTCTATAAAAGTCATTCATAAAATCATACATCTCCTTAGGCTTTGGAAATGAGGTAGCACCATTATCTAAATAGATTAAATCATCCATTGTATTTAATTTAAATCAATATTTTTGTTGTATTTTTATAAAATAATATATTTATATATATGAATGCAAAGCTAAAAGATTTTATTTAAATCGCAATTCTAAATATCTCTTAAAAAAATTTTATTATTAATTTTATATTGATTAGTTAATATTATTTTTACTATATTGCTAACAATTTGGGAAGAGATAATTTTAACATAAAAATTTGAAACCATGGACTTAACACCAATCAATGCAATTTCACCGGTTGACGGAAGGTATAGAAAGCAAACTGAAGCATTATGTTATTATTTTTCGGAAGCTGCTTTTATTAATTACAGGGTTTTTGTTGAAATCGAATACTTTATCGCTTTAAGCCAAATTCCTTTACCACAATTAATAAATATTGATTCAAAAATTCATGATCAATTGCGTTCAATCAGCAAAGTTTTTACTTTTAAAGATGCGAACGAAGTAAAGGAAATTGAAAAAAAGACTAATCACGATGTTAAAGCGGTTGAATATTATTTAAGAAAAAAATTCGATAAATTAGGATTGAGCGAATACAAAGAATTTATTCATTTCGGATTAACCTCTCAGGATGTAAATAACACGGCTGTTCCTTATGCCTTAAAATTAGGTCTTAACGATGTTATTTTTCCACTACTAAACGAGCTTGTTAATAGGCTTGAACAAAAAGCAAAAGAATGGAAAAAAATCCCCATGCTTGCCCGAACACATGGACAGGCCGCCTCCCCTACTTATCTGGGAAAAGAAATTTATGTTTTTGTTGACAGGTTAAAACAACAACTAAAACAGATAAAATCCATTCCGATAACCGCAAAATTCGGAGGTGCTACAGGTAATTTCAATGCTCATTTTGCAGCTTATCCTGAAATTGACTGGATTGAATTCTCAAACAATTTTGTTAAAAATAATTTGGGCCTCGAACGCCAAAAAGTAACTACTCAAATTGAACATTACGATAATCTGGCTGCTCTTTTCGACGGTTTTAAAAGAATAAATACTATTCTGATTGACCTTACACGAGATTTCTGGTTATATATTTCAATGGATTATTTTAAGCAAAAAATTAATGCTGATGAGGTTGGTTCCTCGGCTATGCCTCATAAGGTTAATCCGATTGATTTCGAAAACTCGGAAGGTAATCTCGGAATTGCCAATTCGCTTTTTGAATTTTTATCGGCAAAACTTCCTATTTCACGATTACAAAGAGATTTAACCGATTCAACGGTTACAAGAAATAACGGCGTTCCGTTTGCTCATACTCTCATTTCAATAAAGTCTTTATTAAAAGGATTAAATAAAGTAATGCTTAACGAAAATGCAATCAAACGTGATCTGCAAAATAACTGGGCAATTGTATCTGAAGGTATTCAAACTATTTTAAGAAGAGAAAATTATCCGAATCCTTATGACACCTTAAAAAAACTCACACGAACAAATGAAAAAATTACTAAGGAGTCTCTTTCTGTTTTTATTGATAAATTGCAAGTTTCTGATTCGGTGAAAGATGAATTGAGACAATTGACTCCCGAAAATTATACGGGTATTAATTCGTTTTAATCTATCTTACACATTTTTTAATGAATAGAACACGGATGACATGGATTAAACGGATAATCACAGATAAAAATCAGTGTAGATCAGTCAAATCAGCGTTATCAGTGTTCTATTTTTTTATTTGCATATAATTCTTAAAGTTTATCTTTGCCTCAAAGTCGAAAAAATGAATAAATTTTATAGAATACTGAGATACATACGCCCTTATTCGGGATATGCAACATTAAATATTTTCTCTAATATTTTTGCGACAATTTTTTCATTGTTTTCATTTGTAATGCTTGTGCCTTTTTTAAGCCTGCTTTTCGGGAAAGATGAACTTATTAGCTCAGCACCTGATTTTTCATTTCATTACGATACTTTAATTCAATATTTGAACTATCAAATAAGCCAGATAATTATTGAAAATGGTAAAACAGATGCATTAATTTTTATTTGTATTTTTCTTTTAATTTCCTTTTTTCTACGCAATTTGTTTCGTTTTACGGCAATGGTTTTACTTGCAATTATCAGAGCCGGAGCAATTAAAAACATCCGTAACGATATTTATAAAAAAATATTAATTCTTCCTCTTTCATTTTATTCAAAGCGAAAAAAAGGAGATGTAATTGCCCGCATAACTACCGATGTTCAGGAAGTCGAAGTCTCTATCCTGAATTATCTCGAAATGATAATTCGCGATCCTATACAGATCATTGCATATTTTACGGCAATGATTATGATGAGTCCACGGCTAACACTTTTTGTTGTCATTATTCTGCCGATTGCCGGATTTATCATCGGACGAATTGGAAAAAGTTTAAGGAAAACATCAAAAATCGGCCAGGCAAAATTAGCCGGGATGCTGTCGGTTATCGAAGAAACAATTTCCGGACTCAGGATTATCAAGGCATTTAATGCTTTAAAGTTTACAAATAACCGGTTTAAGGGATTAAATCAATCATACACTAAATTAATGATTGGTTTGAATATCAGAAGGGACCTGTCATCGCCGTTAAGTGAGTTTATGTCGTCAATGGTAATTGTTATTGTTCTTTGGTTTGGTGGAAAACTTGTTCTTGACGACCATCCTTCAATTTCTGCCGAAGTTTTCATAACTTATATTGTAATATTTTCACAAATTATCCCACCTGCAAAAACTTTTGCCACAGGCTTTTTCAACATACAAAAAGGAATTGCTTCGGCTGAAAGGATATTTGAGGTAATCGATGCCGAAGAGGTTATTACCGAAAAACCCGATGCAAAACACATCGAATCTTTTAACAAAGAAATAGAATACAGAAATGTAAATTTCAAATATGTTAATGATTGGGTATTAAAAGATATTAATATTAAAATTCCGAAAGGAAAAATTATTGCACTCGTCGGGCAATCGGGAGGAGGAAAGTCAACTTTTGTTGACCTGTTGCCACGATTTTATGATTGCGTTAAGGGAGAAATCCTGATTGATAATATTCCGTTGACTGATTATCGAATCAAAGATGTTCGCGGATTGATGGGTATGGTCAGTCAGGAATCAATACTTTTCAATGATTCAATTTATAATAATATAGTTTTCGGAATGGAAGGCGTTACGGAAAACGATGTTATTGAAGCGGCAAAAGTTGCTAATGCACACGAGTTTATTTCCAAACTTGAAGATGGTTATTATTCAAATATCGGCGATCGTGGCACAAAACTGTCGGGTGGACAGCGACAACGACTAAGTATTGCCCGTGCCGTGCTTCGTAATCCCCCAATATTAATTCTCGATGAAGCAACTTCATCCCTCGACACCGAATCGGAAAGATTGGTTCAAGATGCTTTGGCAAAAGTCATGAGTAACAGAACCTCAATCGTAATAGCTCACCGATTATCGACTATTCAGTTTGCCGATGAAATCGTAGTAATTCAAAACGGAGAAATAGCAGAAAGAGGAACTCACGAAAAACTTTTAGAACAAAAAGGTGTTTATAAGAAACTATACGATTTGCAGACGTTTGAGTGATTTGGATGCAGGATACAAGAGGCTGGATACTGGATGCTGGATGTTGGATGCTGGATGTTGGATGTTGGATTCTGGATACAAGATACTGGGGTAAAGTCACGGGGTGACTTTGAGTCACCCCGTGACTATCTCGAAAGGGGCTAAGCCACAAAGGAAATGACACTATCCCGTGAAGTGTGTAAATTAAAATTTTATTCATTTTAATCTGTTTTCAAAAATAATTAAAAATTGATTAAGAATCAAGCCCCAGTTTCTGATAGGCATATTCCATTTCTTTGTAGCTTCTCTTACTGCTAAATAGGTTGACTTCATAACAGCCTCATCTGTAGGATAAGATAACTTATTTCTGGTATATTTTCTTATTTTTCCATTTAAATTTTCCATCAAATTTGTAGTATAAATAATTTTAACGATTTATTAACAATTTACGGGGACGCCTTTATTTAACCTGATTAATTCAACTTTCATAATCTGTTATAAATTAGCCGCTAATTCGCGAATGATTTTAAACAGCAAATATCATAATTTATTTAATATTAGCGGATTCGCGGCTTATATGAATAATTGAGGTTAATACTAAAATGGCGATGAAAAAAATTTATATTAAATTCAGACTTCCCGGCTTAGAGAGAATTCATATTGACCTATTTTTTCTTTGTGTCTCGAAAGTTTTCGGGATTGAGGATCCTTTGAGTAAATTGTGTAATAGCTATACCACAGATTTACACTGAGGAACACTAAATTACACAAAGAAAAGGGGCTAAAATTTATTTTGAGGTGATAGAAATGAAAAATACACATTTCAAAGTCATTTTTTTTGCAAAATGCTTGCAAAAAGATTTATATCTTTACTTCATAAAAGGAATTCCAATCCTGAAAGGATTGA